>JAJYNJ010000099.1 GCA_021786385.1 Chloroflexota bacterium
CTTCATTGATGCGGAAGGAGAGGGTCCTTCGGGGCGCCAGGATTATGCCGACCTCACCGCGCCCGATCCCTCAGGCCGCGGCCGGTTCGAGGCCCCAGATCGGCATAATCGGGAGGTCGGCATAGTGGACGGTGCAGCGCTGCCAGGGACAGGCGAGGATCCGGGCGATCGCGTGCTTGACCCCAGTGTGCTCGTCGCTGATGGCGAGCCGGACGCCCGCCAACCCGCGCTCCCGGAGCGAGCGCAGGAAAGCGACCCAGAAGGACTCCGACTCGGTCTCCCCGATGTCGAGGCCGATCACCTCCCGGCGGCCCGACTCGTGGACGCCATAGGCGACCACGAGCGCCTTGGGATAGACGTGGCCGCGGCTCCGGACCTTGACGATCTTGGCATCCAGCCAGAGGTACGGATAGGCGCCTTCGAGCGGCCGGCTGCGGAACGCGGCGACCTGGGCATCGAGCGCCCGGCACAGCGCGGACACCCGGTCCTTCGTCATGCCGTGGATCCCGAGCTGCTCGACGAGGCGGTCGACCTTGCGGGTGGACACGCCGTTGACGTAGGCCTCCATGACCACCGCCACGATGGCCTGCTCGCTCCGTCGCCGCGGCTCGAGGAACGAGGGGAAGTACGCCTCGCCCGAGCGCTTGCGCGGGATGAGCAGCTCGATCTCGCCCACCCGGGTCTCCCAGGGCCGCGGACGATACCCGTTGCGGTGGGTCAGGCGCGCCGCCGACACCTCGCCATAGCCCGCCCCGATCTCGGTGCTGATCTCGGCCTCCATCAGCTGGGCGACGACGGCCGTCACCGCCTCGCGGAGGATGTCGGCGTGCTCGTCGAGGAGGGTCTTGGCGACGCGCTCGGCTGCGGTCATGCTTGGCCCCTCGGCCATCGTGGTGCTCCTTTCGTCGATCGACTTGGTCGTCAACCGACGAGTCTGCGGCTCCGCGGTGGCCGACGTCTCAGCGTTCGCCACCACGGGCGCGCGTTACACCACTTCTACCGCTTCGATCCCTGCGGGGACACGAATGGCGCCGGGCGTTGTATGTCGCGCCGTTCTCGAGCCCCGACCCAGAGAGGATCTCGATGGACGGGCGGCAGTGGCTCCGCGTCGGGGTGGCGATCAATCGGGACGAGGTCTCGGATGTGGAGCAGGTCAAGGGGCTGTTGCAGGCGTATCCCGCCGCGGTAGAGGCGGAGTTCCGGCTGCCCCCCATCTCCGCGGCAGGCGAGCATCTCGAGTGGTCGCCAACGGCCCGGGGGAGTCGCTCATGGTGCTGCTGCTGCGCGACCGGTTCGCCACGGATCGGCCGCGGCCGTCGCGGGACGCGCTGGATGCCATCGCGCCCGAGTACCGCTGGGTCGGTCGCCGCTGGCTGCGGCCGGCTCTGACCGGTGTCGAGCCGCCGCCGTCTCCCTTGATGACCTGGTGGGCGTTGCTCTTCGGCCTCTCGATGCTTGCCCGCTACCACCCGGCCGAGTGGGCCGGCGCGCTGGACCGTCAGCACTCACGTGCCGCAGCTGACATGGAACGGGCGATGGACTTCGCCCTGGAGGCGGTACCACATCTCGTTCTCGACGCCGTGGTTCCGCAGCCCGTGTTGCTCCCACCTTTCCCCGAGGTCCCGCCCCTGACGCTCTGAGCAACGGCCGTCAGCCGACAGCGGCTAGACGTGTACGCACGCCTCGCGCCACGATCCGGACGTTTATCCGTAAAGTGTCGGGCCTAGCCCAGAAGGAGCTTCAGGTTGATGGGCTTGGTCAACTGGAAGCGTTGGCACTCGCTGCTGGCCTTGGCAATGATGGCCGGCCTAGCTGTCACGGGGTGTTCCGCAGCCGCTGGACCGACCGCCCAGCCGTCGTCGGTACGTAGCTCGCCTATAACCGCGCAATCGCAAGAACCCTCGTCGACCACCGCTGCGGCTGGTTCAGCGGCATCCACGGCATCCACAGGGACGACGTCGCTGGCGCCGACGTCGTCCCTGCCCGAAGGCCTGACCAACAAGACGTGGGTAGAGCTGGGTTCCGAGGCCGTGGCGCCCTACGCGGCAGGCACGCTCGACAACAGCGCGCACCTTACGCTGCCCGCTGGGGAATGGCCTCTTGACGCTGCTGACGGGCGTGTGGCCTCGGTCGTGGTGCACGGCACGACTCGCGACACGCTGATCGTGCGCGACCTGACAACCGGCGCCGTGGTCGCCCGCTACCAGCACGCCGGAGCCCTCATCTCGCATGCCGTGCTCGGGTCTTCGGCCGCCTACTTCCTGATGCAGCCAGACGCTGCGACCAGCCCGAGCGGCGTGTATGCCCTCGACCTCACCACCGGGGCGGTGACGACCCTGGCCGCACCCGATGTCGAACGTAACGCCCTCGTCCTGAGCCCGAGCGGGCAGACACTCGTCGCCGAGGTGGGGACCATGACGGCGACCTCTTCGGTGGACGTCATCCGCCTTCCCTCGGGCTCTCACAGCCGCTTCGAGGTAAAGGGCGTCGCGCAGCTCACGAGCGACCGGCTCTTCGTGACGACCGACACGATCAACCTGTATGGCTACGACCTGGCAACGGGGCGCCCCGCCTGGACGATCCCCGACGTCCTTCTCCAGGGCGCCTACTTCACGAGCGACGGGTCGCGCATCGTTATGCAGACAGGCGCTGGCAACGCCACCGGCCAGGGACGCGGGCTCCCACGGTCAGCGCTGGAAAACCGCATCTCGATCGTGGACGCGGCCACGGGCGCGACGCACACGCTCCTGGCCGTGCCGCAGGGCAAGCCCGGGTACTTCCTGTGGGCGGAGCTCTCGAACGATCGGGCAGCCGTCTTGCTGACGCCCGCCGACTACCCGCAAGAGGTGTTCCAGGCCGGCCACGGGACGGCCCCGGCAGCCGTCCTCAACCTTGCCATGGGTGGGCTTACGCCGAACGCCGTGATGATCACTGAGAGGTGAGCGGTCCGCGGACCGATCGTTTCGGCGGGCCTGAGCGCCTGGGGCGATCCCCGCCTAGCGGATCTCGTTGCGTTGCGTAGACGGTCGCTCGGCCGCGGGCCCAACGGAGGAGATTCGACGATGGGTGCAATTCAGCCGTGGCACTTGGTTTTGCTCCTGATTGTCGTCTTGATCGTGCTGGGTCCAGGCAAATTGCCAGAGGTTGGCAAGGGGGATCGGTGAGGCGATGCGGGAGTTCCGCAGGGCCACGGGTGAATTCCCGCAGGCGACGCACGTCGACACGCCGACGAGGATGCAGCCTGCGGCGGAGGCGCAGCCCAAGGCGACGACCGCGACGCCACCAGCGCCACAGCCCGGGGGGATCGAGGCGCCCGTCGTGCCTCCCGCGCCGAACACGCTTTGGGGCGGTGCGCAGCCAAACACGCTGCAGGAAGAGCCGAGCGACGGCGCCCGGCGGTCCTGAGGCCGGTGGCTCATCGGTCGCGTGGCGGACGTCGATTCGGTTGACTTGCAGGTTGGCGGGCCGCCGGTAGCGCAGCAACCCCGCGCAGCAGGCGTCTGCTGCGGCCGAGCCAGAGCAGGGCACGACAACGCTCGTCGACCACTCCAAGAGGCGGAGGTAGGGGTGAAGTCAAGACGATGACATGGTTATCGTCGTCGCGACTCGTCTCGCCCCGACCAGAACAGTCGTTCTAGGCATTCGTGCTTGCCGGCGGGCCGACGGGCTCCGGCGCGGTGGCGTGATGTCGCACCGACCGACCTGCGTGTCCCGGTGTCAGGGCCAGACACGGACGGCAGGACGACGCCGAAACCCGACAGGAAGAGATCCGTTTGCTGGCGCCAACCGTGCGGGCAATGGGCCGCCCGGCTGCCCGGGAGGAACGATGCCGCCCGTCGCTCGGATCGCGGCGCCCTGATCTCCAGGGGCGCCGTGGGGGTCGGGTGCGAGCCGAGTGACCCTGCTGCGGCAGAGCGGTACCAGGAGTTGCGGGAGAGTGGTACTGCACACCGCGGCAGAGTGGTAGTCTTGGGTCCATCATGGAGTACCGCCCGCGCCTCGTCGACCGCCTGCTCGATGTGCTCCTGACCGAACTGCCGGCGCTGTTCATCACCGGTCCGCGAGCGACCGGCAAGACCACGACCGCTGCCCGACGGGCCGCCACCGTGGTGCGCCTTGACCGCGAGGCGGAAGCCGTGGCGTTCCGCGCCGACCCAGACGCGGCGCTGCGCGGGCTGCCCGAGCCGGTCCTGCTCGACGAGTGGCAGGCGGTGCCGGGCGTCCTGGGCGCCGTGAAACGTGCCGTGGACGCGCGACCCGAGCCGGGCCGGTACCTGATCACCGGGTCGGTCCGGGGCGATCTCGAGGGCGAGCTGTGGCCGGGAACCGGGCGACTCACGCGGATCCCGATGTCCGGCATGACCATCCGGGAACAGCTCGGCGTGGGCTCCTTCGTCCCGTTCTTCGACCGGGTGGCCGCGGGCGACGACCTCGGCCCGGCCGCCGACACGCCCGATCTCCGCGGCTACGTCGAACTGCTGCTGCGGAGCGGCTTCCCGGAGCCCGCCCTGTTCCTGGCCGCGGCGTCGCGTCGCCGCTGGCTCGAGAGCTACGTCGAGCATCTGCTCACGCGCGACGCCGAACAGGTCGACGGCGGCCGGGACCCCGCGCGCCTGCGCCGTTACCTCGCGGCGTTCGCCCTCAACACCGCCGGGATCGTCGAGGACCGGACGCTGTTCGAGGCGGCGGGGATCAACCGCAAGACGGCGCTCGCCTATGAGCGTCTGCTCGTCAACCTGCTCGTCATCGAGGCGCTGCCCGCCTGGACCTCGAACCGTCTCAAGCGACTGGTCCTGTCCCCCAAGCGATACGTGGTCGATCCCGGTCTGGCCGGCGCCGTACTGGGGGTCGACGTCGACCTTGTCCTGCGGAACGGCGATCTGCTCGGGCGGCTGCTCGACACGTTCGTTGTCGCCCAGCTCCGCGCCGAGCTCGCGAGCGCGGCCACGCGCCCGCGCCTGTACCACGTGCGCCAGCAGCAGGGCCGGTTCGAGGTCGATCTCCTTGCCGAGTTGGGAGGCGGCCGCCTGGTCGGGATCGAGGTCAAGGCCGATGCCGCCCCGACTGGCGAGAGCGCGCGACACCTGGCCTCGCTTCGGGACCGGTACCCCGAGGCGTTCGTGGCCGGGATCGTGCTTCACACGGGTCCGCGCGCGTACCGCCTCGGCGATCGGCTCCTCGCCGCGCCGATCTCGACCCTGTGGGCCTGACCGCCACGTGGATCGTCCACCGTCAGGCAGTCGAGCTGGGCAACCAGCGCTCCACGCCCGTCGACGGCCGCTCGTCCGGGTGCGCGACGGCGACGACATCCAGGCCTTCGATACCGATGAAGTCGTCCGGGTTGCAGGTGTACAGGGGTAGGCCGTTGGCGATCGCAATCGCGGCGGTCATCGCGTCGTAGGCACGGGCCGACGGCTTGCGTCCGAGCCGCCGGAGCGACGCGGCGACCTGGCCGAAGGCGCGGGCGGCATCGGCGTCGAACGGCAGGGGCTCGAAGTCGGCCTCGGCCTGTTGGAGATGGGCAAGTCGGGCGGCCCGCTCGGCGTCTGTCGTCGCCACGAGCGGACCGACCGACAGCTCCGCGAGGGTGATCGCAGAGATGAGCGGGGCGTCGGGCAGTCCACCGGGATCGCGAAGGCGAGGCAGCAGGATGACCGTGCTCGTGTCGAGCAGGCCGGTGGGGCGCGTGGTCACAGACGCGGATCGATGATGGCGTCGACCTCACCGCGAAGCAGTCCGGCGTCAAGGATCGGCAGGCGCCGCCATCGGCGAAGGAGGACGGCGGCCGGCAGCGGCGTCGACCGATACGGCCGGAGCTCCGCCACCGGTCGTCCATCCCGGGTCACCGTCAAGCGCTCTCCGGCCGCGACACGGTCCACGATGGCGCCGCCGCGATTGCGCAACTCTCTGATCGTCACCTCTGCCATGCGGCCCAGTGTATCACGCGTGAGACAGCCCAGCCCAGCCCAGCCGAGCGGGCGGCGTCGACCACGATCCGGACTGCAGGCTGATGCGGGCCTGACGGGAGAGGAGCGGAGCACGCACGGAAGCGCAACTGCACGAGGAAAGCTTGCTGCACGTCCCGGATGTCGCGCAAGGGCCCCCGCCCGCCAGAGCGGGCCATCGGCCCAGAGCGCCGGCAGGAGGCGCAGGTGGGCGACGGACGGCATCAGCGTCCGGCGTCGCCGGAGAGGAAACGGCCACGGCCAGCGCGGCGCAGCCCCAAGAGGTCGGACCCTACACTGTCTGCGATGACCCCGCTCGCAGCCTTCGGGGCACTGGCTGTCGGCGCCATGCTGCTCTTCTACGCACTGGAGCCCCGGTCGCCCCGGTTCGTCCTCGCCTTCGCCGGGGCGTGCCTCGCGTCGTCCGCCTACGGGTTCCTGCAGGGCGCGTGGCCCTTCGGGGTGGTCGAGCTCGTGTGGAGCGGGGTGGCCGCGCGCCGCTGGTGGTCACGTAGCCGCGACGTCTGCGACGATCCCACCCCGCCCGGCCAACGGACCGCGGCAGGAGGGGCGCGTCGGTGGGCGGCCGAGAGGCGCAGTGCGCCTACACTTGCGGCTCAATCGGATGGCGCCGGCGCGCCAAACCGACCGCCGAAGAGAGGAGCTGGTGATGGCCAAGAAGAAGGACAAGAAGACCAAGCAGAACAAGAAGACCAAGCAGGCCCAAGTCGTGCAGGGCGCCCCGGCCACCGGTGAGCCGGCCGTCGCGCCCTCCGCGAGCGCGCCGCGCAAGAAGGGCTGATCTGATCGGTCGGCGCGGCCCGCGTGTGGGACGCATCCCGGGGGCCGGGCCTCCTGGATGCTCGTGGCGCCCGGCTGGTACGGACACTTCTCCGCCAAGCGCGCTCCGCGATGCGCCGTCATCTGGCTGCCTTCGGGTGATGCGGCGGGCGGGGCCGCTCGGTTCCGCACGGCTGGCGATCGGTGCTGTGGAGGCCCGCGGCGACGGGCGGCCGATCCGCATCGCCGGGGCCCAGGGCTGTCGGGCGGGCGATGCATCCGCGGGAGGCAAGCGAGCGGGTGGGAGCCCCGCCTCGGGGCTACCTGCGTGGCGGCCGGCTGGCGTCGACCCTTCGGCCGGTGGGCGGGACGGTGGACACCTGGACGCGCAACCCGAAGCGGATCGCGTGGCGCGCCCACTCGGGGTCCTCGGGAGCCCAAACGTGCTGCGTGCCGCCTGTGGTGTCGAGCTGGCTGATCACGCCATCGACATGGAGGACGAGTCTGCCCCCTTCCGGCATCGGGAGATCCCGCGCTTTGAACCTTCGTCGTCGAGTGGTCCGGGGCGCTGATGACGCTGGGGGGCTGGGCTCGTCACGCATCGTCGCGATCTCCTTGTGGTCGGTGAGGCGCCGGCATTGTCGCAGTAGCGCGGGCGTTGACGTCGAGCACTACTCTCCCACTTCCTCGACCGCGCTCTCGTCGGCGGTGCCCGCATGGGTCTGATTGGACTGTCGGCTCGCCCTCCCCACCAGCGCCTCGTCCGGCTCCTTGTGACCGATGAGCGTCAGCCTGTCGTGGCCTGGTCGAGCTCGGCGCAGCGGATGCTGGGCTTGCCGCCTCGGTACGGGGCACAACCCGAGCAGCTTTTGGTGAAGGGCGGGGACGCCCGCCGGGCCGCGACGGTGCATATTGATCCGCGCGCGTCATACGGGACCCCGGGTGGGTGGCTCCCACGGTCCCCGGTCAGATACCCGCAACCAACAGCCGCGCGGCGCGGCGGGTGGCGATGGTCGGTGGCCAGGTCCCGCGGCAGCTGCCAGAATGGCCGGCGCCCGTGATCCCGAGGCCCGCGATATACTTGCGCTTTACCGAGTGACACCGGTGAGGAAGCGCACGGGTGCGCGCCAGGTTCGTATCCGGCGGGGGGCTGCATCGCCTCCGGGGCGGCCGGCCAGGGGGGAGGCCAGCGGGCCACCGGCGGATAGGGCTGGGTGCCTGCGCGCTCGTGGTCAGTGCGCTTCTGGCTGCCTGTGCGCGGCCAGGCGCGACACCGAGCCCAGGAGGAACGGCGGCCCCGTCCGGGCCGAGCGCCCTGGTGGGGATCCCGGGGCCCCTGCCAGCCGGGATGCAGCCGCTGGTGTTCGACGGGACCCCGCTTCTGGTACAGGACCCCGCGGCCTGGAACAGCGTGCCCGACGCCACGCGCACAGAGGTGGTGCGCGCGCTCTTGGCCCACGCCCAAGCTGAGCGAGCGGCCCTCGCCGCCCATGACCTCCCCGCACTCGGGCTGCCGGCGCCGAGGCTCCTCGTCGGGCCGCTGCCCACCCCGGGGGCGGGCGCGACCGGCGCCTTCCTGCCGGTGCCGCTCCTCGACGCGGCTGCGGGGGCTCCGAGCGCCGCTGGTGGCGCCCCGTTTCGGCTCGCCGCGGCGGGCGGCACTTCGGTCACCACCACCTACGGCGGCCCGGGCAACCCCCAGTTCAGCATCGTGGGGACGTCGAACGTCCAGACCTACTACAACTGCACGACGGTCCTGGGTCAGAAAGTCTGCACGCCCGGGACCGCTTCGGGATGGGTCTCGGCGAGTCCCGAGGGGGTGCTCGTCAACGCCACCGCCGCGACCGGGATCGCCGGTGTCGAAGCGGACCAATGGCTCGGGACGAAGTACACCGCTCGGGCACCGGCGGGCTCGGCCTCCGCGATCACCGTCACCGCCACGCTCGCCACCCAGGATGAACCCGGCGGCGTGAGCGCGATCGGGGTGAGCTGCGCCCCCCTCATCATCTACGAGGAGTACCCGCTCAATGAGGACTACCCGCCAGACTACCCGGCGGGCGACCAACAGCAGTCGAACGAGCTTGCGAGCTGTCTCAACTCGCTCTCGGTGGCGATCCCGGTCTTCGATGCCGAGGAAGCCGCCTCGGTTGGCGCGCAGGTCTTCACCCAGACCTTGGATGCCCTCAACGACGCGGGCACGGTGCTCGGCTTCCTCAACACGTTGAGCGGCACCTACAACGTCACGACCGTGACCTGGAGCGGCCTTGTCTGGGGCGGCCGGAGCATCGAGATCCTCGTCGATCCGTATGCTGCGGCGCTCGACTCGGGGGCCGGCACGGTGGTGAACGTGGCACGCTCGGTGCTGAGCATGCAGATCACCGACATCGTGGGTGGCGGGGGCGGCTGCGACCACTGCCACCCGATGGCCCCGCCGATCGCGCCGCCGACGCCGAGCGCGGGAGCGACCCCGTCTGCAGGCATCGTGCCCTGGGTCACGTCGCTGACCCCGTACGTGGTGGCGCCCGGCGCCACCTTCACCGTGCGCGGGACGCACCTTGGGACCTCGCCTGGCTTCGTCCTCTTCCGCGCCTGCAGAGGAGCAACGGGCCCCGGGTGCCCCACGATCACCGTCGACGCCCAGATCCGCTCCTGGACCGACACCACCATCGTGGGCACGGTGCCATCCGCGCTTCGCTGTCGCGGCGCCGACGTCTGGGTGGTGCTCCCGAACGGGGAAACCGTCGGCGGGAGCGATCGCGCGGTGGAGATCCGGTGCTGAGGCTCCCGCGAACCGGAGGGCACGATGCCGCCCTGGCCTGACCCGGTGCCGCGGAATCCGCAGGGCGCTCCAGCTGACCTCGGCGGTTCGCCCGCGAGCGCCCGCGGCGGTCCGCAAGGCTGGCGCCTCGCCCCCTGGTGGAAGCGCGTCGCCGCCTATCTGATCGACTCGACGGCGCTCGGCGTCGTGCTCGGGTTGGTGGCCTGGCCGTTGGTGAGCAACGCGGTCTCGGGATGCATCGCCGCCGCGCCTCAGGCGGACCAGAGTGCGCTCGCGGCCTGCAGTTCGTCACTCATGGGCGCCATGCTCGCCGTGGCGTTGCTTAGCTTCGTCGTGACGCTCGCCTATTCCGGCGTCCTCGAGGGGGGTGCCCGCGGGCAGACCCTGGGCAAGCGCGCGCTCGGCATCGCCACCCGCGACGCGGCAACGGGGGGAGCGATCGGCCCGCTGCGCGCCGCGGCGCGCATCCTCATCATGGGGCTGTTGGCGTTCCCGCTCCTCTTGGGCCTCCCCTGGCTGCTCGATGTGTTGTGGCCCCTCTGGGACCCAGCACACCAGGCGTGGCACGACAAGCTCACAGGCTCGGTGGTGGTCGAGACGGCGCCCACGTCGGCCCCTGGGCCGAGCAGCGCAGCGGACTGGTCCGCGCTGCCCCCAGGAACCGGCCTTGCACCGGCGGGCAGCGCGGATGCGCGACCGGGGTGGGGCCGCTTCATCATCGCGGGGCTGGTCTTCGTCGCGTCGCTCATGGTGCTCGTGCTGCTCTTCCGCAACGCCGCCGGCGGGCCCAAGCCGGGCCCCGCGCAGGGGGCCATCACGATGCCGCACGTAACGCTCCCGGCGCTGCCGACCGCGCTCCCCGCGAGCTCGCCAGCCCTGCCGGGTGCGTCAGCGGTCCTCGCGGCCGGCCTCAACGACCAGTTCGACCAGGATCGGGGCCTCGATCCCTCGATCTGGACGAGCAGCACTCCGCTCCTGCGCGCGATGGCGGCCAGACTCGGCGAAACGCCGGTCGCCCCCTCCCTTGCCTTCACCGGCCAGGGGATGGTCCTCGCGGGGGCGAGCGGCCCCTTCCGCTTCACCGGCCTGCAGTCCCGGGCCGTGTTCGCGCCGCCCTTCGAGCTGCTCGTAAGCGTCGCCGCGAACGTCTCCTCGGGCAACCCGTTCGGGCTCTTCCTGATCAACGCGCGGGCCAATGAGTACATCGACATCGCCGGGAACCTCAACCCTGCCAACCAGCCTTACTACGGGATCCGCCTCGCCGCGCCGCAGATCCCTGCCGGGCTCGGTCAGTACCTTGGGGACACGGTCTTGGTGGCCGCGCCACGGCTCGGCGTCGTCTACACGCTGCGGCTCGTGCTCGACGCTCAAGGGACGGCGAGCGCCGCGGTCCTCGATCCGGCCGGGGATCGGCTGGGCCGCGCGAGCGGCGTGGCCGTCGGTAGCGGCCCCTTCTACCTGGTGCTGGCCCAGTGGGAGGGTGGGCCCCGCACCCCGGGGCCCAACGTCGCCACCTGGCGCTCCCTCACCCTCGTGCGACCCTGACCAGCGCCGCCGCACGGGTCGGGCGTCTCGGTCAGCCCGCGGGCGTCGCGGTCCCCGTCGGGGGCCCGGCCCAGAGATCGAAGGTGCCCACCGTCACGACCGCCCCACCGGATCGTGACCAGGGTGCCCGCCGGTCCTGCGCTCGGCGTGAAGCCACTCACCACGGGGATAGGCGCCGCAACGAAGAACTGGGGCCAGGCGCCGCTGCCCCCGGGTCCACCGGGGTCCCCGCCGCGGTCCAGTAACCCGTGTGCAGCCTCGATGCGAGCTCCCGATGATCCGCCGGTCATGGCGAGGCCCGACAGACGCATACTGGGGGTGAGCACATCGTGGCCCACGCCATGGCCCGCCGGTGTGGACGTGCGGCCCCAGCTCATCCACGGTAGGCGCGATCGAGCTGCGCGGAGGTTCAGAGCAGATGCGCATGGCCGACCTGAAGGCAGGGTGGGCCGTCGTCGGGAACGACGGGCGCCGCCTTGGCACGGTGCAGGACGTGGGCCAAGCCT
>JAJYNJ010000032.1 GCA_021786385.1 Chloroflexota bacterium
CCGGCGCGCTGCTGTGTGCCACGCGCAGCGGGTCGCCGGGCAGGTGAATGCACTCGCGTCGATGATCGCGAGCGAGAGGCCGTTCGAGGAGGTGACGCTCCAGGTGCTCGCTGCGCGCGGATCGCTCGACTCCCTGCTGATGCGCCTGCTGGACCTTGAGCTCGACAGCTGCTTGCCCTTGGCCAGCCAGCGGGTCGAGGTCGGCGCGCTCGTGACCGCCGCCCTGGGTCGGCGCAGCTCGGCCCGCTCATCGGGTCTGGGCTCACCCAGGCCTCACGGTTCGAGCGCCCGGTAGGCAGCGGCCGGCCGAGCGCTCGCCCGAGCGACGGCTCGCGCGCGCCGTGACGTCCGGCACTGCCTCCGGGGCCAGAGGTATCGTGCCGTCGGAGCCACTGGAGCAGGCGTGGGTGACAGGTGCATGGGGGCAGGACGCGGTCTCGTGCCGGGCGAGGGGCCCGGCACCGACCGTCGTGGTGCCACGGGCCGCGCCTCGGCTGTCGTCGAGCCTTCGGAGACGAGGATCTGTTGACCTGAGACGAGTCGGGCCGCGACGGATGGCCCGCGGCCGCCGGGTTCGTGTCTCACGACATCATTAGGTCGCACTCAGCCAGGACTCACCTCGGTCGGCTGTACTGCCGCCATGCTCAGCCAGCACCGCTCCCAGATCCTCTTCGCTCGACCCAGCCCGGCCGGCGTGTCGCTGCCGGCCGGGGGCGTGGAGATCGTCGGAGCCGCGCTGGTGTTCACGCGGGCTGGCGCGGAAGCGCCACGCGCGGCGCTCGCGCTCGTCCCTACGGCGAGTGCGAGCGGAGTGGCCGTGGCATGACGGAGCCGTTCGCGCAGGCACGCCTGGTCGCACCGGACTTCCAGATCGTCCACATCACGGTGCGCGACGGCTACCGGCCCCGCACCATCGTGGCCCGTGCCGGCGTGCCCCTCCGCCTGGTGTTCCACCGCGACGAAGACGCGGCGTGTTCGGAGCGGGTGATCTTCTCTTCGCCTCGGCTCGACCGCCACCTCGCTCCGCACGGCGCAACGATCGTCGAACTCCCGGCGCAGGGTCCTGGCGAAGTCCGCTTCACCTGTGCGATGGGGGTCTACAGAGGCCTCATCCGGCTCACTGAGGAGCGGACGATGCGCCATCCCGGCGGGCGCGGCCGACGCAGCCAGCTGCGCGTCGGGGTCGGCGTTGCCGCCGCGGCGCTCGTTCTCCTGGCGGCCGGGTTGTTCTCCGCTGCGGTCCCGACGCTGGGCGCCGTCTCACTGCTGGCGGGGTTCGTCATGGTCCTGCTGGCCACCTCGTTGGCCATCAGCGCCTGCTTCTTTGGCGCATTCCCCGAGTCGCATTGAGCCGAGGCCGGCCATGCCCTTCGTCGTCGACGTCAACCCCGTGGCCATGCAGCTCGGAGGCGTCGCGATCGCCCTGGGGATCTTCGCCCGCCGCCGCGGGCTCTCGCTCGCGATCGGCCTCCTCCTCGTCGCCCTCGTGGCCGGACGCGGGCGGCTCGAGCGGCTCGGACCTGGCGCGACCGCGGGCGCGTACCTGTTCGACCTCAGCGCCATCCGCTTCGCGCTCTTCTTCCTGCGCGACGAGCCGCCGGTCTTCCTCGGGCTCAAGGCCGCCCAGTGGATCGGTCTCGGTCTTGGCGCCGCCGGGCTCGCGATCCTCGCGGCAGGCATCGCGCGGCGGCCCGTCGCGGCATCGTCACTCATCCGCCAGGAGGTCTCTTGATCATGACGACCACACACGCCTCCCTGCCCGACGCGCACCACGGCCGAGCCACCTACGAGACCGCCACGCTCGAGGGGAACGCCGTGGCGCCGACCGAACCGACACCCGCCATGCCGCCCGCCATCGTGGCGACGCTGCGGATCGATCGTCGCGTCTGGCTCGGCGGCGGCGCGATCGTGGGCGTCGGCGCCTTGTTCGTCGCGGGCGTTCCCGCGTCCACGTTCCTCCTGCTCGGCGCCGTCGGGGCATGTCTCGGGATGCACCTCTTCATGAGCCACGGCGGGCACGGGGGCCACGGCGGGCACGGCGGGCACGACGATCCCGCGCCTGCATCTGGCGACGGCAGCGCTCCCCGGACGAGCGGGCGCTGCCACTGAGATGGCCGACGACATCTGGGCCGCGTAGGGCGGGCCGCCGTCTTCTTCTCCGTCCGGTCTCAGGCGCCGGTCACGTGCCTCTCAGGTTCGGCCGCGATGCTGACGCTGGGTCGGCGGGGTGCGCCGCGCCGACCCGCCAGCACACCCCGCGGCGCACGGCTCGCAGACAGGGATTCACCGATGACCGACCAGATCGCCACCTGCCACGCGGCCGCTCCTGCGGCCGCCGACCCGCCGCTCGCCGCGCCCGCGGCCGCCGAGCACCCACCTGCCGCGACCGCTTCTTCGGTCACGGCGATCGCGCCGGCGGAGACCGGAGCCGAAGCGCGCCAGCGAGAGCGCCAGGCCGAGTACCGGGCGCTCATGCGCAAGTTCTGGTTCGCCGCGATCGTCGCAGTGCCGGTGGTGCTGCTCTCCTACCCGTCCGTCGTGCCGCTCGTCGGCGAGGTCTTTCCGCGCGGCAGCGCGCAGCTCCGTGCGCTGTGGGCGGGGATGGGCCTGGCCGCGCTGGCGGTGCTCGTCTACTCGGGCAACCAGTTCTTCAGCGGCGCCTGGGAGGCGTTGCGGCACCGGTCCGCCACCATGCACACGCTGATCGCCATCGGCACCGCTGCGGCGTGGCTGTACTCGACAGCGGCCCTGCTGCTGCCGGCGCTCTTCCCGAACGCTGCGATGGTGGACGTGTACTACGACGTGACGGTGGTCGTCACGGCGCTCGTCGTGCTCGGCATGGCCATGGAGGTCAAGGCCCGCGGGCGGACGTCCGAGGCAATCGAGAAGCTGATCGGCCTGGCGCCCAAGACCGCGCGCGTCGTGCGCGACGGTGCGGAGCTCGAGATCCCGGTCGATGAGGTCGTCGTCGGGGAGATCGTGATCGTCCGCCCGGGCGCCAAAGTGCCGGTCGACGGTGTCGTCATCGAAGGCGCGAGCTCGGTCGACGAGTCGATGATCACCGGCGAGTCGATGCCCGTGGCCAAGGGTCCGGGGGACGAGGTCATCGGGGCGACGATCAATGGCACCGGTTCCCTGCGCTTCCGTGCCACCAAGGTCGGCGCGGACACCGCACTCGCGACGATCGTCCGGATGGTCGGCGACGCCCAGAACACGAAGGTCCCGATCCAGCGGATCGTCGATGTCGTGTCGGGCTACTTCACACCCGCGGTCGTCATAGCGTCGATCCTCGGGTTCGTGCTCTGGTACGACTTCGGGCCATCGCCGGCGTTCGCGTATGCGACGATCGTCGCCGTCACCACGCTCATCATCGCCTGCCCGTGCGCGCTCGGCATGGCCACCCCGATGGCCCTCACGACAGGGACCGGCCTGGCCGCCACGCACGGCATCCTGATCCGTTCGGGGGACGCGCTCCAGGCGGCCAAGAAGCTCGATACGATCGTCCTCGACAAGACCGGCACGATCACACTCGGCAAGCCGGTCGTCACCGACATCGTGCCGGCGGCGGGTGTCGGCGCCGCCGACCTGCTCGCGCTCGCCGCAGCTGCCGAACGCGACTCAGAGCACCCGCTCGCCGCAGCCATCGTGGCGGCGGCCCGTGAGCGCGGGATCGAGCCGGCGCCGCCGACCGCGTTCGAGGCGGACGCGGGACGCGGCGTTCGGGCCACGGTCACAGGTCGCACGGTGCTCGTCGGCAAGGGCGCGCTGCTGGAGGCGGCCGGGATCGACGCGGCTGGCTTCGCGGCGGACGCGGCGCGCCTGGCGGACGAGGCGAAAACGCCCGTCTTCGTGGCGGTTGACGGACGTGCGGCCGGCCTGCTCGCGATCGCCGATCCGGTCAAGCCCGACTCGCGCGAGGCGATCGCCGCCCTGCGCCGCCTGGGACTGCGGGTCGTGATGCTCACCGGCGACAACTGGCGTACGGCCGAGGCGATCGCGCGCGCGGTGGGGATCGACGAGGTGGTCGCCGAGGTCCTCCCACAGGACAAGGCGCACGAGGTGCGCAAGTTCCAGCTCGAGGGTCGCACTGTGGCGATGGTCGGCGACGGCATCAACGACGCGCCCGCACTCGCGCAGGCCAACGTCGGCTTCGCCATCGGCACCGGCACCGACGTCGCCATCGAGGCCTCCGATGTGACGCTCATCAGCGGTTCGCTCAAGGGTGTCGTGGCCGCTATCGCGATCAGCCGGGCCACGATGCGCAACGTGACCCAGAACCTCGTGGGCGCCTTCGTGTACAACGGGCTGGGTCTCCCGATCGCGCTCGGCGTCCTGTACCCGTTCAGCGGGCTGCTGCTCTCGCCGATCCTCGCCGCCCTCGCCATGTCGTTCAGCTCCGTGACCGTCATCAGCAACGCCAACCGCCTCAAGCGGTTCCGGCTCGAAGGAGTGCCCACATGACCCCCGATCGCATCCTCGTCACCGCTGTCGGAATCGCGGCCATCGTCGCCGTCGCCTGGTTCTTCTGGTTCCAGCGGGCCGAGGGGGTCGCCGCTTCGACCGTGTCCGACGGGTACCAGCAGGTGATGGTGCTCGTGAAAGGCGGCTACACGCCCGACACGATCCGGGTCTCCGCCGGCCGTCCGGTGCGACTCCTCTTCCGACGCGAAGAGACCGCGGCCTGCTCCGAGCAGGTGGTCCTGGCCGACTTCGGCAAGTCGGCCGTGCTGCCTGAAGGGCAGGTCGTGCCTGTCGAGTTCCTGCCGACCGAACCCGGTGAGTACGAGTTCACCTGCCAGATGGGGATGCTGCGTGGCCGGCTCCTGGTGGAGGCTGGATGAACAAGCGTGCGCCGCTGCGGGCTCCGCTCGCGGTGCGCCGCTGCGCCGCTGCGCCGCTGCGCCGGCTGCGACGGACCCCTTCTGCCCGGCGCGGCTGTGTCAACCCGGGCGAGCCCACGACCTGACGTGCGCTCCGCAGTCCCTATCGTGCGATGTCGCGGCGCGTCATGCCCCAGCCTGCGAGTGCCAGCGCCACGGCCGCGATGACCAGGCTGATGACGACCCCGGCGGCGTCCCAGCGTCCGATCATAGGTTGTCCGAAGTGGGCAGTCAGCGCGAGCTGGCGCACCCAAGCGGGGAGGTTCAGCGCGGGGGCGAGCAGATCGACCAGGAAGGTCGCGACAACCACCATCGCAGCCACCTCGGCTGCGATCGACGACCGGACGACCCCGCCGACGGCGACGCCAATCCCTGCCACCGCGAGCGCGTAGAGGCCGAGCGCGACAGTGCCGAGGATCGGCGTCGCAAGGTCGCCACCGGCCGAAGCCGCGCCGATCGCCACTCCGAGCGCGGCGAGGACGGTGACCACGCCGACCGCGGCGAACGCGCCGATGCCGGACAGGACCGCCCAGCGCGCCCGCGCCAGCGGCGTGGCCAGCAGCATCTCCAGCCTGCCGGCCGTCTCGTCGGAGGCTCAGCCCGCCACGAGCGTCGCAGCCGCGAATCCCGCGACGATGAACCCGAGCTGGACGAAGACGAGCTGCAGGAACCCACCCGCGCTCGCGAAGTCATAACCCGGGAAGACCGCGCGGAACGTGTTCAGGGTATCCGGGGACCGGCGCATCTCGTCGGCGAACGACCGGCTGGCAGCCGCGACGACCAGACCGTAGATGCCGATGCCGAGCCCCCAGGCCAGCGCGGCCGGCAGCAACTCGCCGAACGCGCGGTCGAGCGGGCTGCGCAACCCCAGCGTCGCGGCCGGCAGCCCCGGCGTGCGGATCGCGGCGGTGATACCCAGGTCGCGCCGGGCGAACGCCTCGACGCCCCCAGCCAGCAGGACCGCGGCGAGGAGCGCCACCGGCACCAGCGAGCGCCAGTCGTACAGACCAGCGAGCGGCAGATGCCCCGCGGTCCAGCCGAACGGTGTGAGGTCCGCAGCACCCGAGAACGCCGGCACGGTCGACCGGTACCCGTTCACGAGGTAGCCCGCGGCCATCAGCGCTCCCGCCGCAGCGGCCGCGGGGGCCCGGCCCACGAACGGGGCCAGCGCGAAGGCGACCGAGCCGAACGCGAGCCCCATGAGGCCAACCCAGATGGCGAACCCGATCGCCGCGCTGGGCGGAATCGCGTCGCCGGGGAGGCTGCCGAACAGCGCACCGGTCGCCCACGTGGCGAGCGCCAGGATCGCCATGACGCCCACCACAACGGTCAGGTGCGCGGCCAGCTTTTCCACTGCGATCCGCCGCCGGCCCAGCGGCGCGCTGGCCACGAACTCGAGGCTGCCCTGGCGCACCTCGGCGCCGAGCGTCGCTGAGAGCGCCAGGATCGACCAGAGTCCCGCGAACAGCGCGGACCACGGTCCGTACTTCCACCAGAGCGAGCCGCCGAGCGTCTCGACGTTGACGGGGTTGCCGTAGAGGCCCTTGAGGGCGGGCGGGAGGGTCGCGACGAGCGAGTCCAGTTCGCGACGCGCCTCGGCCGTGTGGTACGCGGAGCCAAAGGCCGCGCCGCCGGCGAACAGGATGGCCCCGAGCAGGCCGGCCATGATGACGAAGGCCAGCCGCGAATCGCGGATCGTCTTGGCGTAGATACTCCCGAAGCCGTAGACGCGGCTCCAGAGCGGCACGCTCGCCCGGGGCGCCGCGAGCGGCGCTCGCCCGAGCTCAACGGCCATGGCCGGCCACCGCGACGGCCTGCTGGCCGTACTCGGCGAGGAAGGTCTCCTCGAGGGTGGGTTCGCGGCTGAGGAAGTCCAGGATCTCGAAGCGGGCGGCGGCCTGCACGACCGGCGCGATCGACCCCACGACCCGCAGGCGCAGCACGTGGTCCTCGGCGCGCACGTCGCTCACGCCCGGCAGCCGCTCGAACTCGGCGGCCGGCACAGGGCCCGCGAAACGCAGCTCGACCTGGTGGTGGGCGAGGTCGCGCAGGGCGTCCACGCGGTCGATGCGCACCAGGCGGCCGTCACGGATGATCGCCACTCGGTCGCAGGTCTTCTCCACCTCGGAGAGGATGTGGCTCGAGAGGAAGACCGTGCCGCCCTCGGCGACCGCCTCGCGCAGGACGGCGAAGAAGGTCTGTTGGACCAGCGGGTCGAGCCCCGCGGTGGGCTCGTCGAGGAGCAGGAGTTCGGGGCGGTGTTGGAGCGCCGCCACGAGACCCACCTTCTGCTTGTTGCCCTTGGAGTATTCCCGGAACTTGCGGGAGGGGTCGAGATCGAAGCGCTCGATGAGGGCGCGCTGGTAGGCCCGATCCACGCCACCGCGGAGGTTGGCGAAGTACTCGAGCGTCTGTCCGCCGGTCAGCCGGTCGTAGAGGGCGAACTCGCCTGGCAGGTAGCCCACCCGGCGGTGGATCGCCACCGGGTCGGCGATGGTGTCGATCCCGAAGACGAAGGCCCGCCCGCGGGTCGGGCGGATCAGGTCGAGCAGGAGGCGGATCGTGGTCGTCTTGCCGGCCCCATTGGGCCCCAGGAAGCCGAAGACTTCCCCCTGCTCGACGGTGAGGTCGAGATCGACGATCCCGCGCTGCGACCCATAGAACTTGGTGAGCTGCTGGGTCTCGATGATCGCGGTCATGGACGCTCCTCTCCGGATCGTTGGCGCCGCCAGTCGTCGACGAGCAGCGGGTATCGACGTTCGAAGAAGGCGTACAGATCGTGGAGTTCCTGGAGGCGGGCTCGCTCGTCCGGTGGCCGATCGGCGAGCAGGCCGAGCCCGCGTGCGGTGAGGCGGCGGTAGCGACCGAGGCGTAGCGCCGCGGCCTCGACGACGCTCGTCAGGCCCTCGGCCGGGATGCGAAAGCGGTCTGCGCGTTGCCCGGCCCGGGAGACGCGCTCGATGAGCCCCGCCCCCACGAGGAGACGGGTCATCGTGCTGATGGCACCAGCGCTCGCATGTAGCTCCCGCGCGAGCTCCGCCGCGGTCTGTTCCGGTGGGCGGCAGATGAGCAGAAAGGCGAAGATGCGCCCCGCCATGCGGGGCAGCCCTTCGGCCTCGAGGCTGACGGCTAACTCCTCGACGAATTCGCGTAGCGGCTGTTCGTCCGCGGCGTCGGACCGAGCGGCATCCTTCGCTCGTGCCGTCTTCAGCGTGGTCATGAAAGCAGCCTATGTTCGGTAGTTTCAGTTGTCAATGAACGTCGTAGCGCCAGCTGGGCAGCTGCGTCACGAGTCCCGCACGAGGCCAGCTCAGCACGAGGCGAGCCACATCCCGCACGCACGTAGTGGTGACCAGACCAGGGGCTGGAACGGCTCGAGGTTGGCGTGTTGCCGGCGCCGCTGAGGGTCCGCCCCTGGCGACCGAGCACGCCGATCTCGGCTCGTCCGGGCGGGTCGTTGGGGGAGGGCTTCGCGCGGGTTGGGCACGGTCAGTGGCGTTCTGCGAGGCCGCTGCGCCCTGAGGGGGAGTACGGCATCACGACGGGGGGTACCGCACCACCAGCATCCCACAACATGTCGTGGAATTGGCTGGCGAGGAAGGATTCGAACCTTCGGTCTCCTGATCCAGAGTCAGGCGCCTTACCGCTTGGCCACTCGCCAACGCCAGCCCCGGGATGATACCGCAGCCGCCACCGCCGAGCGTGGAGGGTGACGCCCGGGCGCCCGCGTCAGCCGTCCGGCCTGCGAGATGCAGCCAGGGCCGCTCAGTCGGGGGGCCGGTCGCGCAGAGCCGCCCGCATCGCCTCGGCGACGTCCCGTCTGCCGGCCTCTTCGAGGCCCGCGATGACCCCCTCCATGTCGGCGCGCGAGCGGTTCTGGCTCAGTTTGAACTTGCCTTCGATGCGACCGACCACGACTTCGATGCCGACGATCGCGCGGAGCTGCCCCGCGATGTACGGTGCCGGTGCGTCGTCCACGGACCAGGGTTCCGCACGAGTCGCCTCGTGCTGCGCCGTGAGCCGGCGTACCAGGGCCTCGACCCAGGTCGGGTCATCGTGGATGACAAGGCGCCCGTAGACGTGCGCGGTGACGTAGTTCCAGGTCGGGACCACGCGGCCGTGCTCCCGCTTGGTCGCGTACCAGGAGGGCGTGATGTACGCGTCGGGACCGCGGACGATCACGAGCGCGTCGCCGAGCGCCGGCACTCGCCACTGCTCGTTGTTGCGGGCGATGTGCCCCACGAGCGCGCCGAGCTCCCCGACCCCAGATCGGCTGCCCGGTGGGTCGTAGAGGAACGGCAGCATCGTCGCGAGGAGGCCCTGCTCGGTGAAGGTGACCAGGTCCGCCGCTCCCTGGTGGGCGAGCAGCTCGCGTACCTCCGCGTCGCCGGGCTTGAAGTGCGGGGGGACGTACATGGTCATGGCAGCGTACCCGAACCGCCAAGCGGACGGCCGCCCGTCCCCGCGACCGGCGAAGATGCCGTCGCCACCTCCTCTTCGGGTGGCAGCGCGCGGAAGAAGCCCCAGTAGAGGAGCGCGTTGGCCAGCTGGAGGACGCCGGCGATCAGGAACGGCAAGCTCAGGCTGACTTCGTCGAAGAGGTAGCCGGCGACCACCGGAGCGACCGCCTGGGTCGCCTGGCTCGGCAGGTTGGAGAGCGCGCCGACCGACGCCCGTTCGGCCGGGTCGGCCATCGCGAGCACGTATGACTGGCGCAGCGGCATCCCGATCCGCTGCACGACCATGCGCACGAGATAGATCGCCCCGGCGAGCAGGAACGTGGGTGCCAGGACCATGGGGACGAGCAGCATGGCCTGCGCGATCCGCACGACGGTGACGGTGCGCACGAGCCCCCAGCGCCGCGCGATGCGCGCAGCCGACAACGTCGATGCGGCCGTCGCGGCGTTGATGACGCCGAAGAGGAGTCCGATCTGTCCGGCGCCGACCCCGTAGCGTCGGAAGAACCAGTAGGTCACGAAGGGCCCGAACATTCCCACCGCCAGCCCGTTGACGCTGTTGGTGGCCCAGAGGCGCAGCAGGAGCGGCATGGACCGGCGGGGCAGCCGGGGGCGACGGCCCCGGTCGTCGGCGACGGGCGGCCGGGGCGCTTCGCGCAAGGCCAGCGCGAGCAAACCGGCGATCGCCGCGAGCAGAGCGGTGGCGAGGAACGGCGCACGGAAGGCGACGCTCGCAGCCCGGTCGCCTGGGCCGGTCGTGCCGGCCAGGAGCGCCAGCGGGCCTCCGACGAGGGCGCCCACGCTCGACGCGAAGGCGAGTCGGCCGAAGGCCACGTTGCGACGGGCGGGCGATATGGTCTCGGTCACGAGCGCCTGTTCGACGGGCTGGTACGGCCCCACCGTCCCGGCCCCGGCACCGGCTCCGCGGCCGAAGCTCCCGATCGCTGCCGCGAGGAAGAGCAGCGCGGGTGTCCGAGTGAAGGCGAAGACGAGCCCCGCGGCGGCGGCGAGGAGCGGCGCGCCGATCAGGAACGGCTTGCGGCCCAAGCGGTCCGAGACCAAGCCGATCGACGTCGACAGGATGGCGGCGCCGATCCCGACGACGAGCGTCAGTTCGCCGAGCTGCAGGGCACTGAAGCCGATCACGGCGAGGTAGACGGGCGTCACGACGCCGGCCAGCGCGCGCGAGGCGCTCATGAAGAGCCGCGCCACGATGACGATGGCGACGTTCCGATCGCGCGCCGACCCATCTCGTCCGTCTCGTCCGGGCGACTGTGGGGCGGTTGGATGCGGCACGGCAACCATGCTGTCACCTCCGCCGATGACATGCCGGGCGTAGGACGGCGCCGGGGCTTCCGCTCCAGTCCTGGCTCGTGGCGACACACGAGCGTCGGGCGCAGCTTGTGCAACCTGCAGACGCCATGTACCATGCGCGGGCCGTGAGCCGCCGGCCCCAGTCGGGCCGCCTGGCTCCTGCACTGTTCGACCGGTCTCGGCAGGGGAGGCAGCGTCGTGCGCGACGCTGGGGCACAGCTCCACCTTCCGAACCGCCTGCGGGATGCACCGTCTCCGCTCCCGCGGCACCCGGTCCGGCACCGTAGCCGCGCCACAACGCGCGCGGCGCGTGCCCGCTAGAGGAGACAACCACGCGACTACAGCGGATCCGTCCGTCGCGTCTGGCTGTCCGGCGAGCCTTCACCGGCGCCCGGCTGGGCAACGCGACGGGGCTCTCCCGCCTGGCCGCGGTGCGCCCGGTCACG
>JAJYNJ010000057.1 GCA_021786385.1 Chloroflexota bacterium
AGCCAGGGGCCCTCATCGTCGGGCGGACGGGAGGGATGCTGGCCGACACCGAGTGGCTCACGCTGCGCGCCCTCGCGCGGGAGGCCGAGCTCTCGCTGCGCAACGCGCAGTTGCACGCGCAGGAGCATGCCCAGGTGGCCCAGCTGCGCCAGTTCGAGGAAGCCCGCCGCTCGTTCTTCTCGGCCGGCGCCCCACGTGGCGGCTACCGCTGCCACACCTCGCCGCTGGTCAGCGCGCGCAGGGTGCCCACGCTCACCACCAGCCAGAAGGCGAGGAGCAGCACGAACAGACCGACCGACGTCGCCTCCAGGAACCCGAGGTGCCAGCTGCGCGCGAGCGCCAAGGTGCTGGCGGTGTAGGCCCCGAGCGGGAACGTGAAGCCCCACCATCCCAGTCCGTAGGACAGCTCTCCGCGGCGCAGGTACGCCGCCAGCAGCAGGATCGCCGAGGCCAGCCACCAGAGGCCAAAGCCCCACAGCGCGGCCGCGGTCAGCGATGAAAGCTGTGCCACGATCGGTGCCATGGGACCCCACAGCGGTGCGCCCGCCTGGGCAGTGCGCAGCAGGACCAGGCTGCCCACGCCGATCGGACCCAGGCCGATCCAGAGCGACGGTGCCAGCGGGGCTGCGGGCAGGGGGTGAAAGATCAGCCGGTCGTAGAGGAGCGAGGCGACCAGCACGAACAAGACGAACCCCATCCCCCAGAACGCGTAGGCGCCGAAGAGCAGCGCGGCCGCGTCCTCGCGCCCCACGCGCGGCATCAGCGGGAGCAGGGCGAGAGGAACCACGATGTTGACCACGGGCGGAATGAACCACGCCCCGTTCGCCAGCTCGGGTCCCACCGGGTGCGTGATGAAGAGCAGGTGGGCGAAGAGCACGCTGACCACGAAGGCCAGCACCAGGCCCAGCGCGGCCAGGATTCCCACCGTCCAGGCGACATCCCTCGGGGCACCCACTGATGGCCCGATGGTCGCGATCCCCACGGCCAGGACGAGGATGCCGCCGGGGAACGTCCCGTAGAGCGCGCCGGCCACCGGGCTGCTCAGGTCCTGGCGGGCCGCGTCTGGGTGCTGGATCCAACGCGCGACGTAGGGGATCCCGAGCAGGATCCCGAGCACGGCCGAGAGCGCGACCATGGCCACGCCGAAGGCCCTGGCGAGATCGCCGAGGCCCGCGATCTGCCCCGGGTTCTGGTAGGCGATGATCCCGACGATGGCGGTGCCCATGACGGCGCCGTACCAGCCGGGGTGGAACTCGCGCAGCTGCAGCGTGTGCGCGGCCTCCATGTCTTCCGCGGAGAACAGGGTGATGGACACGAAGAAACCTCCGGAGGGCTGACGAACGAACCGAGGAACCGGGTGGTCGTCAGGGTGGGGACGGGCACCCGGGACGCGCGGCGCACCGTCGGGGCGCGGCCCGCACCTGCGGACGCATCGGGCGTCGCATCACAGCAGATCCAGCGCCATCTTGAGCGCGATCACCCAGAGCAGGACCCCGATGATCCGCTTGAGCTGGGCTCCCGTCAGCCGCGTCTGCATCACGTGCGACCCCGCCAGCGACCCTGCCCCGGCCAGCAGCGCCATGGTGAGCGTGAAGCGTGGGTCGATGCCGCCTAGGGCGGCGTGGCCGGCGAAGCCCGAGAGCGACGAGAAGAACACGGCGAGCGCCGTGGTGCCGGCCGCGACCTTGGGCTCCAGGCCGAGCCAGGTGAGACCGGGCAGGATGATGTTGCCGCCGCCGACGCCCAGCAGGCCCCCGAGGAACCCGGCCACGCCTCCCACCCCCGCGCCAACGCCGACCTCGGCGGTCCGGGACAGCGCGCGGCGGCTGGATCTGGCACGGTAGGAGAGCATCATCGCGCCGGCGAAGACGAGAAAGCCGACGAAGAGCGCCAGCAGCACGCGCCGGTCGACGCTGGCGGTCAGGCGGGCACCGAATGGCGCCAGGGCCACCGCGGCCAGCAGCACCGGCACCCCCGCATGCCAGTCGATGAGCCGCCCCCGCCAGTAGGCGACCGTGGCCGCCGAGAGGCTGACCGCGTTCAGCAGCAGCGCCGTCGAGGTCGCCTGGCCCAGCGGCACGCCCAGGTAGTAGAAGAGCGGCACGAAGAGGAACGCGGCGCCCAGGCCGGCCATCGCCATGACGCCCGAGAAGACGAAGACGCTCGCCCCACCGACCGCGTAGAGCAGCACGGTTCGAACAGCCTCGCACTCAGCGCGGATAGCCCGAACAGGCCGCGCACACGAGCCGCCCCTCCGCCACGCGGAGGTACGGCTCGGCGACGAGCTCGCCGCAGGATGGGCAGACCGCGAAGCGGACCACTTCCTCGGGCTCGCTCCACGTGCGGAGCTCGACCGGGCCGACGGTCATGATCTCGTCTGCCGGCGCGTCCCAGATCAGGTGCACCACCTCCATCTGTTCCTCGTCGGGGATCTGCGAGGCCGGCACGCCCGCGGCACGCTTCTGCATGAAGGAGGTTGCGCGGATCTTCGGCTGGAGGGTGGGCCGGTACGCGACCCGGACGGCTCGTCGGGCGCCCTTGTCGACCAGGGTGACCGCAAACTTCCCCTCCCCCGACTTCTCGATGTTGCCCTTGCCGAAGGTGCACCCAGTGGTGAACTGGATCCCGTCGCCGAAGCACATCCCGCCGTGGTAGTCGCCGGTCTCGATGATCGCGTGCAGCTCCTTGGCGCCGGCGCGCGTGACGCCCAGCTCCCGCATCGCGGCCAGGCCCAGCCGCACGCCGGCCGTGCTGGCCCAGCACTTGTGGCCGTGGAAGGCCAGGGCCTGGTTCAGGATCTCTGCATCGTCCATGGATCGTTTCCCCGGTGGCTAGTAGACGAGGACGTGGGGGGCCGAGCTCAGCTCGAGGAGGAAGCGCCCGGCGGCGACCACCTCGGCGTTCTCGACGAGCTGCGAGGCGGCGTCGATGCCGCGCTTGTTGACGCCGAGCGGGCAGGCCAGCAGCCGCCCTCCGAGCTCGCGGTAGTCGGCCAGCGGCTTCGACAGGGGCGGGTAGCCGTCGACGGCGACGCGGGTCGCGTCGCTCAGCAGCGCCAGGGTCCCCGTCAGCAGGCCGCCTCCGGCCCCCAAGACGAGGATGCGCAGCGCGAACAGCAGCGCGAACAGCAGCCTCGGCGACGGCTTGCCGTGTGCGACGGCCTGAGCATGCAGCGTAGGGCTCGCGACAGCCGAGGTCGGGGAGGTGGCGTTCATTGAGGATGCCGCTCTGCATACGGAGGCGGGGAGGCGTAGGGCGCGATGCCTTTGCCTCCCCGCCGGTTCGTTCGTCGTGGCGACGGCCCCGGCCGGCCAGCGGGGCAGGCCCGGCGGTGCTCATGCCGTCAACATCTCAGGCGCAACTGTGACAAGGTCGGCTGAGGCGCGCCTGGGTCGCGCGGCCCGTTGTCGCAGGGCCGGATGGCCCGCGCCGCCCCGGTTGCCTGCACGTTCTCTCCCCGTTGCACGGCACCGGGGCTCGGCGGGGCGCATCATCCATGCGCGGCCTCGCTGCTGTGTCGAACGTGTGGAACCTCCGGCTGGACTGAGGGACTTCGATGGGAACGGTTGACTCTGCGTCGGTCAGCACCGCCGTCGTGACGCCCGCGACCGCCGCCCTGACCGGCCTCTCGAGCAAGGAGGCCGCGCGTCTCCTTCTCCAGCACGGTCCCAATACGACCCCCGAACAACACGTGTCGACCGTGCGCCTGCTGATCGGCAAGCTCTGGGCCCCGGTCCCGTGGATGCTCGAGGTGACCATCGCCCTCGAGCTCGGCCTGGGCAAGACGCTCGAGGCGGTCGTGGTCGCGGCGTTGCTGCTCTTCAATGCGCTCGTCAGCTGGGTGCAGGAGAGCCGCGCCCAGGAAGCACTCTCGCTGCTCCGCAAGCGCCTGAGCGTGGTGGCGCGTGTCCTGCGGGATGGCGCCTGGCAGCGCCTTCCGGCGCAGGAGCTGGTGCCCGGGGACGTGGTCCACCTGCGGGTGGGGGACGTGGTGCCCGCCGACGTCGCGCTCGCCGACGGGCTGCTCGAAGTCGACCAGTCGGCCCTGACCGGCGAGTCCCTGCCGGTCGAGGTCGGCGAGGGTCACGCGGTGTACGCGGGCAGCACGGTGACCCGCGGCGAGGCAACCGGCACGGTCACCGCGACCGGCGGTGGGACGTATTTCGGGCACACCGCCGAACTCGTCCGGACGGCCCGAACTGCCAGCCACCTGGAGGCGGTCGTCACGCGGATCGTGCGCGCGCTGGTCGCGCTCGACCTCGCGCTCACGGTCCTGGTGGTGGGGATCGGCCTGGCCAGTCACGGAACGGTCACTGAGATGCTCTCCTTCGGGGTGGTCCTGCTGCTTGCCTCGGTCCCCGTCGCGCTGCCTGCCACGTTCGCGCTGGCCGGGGCCCTCGGCGCCCACGAGCTGGCCGAACGCGGGGTCCTCACCACGCGGCTGTCCGCCATCGAGGAGGCAGCCGGCATGGACGTGGCCTGCACCGACAAGACGGGCACCATCACGCTCAACCAGCTCGCCCTGTCGGAGACGGTCGCCTACCCACCCGAGACCCAGGCCACGCTGCTCGCCCTCGCCTGCCAGGCGTCGGACGAGGCCACCCAGGACCCCATCGACCTGGCCATCCTGGCCGGCGCTGGGGCGGCGGGGATCGACCTGTCCGCCATACGCCGGGTCGCCTTCACGCCGTTCGCGCCCGAGACCAAGATCTCGGAGGCGCGCGTCGAGATGGCGGGGACCACGCGTCGCGTGGTGAAGGGTGCGCCACCGGTGGTCGCGACGCTCTGCGCCGACCCCCCGGCGTCCCTCGAGAGGGACCTGGAGTCGATGGCGGAGCGCGGGCTGCGGGTGCTCGCGGTCGCGGCCGGCGAGGCGGAGCGGCTGCAGCTGGTTGGTCTGGTGGGGCTGCAGGACCCGCCGCGGCCGGAATCTCGCGCGCTGGTCGCCAGTCTGGAGGGGCTCGGACTGCGCGTGATCATGATCACCGGGGACACCCTGCCCACCGCCCGGGCGATGGCCGCGGAGGTGGGCCTCGAAGGTTCGGCCTGCGAGGCCGCCGAGATCCGGGAACGTGCGCTCCCGCCCACCTGCGCGGTGCTCGCCGACGTGCTTCCGGAGGACAAGTTCGACCTGGTCCGCCGGTTGCAGGAGCAGGGCCACGTCGTGGGCATGACGGGCGACGGGGTGAACGACGCACCCGCCCTCAGGCAGGCGGAGGTCGGGATCGCGGTGGCGAACGCGACCGACGTCGCCCGCGCGGCAGCCAGCATCGTGCTGACGCAGCCGGGCCTGGGGGATGTCGTGGCCGCCATCGAGCTCAGCCGGCGGATCTACCAGCGCATGCTGACTTACGCGCTGAACTCCAGCATCAAGAAGCTCGAGGTGCCGGTCTTCCTGAGCCTGGTCTTCCTGGCCACCGGCCGCATTGCGCTGAGCCCGCTGCTGATGGTGCTGCTGCTCTTCGCCAACGACTTCGCGACCATGGCCATCACCACCGACCGGGCGCCATCGTCGCGCCGGCCCAACCGCTGGGCGGTCCAGCCGTTGCTGCTGGGCGCGCTCGGGGTCGCGCTGCCATCGCTCGCGTTGACGCTTGCCGTCTTCTGGGCGGGCGGTGCTGTGCTCGGC
Organism: Chloroflexota bacterium; assembly: GCA_021786385.1. Taxonomy (GTDB): domain Bacteria; phylum Chloroflexota; class Limnocylindria; order Limnocylindrales; family CSP1-4; genus JAJYNJ01. The sequence goes on from JAJYNJ010000057.1 coordinate 5,630, forward strand.
CTGGATGCGGTTCGCCTCCAAACGCTCGCCTTCGTGACGCTGGCCGTTGGCAGCCAGGCGACCGTCTACCTGGTGCGCGAGCCACGTCGGCTCTGGAGTTCGCGGCCGGGCCCCTGGCTCACGGCGGCCTCAGCGGGGGCGATCCTGGCCGTGGCCGCGCTGGCCGGTGCCGGCTGGCTGATGGCGCCGCTCAGCCCGGTGGTCGTGGCGGCGGTGCTTGCGGCCGTGGGACTCTGGGCGGTGCTGATCGACTGGTTCAAGGTGCGGCTCTTCGGACGGCTGGGCCTGCACGTGGTATAGCCGGCTCCGGCGGCCAGAGCACCGGGCAGGGTCAGGCAGCCGGAGCCGCGTCGTCCGACGCGCGCAGCAGCAGTACCGGCACCGTCGCGCGGCGGATCACGCCTTCGGCCACGCTGCCCAGGATGAGGTGCGCCAGGCCGTGGCGCCCGTGGGTGCCCATCACGATCAGGCCGGCGCCCCAGCGGTCCGCTTCCGCGAGAATCTCGGCGGCCGGGTCGTCCACGTCGGTCTCGAGCATGACCGACTCGGCGGCGATACCTGCGGTGCGCGCCTCTGCCAGGGCGGCATCGAGGATGCGGGCCCCCGACTCACGGAGCGCGGCATCCATGGTGTCGTAGTTGATGAACGCCATCTCGGCCCACGGCGCCAGCGCCACGCCGAGGTCGATCACGTGGGCGACCTTGAGGGCCGCGTGCTGGTCCGAGGCCAGTCGGAGGGCCTCCCGGTATGCCCGGGTCGAAGGCCCGCTGCCGTCGACCGCGGCCAGGATTCGATCGTACATGGGGAGTCCTCCTTCTGCCGTCACCTCCGACGGTCTCCACACAAGACGTGGGCCACCATACAGCCGGGACACGGGCGCCGGAACCACGCGCGTCCTCGCAGTCGCCCCCGGACGATGCGATCGACCACCGTCCGGCCAGGAGCGACAGTGCCACGAGCCATTGGCGGCCATGTCTCGAGCGTGGGGCATCCGCCCTCGATCGCCGGTGCGAGCCCGAGGCTCGACCACGCAAGACGCGCCCGTTCACCCGGTGCCGCCGAGCGCAAGATCGATGGCCCACGCGGCCAGCCCGGCCCTGAACACAACCAAAAGGTTCCAGCGGGCCATCCGCACGGCGACGAACGCCACCCCGAGCCCCAGCATCCCCGACAGGAACGAGAGGCCGAACAGCAGCGCGGTGAGGATCGACAGCAGCACCATCTCAGCACAAAGTGTGTCACGCGATGGTGAGATGTCAGAGGCGCAGACGGCATCGTGCCCACGGGCCGTCTGGCAGGGGCCGGGTCCGCGGTCGGAGACGCCACGTCGTCCCCAGGGACATTGGGCACCCCCGGGTCGTCGCTGCGTTCCCGGGGACCGCGTCGCCGACCGGGGCCACCAGCGGGGTGCTTGACGCCCCAGCTGGCAGAGCCGCTAGGTTGCGGTATCGCCGAGCCGCTCCCGGGCGGCAGCGATCGCCTCGCGCACGCGCTCCGGCGCGGTGCCGCCCACGACACGGGGGCGTGCGACCGCGGCCTCCAGCGTCGCGGCCTGCCGCAGCTCGGCAGTCAGCCCGGATCCCACCTCACCGGCCAGGCGGCGCGGCTCGGTCCCCTCCTCGCTCGCCAGCGCCTCCCGGAACGCGCCGTCATCGAGCTGGTCGAGCCGGCAGCCGCGTCGCTCCGCCTCTGCCACCAGGCGCCCGGCCACGTGGTGGGCCGCGCGGAACGGAACGCCGCGCTCCACCAGCGCGTCGGCGAGAGCGGTGGCCGTCACGTGGCCCCTCAGCGCCGCCTCGCGCATGCGATCCGGGTGAAACGACAGCCCACCCACGACCGCGGCCATCACCCGCAGCGAGGAACCGAGCACCGCCGCACCGTCGAACAGGGGGACCTTGTCCTCCTGCAGGTCGCGCTGGTAGGCGAGCGGCAGCCCTTTCAGGACCCCGAGCATCGTCACCAGGTGGCCGGCGACGCGTGCCGCGCGCGCCCGCACCAGCTCGCAGGGGTCGGGGTTCTTCTTGTTCGGCATCATCGAGGAACCGGTGGCGTGCGCGTCGGCGAGCGTGACCCACCCGAAGGCCGGGTTGGACCACCAGACGAGTTCCTCGGCGAGGCGCGAGAGGTGCACCATGGCGAGCGCTGCAGCGGCCAGGAACTCGACCACGAAGTCCCGGTCGCTCACCGCGTCGAGCGAGTTGGCCGTGACGCCCGAGAAGCCAAGGTCGGCCGCCGTCGCCTCGCGGTCGAGCGCGAACCCGGCTCCAGCCAGCGCCCCCGCCCCCAGCGGCGAGCGATCCGCCCGCCCGGCACAATCGGCCAGCCGCCCCCGGTCCCGCTCCAGCATCTCGACGTAGGCAAGCAGGTGGTGCGCGAGCAGGACCGGCTGCGCGGGCTGCACGTGCGTCATGCCGGGCATGATCGCGTCGCCGTCCCGTGCGGCCCGTTCGACAAGCGCCCGCTCGAGTGCGAGCACCTCGCCGTCGAGGTCGCGGACCGTCCGGCGGAGCCAGAGCCGCAGGTCGAGCGCGACCTGATCGTTGCGCGAGCGGCCGGTGTGCAGCTTCCCCGCCAGCGGCCCGAGCCGCGCGGCCAACGCGGCCTCCAGGTTCAGGTGGACGTCTTCCAGCGCCGGGTCCCAGACCAAGGTGCCGGCCTCGACCTCGCCGCGGAGGACCCGGAGACCATCGACGAGCCGGGTCGCCTCGTCCGCGGTCAGCAGGCCAGCCCGCGCGAGCCCGTGCACGTGAGCGATCGAACCGTCGATGTCATCGAGCGCGAGCGCCCGGTCGACATCGACCGACCGGGTGGCGTCCGCGACGAGGGGATCCGTCTCGCCGCTGAACCGCCCGCCCCACATCCGCATCGCGACCCTCCTACTGCCTGCAGTGTACGGGAGCGGGCACCGAGACGGCGCGAGAGGCAGAGGCGCACCCCTGACCGCGCCGAAGCAGCGGCTCGGGGCGCGGAAGCAGCGGCTCGGGGCGGTGGTCGCCAGCCGCGGCCGCGGATTACGCACGCCGCGGCCCGACGCGGACCTGGCCGCGAGCCGGCACGAAGCGCCAGGCGACGAGCGCGGCCGCGAGGGCGCTGACGACCCCCGCTGCGAAGACCGGGCCGTGCCCGAAGGCGCCAAAGACGATCCCGCCGCCGAGGTTCCCGATCACCGAGGCGACGCCCAGGGCGCTCATGCCGTAGAGCGCCTGGCCGCTCGCCTGCAGGCGGTCGGGGAGCAGCGCTCCCACAGTCAGGACGATTGTCACCGTCAACGAGCCGTAGGCGAGCCCGGTCAGCGCCCGGCTCGCCACGATGAGGAGTGGATCGTTGAGGAAGACCCAAGCAATGAATGCCACCGCGTAGAAGCCGCAGCCCACGACAAAGAGCCCGCGCAGTCCGATCCGCCGCACCAACCGCGCCGCCACCAGCATCGCCGGGATCTCGAAGAGCGCGGAGACCGTGGCGGAGAGCGCGATCACCGAGGGCGCGCCGCCGAGCTCGACAAGCCGCAACGGCAGGAACGTGAAGCTCGCCAGCACGCCGAGATGCACCAGCACGACTGCCGCCAGCACACCCGGCAGACGCGGCGCAACGGCCAGGGCCACGCCGATCGACCCGAGGGCCTCGCCCCAACGCCTGGCTCCGAGGGTGGGCACCGCAGGGGGTGTCGCAACGGTGTCGCGCGCCGCGCGGTAGTCGGCCAGGCGCGCGCGTGGGGCGTCGGGTGCGCCGATGACCACGATCGCCACCAAGATGCCCGCGGCGATCGCCAACAGGTACGCGGCGCCGTAGCCAACCGCGTCATACAGCACGCCGGCGGCCAGCGTCGCCACGGCGAACGACCCGCTCTCGAGGAGCCGATACCGCCCATAGCGATCGGGCGTCGCGGCGAGCGCGTTGACGGCGATGGCGTCCGTCAGCATGGCGGCGCCAGACTGGACGACGTAGTACGCGACCACCGCGGCGGCCACAATGACGGGCGACAGCGGCGCGCCGAAGAGGAGCGCGCCGGCCCCCGAGCCGAGGGCCGCGATCTGCAGCGCTCGGCGACGCCCCAGCACCACGTCGCCGAGGTGGCCCCACGTCGGGAGCGCCACCACGTACCCGAGTGCGGTGCCGGCCATCACGAGGCCGATCGCCGGGGCCGAGAAGCCGCGCACGGCGAGGATGACCGGGATGAAGGGCTGGAGGACGCCGATCAAGACGCCCACGATCAGGTAGAGGCCGCGGAGGGCACGCACGAGGAACCATGGTAGAGGCCGCGGCCGCTTCCGAACGGCCCGCGGACCAGAGCGCCGCGGGTGACCCCGCCCAGGGCGCGGGCGCGAGCGTGGCGCATGCCCGTGCCCCTCGCGGTGGGCATGGCATACTCAGCCGGCCATGCGACTCGAACTGACGCGACGGGGGGACTACGCCGTTCGGGCGGCCGTCGCGCTGGCGGCCGCCGACGGCAACGGGCTCCTGAGCGCGCGGCGGATCGCGGCCGAGATGCAGATCCCACCCCGCTTCCTCCCGCAGGTGATGGCCGACCTGGTGCGCGCCGAGCTCGTGGTGGCCCAGACCGGTCGTTCGGGCGGCTATCGCCTCGCGCGTTCCGCCGCCGAGATCTCGCTCCTCGACGTCATCCGCGCCGCCGAACACGAGCACGGCATGCGCACCTGTATCCTGCGGGGCGGGCCGTGCAACCCCGATGGCCGCTGCGACGTGCACGACGTCTTTTCCGGGGCACGCGACGCGCTGCTGCACTCGCTCATGCAGGCGACGTTGGCGCAGGTCGCGCAGTCCCGGCGGCAGCGCCTGGAGGCCGGGGCCTCGGGCGCGCTGACAACCCTGGCGGCGAGAGTGGGCGGGTCGGGCGCGCGCAGCGACGACGTAGACCACGTCCTCGCGGAGCGGAGAGGCGCCGGCCGGTAGGCACGCATCTGGCTGCCGGCCCGCACATGCTTGTCGGCCGGCCAGCACCTACGCCGCGGGCTCGGACGCGACCGTCGCCCCGAGCAGCAGCACGAGGTCCAGGATCAGCGACCCCGCGACGACGACCGCACCGGCCGCCGTCGCCGGCGAGCTCGACCCGGCTAGCCCGATGGTCAGGATCGCCACGCCCGCGTTGAGGGCGACGATCCTGGGTGCCCCAGCGAGGCCGAGGATGCGGCGCTGCCGCGCGTGGCGTCGCGGCGAGCCACCCAGGACCGCCGGCAGCAGATGGGTCCAGGCCCCCACGATCGATTGCGCCATCCATCCCGCCGCAAGCGGCGCGCCCACGACCTCGAACGACCAGGCTTCGGGCGTCGCGCCCTCGAGCAGCACCCGGCCCGCGGCGACCCCAGCCGCGAAGGCGAACCACGCGACACCCGCTCCGAGGCTGCCAATCGCCACCCGGCGCCAGGCGAGGTCGCCGGTCCAGCGGCCCCGCACGCGCCAGGCACCGCCGACGTAAGCGACAAGCGCGATCGTCCCCACGAGCTCGGTCGCTGCCCCGGCCCGGCCGATCGGGTCGGCGCGCAGCACGTACGCCAGCCCCACCAGTGACGCCCCGAGCGCGAGCCCGCTAACCATCGCGCGCATCCGCAATCCGCGCGCGATGCGCGAACCGACCACGGTCGGATAGAGGTGGAGCAACGTTCCCGCGATCACCAGCGAGACGAAGCCGAGGAGGTTGAGCCACGCGTGTGCGGGCATCAGCCACGCCCAACCGGTGGCGACGGGCCCGAAGCCCGCCACCTCCAGGGTTGCGATCGACGCCCCGCAGGCGACGTCGGCGAAGGCGGCCGCGTATGCGGCAAGCACCCAGGAGTGCCGGCTGCCGAGCGCGTGCCGCAGGGGCAGAAACGCCACGCACGCCAAGAGCCCGATCCCGCTCACGAAGGCCACGCCGCCGGCAGCGGCCACCGGCGGCAGATGAGCGGCCATCCCTGCGCTGACCGCGAAGGCCCCGGTTCCGAGGAGGACCTGGACGGCGGCGCGCACCTCCCAGCGCGCGGGTCGCCCCGCGAGCAACGACGCTGTGAAGAACGGCAGCGCCGCTCCGATCGCCTGCGCGGCCGCCCCCGCCAGCGCGAGGTGAAGAGGCAGCCACGTGCCGAGGCGGTCATTCGGGGGCAGGGCGGCGGATGCGATCACCAACAGCAGGAAGCCGCCAGCCGCCCAGAGCCCAGCGGCCGTGACGCGTCGATCGGCCGTCCGTTCGCCCGCCCGCATCAGCGCCGCACGCGGTGCCGCGCCCGACGCTGGAACGGCGCGTTCGGCCGGCAGCCGGCCACGGTCACCTGGGGCGTGCAGGCCCGGGTCGTCCGACAGGAGGATGCCGTTTGGCACTTGTGGTGGGCCACATCGGAAAGTCTACTTCCAGACTAATAATCACTAAGTAAGTCAGTTATGATTAGCACCGCTCACGGGGCCATGGTCCACTCGCGGCAACCGCCTCGTGGCGCCCCCGCCTCGTGGCGCCTCGCTCCGCAACGAGAACGATCGAAAGAGAGGGAAGTCGATGCTTCGACGGCTCGCGCGGCCGGCAGCCGCCATGGCGGTCGGGCTCCTCGCCGGGGCCTGTGTCGCGGCCGGCCAACCAGTCTGGACGGAGGCACCGGCGGCGGCACTGCCCGGCCCGGTGACAAGCGCGTCCGCGGCACTGCCCGGCCCGGTGACAAGCCCACCGGCGGCCGCCACAGCCGCCTCGGCCACAGGCGCCGCCGTTCTGCCCACGCCCGACCCCAACGCCCCGCCGTATCAGCTCTACGACGCGACCGCACCGGCCGCCCTGCCCGGGACCGACCACACCCTCACGCTGACTGTCGAGGAGAAGGACGTCACGATCGCCACCGGCTACGTGGTGCATGCCTGGACCTTCAACGGGCAAGTCCCCGGCCCGGTGATCCGCGTCCACTACGGCGACACCGTGCGGGTCCATCTGATCAATCCTGCCACCAGTACGATGCCGCACTCCCTCGATTTCCACGCCAGCCAGGTCGCTTGGAACGGACCGATGCAATCGGTCAACCCGGGACACGACGGCTGGTACATCTGGCATGCCGACTACGCCGGCGTCTGGATGTACCACTGCGGCACCGCTCCCGCCATCGATCACATCGCCAACGGCATGTACGGCATGGTGATCGTGGAACCCAGGGGCGGTCTGCCCAAGGTGGACAAGGAGTTCACGATCGTCCAGAGCGAGTGGTATTTCGGCGGCCAGGGGAAACCGTCTGACTTCAACCGGGTGGTTGTCACGAATCCGGCGCCAGACTTCGTGGTCTTCAACGGCGTCGCGAATCAATACAAGGACCACCCGCTGCTGGTCGACACCGGCAAGACGGTGCGCATCTTCGTGCTCGACGCCGGGCCGAACATCGGCACCTCGTTCCATGTCGTCGGCACGATCTTCAACACGGTCATCAAGGAGGGCGTGGCGCTGCTGCCCGGCAACGCCGGCGGTTGGGGGTCGCAGTCCGTGGACCTCGCGCCCGCGCAAGGAGCGATCGTGCAGTTCGTGCCGGCCGAGGACGGGCAGTACGTGATGGTGGACCACGCGTTCACGTACGCGACCCACGGAGCGCTCGGGATCGTGCAGGCGGGCGACGGCGTCTACAAGGGCAGCTCGCAGAAATAGGTCGACATCGGTTGAGCGCCGGGCGGTGTCGGCGGCGCCGCCGGCAGGCCTGCACGCGGCCCGCGCGGGCGATCCGCTCGGCAAGGGCTGATCCACGCTCCCAGGGCGTGGATCAGCTCGCCGTGCCGAACCTCCGCACCGCCAGCACACTCACGAGCCAACCCAGGATCAGGCTCGCGCCGGCGATCGTGCACCAGATGCAGATCGCGTGGATCACGAACAGCTCGAGGTAGACGAGCCCCGCGATGACCAACAAGCTGATCAAGCCCAGCGTGTACGGCACGTACAGGAGCCGCCGGTCTCCGGTGCGCCACCACCCAAGGACCGTGAGGAACGACAGCACCGCCGCGGCGAGGCCGTAGAGCGCCACCGGAATCCCGAGGAACGTGCTGTACTGACTCGCCTGGACCGTGTCGCAGCCCTGGACGATGAAGCAGACCGGATGCGAGTTGGTGAGCTTCTCGACGGCCAGGTAGCCGAGCGCGACCATCGCGAGCAGCGCGAACCCCGCCATCGCGGCCGCCAGGCCCGTGCGCTCGTTGGCCAGCCAGCGCCGCGCGCTCATGACATGCCCCTCCTCTTCACGGCTGGCGCTCCTCGCTCACGACGCTGCCGGGACCGGAGTCGGGGCCAATCGGCGGGCGGCACGTCGACGCTGCTCGGCATCCAACGCTCACGACGCCGCAGGGGTCACGCTCGGCGCCACGGCCGGCGCCCCGGACGCTGCACCCGGCGTGGCGCTCGCACCCGGCGTGGCGCTCGCACCCGGCGTGGCGCTCGCACCCGGCGCAGCCGCCGGCGAGGGGGCTGCTCGCAGGGCCGCGTCGATGGCGGCCGAGATGTTCGGCAGGTCCAGCGCACCCGTGTACTGCTTGCCGTTGATGAAGAGCGTGGGAGTCCCCTGGATCCCGAGCTGCTGGCCCTGCTTGGTCTCTGCCTGCACCGCGCTCGCCACCGCTGGGTCGGTGAGGCACTGGTTGAACGTGCTCAGGTTGAGGTTGAGCCGAGTCGCGATCTTGTCGAAGAGCGCCTGGTTGAAGGTGCCACCGTTCTCGGGGCCCTGGTTCGCGAAGAGGTATTCCATGTACGCCCAGAACTGCCCCTGGTTCCCCGCGCACCGGGCGGCGACGGCCGCGTTCAACGACTCGCTGCCGATGAACGAGAAATCGTGGTAGGTGATCGCGAGCTGTCCCGCCGTTACGTACTGGCTGATCAGGTGCGGCTCGATGTTGGTGGTGTATTCATCGCAGTACGGGCACTGGAAGTCTTCCCATTCGTCGAGCTTGACCGGCGCGTTCGGCTTGCCGATCGACCGATCGTGCGCGAGGCCGGCCGGCACGGGCTGAGGCGGTGCGGTAAGCGCGGCCGTCGTCGAACCCCCGACGACGTTCTGGGCGAGGACCAAGACAAGCCCGATGGCGGCCACGACGAGCACGCCGATCGTGATCAGCGCGATCGGCGAGCGCAGCGCCGGCGGCAGCGCGACGGCGCCCCTCCGCTCGCGCGCAACGGGACCTCCGGGGGCGCCGCGTTGGGCGCGCTGGGCGGCACGCCGCTCGCGGCGGGCCGCCGAGTTCGACGTGGGACGGTTCGTGCTCAGCGGAGATCTCCTTTCAACGGCTGTGCCAGCGCCCCTTCCCGTCTCGGCGAGGCGCATCGGTCTATCCGTCTCAAGGCACCCAAAGGTGCCGCGTGCAGGGTACCGCACCGGGCGGCGCGGGGGCCGAATCGGCGAGCGCGTACGGGGGCTTGCTGAGACTGAGTATCATCATCGCATGACCAACGCAACGAGTTTCATCGAGCGCCTGGAGGGTGCAGGCCTGCGGGTGACCGACCAGCGCCGTGCCGTGGCGGCCCTCATCGCTGGCCACCCCGGCCACTTCACGGAAGCCGAACTCGAACGCGAGGTGCAGCGGTCCGGCAGCCGGATCGGTCGGGCGACGCTCTTCCGCGCCCTCGAACTCTTCGCGCAGCTCGGCGTCGTCGAGCGGCTCGACTTGCCCTCCGGCGAACATGCCTACGTCCGCTGCGAGCCGTCGCACCACCACCACGTGATCTGCCTGCGCTGCGGACGCACGGTCGAGGTCGAGGGGTGCGGCATGCCCGAACTGATCCGCGAGGTGGCCGCGCGCACGGGATTCCAGGTGGAGCGACACCGGCTCGAGTTGTACGGGATCTGCCCCACGTGCCGGGAGGAGATCGCATGAAACCGGATCGTCGGCGACGCGGGGCTCGCGTCGCGCTCATCGGCGCCATCGTGCTCGCCCTGGCGGCTGCCGGATGCTCGGCGGCGCCCGGCGGGGGATCGACCGGATCGACCGCTGCACCGGGCACCCAGGGCAACCGCGTCCTGGTCGTGACCACCAACACCGTCTTCGCCGACCTGGTGGCGCAGGTCGGCGGTGAGCGGGTCGAGTCGGTCAGCCTGGTGCCCAACGGCGGCGACGTGCACACGTACGACCCCCGGCCTTCGGACGCCGCCCGGCTATCGAAGGCCCGGCTCATCGTGATGAACGGGCTCGGCCTGGACGACTGGCTCACCAACCTCGTCTCCACCGCCGGCGCGGCCGCGCTGGTCGTCCGGCTCGGCGAGGGGCTACCGGACGTGCGCTATCTGAGCGGCGAGAACGGCGCCGCGAACCCGCACCTCTGGCTCAACGTGGCGAACGCCGAGCGCTACGTGGCCCGCCTCGCCGACGCGCTCGCGCGGGTCGATGCGGCGGGCGCCCCCGGCTATCGGACCCGCGCAGCGGCCTACACCCGGCGACTACAGGATCTGGACGCGTGGGTGCGCGCACAGATCGAGACGATCCCCGTGGATCAGCGGCGCCTGGTCTCGTTCCACGATGCCTTCCCGTACTTCGCCGACGCGTACGGGCTACAGATCGTCGGCTCGGTGGTAGCAGCGCCGGGTCAGGACCCCGGAGCGGCGGATGTCGCCCATCTCGTCGACGCGATCCGCGCCGCCCATGTGCGCGCCGTCTTCGCCGAGCCGCAGTTCAACCCGGCGGTCGTCCAGGCCGTTGCCCGCGAAGCGGGGGTGCGCGTGGTGACCGACCTGTACGACGACACCCTGGGGCCGCCGCCGGTGGACACGTACGAGGGGATGATCCGCTGGGACGTCGAGCGGGTCGTGGGGGCGTTGCGATGAGCAGCCCGGACGGGAGCCGCGCGCCCGTCCACCGGCACGGCGACCACCCGCTGCATGAGAGCGGAGGCGCGCTCGATGCCACGCACGCGCACGCCCACGCCGACATCTGGCTGGCGGACGTGTCGGCCGGATACGGCGAGCGGCCCGCGATCGAGCACGTCACCCTGGTCGTCGAGCCCGGCACGCTGCTCGCTGTGGTAGGACCGAACGGCGCGGGCAAAAGCACGCTGCTCAAGGTGATGGCCGGACTGATCGCACCCTGGTCGGGGCGGGTGGAGGTATTGGGGTCGCCGCCGGGCCGCGAGGCGCATCGCGTCGCCTACGTCCCGCAGGCCGAGCTCGTCGACTGGGAGTTCCCAGTCACCGTCGGCGACGTCGTGATGATGGGGCGCTACCCGCGACTCGGACTCGCGCGACGGCCGGGCCCAGACGACCGGCGGGCCGTGGCCGCGGCGCTCGAGCGAGTCGGGATGGCGGAACACGCGAGGAGACAGATCGGGTCGCTGTCGGGCGGCCAGCGGCGACGTGTCTTCCTGGCCCGCGCGCTTGCCGCCGACCCGACTCTCTTCTTGCTCGACGAACCCGTGACGGGGATCGACGCCAGAACGCAGGAGGATCTGATGGACATCCTCGAGGCGCTCGCGCACAGCGGGCGGAGCGTGGTCGCGACCACCCACGACCTCGCCGCGGCGGCGCAGCGCTTCCACCGAGTGGCGGCCATCAACCGCACGATGATCGCGGACGGTCCGGCGGCGCTGGTGCTCGACCCCGAGGTGCTGGCCCGGACCTACGGCGGGCACCTGCTGGTGCTGGGCGGCCAGACGGTCCTCCTCGACGACGCGCACCACCACGACCAGGCGGAGCCGGGCGAACAACACCACCACGTCGAGACGGAGCGCACGCGGTGACACTGGAACTCCCCTGGACGGACGTGGTCTTCGCGCCACTTGCGTACCCCTTCTTCGTGCGGGCACTCCTGGCCTCCGTGCTCGTCGGCACCGTCTGTGCCGTGGTCGGCACCTATGTGGTGCTGAAGGGGCTCGCGTTCATCGGCGACGCCATCAGTCACGCCGCGTTCCCTGGCGTCGTGGCCGCGTTCCTGCTCCACGGCCCGTTCTATCTCGGAGCCGGGATCGCGGCCGTCGCGACCGCGCTCGCGATCGGCTTCGTGAGCCGCCGCGCACGGATCCGCATGGACACGGTGGTCGGCGTGCTGTTCGCCGGGACGTTCGCGCTCGGCATCTTCCTGTTCAGCACGATCCACGGCTACGTGGCCGACCTGTTCGGGTTCCTCTTCGGCAACGTGCTGGCGATCTCCCTGGCCGACCTGGTTGGCCTCTCGCTCCTCGGCGGGTTCGTCCTGGGGTGCATCGCGCTGCTCTGGAAGGAGCTGCTCTACAGCACGTTCGATCCGCTCGGGGCGGGCGCCTCCGGCCTGCCCGTGGCGCCCCTCGAGTACCTCTTCCTGGCCTTCGTAGCGCTGACGATCGTGGTCAGTCTGCAGGCCGTGGGGATCATCCTGGTGGTGGCGATGCTGGTCACCCCCGCGGCCACGGCGCAGCTGCTCACCGTCCGGTTCGCGGTCATGATGCGGTTCGCGGTCCTGGTGGGGATCGGGGCCGCCGTGGTCGGCCTCTACCTCAGCTACTGGCTCGACGTGGCCAGTGGTGCCACAATCGTGCTGGTCGAGACGGCGGCGTTCCTGCTGGCGCTCGTCCTGGGGCCGCGCTCGGGTCTGCGCCGCCGGCGGGGTGTCGCGGTGGCCGGCTGACGCGAACGGGCACGGGTCGTTCGGCGAGCGCAGCGCCGGTGCGCGTCAGCCCGGCCGCGTGATCGCGTCGATGATCCCGACGACCAGCGTGCGGATCGGGGCCGGGGTGACGCCCACGATCTGGCGGGCCGAGTTCCCTTCGTCGAGCAACAGGACCGTCTCGCCCGCCCCAGCGCCGACCGTGTCGACCGCGATCAGGTAGCCGCCCGCGGGTGCGCCGTCGGGTTCCAGCAGGTCGCAGAGGAGGAGCCGCCGGCCGTCGAAGACCGGCGCGTTGATCGTGGAGACGACGGTGCCGACGACCCGGCCGATCTTCACGCCGCGCCTCCGTGCCCGAGCGGTTCCACGGTATCGACGATGCCCACGATCGCATGATCGACCGGCACGAACGGCTCGGGCAGCGCCTGGGCCGCCTCGCGCGCCGCGACGAAGTAGACGAGCTCGCCCGGCCCCGCCATGTGCACCGCGTCGGCCGCCACCAGCGGTTGGCCGCTCGGCTGCTGCGCGCGATCGAGCGGCTGGATGATCAGGAGCTTGATCCCCTCGAGGCCGGGCGACTTGACGGTCGCCACGACGGTGCCGATCACGCGCGCGAGCTGCATGCCGGCTCAGGCCCCCTTCCCCGGCTCGCGCGAGCTTGCCGGCCCCGCGGCGCCCGCACCGCCGCTCGGCGCCGCCTCCGACCCGGCCAGCCGGCGCACGCGCTCGCGGAAGCGCCCGTCCGCCTCGAGGTTCTCGCGCATCTCGCCGTGCAGCTGGGCGATCACCCGCTGCACCGTGCCGCTCGTCGTCGCGATCCGCGCCGTGCCGATCTCCAGCGCGGCCTCCACCTCCGCCACCGGGCCGTCGAAGAGCAGGTACCCCTTGCCGCCCAGGCCGTCGGCGAGGCGCAGCTCGAGCAGGCGCACGCGCGCGCCCTTCACCCCGGCGTCGGCGGCATCGATGATCGACGCCACCGTGGGCGTCTCGATGACGCCGAGCGCCTCCCCCGTCCCGGTGCGGCGCCGCCCGCCGATCGCGGCGGTCACGTCGGGATGGACGTTGGGCAGGAAGACCTCGTCGAGCAGCGCGCCCGCGCCGGCCGCGCGGCCGGCGGCCATCGCCTCCTCGACGTCGGCCACCGCGCCGCCGACGAGCACGAGGTACTTGCCGGGGTGCACCGTCCCGGCGCGGAGCACCTCGATCGGAGCGCGCTTCGCCATCGCGTCGCCGGCCGCGATGCCGACCGCGATCGAGTCGAACTCGAGGAGCCCAAGCGCGGGCTGCACGGCGGCCGCCGGATCCGGATCGGGGCGAGCCATCTCAGACGATCCGCAGCGAGCCGACGACGGTGATGCGGCGCTCGCGCGAGAAGGTGCGCGGTCGCGTCAACCCATCGCCCGTCGGCGTCGCGATCGAGAACGAGCTGAAGCCCTCGCCGCCCTCGCCGAGCCCCGCGAAGTTCGGGCCGTTGGCGACGAAGATGCTGCAGTTGAGCGCCCGCGCCATGCGCGTGATCGTCTCGACGTTCGTGGAATGGATCGAGGCAGTGTGGCGGAAGCCGTGCTCGGCGCGCACCGCGAGCTCGATCGCCTGGTCGACCGTGCCGACCCGCACGATCGGCAGGACCGGCAGCATCTGCTCGGTCCAGACCAGGCTGTGGTCGCGGGAGACCTCGGCGATCGCCAGGCGCACGTCGCGATCCACGGAGACGCCGATCTCGGCGAGGATCTTCGCCGCGTCCTGTCCGATCCAGCGCGGGTTGATGACGCCGTGCTTGCCGGGCGCGCCAAGCTCCGTGAAGATAACCCGTTCGAGCCGGCGCAGCTCGTGCTCCTTGAGCAGGTAGGCGCCGTGCTGCGTCATGGCCCGCACGAGCCGATCGGCGACCGAGTCGACGACGATCACCTCTTTCTCGTCGGTGCAGACGAGGTTGTTGTCGAAGGAGGCGCCGCGCACGATGTCGCGTGCGGCCCGTTCGACGTCCGCGGTCTGGTCGACGACCACCGGCGGGTTGCCGGGGCCGGCGGCGACCGCGCGCTTGTCGGTCTTCAACGCCTCGCGCACCACGCCCGGGCCGCCCGTGACGAGCAGCAGCCGCACCTCGGGGTGGTTCATCAGGGCCCGCGCGCTCTCGATGGTCGGCTCGGCGACCGCGGTGACGAGATCGGCCGGTCCGCCCGCGGCGACGATCGCGCGGTTGATGAGCCGGACCGCCTCGGCCGAGCAGCGCTTCGCGTTGGGGTGCACGTTGAAGACGACCGCGTTGCCCGCCGAGACGATGCTGATCGTGTTGTTGATGACGGTGGAGGTCGGGTTGGTGACCGGTGTGATCGCCGCGACCACGCCGAACGGGGCGAACTCGGTCACCATCATCCCCTGGTCGCCCGTGACCGCCTCGACCTCGAGGTCCTCGGGGCCCGGCGCCTTGGTCGTGACGACGCGGTTCTTGACGATCTTGTCCTCGACGCGGCCGATCTTCGTCTCCTGGTGGGCGAGCAGCGCCAGCCGCTCCCCGGCGTCGAGCATGGCGCGCCGCACCGACTCGATGATCGCGTAGCGGCGATCGAGCCCCATCGTGCGGTACGTGCGGAACGCCCGGCCGGCCGCCGCCACCGCGTCGTCCACGGAGGCGTGGATCCCATCGCCGAGAGCGGTCGCCGCGGCCACCTCGGCCGCGGCGCGCATCGCGGCCGCCGGCCGAGCGTCGCCCGCCTCGGCCATACGGCGTCGCACGCGCTCGATGATCGCCTGGATCTCCGCTTCGCTCAGTCCGCCCGGTTCGCTCATCGCTCCGCACTCACTCGGGCGCGTACCTGCCCGCGGCCTGGGGCGCGGCGGGCAGGCAGGCGCCTCACTTGTGGTAGACCTCGCGCCCGCCGACCTCCCAGGTGTCCACGATGGCCATGATCACCGCGTCGCAGGGCCGATCGCGCGTCACCTCGGTCTGCCGGGCGGAGCTGCCCGTGGCATAGAGGACGACCTCGCCCACCCCGGCCCCCACCGCGTCGACGGCGACGACATAGCCGCCGCCAGGGTGGTTCTCGGTGTCGAGCTGGCGCACGACCAGGAGCTTCCAGCCCTCCATCAGCGGCTCTTTGCGGCTGGCGACCACCGTCCCGGCCACACGACCCAACAGCATCCGCGCTCCTCCGTCCAGCGGCCTCTCCGGCCGCCGGCGCCCGGGGACCCGGCACGCCGGGGCCTGGGCGCCGGTCGCTCAGGGCCCTAGCCTTCGCCGATCTCGGCCTTGGCCTGCTCGGTGCGCCCCAGCGGCAGCACGAGGTCGACGTTGACGTGCGGCCGCGCGATCACGTGGCTGGCCACCACTTCGCCCACGTTCTGGGCATTGCGCACGCCGGCTTCGACCGCCGCTTTCACCGCGGCGACGTCGCCACGCACGATCGCCGTCACGTAGCCGCCACCGGTCTTCTCGTAGCTCACGAGCTCGACCTTGGCGGCCTTCACCATCGCGTCGGCTGCCTCGACCATCGCCGCGAACCCGCGGGCCTCGATCATCCCAAGTGCTTCAGCCATCGATCCTCTCCTGTCCGCTCCCCGCCGCTCCGACGGGGCTATGCCGTTGCCGCACGTCCGGTGAGCCCCTCGACCGCCGCGAGGGCGGCCCGCCAACCGACGTCGATGTCCCGTTCCTCACCGCCCAGATAGACGCGGCCCATCGAGCCGAACGCGCGCACCTCGAGGATGTTGATCCGCGCCGCCTTCTCGGCCTCGTTGGCCGCGAGGGCCGCGTACGCCGCGGGCTCGAGCTCGAGCACGTAGAGCGTCTGGCCCGCGAGGAGCATCTCCCCGTGGCGCGTGCGGTTGATGAGCTGCGCCTGGTGGTCGTCGATGCGGCGGATGATCTGGCTCGAGAGGACCCGCGGCTTGATGCGGTCTGCTTCCTGCAGCCCCACGGCCTGCAGGATCGCCGCCCCCGCCGCGCGGACCTCCGCCTGCGAGGGCGCGTGCACCTCGAGCAGGCCGTAGTAGCGCTCGATGATCTGCATCCCGGGCTTCACCGCGGTCGCCTTGAGCGCGACGTCGGTGAGGCGGTTGATCTCGATGCCAGGCGAGACCTCGACGTAGAGGGAGGCGTCGCCTGCGAGCGGCAGGAAGCCCTGCGCGACGGTCCCCAGGAACGCCGCGTACTGCGCCTGGAGGCTGTCGAGAAAGACGTAGGCGCGAAGGTCAATCGTGCTCACCGGCCTGGCGCTCCCCTCCTGTCACGATCCTGACACCGGCAGACGCCCCGATGCGGGTCGCGCCCGCGGCGATCATCTCCCGCACGTCCTCGGCCGTGCGGATCCCTCCGGCGGCCTTGACGCCCATCGTCGGCCCCACCGTCTCGCGCATCAGCGCCACATCGAAGACGGTGGCGCCGCCCGAGGCAAACCCGGTGGACGTCTTCACGTAGTCGGCGCGCGCGCGCTGCGCGAGGCGGGACGCGATCACCTTCTCCTCGTCGGTCAAGAGGGCCGCTTCGATGATCACCTTGTTGATCGCGCCCGCCTCGTGGCAGGCGTCCGAGACCCGCGCGATGTCCTGGCGCACCAGCTCGCGCATGCCGCTCTTGAGGGCGCCGATGTTGATCACCATGTCGATCTCGCGGGCGCCGTCGCGCAGGGCCCGGCGCGCCTCGGCCGCCTTGATGTCGCTCGTCGTCGCCCCGAACGGGAAGGCGATCACGGAGGCCACGGCGACCGGGGTGCCGCGCAGCTGCTCGGCCGCGCGGCGCACCCACGTGGGGTTGATGCAGACCGCGGCGAAGCCGTACTCCTTGGCCTCGCTGCAGAGCCGGTCGATCTCCGCGGCGGTCGCATCCGGCCGCAGCAGGGTATGGTCGATGTAGCGCGCGAGGTCGCGCGGGACGTCCGCGCCGTTGCCCTGGTAGGTGATGCGGGACGCGCCGCCCGCCACCACGCTGCGCACCTTGTCCGGGCAATGCGCCGCGCACGAGCCCAGGCAGTCCCGGCAGCCGTCTCCCGAGGTCCCCGCCAGCGCGCCCAGCACCTCCCGGGTGATCGTCTCGATCAGTTCGTTGCGCGCGTCGCCGTCGCTCATGCTCGCTCTCTCAGATAGCGTCGCTCGATCGCGGTGATCTGCTCGACGCGGGCCGCATGGCGGCCGGGGCCCCACGGCGTGCCCAGCCACGCGGCCACGATCTCGAGCGCCAAACCCGTCCCGATGAGCCGGCCGCCGAGCGTGAGCACGTTGGCGTGGTTGTGTTCGCGGCTGTTGCGGGCGCTCGTCACGTCGTAACAGAGGGCGGCGCGCACCCCTGGGACCTTGTTCGCGACCATGCACGAGCCGATCCCGGCCCCGTCGACGATGATCCCCCAGCGGCACGTGCCGTCCGCGACGAGGCGGGCCACAGCGTGCGCGACGTCCGGATAATCGACGGGGTCCGGGGTCGTGGTGCCACAGTCGTGAACCGTATATCCCTCCTGCTCGAGTCGCTGAGCGATCAGCTGCTTCAGCTCGAACCCGCCGTGGTCGGCGCCGACCGCGATCGCGCCCGCGCTCGCGGTCGCAGCGTCCGGCGCGGGACCGCCCGTCGCCGCCGGTCCCGCCGGGGCATCGTACACCGCCTCGACCACCCGCCGGACCAGGTCTCGAACCTCGCCCTCGGACACCGTCATCCATCGCCTCCCGCAGGCGCCACGGTACCCGATGGACCGGGCGGCTGCCGGGCGCCGCGCGAGCTACTCACTCCGGATGGCCCCGAACGAGAGGCCCCGGACCAGGTACCGTTGCAGCAGGAACGCGATGATGACCACGGGCAATGCCCCGACCGCGGCCATCGCAGCGATGTCGCCCCACAGCACGTAGTGCGACTCCATCATGGTCGGCAGAATGAACGGCAGCGTGGTGACCCGGCCGCGCGACAGCAGCACAGCGATGCTGAACTCGTTCCAGTTGAAGATGAACGCCAGCAGCGCGGTCGCGACCAGTGCCGGACGGACGTTGGGCAACACGATGTCGACGAACGCGCGCAGGCGGCTGGCCCCGTTCACCAACGCCGACTCCTCCAGGTCGACCGGCAGGTCCTCGAAGAATCCTTTCATGACCCACGCGATGAACGGGATCGTGAACGTCAGGTACTGCACGATCAGCGCGATGTAGGTGTCCACCAGTCCGAGCGCTGACCAGAACAAGAACATCGGAATACCGATCGCCACCGGCGGCATGAAGAGCAAGCTGAGGATGAAGAACGAGAGGTTCGTTCCCCCAATTCGAAACCGCGCCAGACTGTACGCGGCGAATGTGCCGAGCACCATGCCGATCGCGGTCGCGCTCACCGCGACGACCCCGCTGTCGACGAGCCCTTTCAGGCCACCCCAGTTGAACAAGGCGTCCGTGTAGTTCTGGAAATAGAGGCGGTCGGGGATGAAGACGGGAGGGCTGGTCAGCCACTCGCTGGGCGGCTTCACCGACGTCACCAGCATCCAGTAGATCGGGAACAAGAAGAAGACGGACCCGACCGCGACCCCGACCACCGACGCCAACAGACCACCCCGGCCACCTGTCACTGGCGTGGGCACCGCGCGCCCAGAAGGGAACGGCGAGTGGGCGGCGGTCGATGTCATACTGCGGCCTCCGCGACCGGCACGTCAGCGGCCGGACGGCCCACCGGACGTTCCATGTACCGCAGGATCACACGGGCCAACACGATCACGATGATCACGCTGACATAGGACATCGCGGCGCTGTAGCCGACACTGAAGTACCGGAACCCCTGCACGTAGTTGTAGAAGGCGAGACTCTCTGTGGCCGATCCGGGTCCACCCGCCGTCAACACATAGATGATGTCGAAGACTTTGAACGCGCCGATGAGCCGCAGAATGACCGTGATGGCGATGACTCGTCGCAGCAGCGGCAATGTCTGGTAGCGAAGGATCTGCCAACTGGACGACCCGTCGACGCGAGCCGCCTCAAAGACGGACGCGGGCAATGCGTGCAGACCGGCCAGCAGCAGCAACGTGACAAACGGGGTCCACTGCCAGAAGTCCACCAGGAGCAGCGACGGCAGGGCCAGGCGTGGATCGGCCGTCCAGCTCAGGAGCGGCAAGTGCAAGAGACCCAAGAAGTAGTTCAACGGCCCTGAGCTGTAATCGAAGAGCGATCGCCACTGGAACGACGCGACCGACGATGACAGGATGCTCGGTATCAGCAGCAAGGTGGCGATGAACTGTTGGTAGCGCGGCAGTCGGTACAAGGCGAGCGCCAGCGCTAGGCCAACCCCGAGCTGAACCGTGACCACCGACAGAGCGAACGCGGCGGCCACACCGAGGCTGCTCCAGAACAGGTTGTCTTGCAGCAGCTGCGCGTAGTTGGCTAATCCGACAAACCGCGGCGGAACCAACGACAATAACTGCTGGTCTGTGAAGGACAGCCGCAGCGAATAGAGCAACGGAAAGACGCTGAGCACGATCAGGATGATGGTCGCTGGCGCTACGGTCAGGAGGGCGAAACGCCGCCCTCCTGACCAGCGCGATGGCCGACGTCTGGTCGCCATCATGGCCGTCCTTCCGTGGCTCCCAAACCTGTCTGCCTGATCCGGTTGCTCAGTACGTAACGCCGGCCGCGTGGAACGCGTTGACCCAGTCGGAGTAGGCCTTCACCTGATTGTCCTGGCCCAGTGATGCCGTGATGCTGTCCCACTCGTTGGCAGCCTGCGTCAGCGCCTGGGAAGGAGTTAGGCTTCCGGCCAGAGCCTCGTTCACGAACAGATCCAGAATGTCCAGGTAACGCGGCGCGCCAGGGATCGACAGTTCTGGATATCCCGTCGTGAGACAGGTCTTGATTGCGCCAACGTAACTCTGCGCCTGCGCTGCCGGCATCGACGGGTTGCCCAGATGGTCCTTGACCTTCGAAGCGTCCAGGTGGGACTGACGGAAAGGATCTTCGCCGCACTTCGGATCGTACACGTACTTGATGCTGACATCAGCACTGTCCATGTACTGGATGACCTTGTAGGCGTTCTGCTGGTTCTTGGAGAACGCCGAGACGGCCATGACCCGCGAGTACGGCATGTAGTTGCGCACCGGGCAGGGAGCGTAGGCGTTCTTGCCCACCACCTTGCTCTGGCTGGGGTCCTCGGCCTTCAGCGCCAGGTCGTCCCACTGCACGACCATCGCCGTCGAGCCGTTCAGATATGCCTCGTTGAGCTCCTGGTATCCGATCTGCAGGATGTTCGGAGGCGCGTACTGCTTCAGATTCACGAGCATTTGCAGCGCCTGCACGCCCTGGTCCGTGTTGATCGCGGGCTTCATGTCCGCCGTGAACCACTTGCCGCCGAGCGCCGCAAAGATATTCATGAACCAAGCGTAGCAGAAACCACGCTGTGCAAGGAACGCGTTGCCGTATTGCGTCGGCGGCTTGTGCAGCTCCTTGGCGATGTTCAGGAAGTCGTCCCAAGTCTGGGGTGGCTGCGAGATACCCGCAGCACTGAAGATGTCCGTCCGATACGCGATCTGCAGGATGTCGCCGTCATACATGGCCGCATACAGCTTCCCGTTCCTTCTCAGGTTGGGATCGCGGTAGGCCGGCAGCACATCGGTCAAATTGAAGTCGGACTCGTTGCCCAGTTCCGAGAGTGGGGCGAGGAACCCATTGCTGACGAAGTCGCCGAGCATCTGCGGAGGGAAGACCAACACGTCATAGACGCTGCTCCGCGTCACCATCTCGGCGACGATCTTCTCGTACTGCCCGACGAAGGGCAGCCCGATGATGTTCGTGGTCGCCCCGAACTTGGCCTTCATGTTGGGGTTGAACCACTGGAACGGGTTGGCGTTCTGGCCCTCGTCGATCTCGACGGCGACTGTGCCAGATGCACTGGCCGCGGCGCTGGACGCGTTAGGTGTCGCCGAGCAGGCCTCAAGGAACGTCGTGACGGCGCCGCCCATGGCTAGGGCGGCCCCTGCCTTGGCGCTCGTGGAAAGAAAGCGACGTCGACTGATCGGACCAACTTGCATTGTCGTGACCCTCCTCCGGACACGATCAGGCTATGCGGGTCCCGCCGTCCGCACCCGGCGCGAAGAAGTGAAGACTCTCCGGCCTCAACTCCAAATGCACCTCCTCTCCTTCGTTCAGGCGGAACTCCGGCTCGGCCTCAACCGTCAGCCGATCTCCACCGATCTGAAACTGATAGATGACGCGCGAGCCCTCGGGCGCCGCAAGGTAAACGCTGGCCGCGATGCGATCGTCGCCGCCCTCGCGATGGATGCGAATGGCGCGTGGCCGCACCCCCACGACCACATCGGGTAGCGTGACGGCAGCAAGCGCAGTGCGTGCTGTCTCGGTAACCGGGAGCCAGTGGCCGAGGACGCGGACGCCCAGGCCTCTCTCGCCGCGCGCAAGACTGGCGGGCAGCAGGTTCATCTGGGGCTCACCGATGAAGCGGGCGACGAATGTGTTGCTGGGGCGGTAGTAGACGTCGTCGGGGGTGCCGAGTTGCTGGATGACGCCGTCCTTCATGATCGCAATGAGATCGGCCATGGCCAGCGCGTCCAGCTGGTCGTGGCTGACCACGATCGTCGTCGCCCCCAGCATCTTCTGCAGACGACGGATCTCGGCCCGCATCGTGCTCCGCAGCACGGCGTCGAGATTGGAGATTGGCTCGTCGAGCAGGAAGAGCCGAGGCCGCTGAATGATCGCTCTCGCCAGGGCGACCCGCTGCTGCTGACCGCCCGAGATCTGTTGCACGGCACGATCGAGCAGACTATCGATTTCAAGGAGGCGAGCGACCTCCGTCACGCGGGCCTCTCGTTCGGTGCGTGGCACGCCCCGCACCTTCAGTGGGTAGCCGATGTTGTCGCGGACCGACATCTGCGGATAGAGGGCGTATCCCTGGAACATCACGCCCACATGTCGGTCCTTCGGTTCCAGGCGCGAGATCTCGTCGTCGTCGAGCCAGATCTCGCCGCTGTCCGGTCGCTCGAGCCCAGCCACGAGTCGCAACGTCGTGGTCTTCCCGCTGCCGGAAGGACCGAGCAAGCAGAGCAACGTTCCATCAGGAATCTCGAGCGAAAGGTCCCGCACTGCTGCCACGGGCCCAAACGACCGCGAGAGATGCTTCAGTGTGACGCGGGCCACCCGTCAGTCCCCTCACCGCCTCGATGTGAGATCGATATCCAATATCGATTTCACTTGGCCATCCTATCCCCGCCGTCAAGCAGCGCCGCGCTACCTCATGCGGCCTCCTGACGCGTGGCGAGGAATTCGTCTAGCTCCGCACGCGTAGGGAACGAGACCTGGGTGCCGATCCGCGTGACCGATAGCGCCGCGGCGGCGGAGGCATCGCGCACGGCGTCCGCGAGCGGACGCCCCTCCCCCAGGAGGACGGCGAGCGCGCCGATGAACTCGTCGCCGGCGCCGGTGGGATCGACCGCCTCCACCGGGAACGACGGTACGTGCACGCCCGTCTCGGCATCGACGAGTACCGCACCACGGCTACCGAGCGTGACGATGACGCTCCGCGGCCCCTTCACCAGCAGGGCGCGGGCGGCTTCCATGGCGTCGCTGACACTCTGGGCGGAGCGGCCGGTGATCATCTGCACCTCGACCTCGTTCGGCACACAGATGTCGGTGAGCGCCAGCAGCTCGTCGGGCAACGGCGCGGCCGGTGCCGGGTTCAGGATCGTCACGACCCGGGCGGATCGGGCGATGCGGAACGCCTCCAGAGTGGTTGCGACGGGCACCTCGAGCTGGCAGCAGAGGATGTCCGCCTGCTGGATCTGGGCCTCGGCCGCCCGCACGTCGTCCGGGCTGAGGCCGTAATTGGCACCCGGCACGATCACGATGACGTTCTCCGCCCGGTCGTCCACCAGGATCGGCGCGACACCGGAGAAGCGCTCCGGGTCGGTCAGCACGAACCGCGTGTCGATGCCGTTGGCGCGGAAGTTCTCCAGCGTGCCATCGCCGAAGACGTCCCGGCCCACCTTCGCCACCATCGAGACCTGCGCGCCGAGCCTGGCCGCTGCGGTCGCCTGGTTCGCACCTTTCCCACCGTATCCCATATGAAACGAATGGCCGACGAGGGTCTCGCCCAGCGTCGGCAGACGCGGGACCCTGGAGATCAGATCGATCATGCAGCTGCCGACGACGCAGATGCGCGGCTGACTCGCCATGAGACGCGTCACCTCATGTGGAGACCGATGGGCCCGCCGGGCGAAACCCTTCAGGCGCTGGCTGTGGGACCCGGAACGACGACGTGCTCATCGGTGTACAGGTGGATCCGGACCTCTGCGAACTGGTCGGCATCCGCACCCGCGGCCGCCCCCACCTCGCTCGCGAAGGCGGCCTCCATGGCGTCGATGCTCTCCCACCACATCTCCGCGGTGCCGTCGTAGAGCGGTTCCTCGCCGCTGCCGACCGGTTGGCGGGACGTGGCGATGTTGATACGGTATCCGAGCAGGCCGGGCAGCTGCGCCGAGATCCGGGTGTGATCCTCCAACCAGCGCCGGGCGAATTCCTCCCGTGTCAGATGCGGCTTCCGCTTCAGCAACGCGACCAGCTTGACCATCCTGTTCCTCCACAGATGTGCATCGAGGATCAAAGACCCGACTGCCCATCGGCGGCGGGCGTCGGCGCCCCCGCCGGATATGCTGGACCCGTGCCCTGGCGCGCACTCACACCCCCGGACGGCGACGCCGCGCCCGCGGAGGCCGGCTCCTGCGCCGGCGCCGCGCAGGAGCCACGCACCGTCAGGCGAGTCTCCAGCACGATCTTCCGGGGGGCGGCCTCGCCTGTGTTCTCCATGCGGAACTTGAGCAGCCGCATCGCCAGCACGCCCTGCTCGGTGCTCGCGCGCGAGACAACCGTGAGCGGCGGGTGCGTCAGTTCGGCGAGCGCGAGGTCGTCGAAGCCCACGAACGACATCTCGTGCGGGATACGGATGCCCAGGTTGTGCATCGCACGCAAGGCGCCGATCGACATGAGGTTGTTGGAGACGAAGAGCGCCGTGGGGGCGGGCCGCACCGCGAGCAGGCGCAGGGCGGCCTGGTAACCGCCATCCTCCCGGAAATCCGCCACCTGGAGGTACCGTTCGTCCAGCTCGAGGCCGCGGGCGCGCAGCCCCTCGCCGAAGCCCTCGTACCGCTCACGGCCGGGTGTGGTGTCCAGGGGGCCGGAGATCATGGCGATCCGCGTGTGGCCCAGCGAGACCAGATACTCCGCCGCCTGGGCGGCCCCATTGACGTTGTCCACCAGGACCACGTCGAACTCCTCGGCCTCGATGCGCCGATCGATCAGGACGACGGGCACCCGGCGGGCGCGCAGCATCAGCGGCGCGTCCGACCATTCGGCCGCCGGCGCCATGAGGATCCCGTCGACCTGCTTCTGCAGGAGGATGTTGACGACCGCACGCTCGCGGTCCACGTTCTCGTCCGTGTTACAGAGCAGGAGGCTGTACTCGC
This sequence comes from Chloroflexota bacterium, assembly GCA_021786385.1. Lineage (GTDB taxonomy): Bacteria > Chloroflexota > Limnocylindria > Limnocylindrales > CSP1-4 > JAJYNJ01. Next base: position 30,553 of record JAJYNJ010000057.1, read on the forward strand.
CTGCCCGCATCACCGACTCGACGCCCTTGACGACGTCGGCAAAGAACGGGTTCGAGATATCGGGGACAAGGACACCGATGGTGCGCGTCGAGCCGGACTTGAGGCTGCGCGCCAGCTGGTTCGGGCGAAACGCCAGCGCCTCGATCGCTTCGTCGATGCGGCGCGCTTCCCGGACGCGGCTGCCGTTGAGGTAGCGCGAGACGGTGGCCGTCGCGACGCCGGCCCGGGCGGCGACATCCTTGATCGTCGCCGGTTTCTGCGGGGCTGGCGGGCTGACTGGTACCGATTTCACTCGCTTGATCGTAGCGGAGCGGTCAAGGTCCTGCAGGGCGATTCGGCGCGCCTTTTCCGACGCGCGGCGCGCCGGTCCGCACGACGAACGTGACCCGCGCATGGGGCGCGATCGGCGTCACGCTGAACGTTCCGCCCACGGCGGAGGCGGCGTGGGCGACGGCATGGAACACGGCCGCTTGGCCCGCGACGAGCGCCACGATGAGAAGCCCGCCGCGCGCTGCCGATGGTCCCCCGCGACCCGCCGTCACGGGTTGCCGCGCCGCCTACCCGGGCGAGCGGCCAGGGGCAGGGCAGCCTACGGCCGGATCCGCTTCTCGCGCGGCAGCGGCGGCATCCCGCGCCGCCCCTGCACCAAGAAGTGCCGGAACCAGGCCACCACCTGCACGATGTTCTCGACGCGCCGGAACGGGGTGCCGCTGCGCGTCAGTTCGTGTGTCTCCTCGGGGACCCGCATCAGCCGCACCGGACGCTTGAACGCGCGCAGCACCGCGAACAGCTCCTCGGCCTGCGTGATCGGCACGCGCAGGTCCTGCTCGGCGTGTTGGATCAGGAGCGGCGTCCGCACCCGCTCGGCATGGGCGATCGGGCTGTGCTGCCAGTAGACCTCGTGGTCCTCCCAGGGGTTCACGCCGTACTCTTCCGTCCCGAACATCGGACCGCCGATGTCGCCCGAGAGCATCTGCGACGTCATGTCGTTCACCGACCGCGCCGTCAGCGCCGCCCGGAACCGATCGGTGTGCCCAACGATCCAGCTCGTCAGGTACCCGCCGTACGAGCCGCCCGTCACGCCTAGCCGAGCGGGGTCCGCCAGGCCGTCGGCCAGCAGGGCATCGAGCCCCGCCATGACGTCCGCCATCGGTCCGTTGCCCCAGTCGCGGTAGTTCGCCCGCACGAAGTCCTGGCCGTAGCCCTCGGATCCACGCGGATTGCACGCGTACACGCTGATCCCGGCGGCCACCAGGCACTGCCACTCCCAAAACGGCGCGTACCCGTAGAGCGTGGCCGGCCCGCCGTGGATCTCGACGACCAGCGGCACCGGACGCCCGTCCTGCGCCGCCCGTTCGTCGTTGGGCCGCGCCGCGGGGTAGAACCACCCCTGGATCCGGCGCCCCTCCACCTCGTGCCAGCGGGTCTCCGGCGCGACCAGGGCGATCTCCCCCCAGCGCGTCGCCATCAAGTCACTGACGCGCCGCAGGCGATCGGCCGACAGTGGGTCCCGCTGGCCGGCCGCCACCTCCAGGACGACCACCTCCGGGGCGTGCGTGGCATCCGCCACGGTCGCCGCGATGCGCACGTCCCCGTGGGCGAGCGGTACCTGTTGGATGCGCGAGAGGTACTGGCGGCCGAGTGTCAGCCGCTCCACGCGGGCCGTCTCGGCCTCCACCCGCCAGAGTTCGTAGCTGCCCTCGATCGGCGCGGCGAAGGTGATCCAGCGGCCGTCACCGCTCCAGTGCAGCGTGGTCGCGCCGCCCCCGATCAAGTCGCTGCCCATGCTGGCGCCGACCATCAGGTCGGTCGCGCCGGTGAGGTCCTGGCCCTCCTGCTCCGGTGCCGCCGGGAAGCGCCAGACGTCGCGGCGGGCCGGTCCGCGCCCCTGATAGCGGTGCCCGACCGCAGCGATCCAGCGCCCGTCGGGGCTCCACGCCGGCGCCGAGAACTCGCGCCGCCCACGCCCGCCCGTCAGCCGCTCGACCCGCCCGGACTCCAGGTCGAGCAGGAAGAGGTCCATCTGCCAGTCCAGGTCGTGGTCGCGGTGACGCCGTGACTCGAAGACGATGCGCCGGCCGTCCGGGCTCCAGTCGAAGGCCCCGTCGTTGTGTCGGCCCCCGGTCAAGCGGCGCGCGGCGCCCGAGTCGGCGTCCACGAGCCAGAGGTGCGTGAAGCGGTCGTGCACGAACCCGACGCCGTTGTACTGGTACTGCAGGCGATCGATGAACCGGTAATCGGACTCCGGCGGTTCGCCCGGCTCGCGCCGCGCTCGCGTCGCCCGGGTGGCCGTCTCGGACGTGCTGAGCACGCACAAGTGGGTGCCGTCCGGGCTCCACCCCAGGTCCCGCACGTCGTGTGGCAGGTGCGTGAGTTCGCGGGCCTCGCCGCCCGCCAACGGCAGCACCCAGACCTGCGTCGCCCCGTCTACGAGCTTCTCGTCGCGGTCGGGGAGCGAGCCGCCGCCTCCAGTCTGCAACACCGCCGCCCGGTCGGACAGGAAGGCGAGCTGCGTGCCATCAGGGCTCCAGCGCGGGTGCGTGTCGTGGCGCGCGCCGAGCGTGACCTGGCGCGCGGGAACCGAGCCATCGGTCGGCGCGATCCAGACTGCCTCCCGGTAGTCGTCCTTGGCCGGGCCCACGGCCTTGACCGTGAAGGCGACCAGGCGACCGTCCGGTGACAGCCGTACCTCGGTCGGCACGCGAAGGTCATACAGATCGGCAGGCAGCGGCGGTCTCGACATCGGTCCTTCTCGGTGCGGTGCTGGCCCGGTCGGCGACCGGCGGCGCGGGGAGCTTCCCCGCGAGTCTATCGCCGGCGCGCGCCGTGGGCGGGATTCCGGTGCGGGCACGGCTACAATCGCAGCATGCCCTCCACGTATACGGCCGGCGGCGAGTACCTCACACCCACGCGCATCCATGCCGACCGCGCCGCGGGCCGGCTCGAGATCGACTGGGCGGACGGCCATCGAACCGTGTACGAGACGGTCACCCTGCGCTGGCTCTGCCCCTGCGCCTACTGCCGCGGCGAGGCGGGAGAGCCGGGTTGGCTCGATACGGCCCCGACCCTCACCCCCGACCAGACTCGCCTCGTCGATGTCCAGCTGGTGGGCACCTACGCGATCGCGCCGACGTGGGGCGACGGCCACCACACCGGGTACTACACCTTCGAGCAGCTGCGCGAGAACTGCCCCTGCCCGGAGTGCGAGGCGCGCCGCGTGGCGCGCGCGGCCATGGAGCGCTGAAGGAGAGCAGCCGTGATCATCAGCACGACCAATTTCGTCGCCGGCTACCGCATCGCCGAGACCAAGGGCCAGTGCTTCGGCGTGGTGGTCCGCAGCCGCGGTCTCGCCGGCAACGTCGCCGCCGGGCTCCGCTCGCTCGTCGGAGGCGAGATCAAGGAATACACCGAGCTGCTCGAGGATGCACGGCGGCACGCGATCGACCGGATGGTGGCCAACGCGACCGCGATGGGCGCCAACGCGATCCTCTCGATGCGGTTCGATAGCTCGGAGATGGGCCAGACGATGACCGAGATCGTGGCCTACGGCACGGCCGTGATCATCGAGCCGGGGCAGTCCGGGTACGAGCAACCGCGCTGAGCGCGAGTGGAGGCCGGCAGGAGGAGGCATGGGCAGCACGGGCCTCTCGCTGCTGCTGCGGGGCGCGCTCGGCGGCGCGGGTGCGCTCGTCTTCCTGCTGGGGCTAGCAGCCATCGGCACGGGCGACCCCGTGGCGGGAGCGTGGCTGCTGATCGCAGGCGCGATCCTGATCCTGATCGCGCTCTACGAGCAGACCCGCTACCGCGCCGGCGATCCTCGCACGCCGCCCGGGGCCACCGCACCGCCGGGTCCGCCCTGGGCTCCGCGGCCACCGGCCGCAGCGGCGGCCGGTCCCGCCCCGAGCCGCTATCAGCGCACGGACGAGGTGTTCGACGATCCCACCACCGGACAGCGCCTCCGCGTCTGGTTCGATCCGGTGACCGGCGACCGGCGCTACGTGCCGGAACCCTGAGACGCGATGACCGCGGTCCGTCCCACCGGCGGTCAGGCCACCGGCACGCCGCGCGCAGGCCGGCGCGATCGCCATGCGTCCGCGATGCCGTATACCAACCGCGAGCTCAGCTGGCTCGATTTCAACGCACGGGTCCTCCACGAGGCGATCGACGAGCGCAATCCGCTGCTGGAGCGGGCGCGGTTCCTCGCGATCTTCGCCAGCAACCTCGACGAGTTCTTCCAGGTGCGCGTCGCGGGCGTCAAGCAGCAGATGGCCGCCGGTGGCGCTCAGCGCACGCCCGACGGGCTGAGCCCAGCTGAGACGCTGCGCGCGATCCGGGCGAAGGTGCTGCCGCTCGTCGCGCGCCATTCGGAGGCCTGGGCACACGTACGCCGCGAGCTGGCCGGGCACGGCATCCGCATCGTGACCTGGGCCGAACGGCCGGAACGGCACCTGGAGCTGCGCCAGCGCTTCATCGACGAGATCTTCCCGGTGCTCACCCCGCTGGCCGTCGATCCGGGCCATCCGTTCCCCTACATCAGCAACCTGTCGCTCTCGCTGGCGGTCACGGTGCGGGATCCGGAGACCGGCGAACGCCGGTTCGCACGGATCAAGGTCCCACCCGTGCTGCCCCGCCTCGTCGAGGTCGGCGTGCGGACCTACATGCTGCTGGAACAGATCATCGCCGCGAACCTCGACGTGCTCTTCCCGGGCATGGAGATCCTGGAGCACCACCTGTTCCGCGTGACGCGCAACGCCGACCTCTCGATCGAGGAGGACGAGGCGGACGACCTGCTGCTGGCGATCCAGGAAGAGCTGCGCCGGCGACGCTTCGGTGAAGTCGTGCGCCTGGAGGTAGAACGCTCCATGCCCGCGGAGACCCGCGGGCTCCTCGAACGCGGCCTGCAGTGCTCACCCGAGGACGTCTACGAGGTGGCGGGGACGCTGGACCTGACCGCGCTCTTCGAGATCGCGGAGCTGGACGTGCCCACCCTCCAGCTGCCGCCCTGGACCCCCGTCACGCCGCCGCGCCTCGCCCCGACCGACCCGGACGAGCCGGTGGACGTCTTCGCCGCCATCCGCGAGGGCGACATCCTGGTCCATCACCCGTACGAGTCGTTTGCGCGCACCGTGCAGCGCTTCGTGGAGCAGGCCGCCGACGACCCCGATGTGCTCGCCATCAAGCAGACGCTTTACCGCACGAGCGGGGACTCGCCAATCGTCCAGGCGCTCATCCGGGCCGCGGAGCGCGGCAAGCAGGTCGTGGTGCTCGTCGAGCTCAAGGCGCGCTTCGACGAGGAGGCCAACATCGGGTGGGCGCGGGCGCTGGAGCGCGCCGGCGCCCACGTCGTCTATGGACTGGTGGGGCTCAAGACGCACTCGAAGACGATGCTGGTCGTGCGCCGCGAGGGCCGCGGCCTGCGGCGCTACGTCCATATCGGAACCGGCAACTACAACACGAAGACGGCCCGCATCTACGTCGACCTGGGGCTGCTGAGCTGTCGCTCGGAGCTCGGTGCCGACGTGACCGATCTGTTCAACTTCCTCACCGGGCTCTCGCGGCAGCGCTCGTTCCGTCGCCTGCTCGTGGCGCCCTTCGGCCTGCGCGAGGCGATGATCGCGCGGATCGACCGCGAGATCGAGCGCCAGGCGGCCGCCGGTGACGGGCGCATCGTGCTCAAGCTCAACGCGATCGTGGACCCCGCGATCGTTCGCGCGCTCTACCGGGCCAGCCAAGCGGGGGTCCAGATCGACCTAGTCGTACGCGGCATCTGTTCGCTGCGGCCGGGGCTCCCCGGCGTCAGCGAGACCATCCGCGTCCGCTCGATCATCGGGCGGTTCTTGGAGCACTCGCGGATCTTCTATTTCCGCAACGGCGGCGACGAGGAATTCTCGATCGGATCGGCCGACATGATGGAGCGCAACCTCGACCGCCGCGTCGAAGCTGTCACACCGGTCGACGACCCTGTGCTCCGCGAACGACTGCGCGAGATTCTCGACGTGATGCTGCGCGACGATCGGCGGGCGTGGGAGCTGGGGGCGGATGGCGTTTGGCGGCGGGTCGAGACGCTGCTGCCCGAAGCGGCCGGCGTCGACACATTCGAGGTGATGATGGCGCAGGCACTCGAAACGGCGCAGGGCGCGGAATGAACCGCGGCGCTCCCGGCAGGTGCGGCGGCGGGGACGTGCGGTGAGCGCCGGCGGCGGTTCCGGTGGGTCGCCGGGCAGCGCGCCCGTAGGGCATGGCCCGCTCGAGGTCGAGCTCAAGTACGACGTGCTCGACCGCGCCGCCTTGCAGCCGCTTCTGGATGCGCCGGCGCTGGCGGGGCTCGCCGCGGGTCCATGGCGCGAGACGGATGTCGAGGACCGCTACGTCGACACGCCGGGACGCGCCCTGGAGCGGCTCGGGTACGCGGCACGCATCCGGCGCCGTGGCCGCCGCACGACGCTCGACCTCAAGTCGCTGACGCCGGCCGACGGCGCGCTCCACCGCCGCGAGGAGCTGGAGGGGCCGGCAGGCGACGGGCTCGACCCGCACGCGTGGCCGTCGAGCGACGCCCGCGAGCTGCTGCTGCGCGCGCTCGGGTCCGAGCCGCTCGAGGAGCGCTTCCGCATCCGGCAACGGCGCATGGTCCGTGACCTGCGCGGCGCAGACGGCGCGGCCGAGCTGAGCCTCGACGAGGTGGAGGTGCTGCACGGCGACGAGCGGCTGGGGAGACTGACGGTGCTGGAGGTGGAGCTGCGGGGCGGAGACGAGGCGCTCCTCAGCGGTGTCGCGACCGCCCTCGAGGCGAGCGGCGTAGTGCGGGCGTCAGCTCGCTCGAAGTTCGAAGTGGCGGGCGAGCTGCTGGTCCGCGAGCACGCGGCACCGGCGGACGCGACCGCGCTCGAGACCGTCGCCCCGGCGCCTGCCCCGGCCGGCGACGTCACCCCTGTCGAGGCGGCCGCCCGCGCGACTCCGGCATCTCCACCCACCGCCGCTGAGCGCCTGATCCGGGCCGTCGGCAAGACGCCCGGCGTCGTCGCGGACGACCTCTTCGCGGAGGCCGGACGCAAGGTGATCCGCTTCCATCTCGCGCGCATGCTGGCCGCCGAGGCCGGCACCCGCTCGTCCCGCGATCCCGAGGATCTGCACAAGATGCGGGTCGCGACGCGCCGTATGCGGGCCGCATGGCGCGTCTTCGGCGCCGGGTTCCGCCGCGGCCGCGTACGGCGCTCCGTCGGCGCGCTGCGGACGCTGGCCGGACACCTCGGCACCGTACGCGACCTGGACGTCCTCCTGGACGGCCTGGCGGTCCACGCGGCAACGCTCGATGAGGCCGCGCGGCCGGCGCTCGAACCGCTCGCCGACGCCTGGCGCGTGCAACGCCACCGGGCCCAGGTGGCGCTCGTCCACTACCTCGACTCGGGCGCGTACCGGCGCTTCGTCGACGATCAGCTGGCGTTCGTCGAGGCCCCCGGCCAGGATGCGATCCCGGCCGGTCCCACCGACCCGCGACGGGTGCGCGACACCGCGCCCAGTCGTCTGTGGACCGCCTACGAAGGGGTGCGCGCATACGACGGGGTGCTGCCCTGGGCCGATCTCGCGACGCTGCACCAGCTGCGCATCGTCGGCAAGCGCCTCCGCTATGCGCTCGAGTTCTTCCGCGAGCCGCTCGGCCCCGACGCGGCGATGCTGATCGAGCGGATCACGGGGCTTCAGGACCACCTGGGCCTGCTGCACGACGCCGATGTCGCCGCCGGGCTGGCGCGCTCGTTCCTCGTCGAGCACGCCACGACGCTCACGCCCGGGGCGGTGGAGGCGGTGGGCCGCTACCTGGCGGACCGCGAACGCGAGACCGCGCGCCTGCGGCGGACGATCGGGCCGGTCTGGCGCCGCATCACGTCGGTCGAGTTCAGGCGCGCACTCGGGCGCGCCGTCGCGCAGCTCTGACCCGCGGCGCGGCCCAGGGCGATCAGTCGGCGCTCGCCGTCGCTCCGAGCGCACCTGCTGTCGAGGCCGACGCGACCTCGGGCGCTTCGCCCAGCGGCTCCTCCAGTGCACCCTCGTAGTCCGTCGGCGACGAGGGCGGCAGCGTGGTGCGCAGGCGTTCGGAGAGGGCCCGCACGCGCTCCGCGAGCGCGTCGGCTCGGCTGGCCGCGTCGGCGAAGATCGCTTGTGCCTCGACGAGGCGGCGTTCGATGCGCTGCAGCTCCCTGGTCGCGCTGCGGGCCTCGCGCTCGGCCTCGCGGGCTGCCCGGCGCGCGGTCTTCTTGCCTCCGGCCGCATCAGCCTTCGGCGCCTCGACGCGCGCCGCACCGGCTCCCGCATCGCGCGCCTTCGCCCGCGCTTTCCGGCCGCCTCCTCGATCGTCCCGAGAATCGCGCTTCGCCATCGCCGTCCTCCTGTGCGTCGCCTCGCGCCTATCCTCGCAGGTCGGCGCGCCGTGCGCATCCTCCATGCGCATCCACCGTCTGCATGCCTCTGGCCGCTCGCCCGCCACCTCGCGTCCGCGTACCATGCACGGCGCGAGGTTCGATAGGAGCGACGGCGGGATGAGCGACGGCGAACGACGACACGGGGGGCACGGCGGTATCGAGCTCTACGTCGTGCGGCACGCACATGCGGGCGATCCGGAGGCATGGCGCGGCCCCGACGACGAGCGCCCACTCTCGCCCAAGGGCGAGAACCAGGCCGCCCGGCTGGCCGCGTTCCTGACCCGGATCGGCGCCCGGCCTCAGGTGATCCTCACCAGCCCCAGGTTGCGCGCGTCGCAGACCGCGGCCCCCATCGGCGCGGCCCTCGAGGTCCCGGTACGCCCCGAACCGCTGCTGGCGACCGCGGTCGACCTGGTCGACCTGGAACGGCTGCTGGCCGCGGCCGGCGATCCGGAACGTGCCATGATCGTGGGCCACGACCCGGACTTCAGCGAGCTCGCGAGCGAGCTCACGGGCGCGGAGGCGTTGCCGCTCGCCAAGGGATCCGTCGCCCGCATCGACGCCAATCGACCGCTCGTCCCCGGCGCCGGGGTGCTGCGCTGGCTGGTCACCCCCGACCTGCTCAAGGCGCTGTAGCGCGACACCGGCCCACCGGGCCGACAGAGGCCGCCACGGCGCGTTACTCTTGTCGCGAACCGAAACCGCGGTCCGACGCCCCGGTATTTCACCATGCGTCCCACCCCAGGCCCGGAGGTTCCATGCGCATCCGGCTGATCCCGCGCGAGGAGCGGTTCTTCGACCTGTTCGTCGAGGACGCCGCCAATGTCCTGTCGGCCGCTCGCCATCTCGAGGAGATGCTGCGCAGTTACGACAACATCGAGCAGCGGGCGAAGGAACTCTTCGCGATGGAGCACCATGGCGACGAGATCAGCCACAGCATCGGCCGTCGCGTCAATACGACGTTCGTGACCCCGTTCGACCGCGAGGACATCGTAGCGCTGATCTCGGGCCTCGACGACATCCTCGATCTGATCGAGGAAGTCGCCGACACCTTCATCCTCTACCAGGTCGACGCGCCCACGCCCGCGGCCGTGCAGCAGGCCAAGATCATCGTCAAGCAGTGCGAGGCGATTTACGAGGCCCTGCAGCGATTGCGCACGTTCAACGGTCTACAGAAGTACTGGACCGAGATCAACCGGCTCGAGAACGAGGGCGACCGGATCACCCGGGCGGCGGTCGCAGGCCTCTTCTCAGAGAAGACCAAGGCGACCGACATCATCAAGTGGAAGGACATCTACGGCCTGCTGGAAGCCACGATCGACAAGTGCGAGGACGTCGCCGACATCATCGAAAAGATCGTCGTGAAGCACGCCTGAGACGAACACGACGACCCTGCCGATGGCTCGGCACGCACGGCACATGCCGCCGCGCAGGCGGCGCATATCCGACGCGGAGGCGCCCCCGGCCGTGATCGCTCGGCCGGGTGTCGCGGACCCTCAGAGACCAGCCGCCACCGCAGACTTTGGTCGCCGACCGCGGCGCGGCCGCCGCTCCGGTGTCATCAGGCCGACGAGCAGCACATCGCCGCGGACCTGGACAGCGATCTCTTTGCCGGCATCGGCGGCCACCTTCAGCAGCCGCTGCCGAACCGTGGCCGCCTTTTCCCCGGCTTCGAGCGCCACGCGGAAGACATCGTCGGGGCCTTCCAGCCGATCGATCACCGACTTGCGCAGGAGTTCGTATTGGGCGAGCCGGGCCTGGGCTGCCGGACTCAGCGCGCGGGCGGAACGGGACGGTTCCGGCGTCATCGCCGACGGATCGGTCTTGCGAATCTTCACGTCAGGTTCCCTTTCAAAGGCCATGTTGCCAAACGCGCGTCAGGATAATCCAAATCGCCGTCGTATGACAGGCCCCGGCAGATGAGCACCGGGGTGACGTATTCGCTGCTCGCGCTGTTTGGCCTCGCCGTCTTGTTCGACTATATCAACGGATTCCACGACACGGCAAACGCGATCGCCACGTCCGTCTCCACCCGCGCGTTGCGCCCAGAATTCGCCATCCTGCTCTCCGCGATCGCGAATTTCTTGGGCGCGCTGACCGGCACGGAGGTGGCGGCTACCATCGGCAGCGGCATCGTCACGACGCCGACCGGAGGTCACGGCCAAGTCATCATCGCCGCCGCCCTCATCGGCGGCATCACCTGGAATCTGTTGACCTGGCGGCTCGGGCTGCCGAGCTCCAGCAGCCACGCCCTGATCGGCGGCCTACTCGGCGCGACTGTGGCCGCGCTGGGAGCATCGGCGGTTCGCATCGACGCGCTCGTCACGAAGATTGTCGTGCCGCTCGTCGGCTCGCCGATCATCGGGTTGCTCGGCGCCTTCGGGCTGATGGTGCTGCTGCTCAACGTCTTTCGCCACGCCGATCCACATCGCATCAACGATCGATTCCGCCGCCTCCAGCTCGTCTCAGCCGCGTACATGGCGTTCAGCCACGGTTCCAACGACGCCCAGAAAACGATGGGGATCATGACCGCCGCGCTGGTCGCCGCGGGGATCCTGCCCGCGTTCAAGGTGCCGATCTGGGTCATGGTGCTGGCGGCCGGCGCGATCTCGCTCGGCACCGCGGCCGGCGGCTGGCGGATCATCAAGACGATGGGCCAGCGCGTGGTGAAGCTCGACCCGGTGCACGGGTTCGCGGCCGAAACGGCGGCCGCGACCGTGATCCTGGGGGCCAGCCACCTGGGCATGCCGGTGTCGACCACGCACGTGGTCTCAGGCGCGATCATGGGGTCGGGCGCCAGCGACCGGTTCAGCGCTGTGCGCTGGGGGATCGCCGGATCGATCGTGTGGGCGTGGATCCTCACGCTGCCCGCCGCCGGGGCGGTCGCCGCCGTGGCCTGGGCCATCCTGCACACGCTGACCGGCGCATAGCCGCGCCCAGCGACGATCAGCTCGCCGGCAGCCGCTCCCGGAGCGCCGCCACCGCCGCGTCGAGGCGTTCGAGCGTGTGCGCGCGCCCCAGCGCGACCATCGTGTCGAAGAGCGGCGGCGTGGCCGTGCGGCCGGTGATGGCGACGCGGATCGCCATGAAGAGGTCGCCGGCCTTCCAGCCGCGACGCGCCGCGAGGTCGCGCAGCGGGCCCTCCAGCTCGTCCGCCTCGAAGCTCACCCGGCCCTGCCCCTCGATCACCTCCCGTGCCGCCTCCAGGGCCGCGAGCGTCGTCCCCGCGTCCCAGCGCCGTGGCACCAGCAGCGCCGGGTCGACCGAGATCGGATCGATGAAGAGGAAGTCGACGAGGTCGCCGATCGCGCCGAGGACCGGCAGCCGCTCCTGCACGAGCGGAACGAGCGGGCGGATCTCCTCGGCGGTGGGCTCCCGGACCAGCCGCGCGCCTGTCGCCTGGCGAACGGCCAGCTCGGCGGCCAGGAACGGGACCAGCCGCTCGGCCAGCTCCTCGGCGGAGAGCCGCCGGATCCACTGGCCATTCAGCCATTCCAGCCGCTCGCGATCGAAGACGGCACCACCCGCGTGCACCCGCGCCAGGTCGAACCGTTCGACCAGCTCGTCGAGCGAGAAGATCTCCTCCTCGGTCCCACTGGCCCAGCCGAGCAGCGCCAGGAAGTTCACCAGCGCCTCTCGCACGAACCCCTGGGCGCGGTAGTCGGCGATCGCCGTCTGCGACTTCCGCTTGCTCATCTTGGTGCGGTCGGGGTTCAAGATCAGCGGCACGTGCGCGAACGCCGGCACGGAGGCGCCCAGGGCGCGGAAGAGGAGGATATGTTTGGGCGTGTTCGACAGGTGATCCTCGCCCCGGATCACGTGCGTGATCGCCATCTCGGCGTCGTCCACGACCACGGTGAAGTGGTAGAGGGGCGTGCCGTCCGAACGTACGATGACGAGATCGCCGCCCAGCGCGCTGGCGTCGATCTCGACGTGACCGCGCACGATGTCGTCGAAGGCGACGGTTCCGGCCGGGATCCGGAAGCGGATCGCCGGTCGGCGGCCCTCGGCCTCTAGTGCGCGTCGCCGTTCCGGCGTGAGATGGGCGCACCGGCCGACGTAGTGTGGCGCCTGGTGGGCCGCCTCCTGGGCCGCCCGGTCGGCGTCGAGCTCCTCCCGGGTGCAGTAGCACCGATAGGCGAGGTCCTCAGCCAGCAGCCGTTCCGCCGCCGCACGGTAGAGCGGCAGGCGCTCCATCTGGCGGTAGGGCGCGTAGGGTCCGCGGGCGGGCTGCCCCGCCACCTCCGGGCCCTCGTCCCAGTCGAGCCCGAGCCAGTGGAGTCCTTCGAGGATGTCCCGCTCCCAGGCGACAGTCGAGCGCGCGACATCGGTGTCCTCCAGGCGCAGCACGAAGACGCCGCCCTCGTGTCGGGCGAACAGGAAGTTGTAGAGCGCGGTCCGCGCGGTCCCGATGTGGAGTGGCCCCGTCGGGCTCGGAGCGATACGACAGCGTACAGTCACGCGATCGATGGTACTGCCCCCAGCAGAGCGGCGGGCACGGCACGCGCGTGGCGGTCGGCCGTTTGCCTGACACGCTGCGCCGGCGCGCGGCTCTGCACCGTCGGCGCCACCCGGGTCCGGCACGAGTGTCTCCCGGTCGACCGCTTGGAGCCGCCGCACCGCGGGGCCCGCGACGGCGGGCCGGGGCGCGCACCTAGTCGGAACTCCACTCCGACAGACGCGCCGCCGAGCAGCACCGCGTCCGGCCCAACGGCTGGTCATCGATCGTCGAATGCTGCGTCTGGGCGAGCGAGGCGGACCCGACCGACGCGCGAACCCGGACGCCCCGGCCGAGCGCCGGACGCCGCGGCCGGGCGCCGGACGCCGCGGCCGAGCGCCGGACACCGCGGCGCGTTTGGCTGTCGGCGATCGGAGGCGCTCTACGCGACCCGCGAGCGGGCTGCCCCTGCCGGGCGCGGGGGCAGCATGTACAGCGTCAGGATGCCGACCAAGTAGACGAAGTAGACCACGAGCGTCACGACCTCGGGCTGCGCGGTGTAACCGAAGATCGCGCGCAGCAGGGATCCGGCGCCCTGATCCTGGGAGAGGACGCGGCTGATGTCGAACGCGGTCTGGGTGCCTACCCGGACGGCCCCCACCTCGACGAATTCATGCACGGCGCGCGAGACGAGCCCGGCGGCGATGAAGACCAGGCCGATCCCGGTCCAGCTGAAGAACGTGCGCAGATCGATGCGGCGACTGCCCCGATAGACGGCGTATCCGATGCCGACGGCGACGATGAGTCCGATGATTGCACCGCCGACCACACCCCCGGCACCGCTCGCCCCGCCAACGCCCCGGGCGGCCGTGATCTGGCCGAAGAGGAAGAGCGCCGTCTCGATCCCCTCGCGGATCACGGCGCTGAACGCCAGCGCGGCTAGGCCCCAGGCGCCCCCGCTGCCCAGGGCGCGTGCCATCTGCGTCTCGAGATGCCCCCGCAGCGCCCGGGAATGCCCGCGCATCCAGAAGAGCATCCAGGTCACGACGGCGGTGGCCAGGAGCATCGTGCTCCCCTCGAAGATCTGCTCGTAGGGGCTGCCGAGCTCGCCGATCGTCACGTACAGCGCGAGCCCTAGGAAGACCGACGCGGCCACGGCGCCCAGCGTCCCTGCCCACACCTTGGGCAGGTGCTGGCGATTACCGGTCCGCACGAGGTACGCGACCACGATGCCGACGACGAGCGAGGCCTCGACGCCCTCGCGCAGCCCGATGAGCAGCCCGTTGATCACTCGGTGTGCCTCCTGCTCGGTCCGCGGGCGTCTCCCCGGCGGATACGCGCGAAATCTTACCTAGCTACTCAGAATTCGGCAACGGCGGGACCGCGCCGGCCCCGCGCCGGGTGGGCGCCGCGCCGGCGGCGGACCGGCTCGGCGGCGGACCGGCTGGCCGAGCGACTCCGTCCGCCGGCCCCCGTCAACGGAGCAGCGCGCGGGTGAGCCGCTCAACGAAGCGCCGCACGGACGATCCCGCGGCGGTCGCGGGGCTGCCGCGGGATCCGGGCGCACCGCTCGACCCTGCGGCTCGGGTCGCCCGAGCAGGAGCCGGGGAAGCCGCGGCTCCTGCGACCTCCTCGGGTGAGGGGACCCAGTCGACTCGCCCGGTCCACGAGCTCTGGCCCAGCCTGGCGCCGCGCGGGATGTCGGCGGCGACCCGGCGGAAGTACGCGCGAGAGGCTGCGGACCAGGCCGCGCCGCTCGAGCGGACGAAGACGTCCATGGTGGGCTCGCCGTGCGGCGCAGAGCGGGGCGATCCGGACTCGTCGGCGGTCCGGTCTGCCGTGGTGCCCGCCGCACGGGCACGACGTCGACCACCAGCCGCGAGCGGGCCCGGCGCATGGGCCGCGTCCCAGCGGCGCCGCTGCAGCGGATCGGCGAGCAGCTGGTACGCCGCCTGGATCGCCAAGAAGCGGGCCGCGTCACCGCCTGCGTCGGGGTGGTGCGCCTTCGCGAGCCGTCGATGTGCCGCCTTGATCTCGATGAGCGTCGCATCGCGGCGCACGCCGAGGACGCGGTATGGATCCGGCACGGGCGACATGGGTGGCCCGTCAGCGCAGCTCGGCGAGAGGGACCAGCTCGAAGGACGGCACCACCTCGCCCACGACGGCGCCGCGCGGGTCGTACAGGGCTGGCCGGTGATACACGGCGAGACGCTGGAGTTCACGCTCGCCGAGCACGCCGATCTGCCGCAGCGCCTCGACGGTCACAGCCGGTCGGGCCCGGCCCCGCCCGTCCCCATCGTCGATCTTGACCGCCAGGCCGGCGGACAGTCCCCGGCCCTGCCGAGCCCCGGGGAGGAGCGAGACCCCCTCCAGCGCCTCCGCCCCGCCCTTCGCGACGAGCCGCCCTGGGAGCTCCCGCATGAGGTCGGTATCGAAGCGCTCCCGCGTCCCCGCCACCAGCTCCGGGGCGGCCAGCATCGCGTCACGGATCCGTGTCAGCGCCGGCACCAGCGCGCGCTGCGCGGGTGTGCCGGCGACGCCGGCGGGATCGGCCAGCAGCGCGTACGCCCGCGCCACCTCGACGAGCGGCACGTGGTAGGTGGGGATCCCGCACGCGTCGACCGAGATCGCAAGTTCGCCCGCCGGTCGGCCGAGGATGCGCGTCAGAGCGTCGCGGAAGGCGATCTGCGTGGGATGGTCGGGCTGCCAGTACTCCTCGAGCGGCCAACCCGCGTGCTTCGCGAAGAGGAGGAACGACGCGTGCTGCCCCGAACACTGGTGACGGATGGGGCCGGGCCGCTCGCCGTCGCGGGCAAGGCGCTGCGCGGTCGCCCGATCGAGCGGGGCATTCTCGGTCCCGCACCCGAGCAGCGACTGGCTGATGCCGGCGCGGCGGAGGACGGCCTGGATCGTCCGCACGTGCAGGTCCTCGCCGGAGTGCGACGCTGTCATGATCGCGAGCTCGGGCACCGACAGCTCGAACGCGTCGGCGATCCCCGCCTCGACGAACGCGGCCAGGCCGAGCGGCTTGGCCGCTGAACGGAGCGAAACCAGGATCTCGGGGTCCCCGATCGCCCGCTCCACCAAGCCGTCCGGGCCGACCTGCACGACATGCCCGCGGTGGCGACTTTCGCTGACCCCGCCACGCCGAACTTGCACGAGGACGGGCGGAGGGGCCGCATGCGGCGAGCGGCCGACACGCGCGCCGCTGGGCGTGCGGCGCGGACGGGCCGCGGCTGGGAGCGAGGGACTTGCGGCCGGGCGCGGATGGGTCGCGGCGGTGGGACGCCGGTCGGGCATCGTCTGATGGTAGCGCGTCGGCGCCGAGATGCCGGACCGTTTCGCGCGACCGGCCCAGAACGAGGGCAGCCCGCGCGGACTCGCCGCGCCGGTGCACGGGCGCGGCGCACGGATGCTACGATCCGGCGCGACTCCCCGCGACACCGACAGGAGCATGCGCGTGGCAGATCCAGCCCACTCTCCCGGCGCGCGCGACCTTGGGTGGCTCCCGCCGACGGTCCATATCTCGCGGCATCCCGCCGTTCTGCACAAGCTCGCGCTGCTGCGCGACGAGCGGACCGAGCCGAAGAAGTTCCGCGAGCTCGTGCGCGAGATCAGCTGGCTCGTGGGGTACGAGGCGCTCGCCGACGCCCGCCTCCGTGCGGTCGCGGTACGTACCCCGATGGAGGAGACGGTGGGGGCCGAGTTGGCCGACCGGATCGGGCTGGTGCCGATCCTGCGCGCAGGGCTCGGCATGCTCGACGCCATGCTCGAGCTGATGCCGACCGCCCAGGTCTGGCACCTCGGGCTCTTCCGCGACGAGCGGACGCTGCGGCCAGTCGAGTACTACAACAAGCTGCCGGACTCGGCCACGGTCGACCTCTGCCTGATCCTCGACCCGATGCTCGCCACCGGCGGCTCGGCGACGGCCGCCATCGAGGTCCTCAAACGCTGGGGCGCCGTGCACATCAAGCTGGTCAACCTGATCGCGGCGCCCGAGGGCGTGCGCGCCGTCACGGCCGCACACCCCGACGTCGAGATCCACTGCGCCGCGCTCGACCGCCAACTCAACGAGCGGGGGTACATCCTGCCGGGGTTAGGCGACGCCGGCGATCGACAGTTCGGGACGGGCCAGGGCGACTGACAGGCGTTGGAGAGCCCCCTCGAGCAGGGGTCTCGAGCACGCCCCTCACGCTGCAGCACGTGGACCTTCAGCACGTCCGTTCGGATCCGCCGGCTCCCCGATCGTCATGCCCGTAACGCTGCGCCGAGCTGCCCTCCGCGCTGGCCGCAGGCCGACCGCCCTCGTCCGTCGCGGACGCCGCACGCCCGCTGGTGCGCAGCAGCAGGACCGGCAGCACGACGTGCACGTCGATCTGCTGCGCCCGGGCGTAGGCGATGGTGGCGAACGAGAGGCTGACCGTGTTCGGCAACAGCGCGGTGGACGACGCCGTCACGGATCACGACCTCGTCCGCGGGCGCGTTCCAGATCAGGTCCACCACGTCGCGCTGCTCCGCCTCGGGGATCTCGCTCGCGGGGACCCCAGCGGCGTGCTTCCGCATGAAGGCGGTCGCCGCGACCGTCGCCGCGACTTGCCGCTGACGGGCCGCCCGGTACGCGATGCGGCAGCGACGGGCCCGCAACGGTCACCCGAGGAGCCGGGTGATGGCCGCCGCGGCGGCGCGGCAGGCTCCCTCGTCGCGTTCATAGTAGATCCAGCGGGCGTCGGCCACGTGGCGCGTCGCCCGCACCAGGCCCGCATCCCGCAGGCGCGCCAGATGATTGGAGACGTTGTTCTGCCGTTCGCCGAGCGCCGCCGCCATCTCACAGACACAGACCGGGCCGTTCGCGAGCAGGGCAAGGATGCCCGCGCGGGTCGGGTCGGCAAGGAGGGCGGCCATGCGCACTGGCTCGGAAACGTCGGGCCGCGGCAGGTCGATCCGACACCCGGGCTGCACCGGCAACTCAATCGACATCGCAGACCTCCTCGGCGGGCGGATGCGCCAGAGCCCACCGGTCACGAGGACAGGATCCGGGCCTGTTGCAGGGCCAGCGTCGCGAGCCGGATCAGGAGCAACATGTCATCAGTCACTGTGACATAACGCCATGTGGCTTCGCGCGGGCCAGAGGGCCCGAGCTGCTGATCCGCATGGCCCGCCGGCTCGGTCGGGATCGACCTCCTCCGCGCGGGCAACCACGATCTGCCCCCCCAAGGGCACAGGCCCGCGCGAGGCTGTTGGTGATCGTGCCGAAGGTCAGGTTGCCGCGGTTCCGCAGCTCCCCCGGCCACACCCGCCATCGGTCCGTGCCCCGTGCCCCGTGCCCGCTAGCCGGCCAGCATCTGATCGACGAGCGTGAGGGCCCGATCGATGATCGCGAAGCCCTCGGCGAGCTCGTCCTCGCTGATGGTCA
>JAJYNJ010000006.1 GCA_021786385.1 Chloroflexota bacterium
CCTACCCGCGGCCGCTGCGGGCTCCGCCGCGCCTGGCCTACCCGCGGCCGCTGCGGGCTCCGCCGCGCCTGGCCTACCCGCGGCCGCTGCGGGCTCCGCCGCGCCTGGCCTACCCGCGGCCGCTGCGGGCTCCGCCGCGCCTGGCCTACCCGCGGCCGCTGCGTCCTGGGCGCTCGGGACCGCTCCCCGCTCCCGTGCGTCGAATGGCCTCCGCGATCTCATTCAGGTCCTCGGCCGAGAGCTGCAGGCGGGCCGCGCCGATCCACCCGTCGACCTGTTCGGGGGATCGGGCGCCCACGATCGCCCCGGTGACGCCCGGCCAGGCCATGACCCACGCCACGGCCACCGCGGCGACTGTGGTGCCATGCCGTTCCGCGATCGGGCGTAGCGCGTCGCGCAGGGCCAGGTTTGCCTCCAACCTGGGCGACTGGAACTGCTGGTCCCGCCGGCGCCAGTCGTCCGGATCCATGCGGTCGACCCGTTCCCGAGAGAAGGAGTTGGTGAGGATGCCGGACTGCATCGGGCTGTAGCAGATCACGCCGGTGCCGGCGGCGAGGGCCCACGGGATCACGTCGCCACCCGCGTCGCGGCGGATCAGCGAGAACGGCGGCTGGACCGAACCGACGTGGCCGATCGCCTCGCAACGCTCGAGCAGCTCGACGTCGAAATTGCAAACGCCAGGCACGCGGACCTTCCCCTCGCCGACCAGGCGGAGCATCTCGCCCCAGGAGTCCTCTACCGGCGTCCCGCTCTCGTCTGGCCAGTGGAACTGGTACAGGTCGATCCGCTCCACACCGAGCCGCCGCAAGGAGTCCTCGCATTCGCGTCGGATCGACTCCGGGCGGAGCGTGCGCGTGGGTGGCCTCAGGCGGTCATCGGGATCCCAGCGCAGGCCGCACTTCGTGAAGATCAAGGGTCGGTCGGCGACGGGGATCTGCCGTAGCGCCTCGCCGACGACTTCCTCGGAATGCCCCAGGCCATAGACCGCGGCGGTGTCGATCCAGTTCACCCCGAGGTCGACGGCATGGCGGATCGCTCGGATCGACGCTGCGTCGTCCTGGCGACCCCAGCCGAACGCCCAGTCGCCCCCGCCGATCGCCCACGCGCCGAAGCCGACGGGCGTGATCTCCAGGTCCGAGGTGCCCAGTCGCCGGGTGGGGAGCGCCGCGGATGGCGTCGAACTTGTCCACTCTGTCATCTCTGCAGCTCCTGCCCGCTCGGTTCACAGCCAACGGAGGAGCGCTTCCGGCCACGTCCTGAGGCCGATGACGGGCACGTGCATGCCGCTTCTGCCCAGCGCCCGCGTCTCCATGCTGCCGATAGCGTACCCGATGCGTGGGGTCCGCTTCAGCCCCGTCAGCCCTGCACCACCACGGTCCCGGTCATGAAGGGGTGGATGGCGCAGTGGTAGGCGAAGGTCCCGGCCTTGGTGAAGCGGAACGAGAATGTGGCTCCGGGCGGGAGCGTCCCGCTGTCGAAGGCACCAGCGTTGGCGGTGACGGTATGGGCGACCTGGCCGGTGTTGCTCCAGGTGACGGTTGTGCCGACGGTGACGGTGAGCACGGCGGGCGTGAAGCCGAAGTCGACGATCTTGGCTGCGACGGCGGTCGGGGCGGGCGCAGCGGACCGCCGTGCACTGGGGGCGGCGGTCGTCGGCGCGAGCGTGGCCCGGGGCGAGGCGGAGGGCGTGGCGTTCCGTGTCGGAGCCGGGGCCGGCGTGCTCCCGGATCCCGTGGCGCCGGAGACGGAGCTGCCGGGTCCGCGCGAGGCGAGGGCGCCGCTCGGCGTGCCTGCTGCGGACGACGCGGGGCTCGGCCCCGTGCTGCCGGTCGGCGCGAGGGCCGTGGCGCTCGGCGCACCACAGGCGCTGATGAGCAACGCCGCCGCCGCGAGCAGGGAGGGGAGGCGGGTCCGGGACATCGCATTGCTCCTCTTCGTTCGAGAGCCTCACCGTTCGAGGGCCGCGCCGGGGATCGGACCGCCGTTGCGGCCGATCCGACCGGCGGCGTCCCGCGCGCCTGGCGAGCGGCTCGGTTGCCAGCGCGGCGCTCTGGGCGGCGTCGCCAGCCGGCGACGCCGTCTGCAGGCGGTACGTCGGGGTGGCCCGGTCGGTTTCAGACGACGGTGGCCGCGGGTCCGATCGACATGGCATGCGCTCCCGGAACCGAGCGGAACGTCCCGTCGCACGGGAAGTGCAGCGCCCGGAACGTCGCGCGCGACCTCGGCCGATGTGCGCGACACTAACCCCGTCGATCGTCGATTGCAGCGAGCAAGGGGGCAGTCATGCGTCGCAGGGTCGTCCGCCTGATCGAAGCCCAGGAGTGGTGGGCGCGGCCGGTCGGTGAGTGGAACCAACGATGGCTCGCGGCGGCCTTCGGCGCCGCGGGGCCGGCGAAGGACCTCCTCAACGGGGTCTGGCTGGGCCACCCCGTGCACCCGGCGGTCACCGACGTCCCGGTCGGCGCGCTCACCGTCGCCGCCGTGCTCGACATGACGGGGCACCGCCGGGCCGCGGACCTCGCCGTCGCGACGGGTGTGGCCGGGATGGTGGCATCGGCCGTGACCGGCGCGGCCGACGCGGTCGACACGTACGGCCGATCCCAAGTCCAGGCCACGGTGCATGCCTCGCTGATGGTGGGCAGCCTGACGGCCTACCTGGCTTCACTCGGCCTGCGGGCCGCGGGCCCGGCCGGTCGGCCGCTCGCCGTGGCCCTCTCGCTGCTCGGCTACGCCGGGATGGCCGCGGGCGCCTATGTCGGCGGTGAGCTCGCGTACGGGTCGGGCAACATGGTCGACCGGCACGCCTGGCGGGCCGCCGGCGCCCGCTGGCGCCGACTCGATGTGGCGGAGCTGCCCGAGGGTGCGTTGGTCCGGGCGAAGGCGGGCGCAGAGCCGCTCGTCCTGTACCGGGCCGGCGAGACGGTGCATGCGCTGCACGCGACCTGCGCCCACGCTGGCGGGCCGCTCGACGAGGGAACCGTGGTGGACGGGTGCGTGCGTTGCCCGTGGCACGGTTCGCAGTTCCGCCTCAGCGACGGCCGTGTCGTCCATGGGCCGGCGGTCTACGACCAACCGGCCTACGAGGTGCGGGCAGTCGAGGGAGGTCTGGAGGCGCGACGCTTGCCCGCGCCGATCGACTGACGGGCGCGCCCTCGCCCGGCCTGTCGGCCCCCGCGCCCACCGCCCGTCCGGTGGTCAGCTCGCGGGGGGCGTCGCGCTGGCGATCTCCGGCGACTCCCAGATGTTGGCCTTGGCCTTCTGGGCACTGTACCAGTTGGTGAATGCCGCGCCCTGCAGGGTGGTCAGCTGGGACGAGTCGACCGGCCGGGCCGCCTTCTCGCTGATCTCGTACAGGTAGATCCCGTCCGATCGGGTTTGTGGCGCGCTGACCTGCCCTGGCTTGAGGCTGAAGAGGACGTTTTCGATCGACTGGTCGAGCTGGAGCGGCGCGATCCAGCCCATGTCCCCGCCGGAGGCGGCATCGGTCGCGTCGGAGTTCGCCTTCGCGATCGCCGAGAAACTGGCACCGGGGGCCGCGAGTTCCTTCTGGATCTGCGCCACACGCTGCTGCGGCGCGGGACGACTCGCGACGTAGAGGATCACGTGGTAGCCGTACTGTGTCTTCACCGGCCCGATGATCTGGTCCGGTGTGTGGGTCCCGGTGAAGAGGGGTGCCGAGAACGCGGGCACCATCGAGGATTGGGTGAACCAGCCGAGGTCGCCGCCGTTGGCGCCGGAGGCTTTGTCGTCGCTCTCGGTTTTCGCAAGCGCGGCGAACGCTGCGGCGCGCTTGGCGGGGTCGCTGATCGCCCGTAGTTTGTCCGCAACCGCCTGGGCCTTCTTCTCGGCCTCCGCCCAGGAGGGATCGCTCGCCGGCACCGAGCTGGCGTTGTTGGGGTTGCCCTTCGGGCTGAAGAGGATGTGGGAGGCACGTACCTCCGGGCCGGTGATGGGGTTCCCTTGTGTGCCGGTGGTGGCGACCTCGATCTCCCAGGCGTGCACCTGCTCGATGTTGCCCGTGGTGGCCTTGGCGGTGATCGCCTTCTGGAGCTTCTGCGCCAGAAGGTTGTAGCGGACCGCCTCGCGGTAGGCCGAGAAGTTGACCCCCGCCTGCTCGATCTGTTGCTGGTAGTTGGGGTTGGTCTTGGCGGGCACGATGTCGGTGACCTTCCCAATTCGATAGGTGCCGTCGGCGCCGCGGATCACCCCGGTCATGCCGTTGAGCGGCAGCTTGAAGAGCGCGCTGACCCAGGCCGGGTCCACCGTGTTGCTCGCTGTGATGTACCCGTAGTTGCCACCGTTCGTGGCGCTCGGGTCGGTGCTGTATTCCTTGGCGACCTGCGCGAACGGTGTGCCGGCCTTGAGGGCTGCGAGCGCGGCGTCTGCCTTGGCCTGCGCGGCCGCCTCCTGCGCGGCGGTTGGGCCGGTGGAGGGCGCCGGTGACGGCCCGGCGGATGGGCTGGGGTTCGGTGCGGACGAACCGCTGGGCGTCTGTGCAGCGGATGCCGCCGCGGACGGGCGCGCAGACGCCGACGGCCTCGGCTTGGGCGAGGGTGTGGCCGACGGGGCGGCGCTGGGGCCGGCGGATGGCGCGGCACTCGCCTGCGCGGCAGGCGTGGCGCCTGGTTGCACGAAGATCGCAAGCACCTTGCGCTGTTCCGGACTGGTCGCCTCCTGCTTCAGCTCGTTGTCCACCTCCGCGTCGCTCACCGTAATGCCCATGCCCTTGGCCAGCTGTGTCTGCAGGACGCCATCGATCAGTTCGGTGGCGGCCGTCTGCGGCAGGGTCTGGAGCTGCTGCTGGAGGTATTGCTGTTCCTGCGCGGCGGCCGCTTGGGTGACCGCACCCGATGCCACGTCCGCCTGGAGGTTCCCCAGCACCGTCTTGATGCGGAACGCGTCGACCGCCTCGCGCTGGATCCACTGGTCCTTGCTGATCGACACGCCGTTCACCGTGGCGACCGCCACGAGGTGGTCGCTGTAGTAGATCGCGCCGAGGCCGCCGGCCAGGATCGCGACGGCGACGACGATCAGGCCGACGAAGCCGAGGGTGACGAGCAGTTGCTGGCGCTGTTCGTCGTTCATCGACGAACGCCGCTTCCCGCGGGGAGCGGCGCGAGGGGTGCGGAAGGTCATGGCGTCTGCAGGATCCCTGTCGTGGTGTGGCGCCGAAGGTGGCGCGGGCCGGCCGGAACCGCGCGGTCACGCGGCCCGGTGCAGTGCGCAAGCGTAGCGTGTCTCGGCGCTGACGTGTCGCGGCGCGCCCCACTGTGCAGCGCGGAGCAGCGCACCGCGGCACGCGACCTGCCGTTCAGGTGCGCCCGCGGCCCGCGACCTGCCGTTCAGACGTGCCCGTGGCCTTCGTTGCCGCGTTCGCGGAGGAACCGTTCGATCTCCGCGATGAGGTCGTCTCCAGTCGGCTGGCGTGCTTCGTCGACGCGCGCCTCCAGTCGCTCGATGTGCGCCCGGGTGGCCTCGTCGGCCGCGGTCGCCAGGTCGAGGCGTGCGCGGAGCTCGCGGGCCTCGTCGGGGAGCGGACCGAGGGGGATCTCGATCTCGAGGTGGCGGCCCAGGACCCGCAGCAGCTCGATCGCCGCGGCCGGCGACGGGCCCGCGACGTAGTGGGGCACCTGCGCGTAGTAGCCGACGGCCGGGATGCCCGCGACCCCGATCGCGATCTCCAGCACCGACAGGGCTGCCGAGGGGACCCGCAGGATCCCCTCGGGGCCCGGCTCGACGCCGCCCCGCAGGAGCTCGGGACGCGACGCGGTGCCCATCACGGGCACCGGCCGCGTGTGCGGCACGGCCGCGGGGATGGCGCCCAGGCTGATCCACTCGGTCACACCGAGGCGCCGCACCAGGTCGACGACGGCGTCGCACAGCGCGTGCCAGCGGTAGTCGGGCTCGGGACCTGCGAGCACCAAGATGTCGCGTGCGCCGATCCTGGCGCGCCTGACCGCGAGCTCTGGCCAGGTGAGCTCGCTGGGTCGGCCGTCGACGATCTCGAGGGTGGGCCGCCGCGCGCGGTAGTCGAAGAGGGCGTCGGCGTCGAACGTGGCGATCACCTCGCCGCCCTCCGCAACCCGATGCGCGGCCGTGGTTGCGGCCGTGCCCGCGTCGACCCAGCCATCGAACGCGACCACGATCGCCGGGGCAACGAGTGCGGGTTCGCGTGTCAGGCGATAGAGCGCCACGGGGCAAGGATAGGGCAGGTCGGGGGCGCCCCGCGTAGGGCAGGACCATCGGCCGCCGCCTCGAGGACGATCGGCCCATCGGCCACCCGCAACGGAACCGGCGCAGGTTCGTTTCAACGGGCAGAGGTTCGGACAAGCAGACCGCATAGAGGTGAGGACCAGCATGTTCAGGAGCATCGCCAGGTACGTGAGCCTCAGACTCGCCACGTCCCTGATCGTCGCAGCCGCCTTGCCGGTGGGTCTCGTCGCGGCGGCCAGCATCGTGAGCCATACCGCGACGCCGGGGCACGCCAGCTTCTCCACCCCGAGCCATGTCGGGGCCGTGGCCGAGCCGACCGAGTCGCCCGAGGCGACCGAATCCCCCGAGGCGACCGAGTCCCCCGAGGCGACGCACGCGCCGGACGCCGACACGGCCACCGGCGGCGGTGCCCGCCCGACCGACACCCACGGCTTCGCGGTTTCGCAGGTCGCGCAGGACAAGACGGCGGTCGGCGGTATGAACGACAACCACGGCGGCGCCGTGAGCGAGGTGGCACGCGGCAACCACGGTCCGTGCGGAACGAATCCGCCCGGCAAGTCGGCGGGCCACTGCCCGTTCCCCACACCGAGCCCGTCGCCCACCCCGACGCCGACGGCTACCCCGTGACGCAGCTCGCTGGGGGTGCGCCGCGGGCCGGTTCGCTGCGCCCGTCGGGTTCGCGGCGCGCGCCGCTCAGCGGCCGGCGGGTCTCTCGTCGCGGTGCCAGGTTCGGTAGGGGTGCGCCACCAGGTTGGCGTTGAGGTACCGGGGGTCGTCGGTGACTTCTTCGCCGACCCACCACGGTAGCGCGACCGGACACCCTTCGAACGGCAACTCGACTTCCGCGACGACCAGCCCCTCGTTCTCGCCGGCAAAGACGTCCAGCTCCCAGGTGAGCTCGCCGGCCGCGACCCGATAGCGCGTTTTCTCGACCAGCGGACGCAGCGCGAGCCGATCGAGCAGCTCGTCCGCATCGTCGCGCGGGATCTCGTACTCGTACTCGGCGCGGAGTGCCCCTCTGTTGGGTCCCTTGATCGTGAGAAACGCACGCTCGCCGGTCCGCCGCACCCGCACGGTCCGTTCCGGCGCCGTGGAGAGGTAGCCCTGGCGGTACACCGTCCCGCTCAGGCCGCGGAGCACCGCCAGGTCCCGCACCAGGAACTTGCGCTCGATCTCCCGTCCCACGTTGCCGTGACCGCCCCCGAGTGCCCGATCGGATCAGCTGCAGCCCGACGTGCTGCCGCAGTTGAGGCACTTGTAGCAGCTGCCGTTGCGCACCATGATCGAACCGCAATCTGCGCAGCTAGGTGCGTCGGCCTGGGCCTGGAAGGCGACCTTCTGGGAACGGCCGAGTTGGATCCCGACCGATTTCGCCGCGCCGTTCGATCCGGGGGCGGCATGGCCGTTCGACTCCGCCCGCGGCGCGCCGCTGGTGGGTGCCAGCGGCGGTTCAGTCGTGGCCGGAGTCGTCGCGGTGGACGGCAGGGCCTCTCCGGCCGCCGGGGCTTCCCCGGTCGGCGGCACGCTCCCCTCGGTCGGAGTCTGCCCGCCCGAGGGTCCCGCGGCCGTTGGGGCGGCCGTGGGCTGAGCGGCCGTCGCCGGGCCTTCGGGGGAGGGTGCCACCGCCGCGCCCTCTCCAGCGGCTGCCGCGGGGAGATCGAGCGTGACCGGGACCGGACCCGACCCGGCCGGCGCCACGCCGAACTCCTCCTCGCTGGAGCGGTCGAGGATCCCGAGCGCCGGGCGGTCTTCCTTCGGGAGGAAACGCGAGCCGAGCCAGCGGAAGATGTAGTCCACGCTCGACTTCGCGATCGGAATCTCTGGATTGCCAGTGAACCCGCTTGGTTCGAAGCGCACGTGCGCGAACTTGTTCACGAGATCCTTCAGCGGCACGCCGTACTGGAGCGCCAGGCTGATCGCCGTCGCGAACGAGTCCATCAGGCCCGAGACCGTCGAGCCCTCCTTGGCCATCTTCAGGAAGATCTCGCCGGGCTGGCCGTTCGGGTAGAGCCCGACGGTGATGTAGCCCTCGTGGCCGGCCACCTCGAACTTGTGCGTGATCGCCTGCCGTTCTGCGGGCAGTCGCTGACGATGCGGTTTCTTCGCCTCGGCCTGGGCCACGGCGAGCGCGCGCTCGAGCTCGGCGATGCGCGCCGTCAGCTCGGCTGTAGCCGCCGCCACCGCCTCGGCCGCAACGACCTCGACGGCTTTGTCGGCCTCGCTCCCTTTCTTCTTGCCGGTGCTGAGCGGCTGCGAGCGTTTGGAGTTGTCGCGGTAGATGGCGATCGCCTTGAGCCCGAGTCGCCAGCCCTCGAGGTAGACCTGCTCGATATCGGCCGGCGTGGCCGACTCGGGCATGTTGACCGTCTTGCTGATCGCCCCGGAGAGGAACGGCTGGACCGCCGCCATCATGCGGATGTGGCCCATGTAGTGGATGGACCGTTGCCCGTTGACCGGTTTGAAGGCACAGTCGAAGACCGATAGGTGTTCCGGCTTCAGTCCCGGGGCGCCCTCGATCGTTTCGTGTTCGTTGACGTAGCGGACGATCTCCTCGACCTGCCGCGAGTGGTAGCCGAGTTTGCG
Organism: Chloroflexota bacterium; assembly: GCA_021786385.1. Taxonomy (GTDB): domain Bacteria; phylum Chloroflexota; class Limnocylindria; order Limnocylindrales; family CSP1-4; genus JAJYNJ01. Next base: position 8,797 of record JAJYNJ010000006.1, read on the forward strand.
GAGCGCGGCCGGCACGGTCTGGTTGACGATCTTGAGGAAGCCCTCGCCCACCAGCTTCTTGTATTTGACGAGCGCGATGTCGGGCTCGATGCCAGTGGTGTCGCAGTCCATCATGAACGCGATCGTCCCGGTCGGCGCTAGGAGCGTGGTCTGCGCGTTGCGGAAGCCGTACTGCTCGCCCAGGCTCAGCGTCTCATCCCAGAGGCTGCGGGCAGCAGTCAGCATGTCTGTAGGTACCGCGTGATCGGCGATCGCGTAGGCGGCCTCACGGTGTTTGCGGATCACGCGCAGGAACGGCTCGCGGTTTTTCTCGAACTCGACGAATGGGCCGCCATGGTCGCGTGCGATGATCGCCGACTGGCGGTAGGCCTCAGCCGTCATGATCGACGTGAGGGCGGCCGCGAACGCCCGCCCTTCGTCAGAATCGTACGCCAGGCCGCGGCTCATGAGCAGGGCGCCCAGGTTCGCATAACCGAGCCCCAGTGGACGGAAGCGATGCGAGTTCTCTTCGATCTTGGGTGTGGGGTAGCTCGCGTAGTCGACGAGGATTTCCTGGGCAGTGATCGTGGTTCGGCAGGCGTACCGAAATGCGTCGACGTCGAATTCACCGTCCTCGCCCACGAACTTCATGAGGTTCAGCGATGCCAGGTTGCAGCTCGTGTCGTTGATGAACGAGAATTCGGAGCAGGGGTTTGTCGCAACCTGGCGCGCGGAATTCGAGACCGGGTTCCAGTCGTTGATGGTGGTGTCGTACTGCATCCCCGGATCGCCACAGACCCAGGCGGCCTCGGCGATCTGGTGCAGGATGTCCCGCGCCCGGTACGTCTCGGCGGGCTCACCCGTGGTGACATAGCGCGTGGTCCATTCGCCGTCCTGCTCGACCGCATGCATGAAATCGTCGGTGACACGGACCGAGTGGTTGGCGTTCTGGAAGAAGACCGAGCCGTACGCCTCGCCCGTGAACGACGGGTCGTACCCGGCCTCGATGAGCGCCCACGCCTTCTTCTCCTCGAGCATCTTGCAGTTGACGAACTCGAGGATGTCGGGGTGATCCGCGTTGAGGATCACCATCTTGGCCGCGCGACGCGTCTTCCCGCCCGACTTGATGACACCGGCGAACGCGTCGTACCCTTTCATGAAGCTGACCGGGCCAGACGCCATCCCGCCGCCCGCCATCTTCTCTTTCGATGATCGGATCGGCGAGAGGTTGGAGCCGGCGCCCGAGCCGTACTTGAAGAGCATCGCCTCGGTCTTGGCGAGGTCCATGATCGACGTCATGGAATCCTCGACCGAGTTGATGAAGCAGGCGGAGCACTGGGGGTGCGGCTCGACGCCGACGTTGAACCAGACAGGCGAGTTGAAGGCCATCTTCTGGTGCAGGATCAGGTGCGTCAGCTCCGCCCGGAAGGCCTCCAGATCCTCCTCCGTCGCGAAGTAGTGGCCGTCGCGCGCCCAACCGCTGATCGTATCGACGACACGGCTGATGAGCTGCTTGACGCTGCGCTCGCGCTCCGGCGTGCCCAAGTGGCCGCGGAAGTACTTGCTGACCACCACGTTGGTGGCCAGCTGGCTCCAGCTCTCGGGGACCTCGACGTCCGGTTGTTCGAAGACGACCTTGCCGCTTTCGTTGCCGATGCTGGCGGTCCGGATGGCCCACGTGAGCTCGTCGTAGGGATGGACGCCCGGCTTCGTCCAGCGGCGCTCGAAGGTGAGGCCGCGCACACCCCCGGTGCCGGCGGAGGCGAGGGTGGTGGAGCTGACGATTCCGGTCGCGCGGGCCATCGGTGGACTCCCTCCGTGCCTGGGATGGGACGCTATCGCGAGCGGTCCCGGGCGCCACTCCGGCGGCCGACCGCAGGCTGCGAATCTACCGCGCCAAACCCGTTTGTCAAGGGTGCAAACACAACATGTAGTGGTGTCCGACCGGCTAGCACCGCAAGATGTGGTGGTCACGTCTCGCGAGGGGGTCGGCAGGCTGGGTCGTCAGACGGGTCGCGGCTGCCCTAGAATGGCCTTCCCCATACCGCAGGCAGGAGGCCCGCGACGTGCTCGAGCTGCGCCAGGCGACGCCGGCGGACGCGCCGCTCGTGTTGGCCCTGACGCTTGCCGCATACGAGGAGTACCGCGGCGTCCTGGTCCCCGAGAGTGGGGTCTTCGCGGAGATCGTGGCGGGTGTGCGACGGCACCTGCAAGGCGATGCCGGCCACTCCCGCGCCACTGGCGGCGGCGGTGAGCCCGCTTCTGGTGCCGTGCTGGCGCTCCTCGATGGCCAAGCGGTGGGCTGCGCCCGCTGGTCGGTGCAGACGGACGAGCCGGAGGGCGGCCTGCGCGGGGCCGCCGACGCGCCGGTGACGCGCGGGGCGCGCGCTCAGGGTGGCGCCTATCTCTACGTTGGCCGGGTGGCGGTGCTGCCCGCCCACCGCCGGCGCGGCGTCGCGACCGCGCTGATGACCTGGTGCGAGCGCCTGGCCCAGCGGCGCGGCCTGCACGAGGTGCGGCTCGGCGTGCGCCTCACCTTGCCGCGCAACGAGATCTTCTACGAGCGGCTCGGATATCGGCGTACGGGCGAGCTCGAGACGCGGGCCGGGTACGGACCGATCGCGCGCTGGATGGCCAAGCGGGTGGACGACCCCGCATCCTGACCGACGAGCTCTTGCGGTCGAGGGCCGGGCGGCTCACGATGGTCCTGCCCCGGGGAGGGGAGGAGACGATGGTGCACGTCGTGATCGCGCACGGCCGCCTGATCATCGAGGTCGAGGGGATCGAGCGGTTCCTGCCGATCTGCCACCGGATCGATCTGCCGCTGGAGCATGTCGTCTGGGTGCAGACCCGGCCCGACGAGGCGTACCACGGGCCGACGGGGAAGCGGACGCCCGGAACCCTGCTGCAGGGGCTCATCGCGGCGGGCACATTCCACGGCACGGACGGCGACGTCTTCTGGGACGTGCACGACCCCGGGAGGAGCATCGCGATCGGGTTCCGTGACGAGCCGCTGATCGGGGTCGTGGTCGACGTGGACGACCCCGACAAGGTCGAGCGGGCGATCGTCCGGGCGCTGCGCGGCGAGTGACCTGCCGACGTCGGTCCGCTGCGGAGCGGTGTGCTGCAGGGCGCGGTCTGCTCTGGTGCGCCGCGCGCTGCGGATGCGCGTGGGCGAGGTCGCCTACGGCACCGTCGGCGGCGTGTTCAGCCCGCTGTACGCGTGCAGCCCGGAGAAATAGAGGTTGCCGAAGAACGTGAAGAGGATCGCGCCGAAGCCGATGACCAGGATGAGCGCCGCGGGCCGGCCGGCCCATCCGCGTTGGTTGCGCGCGTGGAGATAGACCGCGTAGATCAGCCAGGTCACGAGCGCCGACGTCTCCTTGGGGTCCCAGCTCCAGTAGCTGCCCCACGCGATCGACGCCCAGTACGAGCCGAGGATGATCATCGTGGCGAAGATCGGGAAGCCGATGATCACGGCGCGGTACGCCACGGCGTCCAGCACACGGTGTGAGGGGAGCCAGGCGTAGCGGTCCGCGGGGCCCTGCAGGAGATAGCCAACGGCCGCTCCGAAGCTGGTCGCGAAGATACCGTAGCTGATCATCGCCATCGCGACGTGGATGGTGAGAAGCGGCGCGTTGTCGAGCGCGGGGACCAGTGGCTCGATCGTCGCGGGAAGTGTCGCGGCGTAGCCCACGAGGAAGAGCGCGACACCGAGCGGGAGGAAGCCGAGCGCGCGGATCGGGTAGCGGCGCTGCAGGAAGAGGTAGCCGGTCGTGATGCCCCAGCTGAACGCGACGGCGAACTCGTACATGTTGCCCCACGGTCCGCGCCCGACGATGATCGCGCGCAGCAGCATGGAGAGGCCGATCAGCGCCCACGCGACCCAGGCGCCGGTCATGGCCAGTCCGACGACCGGTGTGCCGGGCAGTCGCTCCTCGGCTTCGGTCCCGTCTGCGGTCCACTGCGCCGCGCGGCTGGCCGGCGCGCCGCCCTCCGTCACGACCTCCCCCGCGGCGCCTGCGCCCGCCCCGGCTGCGGCGAGCCCGGCCACGGGGACGAGGACCGCGAACGAGCGGCGGCCGGCGGCCAGCAACGCGGTGTGGACGACGTGGAAGACGAACGCGAACGCGAGCGCCAGGCCGCCACCGGTGAACAGGTAGAGCGACATCTGAGCCACGGGTCAACTCCTTCCGGGGATCGCGGGGCTCGTGCGGTCAGGCCGCCGCGGCGCCGCCCGGAGGCGGGCCGCCGGGGGAGGCCGCCACGAGCGCGGGCAGTTCACCGAGGACGAAGCGGGTGCCACAGGCCGCGCAGACCTGTCGCGCGGCCGGGCGGACGGTGCCGTCGACCGGGCAGCGCACCTGGAGATCGCGGCCACAGACGGAGCAGCGGGTCTCACGCGGAGCGAAGAGCAGCGCATCGCGTGCGCAGTACGGGACGTTCGGGGGCACGATCGGCACGCCGAGGACGTCGCGCGCCGCGCTCCGCGCCTCGATGCTGGCCAGCCGCGCGTGTCCGCGATGCTCGCGCACCGCCGCCGCGGCCCAGCCCAAGGCCAGGAGCGTCATGACTGGGCCCAGCACGCCAAGCACGAGCAGGATCGGCAGCACCGCGATGACCGTGCCCCAGTCGGGGATGACGATCTTGGCCAGGAGCTGCAGAAACTGCGTCCAGAAGTCCGCCATGGTCGACAATCATACCCCGAGGCCGTGGCTGCTGGGCCATCTGGCCCGGGCCGAACGGCAGGGTCCGCATCCGCGCATCGCCCCACTGTTCGCGTGCTGCCGCTGATCGCTCCGCACGGCCGGACCGGCGCCAGCCGCCAGCCACTACCCGGCGAGTCGGCCGGGCGGCGCACCCGGCGAGTCGGCCGGGCGGCGCACCCGGCGGCGGTCGCTCGCAGTCAGTGGCCGCGCCGCGGGTTGCCGCGCTTGCGGGTCGCGCCGCGCCCGGGCCGCCACGGCTCTCGCTCGGCCTCGTCGGCGTCGGCGTTCGGGGGCGCGACGTCAGGATCTCCTTCCGACCGATCCGGTCGCTTGGCCGTTGGTCGCGCGCCCGTGGGTGGGGCGCCGGCCGCGGGCCATGAGCCGCCCGGCTCTGCCGGCCCGATCGGTCGCCCGCCCGGGAAGGATGCGCCCCGCAGCCGTCTCGGCCGCGGTCCGGCGATCGACCCACCGTGGGGCGGCGCCGTCGTCGTTCGGTCGGCGAGCCGCTCCGCGAGCCACCCGACCGGCCGCGCTCGCCCGCCGGCTCGCCCGACCCGCTCGCCGAGGGCCAGGTCGTTCGTCACGACCAGCACGCCCGCCCGCTCGAAGAACGGCCGCGCTTCAACGAGCTCGACCAGCAGAGCATCGGCGCTGCGACGACCGGCATGCCGGACCGCCAGCCCGGGGCGAATCCGTGTCGCGGCCGGTGCACCAGGATCGGGCGCCCCGTCCAGGATCACCTGTGTCTCGATGCGGGGCGGCACCGCGGCCGCAAGGCGCGCGAGCAAGCCGTGGAGCGGCCCCGGGCCCGGGTCACCGGCCCAAGCGTAGAGGACGTTGTTGCCGTCGACCAAGAGAGCCGACACGTCGCGCCAGGGATCACCGTGGCGCCTCATCTGGCCACCGCGCATTCGGTGACCGCCGCGCATCGCCGAACAAACGCTTCGGGCTCGCGTCGCGCACCCGGCATGGCTGGCCCCGGGCACCCTACCATGGGGCCATGATGCTGCTGGTCGACCTCGACGGCGTCCTGTATCGAGGGCGCCAACCGGTCCCCGGCGTCGCCGCCGTGCTGGCGGAGCGCGCGGCGGCCGGCGACCTCGTTCTCTACTGCACCAACAACTCGAGCCGCCACCGGAGCGAGTACGTGGAGCAGCTCGCAGGGCTCGGGGCGCCGGTAGGCCCCGGCTCGGTCTTCACCTCGGCGTGCGCGACCGCCCTCGCCCTGCGCGCCGCCGATCCGCCGCTGCGCGTCGTGATGGTCTTCGGCGCCGAGGGCCTGGCGCGCGAGCTGCGCGACGTCGGGCTGCGCACCGTCCCGCCGACCGCGCGTGGCCTGGCGGCGGGCCCGGACGCCGTCGTCGTGGGGATCGACCGCCGTCTCACCTATCAGCGGCTCACGGTGGCGATGCAGGCGGTCCGCGCGGGTGCACGCTTCGTCGCCACCAACCGCGATCCCGTCTTTCCGACGGCCGACGGGCTCGCGCCGGGGGCGGGCGCCGTGGTCGCGGCCCTCGAGACGGCCGCTCAGCGTCCACCCGACCTGGTCGTCGGCAAGCCGTCGCCGATCCTCTTCGAGCAGGCGGCGCGCTCGGTAGGACGCGAGCCGCAGGAGGCGATCGTGATCGGCGACGGCGCCCTGACCGATATCGCAGCGGCGAACCGGATCGGCGCCCGCTCTGTGCTGATGCTCACCGGGGTCACGAGCCGGGCCGATGCCGAGGCGCTCCCGCCGGACGGCCGTCCGACGCTGGTCGCTGCCGACGCCGCGGAGCTGCGGCGCGCCCTGGCGCAGCTCGCGACCGGCCCATCCGGCGGCCGAACGCCCTGACCTGGGTCGGGCCACGCCGTGCGTCATGTATGCAGCAGCGGCTCGGCGGCCGCGAAGGCATCGAAGGCCGCCAGGAGCCGGGCGCGCAGGGCTTCGTCGTCCCACAGGAACGCCGCCTCGAGCGCATGCCGATCGACGTGCCAGAGCTCGGAGAGCGTCAGACCGAGCACGTCGAGCGCGCGGCGGTATTCTTCGACCAGCGTCACCGCGCTCACCGTTCGATCGTCCGTGGAGAGCGTGACCGGCACGCCGGCGCGCAGGAGACGCGGCAAGGGATGGTCCGCCAGGCGCGGGACGATCGCCGCCTGGACGTTGCTGGTCGGACAGAGGTCGAGCGTCACGCCCCGGTCGCGCAGGTCGGCGACGAGCGCGGGATCGTCGATGGCCGGGGTGCCGTGTGCGATCCGTGCCGGACGGAGCGCGAGCGCCCGCCGGACCTGCGCCGCGCCGCCCCACTCACCCGCGTGGACCGTGATGGCGAGCCCAGCGGCGCGCGCGGCTTCGATCGCACGGGCATGGAGCAGCGGATCGGGCCGAGCGGCCTCGGGTCCGGCGAGATCGAAGCCGGTCAACCAGGCGCCGGTGAACCGCGCGGCGGCCTCCGCCACCGCCACGTTCGCCTCCGGCGCGTGGGTGCGCATGGCGACTGCGATGAGCCTGACGGTCAGGGGCGGCAACGCCCCGGCATCGGAGATGGCGCGTGCGCTCGTGGTGGGGGCCGGCGAGGCGACCGCGGCGCGTCGCACGACGGCGGCCACGCCGTCCCGGGCCCCGGCCACCACCGCCGCGATCGCGGCGTCGAGGGGCAAGCCGCGCTGCACGTGGAGGGCGGGAGCCCAGCGGATCTCGACGTACCGCGTCCCGTCGGCCGCGACGTCCTCGACGAGCTCGGCGGTGACGCGTCGCAGGCTCTCGCGGTCCTGGAGCAGGGCGATCGGCAGGTCGAAGGCGCGCAACAGCTCGGCTTGGTCGGCGGCCTGCGCCGGGCCCGCGAGCCGGGAGCGCATGCCTGGCAGATCGAGCCCTGCGCCGAGGCCGCGTTCGCGGGCGAGCTCCAGGGCGGTCGCAGGCCGCAGCGAGCCGTCGAGGTGCAGGTGCAGCTCGGCCTTCGGCATCCGACGCAGCAAGGCGCCGACGTCCGCTGGTGCTGCGACGCCGCGCGGTCCTGTGGTTGCGTGGCGCTCCATCAGCCGCGATGGTAGCGCGCGGTGGGCCGCCCGCCGCCCACGCCGCCCACGCCGTCCGTCGGCCGCCCGCCAGCCGCCCGCCAGCCGCCCGCCAGCCGCCCGCTAGACTTGCATCCCATGCCGGGAAGTCCGCATCGCGCTCGCCGGTTCCCGTTGGCCATCACGTGGCTGGTCGCCGCCCTCTTCATCGCGTTCGGTGGCGCCGGGCTTGCCGTCAGCGCCGATCACCTGCCCGGCGACGCCAGCCGACCGGAGCTGACCTGGGCGCAGGACGTCGCGTTCCAGGCGCGCATCCGCGCCCTCGCGCCCGACTACACGGCCCTGGTGGACGACGTGAGCGTGCTGGGGGACACGGCACGGCACGCGCTCGCCGATCTGGTCGCGCGCCGTCAGGATCTGCTCGAGAACGACCTCGCCACCGGCGACCGGCTGGCCGCCTCGACCGAGGCACGTGTCTCCCGGCTCGACGCCGCGCTGCGCGCGCTCGGGGCCGCGGCCGGGCCGGGATCCCTCGGCGATCGATCCCGGACCATGCTGGCGGCCGCCAGTGCGGCCGTGCAGACCACGGCACCCGTGCCCGCCGATTGGCGCGCCCTCGCCGATGGTTCGCTGCCGGCGGTGCAGCTCATCACCGTCCTGCAGCGCCACGACGACCTGGTCTTCGCCGCCACCCAGCAGGCGCACACGGGCAGGTACCGGGCGGCGCTCGCCACCCTGGCCGAGGCGTCGGCGATGCTCGACCAGGCCCGCCGAACTCGGGATGCCCTGGCGAACCGGGCCGATGTCTCGATCCTCTCCACCTACATCGACCGCATGAGCGCCTACGACACGGCGCTGGTCGCGCTGTACACCGAGCTGCAGCAGTCCGGCGCTCGGCTGACGGCACGCGGCGAACGGCTCGTCGCGCGCGTGGCTGCGGCCCAGAAGCTGCTCCCCCCCGACACCCGGGCGCTGGTGGTGATCCTGGGCGAGATCGCGCAGGCCGGGCTCAACCAGGCTGCGATCGCGATCGAGGAGGCGCGCGGCGACCTCGCCGACGCGGTGGCGGCGCTACACTTGGCGCACTGACACCGGCATTCCATTCCACCCGCCCAGCCCCGCCGCGGTCGGGCGCGCGCCGTTCCGCCGACGCGCTTCGTCCGAGCCGCTGCGCCTGACCCACACGAGGAGCCCATCCGCATGCAGATCCGGGTTGTCTCCGACCAGCCGTGGTCCGTCCGGGCCGACGTCCTGGCCGTGCCCATCACATCCGACGAGCCGGCAGAACCCGACGCCTCGACCCTGGTCGAGCTCGACCGTCGGCTGGACGGCGCGATCGGCGACTATCGGCGCTTCGGCGAGATCGACGCTTCCCCGTACCGCACCGCGCTGCTGCGGGGCCGCGACCTCGGCGCGGCGTGGGTGCTCGCGGCCGGCGCCGGCGCAAGCGAGGCGTTCGATGCGGTCGTCGCGTACCGCTTCGCGGCGTCCCTCGAGCGCCGTCTCGCCGGCCGTCGCGTGACCAGCCTCGCCGTCTGGCTGCCGGCCGCGCTGCGCGCGCGGCCCGGGCTCTCCGCCGCCGACCTCGCGATGCTCGTCGCACGCGGCGTCGTCGAGGGCGCGTACGACCCGGCCCTGCTTTACCGGACTGACTACACCGAGGCGCCGCCGCAGCTCGAGGAGCTCGTCCTGATCGCACCCGGCGCGGACGTCGGCGCGTTGCAGGCGGCGGTGGCCCGTGGGATGACCATCGGCGAGGGGGCGCGCATCGCGCGCGACCTGGCCAACCGCGCGTCGAACGACGTGAGCCCGGCGGCGCTGGCAGACGCGGCGACCGACCTGGCCAGGGCGCACGGCCTCGCGATCGACGTGATCGGGCCGGAGCGCGCGACCGAGCTCGGGATGGGCATGTTCATGGCGGTCGGGCGCGGCAGCGACAACCCGCCGCGGCTGATCGTGCTGCGCAACGGCGCGGACGGCGCGCGGGATGCCCGCGGGCGCCTCCTCGCGTTGGTCGGCAAGGGCGTCACGTTCGACTCCGGCGGCATCTCGATCAAGCCGGCCGACCGCATGGAAGAGATGAAGATGGATAAGACGGGTGCGTGCACCGTCATCGCCGCAATCGTGACGGCGAAGCGGCTGGCACCCGACCTGCCCTTGCTGGCGCTCGCGCCGGCCGTCGAGAACATGCCAGGGCCGCACTCGACCCGCCCAGGGGACATCGTCCGGGCCCTCAACGGCAAGCGCGTCGAGATCCAGAACACGGACGCGGAGGGCCGCCTGATCTTGGGCGACGCGCTGACCTACGCGGAGCGGCTCGGTGGCACGCACCTCGTCGACGTCGCGACGTTGACCGGCGCCGTGGAGCGCGCGTTCGGGAAGCAGATCACCGGCGCGTTCGGCGTTCCACAGTCCTGGTACGAGGAGGTGGCCGCCGCGGGAACTCGGCAGGGGGAGCGCTACTGGCAGATCCCGCTCGTCGAGGACTACGTGCCGGACATGGAGAGCTGGTACGCGGATCTGCAGAACTCGGGTCCCGCGGACGGCTCGCTCGTCAAGAGCGGCCTCTTCCTGCGCCAGTTCGTGACCCGGCCGTGGGTCCACATGGACATCGGCGGCAGCGCGTATCTGCGCAAGGCGACGGCGTGGGCGCCGCGCGGCGCCACCGGCGTGACGCATGCGACGCTCGTCGAGCTCGCGCTCGAGGGCGCCCAGCGGGGATAGGCGCTGGCCGCCGGGCGCGATCTGTGTCGGGCGCCGGGCGCGATCTGTGTCGGGCGCCGGGCGGGACCAGCGTCGGCCTCCGACCGGGACCACCGACGGAGTTGCCCGCGCGCACCAATGCGGGCACCATGCCCGCTGTGGACGGAATCGCGACCTGGGTCATCGCTGCGCTGAGCGGCCTCGCCGGCGGCGTCTACGGCTACCTGGCCGACCGGCTGGCGGCCCGCTGGCCCGAGCACGAGGCGGCGCGGGTCCGGCCCGTCGACTGGCGCACGGGGCTCGTGGTGCTGCTCGCTGCCGGGGCGTTCTTCGCGTTGCCGGGGCGCTTCGGCGCGCCCCGCGACCTCGCGGTCGCTGGGCTCTTCTTCGCGGCGCTCGTGATGCTGCTTGCGACCGACCTCGACCAGCGACTCCTCCCCGACGAGATCACGCTGCCGCTGGTCCCCGCGGCGCTCGCGATCCTGCTCCTTGGCTGGAACCCGGTCCTCGCGGACAAACAGCTCGGGCTGGTCAGTGGGCTCGCGGCCGGGATCCTGGCCCCCCTCTTCCTCGCGGTCACCGGCGTCCTCTTCCGGGGCGCGCTGGGGATGGGCGATCTGAAACTGGCGGTGAGCTTGGGGTTGGTGTGCGGTGTCTCGCAGCTCGTGGCCGGCTTCATCGTCGCGTCGCTTGCCGCGGGTTTGGTCCTGGTCCTGCTGCTGGCCACCCGCCGGCTGGGGCTGCGTAGCGCGATCCCGTTCGGTCCGATCCTGATCGTGGCCGCGTTCCTCGCGGTGCTGCGCCCGCTCGGGTGATCCGATCGTCGGGGGCACCGTGGTGGTGCACCAACCGAGGCCGAATGTCCCGCCCTACGCGAGATGCGTCGGCCGCGGCGTTGCGGGCGCCGTACGCGGCGCCGTATGATGCGCTCAGCCGGAGTCGTTCCTGCGGACCGTGCCCTGTCGCTCGAACGGCGCACCACCGGCGGGCAGGGACAGCAACGGCGCCCCGAGGGGCGTCGCAGGGAGTCGAAGCCTGCACGATGATGCGATGCGTCGCATAGGACACACGCTGCACAGGCGACGTGCGGTGCTCGCCGCACTGCTGCTGATTCCCCTTCTATTCGGCTCACTCGGCTCGTTCGGTGGCGCCGCGACGGTCCGCGCGGACCCCCTCTCCGATGCCGTCAAGGCACAGAAGGCGCTGGAGGCCAGGATCGCCGCGCAGCGGCAGCAGATCCAGGCGCTGCAGGCGAGCGAGGCCAGGCTGCAGAGCGTCCTCGCCGACACCGCTACGCAGCTCAAGGGGATCAACGCCGACCAGGCCAAGCTCCAGGCCAAGATCGCGACCGCCCAGCGGGTGCTCACCGACGTGCGCGCGCAGTACGCGGCGCTCGTCACGCAGGTCGGCGACCTCGACGCTGCACTCGCTGCGCTGGACTCCAAGATCGCGGCCAGCCAGCAGCAGCTCGCCGACCAGCGCGCCACGCTCGCCCGCCACATCGCGGACGCGTACATGGTGCAGCAGACCACGCTGCTCGAGCAGCTCCTGACCGCGCGCTCGCTCGCGGACGTCCTGGCCGACGTCGGGTACTACCTGAGCATCGGTCACCAGGACGCCCGGCTGGCCGCGCAGATCCAGCAGGATGAGCAGTCCCTCGAGGCGCTGCAGGGCGCGACGGCGGTCACGCGGGCCCAGACGCAGCAGGCGCGGCTGGCCATGTACCAGCAGAAGCAGGAAGTGACGAATCAGCGCAACGCGCTGCTGGCGGCACAGAAGCAGCTGGCTGCGCTCGAGGCGCGCACGCGCGCCGCCCAGGCGGCGCAGCTCGCGGCGTTCAAGAAGCTCAAGCTGACGAAGGCCCAGGCGGCGGCGCAGCTGGCCGCCGAGCAGAAAGCTCTCGAACAGCTGGCCGCCCTGATCGCGCGCCTAGTCGCGGAGCAGCAGGGCATCCCCTCGCAGTACAACGGCACGCTCATTTGGCCCATGCCGGGCATCGTCAGCCAGGAGTTCGGCTGCACCGGGTTCATCGCCGAGCCCCCCCTCGGCAACTGCGCGCACTTCCACACCGGCATCGACATCGTGGCGCCCGAGTACACGCCGATCCGGGCGGCCGGCGATGGCACCGTCGTCTTCGTGGGCCCCAACCCGTACGACCCACCGTACGCACGGGCCTGGATCGTCATCATCGCCCACTCGCAGAACCTGCTGACTTGGTACGCCCACGTCGACGCGTACGCTCATCCCCCGGCGGTGACCAAGGGCGAGTTCGTGCACCAGGGGCAGGTGATCGCCTACGAGGGCAACACCGGCAACAGCACCGGCCCGCACCTGCATTGGGCGGTCGAACTCAACGGCACGTTCGTCAACCCACGGTTGTTCCTGTGAGCCCCGGCCGCGCGGGAGAACGTCCCGTGGGGGGCCAGCCTCCCGCCGCTCGGGGCCATCCGGATGCGCGCCGCGGCGATCGACAGGCCGATCCCGGTGAGACGGACTATCCTGCGGGGCAGGCGTGACCGGCAGACGATGACCCGCTCGGGCGGGCGCAGTCGGGGTGTAGCATCGTGGGCGTGAAGGGCGTCCTGGCGGTCATCCTCGCGGGCGGAGAGGGCGAACGGCTCTCGATCCTGTCCAGCCTCCGTGCCAAGCCGGCCGTGCCGTTCGGGGGCAAGTACCGCATCATCGACTTCGCGCTGAGCAACTGCGTCAACAGCGACATCCACAACGTCGTCGTGCTCACGCAGTACAACCCACGCTCTCTGAACGACCACATCGGCGCCGGGCGGCCGTGGGACCTGGACCGCACCAGCGGCGGGATCCGGCTGCTGCAGCCCTTCGTGTCGCGCGGCCGCCCCAACGAGTGGTACCGGGGCACCGCCGACGCTGTCCTGCGCAACCTCGAGGTCGTGCAGCGGGCGCCGGGCGACACGGTCCTGGTCCTGGCCGGCGACCACATCTACAAGATGGACTACCAGCCCTTCCTCTCCGCGCACCGGCGCCACCGGGCCGACGTGACGATCGCGGTGCGCACGGTGCCGCTGGAAGAGGCCCATCGCTTCGGGATCGTCACACTCGACGAGAACGATCGAGTGGTCGACTGGCAGGAGAAGCCGCGGGCCCCCAAGAGCAACCTCGTGAGCATGGGGATCTACGTGTTCGCCAAGCGGGCGCTCCTGCGCTGGCTGGACGAAACGCGCATCGACTTCGGCGCCCACGTCATCCCGGCCATGCTGGCGGGGGGCGCCCGCGTGTTCGGGTACCGCTTCGATGGCTACTGGCAGGACGTGGGCACGATCGAGAGCTACTGGCAGGCCCACATGGATCTGCTCGACGAGCGTCCCGAGCTGGACCTGTACGACACGAGCTGGCCGATCCACACGCGCTCGGAGGAGCGCGCGCCGGCCAAGATCGGCCCCACGGCGAGCGTCCATCGCAGTATGGTCAGCCACGGCTGCGTGATCTACGGCACCGTGGAGCACTCGGTGCTCTCGCCGGGCGTGCGGGTGGACGTCGGCGCGGTCGTCCGTGACAGCGTCGTGATGCTCGACTCCGTCATCCGGGCCGGGGCCGTGGTCGACCGCGCGATCTTCGACAAGCAGGTGGCGGTCGGTCCCAACGCGGTGGTCGGCGAGGGAGCGGACCTGACGATCGCCAATCGCCAGGAGCCGTCTCGCCTCAACACCGGCATCACCGTGGTGGGCAAGCGGGCCGTCGTCCCGCGTGGAGTGCGCATCGGGCGCAACGTCAAGATCGCCGAGGGGGTGCGTGCCGCGGATTACCGCGGCCGCGTGGTGCGCAGCGGCCAGACCGTCGAGCGTCGCCACGAGACCACCGAACCCGCGCCGCGCGCCCGTGCCGGTGGCAACCGCGGTGGCGCCGAGGCGGCACAGACGCCCATGGCGGTCGGGGTCCGGAGTGGGCGGGCCGGGCGCAACGACGGCTCGGACGGCGATCTCGGCGTGCCGGCCGGGCAGCCCGGCTTCGGCGTCCTCGACTGACCGCGCGGCGCCGCCCGGAGCGGCCAACGAGCCCGCCCGATCCCACGGCCCACGGCTCCGCGACGGCGCCCGACCGCGTGCCCGGCCCCGCCGCGCCCGATCCCGCCGCGCCCGATCCCGCCGCAGCGCCCCACCGACGGTCAGCGGGGCCCCGACCCTTGGCCGCGCGGCGCGTGTCGGCGGCATCGGTCGATGCCTGGCTCGCGGAGCTGGGTCTGTCGGCGGCCGTGCGCGTGGAGCGGGAGGGCGTGACCGCATGGGACCTGTTGCTCGATGGGCGGCGGCGCTTCGACCTGCGCATCACGGTGATCTGCGGGCCGGGCATCGGCCTGATCGTCTGGGTGCCGTTCGCGCCGCCGGTCCAGGACGACGCGCGCCGGACGTACCAGCAGCTGCTCCGCTGGAACGACGAGCTGCCCTTCGTGAAGTTCGGGCTCGACGCCGAGCTCCGTCCCGTGCTCGCGGTGGAGATGCCGGCCGAGGCGGCCGACGTGTGGACCCTTGGCCTGGCGATCGCGCGGGTGCTCGCGGTGTGCGACTACATCCTCGACACGGCCGCGCCGTGGCTCGGACCCGGCGGCCTCACGGCACCGCCCGGTCCTGGCCGCGCGTCGCGCGGGGAGTCGCTGCTGCGGCGCTATGCGGCAGAGCTGGCCGAGCTGGTCGGTGGCCCTGCTACACTCGGCGCCGACGATCGCGCGGGCGGGCCAGAGGTGATCGGCAACGAGAGGGCAGGGGAGTCGTGAAGGCCGTTATCGTGGTGGACATGGTGCGGGGGTTCCTCGAGCCAGGCCACAACCTCTACGGCGGCGAAGCATGCCGCTCCATCATCCCGGCGACGCGGGCGTTCCTCGAGCGCGAGCGCGCCCGCGGGTCGCTGCTGGTCTTCCTGACGGACACCCACGATCCGGATGACCTGGAGTTCCGCATGTTCCCACCGCATTGTGTGCGGGGCACCCAGGAGGTCGAGGTGATCCCCGAGCTGGCGGACCTCGTCGAGGGGGCGATCGTGGTGCCCAAACGCCGCTACAGTGGGTTCTTCGACACGCCGCTCGACGTGGTGCTGAGCGATCGCGATGTGACCGAGGTGGCGGTGGTCGGTGTGATGACGGATATCTGCGTGCTCCACACGACCGCCGACCTACGCAACCGCGACTACGAAACCACCATCGTGACCGACTGCGTCGCCTCGTTCGACCCGGCCGCGCACGCCTTCGCATTGGAGCACATGCGCAAGATCCTTGGGGCGCGCTTGGCGAGCAGCGCCGAACTCGCCGCTGCGCCGGCCGGGGCATAGCGCCGATGGAGCAGGTGCGGCCGGTCCGCCGGCGGCCTTCCCGGGAGATCCTCGAGGGCGACTCGGCCGACGTCTACTTCTACCGCGCCCAACAGGTGCTGGAGCGCGAGGGGATCGACCCGCTCGTGGTGATGGAGGTCTTCTCGCGCCAGTCCGGCGTCCTGTGCGGCATCGACGAGGCCAAGACGCTCCTGGCGCACGCGTTGCAGGGCGCCGCTCCCGGCGAGGCGGTCGTGGAGGCGCTCTCCGACGGCGACCTCTTCGCGGAGCGCGAGATCGTGCTGCGGATCCGGGCACGCTACCGCAAGTTCGGGTTGTACGAGACCGCGATCCTGGGGATGATGGCGCAGTCGACCGGCTGGGCCACCGCAGCGCGGCGCTGTGTGGAGGCGGCGGCACCGCAGCCCGTCATCAGCTTCGGGGCGCGGCACGTCCACCCGAACGTCTCCGAGACGCTCGACTACGCGGCGATCGTGGGTGGCTGCGTGGGCGCCTCCACGCCGGCGGGGGCGCGGCTCTCGGGGCTGCGCCCGACGGGCACGATGCCCCATGCGCTCGTGCTCATGTTCGGCGACACGGTGCGCGCGGCGGAGGCGTTCGACCGCGACCTCCCCCCGGACGTGCCGCGCATCGTGCTCGTCGACACGTTCAAGGACGAGGCCGAGGAGGCGCTGCGGGTGGCGGATGCCCTCGGCGAACGGCTCTACGGGATCCGGCTCGACACGCCGTCCGAACGTGGCCGCGTGACGCCCGACCTGGTGACCGAAGTGCGCGCCCGACTCGACCAGGCCGGCTACCAGCACGTCAGGATCATCGTGAGCGGTGGGCTCAACCCCGACCGGATCACCCATTTCAAGGAGCGCGGAGCCCCCGTCGACTCCTTCGCGGTCGGGAGCTACATCAGCGGCGCGAGCCCCATCGACTTCACGGGCGACCTCAAGGAGATCGACGGCAAGCCGATCGCCAAGCGCGGTCGCATCCCGGGCGTGACGCCGAGCCCCCGGCTGCGCCCGATCGACCTCACCGACTGGCTCGGGTCGTAGGCCCCGAGGCGTTTCGTCCGGGGCGTCGCGCCCTACTCGCCCGTCGCTTCAGTACCGGCCGCGGCGCCGCGCTTGCGCAGGTAGGCCCGCCAGGTCATCGCCCAGCGCGCCGGATCGTCGAGGGGCCCATGGTCGTGGCGGTGCACCACGCTCGCGTGGGGCGCGGAGCGGACCAGCTCGGGATCCTCGTATGCCTCGCGCGCGACACGCGCGAGGATCGCGGCGTACTCGTCGAGTTCGTGCTGCGAATACGACTCGGTTGGCTCGAGCGTGAACGGCTCGGGGATGAGCCACGGGTGATGGCTCGTCCAGTAGTGGACCCCGAAGTCGGCCATGCGCCGGCCGACGTCCTCCGACCCCACGCCGGTCTCGCGCCGCAGCGGCTCGAAGCTGTAGCGCACCTGTTCCAGCCGGCGCCGGTTGGGCCACGGCACCTCGACGCCGCGGATCCGCCGCACCCGCTCCAGGAGATAGTTGTTGCAGAGGACGGCCGACTCGGCCACGGTCCTCAGGCCCGCGGCCCCGAGGCTCATGATCCAAGCATAGGCACGCAGGTGGACCTCCGGCACGCCGTACCACGTGCGCACCTTGCCTACGCTCGCGGGCCGCTCCGCGTCCAGGTGATAGCGGCGGCCGTCGAAGGTGACGATCGGCGCGGGGAGGTACGGTTCCAGGTGCGACCGCACGCCGAGCGCCCCGCAGGCCGGGCCGCCCGAACCGTGCGGGGTCGAGAAGGTCTTGTGCAGGTTGAAGAAACAAGCGTCGAAGCCGGCCTCGCGGGCGCGGGTGATGCCGAGCAGTCCGTTCGCGTTGGCCTGGTCGTACACGCAGAGCCCGCCCACGTCGTGGACCGCCCGGGTGAACGCCGCGATGTCGGGGTTGAAGATGCCGGTGTCCTCAGGGTTCGTGATGAAGAGCCCGGCGGTGCGCTTGCCGAGCACGGCCCGCAGCGAGGCGAGATCGGGGTGTCCGTGCGGACCGGGCTGCAGGGTCACGATACGGAAGCCCGCGACGTGCGCCGCGGCGGCGTCGGACGGATGCGAGAAGATCGTCGTGACGATCTCGTCCCGCGCGGGGAACTCGCCGCGTGCTCGCAGGTGCGCGCGCAGCATCGCCGCCGCCGCGAAGATCGCCTGCGAGCCGCTCGCGGGCTGCAGCGTGAAGGCGTCCATGCCGGAGATCTCGCGCAGCAGCAGGTCGAGCCGATAGATCGCCTCGAGGATCCCCTGCACCGTTCGCTCGTCTTGGAGCGGGTGCAGCTCGGCGAGCTGCGGGCTGCGCGCCAGCTGGTCGTTGATCTTGGGGCTGTACTTCATGGTGCAGGTGCCCTGACCGACGTCGACATTGAGGTCCGCCCCGAGCGTCTCCTGGGAGAGCCGCAGGTAGTGGCGCAGGACGGCCTGCTGCGAAAGCTCGGGGAGAGCAGGTGGCCGGCGCCGCCGCATCGCCGCCGGGACCAGCGCCTCCGAGTCGGCCTCCGGCAGCTCGCGGTCCGGACGGGGCGGTAGGACGCCGCGGGCGCCCGGGACGGAGAGCTCGAAGATGACCGGTTCGTCCCAGCGCGCCTCGTGGAAGCGGCGCCGCGTCTCCGGCGCCTGCGGGATCGTCATCGCGGGTCCCCGGTCCTCATCCTGTTCGGTGGCTCCCGTGCGCGTCATGCCAGCACCTGCCGCAGCGTATCGGCCAGCCGGTCGAGCTCGTCACGCGTGTGCAGCTCGGTCACGCAGTAGAGCGCAGCCTGGCCGAGCTCGGGGAACTGGTCGGACAGGTCGGCGCCGCCGAAGATCCCCGCGTCGAGCAGCGCCGCGTTGATCTCGCGGACCGTCCGGCCGGTCGCCGAGAAGTCGACGACGAACTCGGTGAAGGGGATGCCGGAGAAGCGCGGAGCACGCACGCCTGGGATGGTCGCCAAGCACGTGGCGGCGTACCGGGCCAGCCGCATGGACGTCTCGCCGATCTCGCGCATGCCCTGTGGCCCCATCAGCGCGAGGTAGACGCCCGCGGTGATGCCCCACAGCGCGGCGGCCGTTCCCACGAACTCCTTGGCCTCTTCGCGGCCGTGGAAGCTGGTGCGTTCCCAGAAGACGTCGCCGAACCCGTACTCCCCCTCGACGACCGTGCGGGTCAGGCCGAAGAGCCGCGAGGGATACTCCGCGACGAACCGCTCCTCGTCGGGTGTGGCGATGAAGCCGCCCTGGCCGCCGCCGAAGTACATGTGGATGCCGAGCGGCTGCAGATCGCCGCAGGCGATGTCCGCGCCGTAGGCCCCGGGCGCCTCGAGCACGCCGAGCGAGGAAGGATCGACGCAGGCGACGGCGAGGGCGCCCTGCGCGTGGGCCAGCGCGACGATCTCGGGCGCCTGCGCCTCGATGACGCCGAAGTAGCCGGGGTTCTCGATGAAGACCGCCGCCGTCGCGGGCGACAGCTTCGCGCGCAGGTCGGCGAGGTCGAGCAGGCCGGTCGAGCGGTCGTAGTCGACCTCGACCACCTCGAGCGCGCCGTCGACATAGTTCGCGATCACCGACCGCCGCTGGGGGTTGGTCGTCGCGGGCACGAGGACCGCGTGGCGACCGGTGATCCGGCCGGCCATGCGCAGTGCCGTCGCGGCGGCCTGCGCGCCGTCGAACGTGGGGACGCTCACCACGTCCATCTCGAGCAGCTCGCCCATCATGCTGCAGTACTCGAAGAGCGCCTGGAAGCGGCCATGGTCCTCGTACGGCTCACCCCCGTACGCGGTCAGGAACTCCGCGCGGCCGTTGATCTCGTCGCACACGGCCGGCACGAAGCGCCGATAGCAGCCGGCGCCGAGGAAGCTCGGATACTCGGCGGTGCTGACGTTGCGGGCAAGGAGCCCCTCGATGTGCCGCCGTAGGTCGTGCTCCGAGCGGAGCGGCTCGGGCAGCTGCAGCGGGCGATCGAGACGCAGTTCGGGCGGGATGTCGGCATAGAGCTCCGCCACGTCGCGCGCGCCGATGCTGCGCAGCATGGCGTCCCGCATCTCGGGCACGCTGCTCGGGATGTAGGGGTGGACGGCGGTGCCAGCGTCGTTGGTCACGTGGGTCTCACTCCATCGCCGGTGCCGGCACGCGCTGCGGACCGGCACCGCTGCTCAGGCGGTCTCTCCGCCGTCGATGCTGATGCATTGTCCCGTGATGTAGGCCGCCTCGTCGGAGGCGAGAAACGCGAACAGCGCGGCGACCTCCTCGGGCTGGGCGTGGCGCTGCAGCGGAATGCGGCGGTTGACCGCGGCGAGCATGTCGGGCGTGTACTCGGCCTGCTGCATGGGGGTCAGGACGTACCCGGGGCAGACGGCGTTTGCACGCAGCCAGGGGGCGCATTCGAGCGCGATGGTCTTCATGAGCAGGTTGATGCCGGCCTTGGAGGCGTTGTAGTCGGCGTAGAAGGGGTGCCCGTCGAGGCCGTTCGTCGACGACGTGAAGAGGACCACCCCCGAGCGCTGCTCGGCCATCCGCCGCACGGCGGCGCGCGCGCAGAGGAAGGCGCCCGTGAGGTTGACGCCGATCACACGCGACCACTGCTCGGGCTCGATGTCGAGAAAGCGGTTACGGACGCTGATGCCGGCGTTGGCGATCAGGACGTCCACCCCGCCGAGCAGCCCGTCGGTCTCGCCGAACGCGGCCTCCACCTCGTCGGACTGGCTCACGTCGGCGCGGACGGCGCCGGCAAGCCCGGGCAGCTCGGCACGGGCGCGCTCGAGCGCGGCCGCATCGCGGTCCAGCACCACGACCCGGGCGCCCTCCCCGATGAAGCGCCGCGCAGTCGCGAGGCCGATCCCGCTGGCGCCGCCGGTGACCACGACGCGGCGCCCGACGTGGGCTCGGGGGGCGGGACCTTCCATGGCTCGAACCTCCAGTGCGGGCTGCGTCGCCCGTGCGGCGACGGGGTGGAGCTGCTGGTACGGCGTGTAGTATCCCAATTCCGATCGGGCCGGTGGGGCGGGCGGCCGGTCGCGCGGGCCGGTTGGCGTGGCGGCCGGGGACGGGCTCGCAGGCGTCGGCGTGCCGACCGCGGCTGCCCTCGGGACGGGCCGCGGTCTTCGAAAGGAGGCGGAAGCGTATGGCGGCATCGCGGCGTGGAGCCCCGCTCGGGCGACTCGCTGGCCGGGTCGCGCTCGTCACCGGCGCGGCGTCGGGGATCGGCGCGGCGACGGCCGTCCGGTTCGCCGCCGAGGGGGCGGCCGTGGGGCTTGCCGACCGCGACGAGGCGGGTCTGGGGCGCGTCGCGAAGCGCATCGCCGACGCGGGTGGTCGGGCGCTGCCGATCGTGGTCGACCTGGCGCAGCCCGGTGCGGCGGATCGGGCGGTGACGGCGCTCGCCGAGGCGTTCGGTGGACTCGACCTGCTCGTGACGGCGGCCGGGATCATCCGGCGTCATACGGCGCTCGAAACGAGCGATGCCGAATGGGACGAGGTCGTGGCGGTGAACCTCACGGCGGTCTTCCGGTGCTGTCGCGCGGCCATTCCGCGGCTGCGGGCGCGTGGCGGCGGGGCGATCGTGACGGTCGGGTCGGGCTGGAGCCTGGTCGGCGGGCCGCGCGCCGTCAGCTACGCTGCGACCAAGGCCGCCGTGGCGAACCTCACGCGCGCGCTGGCCATCGACCACGGGCCAGAGGGGATCCGCGTCAACTGCGTCTGTCCGGGCGACACCGACACGGCGCTGCTGCGCAACGAGTTCGGTCAGCTCGGGGAGTCGCCGGAGGCCGGGATCGCGGGCTCGGCAGCGGCGCGACCGCTGCGCCGGATCGGGACGCCGGAGGAGATCGCGGCGGCGATCCTGTACCTCGCCTCGGACGACGCCGCCTACGTGACGGGCACGACGCTGGTGGTCGACGGGGGAGGGCTGGCAGGCGGCTGATGCCGGTGGCGCGGACGCCGGGGCGGAAGCGTGCGAGGATTCGGGCATGAACCAGGGCGATCTGGGGCCGCACAGCCCGCGCGATGAGGACGAGGCCAACCGCACACCGGGCACGCCGGACCCGCACGGGGCAGACGGCGCACGGGATGGAGCTTCGCCGAGTGAGGAACGGCTCGTGGCGGAGCTCGTGGAGCGCGAGACGGCGTACGGCCTGCTGCAGCGTGGCCGGGCGCTGATGGGACGGCGTCACTTTGCCCAGGCGGCCGTGCTGCTCGAGCGAGCGGCGCGCCTGGAGCCGCGCCGCGGCTCGATCATCGAGGCGCTGGGGCGTGCCTACTACAACAGCGGACAGCACGAGCGAGCGGCGGAGGCGTTTCGCGAGCTGCTGCGGATCGACCCGTCGCTCGCCTACGCGCATTTCGCGTTGGGGCAGAGCCTCAAGCGGCTGGGTCGTCCTGAGGAGGCACGGACGCACCTGCGGCTCGCGGTCGCGCTGGCGCCGGACTCGCGGCTGTACCGGGACGCGCTCGCGCGGTTGGAGGGCAACCGGCCACCCTTGGTGTTGTAGGCTCGGAGCTTCCCTCGCGTGGCCGGCACCGCCCGGGTGCGGGCGGTGCCCGGGCGCCTCTGCCCGCCTCAGCGCCCGTGCGGGGTCCGGCTACAGCTCTCCGCGCTCGGCCAGCCGCGCCACCCGGAAGAGCCCCACGAGCGACTTCGCGTCGTGGATCTCTCCGCGTTCGGCGGCCACCACCGCGTCGCGCCATGGCATCCGCACCAGGTCGAGGCGCTCGTCCGGCTCCGGTCCCGCGTAGCCGGGAAGCGGCGAGAGCTCCTGCGCCAGGAAGAGGTGCATGTACTCGTCGGTGAAGCCGGGGGCGGTCCAGAATGCGCCCAAGCCGCGCCAGCGGGCCGCTTGCCTCCCCGTCTCTTCGCCCAATTCCCGCGCCGCGCAGAGCTCGGGCGGTTCGGGCGTGCCGTCCGCGAGCGGGTCGATGGTCCCGGCCGGAATCTCGAGCAGGGCCCCGCCGGTCGCGTGGCGCCACTGCCGGACGAGCAGGACGTCGTCGCCGTCCAGGGCGACGATCGCCACCGCCCCGGGGTGTAGGACGAGCTCCCGTTCGTGCTCTCCGCCACCGGCGTCGCGCACCGTGTCGACGCGAAAGGTCAGGTACTTGCCCTGGTAGACGACGCGTTCCGCCACCGTCGTCTCCTGCAGCCGCTCCTCGTCGCGCGTTGGCTGTGCGTGCGTCATGGCTGCGTAGTATAGGAGCGGGTGCGACCACCACGGCAGGACGGCCAGTGCCGGTCGCGGCCCACCGTGACAGACGGGGAGCTGCTCGCCCAGCGCCGGCCTGGGTCAGGACCGCCGGCGGCCCTCGCGGCCGCCCTCGTCGGATACCTGCCCGACGGGGGCGGGAGGTACGATGCTCGATACAACCGCGTCCCGGAGGTCCTCGTCGATGGCGCGCCGTTCGTCTCCGATCCCCGCGGCCTCGACCGCGCGTCTCGTCGCGGCTTCGCCCCTCCGGCGATGAACGCCGCCCACCAGCCGCCTCCGGGCTTTCCCGACGCGGACGCGGTGGCCATCATCGTGCGCGAGCTGCGCCGGGACCTGCAGGCCGACGGTGGCATCGCCGTCTACCTGGACGACACGGAGGGCGCGCTCCGCATCGCGTTCGCGGATGGGCCAGTTGCGCGGCGCCTGGAGCCGCGCGGCACCCGGCGCGTCGGGCTCGATCTGCCGATCCACATCGAGCGGGCAGGTCCCCCGGGCGCCACGCTGCTCGTCGCCGTCCCCGACGTCGACGGCGGCTTCGTCTACCTCGCGCGCAAAGGTCGACGGCCGTTCACGCGTGCGGATCGGGCGGTCGCCCGGCTCTATGCACGCCGGCTGGCCGAACGCGTCGCGGCCCTGAAAACGGCCGAGCGCACCTCCCACTGGGTGCAGCAGCTCGAGGCGATCCAGCGCATCGGGGCCCGTCTCACACGCCTCGCGTCGACCGAGGAGATCGGTCAGACGATCGCGGTGGAGACCCGCAAGGTCATCGAGTACCACAACTGTCGCGTCTACGTCCTCGAGGAGAACGGCGTCGATCTCACCCCGGTGGCGTTCCGCGGCGAGATCAGTGAGTACCGGGGCGAGACGCTCGACGCCCTGCGCGTGCGAGTGGGGGAGGGGCTGACCGGGCTCGTCGCGCTGCGCGGCGAGCCGCTCGTGGTGCCCGACGCGGCCCACGACGGCCGTGCGATCCAGATCCCGGGCACGCCTCGCATCGACGAGTCGATGCTGCTGATGCCGATGCTGTACGAGCAGCAGGTGACCGGGGTGATCGTCCTCTCGAAGCTCGGCATCGATCAGTTCGGCCCCGACGACCTGCGCCTGCTGCGCATCCTGGCCGACCAGGCCGCCGTCGCGATCGCCAACGCGCGGCTGCTCGCGAGCCGCGACCGCGTCGTCGAGGAGCTGCGGGCCCTGCTCGAGATCAGCCAGAGCGGCAACGAGGCGCGCGACGAGCGTTCCCTCGCGTCCGTCCTGGCACGGCGGATCTGCGCGGGAGCCGGTGTCGACGCCTGTTCGATCGTGCGCTGGATCGAAGGCACCACCCGGCTCGAGCGCCTCGGCCAGTACGGTTCCGACTTGCCACCGGCCACCTACGATCTGCGCGACCGACCGGCCATGCGCCGGGTGCTTCGGGAGCGTGCCACGGTGATCGTCCAGGCGTCCGACCCGCTGCACGAGCCGGACGAACAGGAGGGGATGCGCAGCCGTGGCGATCGGACGCTGCTGCTCCTGCCGATGATCGCTGGCGGCGAGGTCCTGGGCCTCGTCGAACTGGCGACGCGCAGCCGCGAGCGCCGCTACTCGGAGGCCGACCTCGAGTATTGCCGGGCGCTGGCGAATCACGCGGCCGCGGTCCTCGAGAACGCCTCGTTGCTCGAGCGGCTGCGCCGGGCCGCGGACCTCGATCAGCTCACGGGACTCGCCAACCACCGGCAGCTGCAGGAGCGACTGGTCCAGGAGGTGGCGCGATCGTCCCGGACGGGGCGGCCGCTCGGCGTGCTGATGCTCGACCTGGACGGCTTCAAGGCGGTCAACGACGAGTACGGACACGCCGCCGGCGACCACGTCCTCCACGAGCTGGGGACCACGCTTCGGCTCGCCGTGCGGACGAACGACATCGTGGCGCGCTACGGCGGCGACGAGTTCGTCGTGCTCATGCCCGACACGGCGGCGCGGGAGGCGCGGCTGGCCGCCCAGCGGATCCTCGTGGCGCTGCGCGAGCGGACCTACGCGCTGCCGGGCGGGGACGTGGCGTCGGTCGGGGCCAGCATCGGATACGCGATCTATCCCCAGGATGGCCTGACGCCTGGGGCGCTCCTCGCGGCGGCGGACCGAGCCATGTACCTCGTGAAGCGACGAGGTGGTGGGCAGGTGCGCCACTCGATGCGCCCGGGCGAGGGGGCGTCGGTCGGGGCCGTGGCCGGGACGGACGAATCGTCTTCTTCGCGGCGGGCCTGATGGTGGGCCGCAGGTGGGGCGGCCGATCGCCATCCGCTATACTCCGCGGGTTGCCGGTCCGGCGTAGCTCAGTCGGTAGAGCGGGCGGCTGTTAACCGCTTGGTCGCAGGTTCGAGTCCTGCCGCCGGAGCCATTTCTCGACCACCAGGTCCGCTCTGGGCCACCGCGTGCGACCCTGCGCGACCCGGGGCGTGGGACGCGTGACGCTCCCGGTGACGCTTCCAGAAGCCGCTCGACGAGCACGGCCGCCTCGCGCGGGTGCGGGCCGCGGCTATCCGGGCAGCTGACCGAGCGTCACGTGCACCGTGGCCTGGCTCCCGTCGGGATGCGTGATGCTCACCGAGACCGTCTGCCCGGGTTTCAGGTCCGCCAGCGCGGTCGCGAGGTCGGCGGCCGACGTGATCGCTTGCCCGTCGATCGCGGTGATGATGTCGCCGGCCCGCAGTCCGGCCTTCGCAGCGGGGCCACCGGGCACCACGCTGTAGACGAGCGCGCCGCCGCCCGCGAAGAGGTCGGCGCTCTGGATGCCCAGGTACGCCCGATGCGAGTTGATGACCTTGCCGTAGGCAATGATCTGGCTGGCCAGGTCCTTGGCCACATTGCTGGGGATCGCAAAGCCGATCCCGGCCGCGGCACCACCGATCTGGGGATCGGTCGCCGCCAAGGTCGGGATGCCGACCACGTCGCCGGCGAGGTCGACGAGGGCACCGCCGCTGTTCCCCGGGTTGATCGCGGCGCTGGTCTGGATCACGTTGGGGAGCGCGGCGCCGTTCGGTTCGGCCACCGTGCGCCCGAGGGCGCTGACGATCCCCTCCGTGACGCTGCTCTGCAGGCCGAGCGGGTTGCCCATGGCCAGGACGATGTCGCCCACCTGCAACTTCGAGGAATCGCCGAACGTCGCCGGCTGCAGGTTGCTCGCGCTGGCTCGGATCACGGCGATGTCGTTGGGCACGAACTCGCCGACGAGCTTGCCGCTGACGCTGCGCCCGTCGGCGAGCGTCACGGTGAACGAGGTGGCGCCGCCTGCCACGTGCGCGTTGGTCACGATGTCCCCGTGCGTGTCGAAGACGATCCCGGAGCCCAGGCCGACGTTCGTCTGGATCAGCACCACCGACGGGTTGACCTTCTGGATCACCGAGACGAATTGCGCCTGCAGGGCCTCCGCCCCGAACGCGGCGCCGGAGGGCGCGTTCCCCGTGCTCCCGGACGGAGATCCCGACCCATCGGCGGCGGGGGCTGCGCTTGCGCGGGCGGTCCCCGGGGAGAGCGAGGCCCCGGCGGATGGCGCGGCGGGGGCGGCGCTGGCGCCCGCGCCGGGGGGCGCCACGGGAGTGGCGGAGGGGGTCGTCGAGGTGCCGCAGGCGGCCACCAGGGTGCTGACCAGGGCCAACGTTGCGAGCCGGAGAGGCCGGCCGACAGCCCTGCGGTGTCCGGCCGGGCCGCGGCGCGCGGCCACCTCGCGGATGATGGATCTGGAAGCGGTCGTCATCGAACTGACCAGTGTTCAGGTGCCGTGGACCCACGGCCGAGGCCGGGACCCCACGGTCCCGGGTCCTCCACGCTAGCACGCCGCGCCCCAAGGGGCCGGCGCTGCGCCTCTGGACGCCGCTGCGCCTCTGGACGTCGCTGCGCCGACGGCGCGGCGCGCTGCGGCCATGCGACGGCCAAGACGCTTCGACGGCGCGGCGCCACGTGGTCTGGGGCGATCCGCCCAGTCGGCGGTTCCAGGTGCTGGCGGCGACCGACGCCGGCCTGGTGGTGCTGACGGCGCAGTTCGAGGGGTAAGTGCTCCAAGGGCTCGGTGCCGCCGGCGAGCGCATCGTCGCTTGGATGAGCGAGGTCCATCGCCGCATCGACCGATCCGCTGTAGGCGGCTGACGCGCACCGCCGATTCGCCGACGCCAGCGCGCTCGTTCGCCGACGCCAGCGCGCTCGGGTGCCGACCCCGCTCAGCGCAGCAGGCGTCTCGCGATCCGCTGGGCGCGCGCGACCTCGTCGGCGTCGTAGGCGGGGATGCCCGCTGTCATCGCACCGTCGAGGGCGACCGTGGCCCCGCTCACGAACTGCGCGTCGTCCGAAGCGAGGAACGCCGCCAGCGCGGCGACATCCTCAGGCCAGCCGTACCGGCCGAGCGGTGGCAGCGGGGCAATCTCCGGCACGTCGCCTGCGTCGTGTCCCGAGATGCGGTCGGGAAAGTCGCTCATGCCCGGCTCGACGTACGTCGGGCAGATGCAGTTGGCCCGGATCCCGTCCGGGGCGCCGTCGAGTGCCAGCAGCTTCGTGAGCATCACGACCGCCGCCTTCGAGACCGAATACGCGCCGATCAGCCGCTCGCCGTTGACGGCCGCGTCGGAGCCGATCGTGACGATGGCGCCGCCTCCAGCGGCCGCCATGCGGGGCATCAGCAACTGGGCGGCGAGGAGCGTCCCGGTGACGTTCGTGCCCATCACCCACTCCCAGTCCGCGAGGTCGGTCCGTGATACGAGCTGCACGACGCCAACGCCGGCCGCGCAGGCAAGGATCGTCGGCGTCCCGTGTTCGTGCTCGGCATCGTCGAACGCATGGCGGAGCGCCTCGCGATCGCGGACGTCCGCCACCGCGAAGCGGACACGGGTCCCGGGCACGGCTTCCTCCAGCGCACGCCGCGCCCGCTCACCCTTGCCCGCGCTGCGCCCGATGATCGTCACCGCCGCCCCCTCATCGAGGAAGCGCCGGGCGATCGCGAAGCCGATCCCGGAGTTGCCGCCGGTGACCACGGCAGCCCGACCCGCCAGTCGTCGCATGTCCATGCCCGGAGGATAGCGTGCGATAATGCCGCGCGACACGCGGAGAGGAGGACCATGAGCGGCGCGACCGGACTCGCCCCGGACCCTACCGAGTACCGTCGACGGCTCGAGGCGCAGCCCGACGAGCAGATCGACGCTTGGGCGAAGGAGCTCATGCGCGATCTGTCGATCCGCATCGGTGTGCGGCGGGTGCTGCGCGACTTCCTGCGGGCGACCCAGATCGAGGAGACTGGCTTCGAGCGGGTCTTCGCTGCCGGCGGCGGGGCTCCCGCGACGCTCGGTCGCACGGCCGACGGTGAGCTGATGGTGCCCGCGATCGAGCTGTGGTGCCTAGTCCCCGGCATCCGGCACGAGACGCCCGATGGCCGCCATCGCCTGATCGAGTACCTCGTGGAGAACTTCCACGAGATGACCTTTATCTAGGGCACCCGATCTAGTCGACCTGCCGCGGCCGCCGCGCGCGCGTAGTCGCTGGTGGGTGGCCGTCGGCCCGGATGGCCACCCTGCTGGTCGCCGCTGTGGCAATCGGCCCCGGGGTGCTGGCGAGCCGGCGATCCTCCCGGAGGGCGGGACCGGGCCGCGCGAAGCCTGCTCGGCTTGAGCCCGCCCGGTGTCCCGGTCCGTGTGCGTTCAGGCCCGGCCCTCGCCGGCGCGGAGCAGCGCGATCGCGTTCTCCAGCCGCAGCTTGGCGATCGTCAGGTACTTGGCGAGGTTCGCGCGGTCGACCTCGCTCATCCCGTCGAGCGCCTGCGGAGCGCGCAGCACCGCGACGAGATCCTCCAGCGCTTGGCTCAGGTGGGTCTTCGACGCGACCAGGGCGTCGTCGCCGGCCGGGGTGGGCCGTGGGGCGGGTTCGACCTCGGGCTCGGACGCCGGCGTCTCCGCCGTCGCCGCTGCAGCGGCTTCGCCCGCGGCGGTCCGGATACGGCGCCGACGCCGGGGCGGATCGTCCTCGTCGGCGACGGGACGGCCCTCGATGCGCTGGCGGAGGCGTTGGAGCGTCAGTTCCCCGCGCGCGACCTGTTCGGCAAGCCGCTTGCGTCGTCGCGGATCCTGCACTTTGAGGAGCTCGTAGGCGTGTGAGACGGTGTCTTTGCGCAAAGACACGAGCTCGCGGATCTCGGACGGGGCGTTGGCGAGCCGCAGCCGGTTCTCCACGTAGCCCTTGTCCTTGCCCAGCTTCTGGGCCAGCTTGCGGACGCTGTAGCCGTAGTCGTGCGTCATGCGCTGGTACATGGCCGCCTCATCGAGCGGCGAGAGGTCCTCCCGCTGGAGGTTCTCGATGATGGCGATCTCCAGCGCGGTTTCGTCGTCGATCTCTTCGACGAGCGCCGGGATGGTCGCCAGTTCAGCAAGCTGCGCGGCGCGCCAGCGCCGTTCGCCGGCGACCAACTGGTAGCGCCCGGCCGGCAACGGCCGGAGCAGGACCGGCTGCAGTACACCGTGCTCCCGCACGGATGCCGCGAGCTCGTTGAGGGCGTCCTGGTCGAGCGCGAGGCGCGGTTGCTCGGGGTTCGGGTCGATGCGTCCGAGCGGCACCTGTCGGACGGCCGTGCTGCGGGTCTTCTCGTCGGGCGAGAGGAGGCTGAGGATGGCAGGGGAGAGGTCCTCGCGCTCTTCGGACAGGCGGCGCGCGGCGGCACTCCGGAAGTCGGGCCTAGCCAAGATCGATTACCTCCCGTGCCAGCTCGCGGAACGTGCGAGCAGCGTCGGATGCGCCGGCGTATGCCGTGACCGGACGACCGGTCAGTGGCGCCTCGCCCAGCTTCACCGTGTTCTTGACGATGCTGTGAAAGACGTGGTGATCGCCCAGCTCGCGCAGCTCGTCGAGCATCTCGCGCCCGAGCAGCGTCCGGCCGTCGTAGAAGGTCGGCAGCAGTCCCAGGATGCGCAGGTCGGGGTTCAGCCGCTTGGCGCGGATCTGGTTGATCACCTTGACGAGCGCGCTGAGCCCTTTGAGGGCGTAGTACTGCGTCTGCACTGGGATGATCACGTTGTCTGCCGCCACCAGGCCGTTGATGGTGAGCAACCCGAGGGTCGGCGGGCAGTCGATCAGGACGTAGTCGTAGCGATCGTCCACCCAGCCAGAGGTCGCCTCGTGCAGCGCCTGTTCGCGGCCGATCGCGGAGAAGAGTTCAACCTCGGTCGAGGCGAGCTCGAGGGTCGCGGGCGCGACGTCGATCCCGCTCGTCTGCGTCGGGATCACGACCTCTTCGAGCCGGGCCCGCTCGTCCGCCAGCACATCAGCCATCGACCGCTCGACTGTACCGATGTTGATCCCGAGACCGACGGTCAGGTTGGCCTGCGGGTCCATGTCGATGCACAGCACGCGGTACCCTTGCTCGGCCAGCGCGCCGGCAAGGTTGATGGCCGTCGTCGTCTTGCCGACGCCGCCTTTCTGGTTCGCGATCGCGATGACGTTCGCCACGGGCTCGCTTCCTCTCTACGCCGGTTTGATCAAATCCGTATCAGCGCCGGGCGACGGGCTCGCGCCAGTCTAGCGCCAGCAACCGGCCTGCCCAACGCAGTTGTCCACACAGATGCCGAGTTGTTCACCGAATCGGTGGATAAGTCTGGCCGCTCCGGTCCGCGTCGCCATCCCCCGATCGTCCGGTACGGAGACCGGTCCGTCGCGCGGCGACACGCGCCACGCGCAGCGACCACGCGTGCTGCGCCTTGCCCTGGCCGCCTGCGACCCGCGTACCGCGATCGAGGCTTGTGGCCCAGCCCCCGGGGCGCGCGTCGCGTAGTCGTTCGCACGCGGCTCGCGCCGTTCGCACGCGGGGCGCGCCGTCGCGGCCCCTGGGGCGGCGGACGGGGCCACTGGTACGATAGCCGAACCGTCTTTGCGCAAAGACAACGGAAGGGAGAGCCGTGGCGAGCAATGACGTTCGCGTCGCGCGCCTGCGGGCCATGCGGGAGCAGAGCCGCCTCGGTGGCGGATCCGAGCGGATCGAACGACAGCACCGGCAGGGCAAGCTGACGGCGCGTGAGCGGTTGGAGCTGCTGCTCGATCCGGGGTCCTTCGTCGAGTTCGATGCGTTCGTGCTGCACCGGACCGCAGAGTTTGGTCTCGACGAGCAGCGCATCCTTGGCGACGGCGTCGTCACCGGACACGGCACGATCGACGGCCGGCTGGTCTTCGTCTTCAGCCAGGACTTCACCGTGTTCGGCGGCTCCCTGTCGGAGGCACACGCGGAGAAGATCTGCAAAGTGATGGATCTCGCGATGCGGACGGGCGCACCGATCGTCGGCCTCAACGACTCGGGCGGCGCGCGCATCCAGGAGGGCGTGGCGTCGCTCGGGGGCTATGCCGAGATTTTCCTGCGCAACACCCTCGCGTCGGGCGTCGTGCCGCAGATCTCGCTGATCATGGGTCCCTGCGCCGGCGGCGCCGTCTACTCGCCCGCCATCACCGACGTCACGATCATGGTCGAGGGGACCAGCTACATGTTCGTCACCGGTCCCGAGGTCGTGCGCGCGGTCACCCACGAGGAAGTGGACCGCGAGCGGCTGGGTGGCGCGGCCACACACACTCAGGTGAGCGGTGTGGCACATCTCGCTGCCCGGGACGAAGCGAGCGCGCTGGACCTGGCGCGGCGGCTGCTGGGGTTCCTGCCGCAGAACAACCTCGGCGACCCTCCGCTGCGCCCCACGTCCGATCCGGTCGAGCGGCGGGACGAGATCCTCGATCGCATCATTCCCGACGAGCCGACGCGGGCCTACGATATGAAGACCGTCATCCGCGCGATCGTCGACGACGGCGAGTTCCTCGAGCTACAGCCAGACTGGGCCGCCAACATCATCGTCGGATTCGCGCACCTCGGCGGACGCAGTGTGGGCGTCGTTGCGCAACAGCCGATGGTGCTGGCGGGCGCACTCGACATCGACGCGTCGGACAAGGCGGCGCGTTTCGTGCGCTTCTGCGACGCGTTCAACGTCCCGCTGGTAACGCTGGTCGACGTGCCGGGGTTCCTGCCCGGCGTGGCGCAGGAACATGGCGGCATCATCCGGCACGGTGCAAAACTGTTGTACGCGTACTGCGAGGCCACCGTGCCGAAGCTGACGGTGATCACCCGCAAGGCGTACGGAGGCGCGTACGACGTGATGAGCAGCAAGCACATCCGGGGCGACGTCAACCTCGCCTGGCCCACGGCTGAGATCGCGGTGATGGGGATCGAGGGTGCGGTCAACATCATCTTTCGCGACCGCATCGCGCGGGCCGCGGACCCGGAGGCGGAACGTGCGATCCTGGTGCGAGAGTACGAGGAACGCTTCGCGCATCCGTACGTGGCGGCCGCGCGCGGTTACGTCGACGACGTGATCGAACCATCGGAGACGCGGCCCCGGCTGATCCGTGCGCTCGAGATGCTGGCGAGCAAACGCGACCGGAACCCGTCGCGCAAGCACGGGAATATCCCGCTGTGACCGTACCGCACGGCAGCGTCTTTGTGCAAAGACAGCAAGCCCCGCTCCCGTCCGTGACGCGGATCGCAGCGTTCGGAGAATCCGTCATCCGCGAGATGACGCGCCTGGCGCAGCGATACGACGCCGTGAACCTCGCGCAAGGCTTTCCCGATTTCCCGGCCCCGGCGCCTGTCAAGGCGGCCGCGGTCCGCGCCATCCGGGGCGATCTCAATCAGTACGCCGTCACTTGGGGAGCGCCCGAGCTGCGCGCGGCGATCGCTGCGGCGTACGGCCGGCGCGGGTGGGCGGGGATCGACCCCGAACACGATGTCACGGTGGTCTGTGGCGCGACCGAAGCGATCGCTGCGGCCTGCCTCGCGTTGCTGGAGGAAGGGAGCGAGGTGCTGGTCTGCGATCCGTTGCACGAGTCGTACGCGCCGGCGCTGCTGCTGGCTGGTGCGCGGGCGGTCCCAGTTCCCCTGCGCTGGCCCGACTGGACGTTCGACGCCGATGCGCTCCGCGGCGCGGTCGGACCGCACACACGCGCACTGATCCTGACGAACCCGCACAACCCCACGGGGCGCGTCTTCCGTGACGACGAGTTGGCCGCCATCGCAGCGCTGTGCCGCGACCACGACCTCTTCGCGTTCACCGACGAGATCTACGAACACATCGTGTACGAGGGGCGCCACCGTTTTCTCGCGCAGTATCCCGGGATGGCCGAGCGCACCGTGACGGTCAGCGCCCTGTCGAAGGCGTACGCGGTCACCGGCTGGCGCGTCGGGTGGGCCATCGCCCCGGCCCCGCTCAGCGACGCGCTGCGCAAGGTCCACGATTTCCTGACAATCGCGGCACCCACGCCGTTCCAGGCGGCGGGCGTGGCTGCGCTCGGACTCGGCGACGCATATCACGAGCGGCTTGCCCACGTCTATCGCAGGCGCCGCGATCTGCTGCTGCGCGCACTCGCCGCGGCAGGAATGGCCGGGGCTGCCCCGCAGGGTGCCTACTACGTGCTGGCGGACGTCAGCCCCCATCTTGCGGCGGGTGGCTTCGCCGACTCCGCGGAGTTCGCGAAGTGGCTAGTGGAGGAGACAGGGGTGGCGGTCGTGCCCGGCACGGCGCTCTTCCTGACTCCGGGCGCGGGTCGCGCGCTGGTGCGACTGGCGTTCCCCAAGCGAAGCGCCACGCTGGAGCTGGCGGGCGAGCGCCTGATCGCGGCGGCGCGGCGTCTCGGGGTGGCGCCGCGGCGCGTCTTTGCGCAAAGACAGCGCGCCGGGCGCGCCCAGCAAGGGCGCGAGGGGCGGCGGGCGTGAAGCCGCCGTTTCGTCGCGTGCTGGTGGCCAACCGCGGAGAGATCGCGGTGCGCGTCATCCGTGCTTGCCACGAGCTTGGTTGCGAAGCCGTTGGGGTGTATAGCGACGCCGACGTCCGGGCGCCCCATGTGCGCGCCGCCGACGTGGCGGTCCGGATCGGACCCCCGCCCGCAGCCGAGAGCTATCTGCGGATCGACGCCATCCTGGCGGCCGCCCGCCAGACGGCCGCCGAAGCCATCCACCCCGGGTACGGCTTCCTCTCCGAGCGGGCGGCGTTCGCCCGCGCCTGCGCGGAAGCGGGGATCGCGTTCGTGGGCCCCTCCCCGGAAACGCTGGCGGGCCTGGGAGACAAGCTCGCGGCCCGGCGGGCGGCGCGGGCAGCCGGCGTGCCAGTCGTGCCGGGGACGCTGGAACCGGCACCGGTCGAGGACCTCGAGGCGGCCGCGTCGGTACTGCCCGAGGCCGATCGCGTCGGCTGGCCCTTGATGGTCAAGGCGTCTGCCGGCGGTGGGGGGCGCGGCATGCGGCGAGTCGACGAGGCAGGGGAGCTGCCGGCCGCCCTGCTCGCGGCGTCGCGCGAGGCGGCGGCCGCGTTCGGGGACGGATCGGTCTATCTGGAGCGCTACGTGCAGGGCGCGCGGCACGTGGAGGTGCAGCTGCTCGGAGACGCGGAGGGGGAGATCGTGGCGCTCGGCGAGCGCGACTGCTCGCTGCAGCGGCGGCACCAGAAGCTGGTCGAAGAGGCGCCCGCCCCGGGTTTGACCGCGCCGCGCCGGCGCGAGCTGCACCGCCTCGCCGTCTCCGTGGCCCGTGCGTTCGGGCTGCGCAACGCCGCCACGGCGGAGTTCCTGCTGGCGCCTGACGGCAGTTTCTGGTTCCTGGAGGTCAACACGCGGCTGCAGGTCGAACACGGGGTGACCGAGCTGGTGAGTGGCCTCGACCTCGTCCACGAGCAGTTGCGCATCGCGGCGGGTGAGTCGCTCTCTCGGCGGGTCCGCGCGGCCGCGGCGCATGCCGCGCGTCCCGAACGGCATGCCATCGAGGTGCGGATCAGCGCCGAGGACCCCGGCCGCGAGTTCGCCCCGGTCTCGGGTCGGATCACGCGCTGGCGCGAACCGGGCGGACCCGGCGTGCGCGTGGATGCGGGGGTGGAGGAGGGGAGCGTCGTCGGCACCGACTACGACCCGCTGCTGGCGAAGCTGTTGGTGGTGGCCGAGGACCGGCCCGGGGCGCTCGCCCGGCTGCGGCGGGCGCTCGATGAGTTCGAAGTGGCCGGGCTCCAGACCACGCTGCCGTTCCACCGCTGGGTGGCCGCGGAGCCGGCGTTCGCGGCGGCCGTGCTCTCGACCTCGTTCGTGCCGGACCGCTGGCGTGCGGCGCAGCTCCGTGCCGCGGCGGCCGCACGGGCAGCGGCCATCGCGGCGACATGGACGGCGGCGACCGAGTTCGGGAGGCGGGGGGCCGAGGCCTGGTCCGGCCGGCCGCCCGACGACGTCGGCCCGCGCCGCGATCCGGCCGCTGACGGGTCCGCCAGCTCCGACGAGCGATGGGTGCGCGTCGCCCGGCGCGAGGCCGTCGAGCGGTGGCCCGCGTGAAACGCGGGCCGGGTGGGGCCACGAACCGGCCCGACGCGCTTGCACCGGGTGGGATGGTGGCGACGCCCGAGCCGTCAGGCAGGGCCGCGGCCGGGCTCGCAGTGAGCGCGCTGGCCCTGCCGCCCCCGGACTCGGCGATCCGAGTGACCGTGGAAGGAGACACGCCGCTCGTGCTCGACGTCGTGCCGGATCCCGCGCCCGCGGATGGGCCCGCGGCGGGGGCCCTGTGGTCGGTCCGGGTCCTGCCCCGATCCGACGGACAGCCCACCGGGTCTCTACGCGTGGAGGTCGTCGTGGACGGCTGGCGGTTCGAGGTTACCGTGGAGCCGGCCCGTCGCGCCGCGCTGCGCGAGCGGATGCAGCGGCAGGCTGGCGGGCCCGCGCTTGGCCGGCAGGTTGTGCGCGCGCCCCTGCCCGGCCGGATCGTCGGGGTCTGGGTCGCCGTCGGCGATCGGGTCGCGGCGGGGGCGCGGCTCTGCTCGCTCGAGGCGATGAAGATGGAGAACGAAGTGCTGGCCCATCGGGCGGGTACCATCGAGCAGGTGCGCGTCGAGCCGGGCGCTCGCGTGGAGCACGGAGACGAGCTGGTGGTGATCGCGTGACCAGCGAGGTGGAGCCGGGCGCGGGGGGTGAGGCGAGGAGCACGGCGTCGCCTGAGCCCCGTCGTACCAGCGAGGCGGCCGGCGGTCGGGCCGACGCCACGTCGTTGCCGAGGCCGGGCGCGGCGGCCGAGGCGGATCGCGGGCCAGCACCACCGTCCTCGAGGTCGGGTAGGTCGGCTGATCCAGGCAGCGGTTCGGCTGAGCCAGGCAGCGGGTCGTCCGCGAGTGAGTTGGGCCGGCGACGCTGGCGCGAGACGACCCGTGCGAAGGCGATCGGCGAGTTCCCCGAACGGCGCCCCCGCTTCACGACCTCGAGCGGGATCGAAATCGCCGACCTGTATACGCCGGCGGATATCGAGGGACTCGACGAAGAGCGCGACCTGGGCCGTCCGGGGGAGTTCCCGTTCACGCGCGGCGTGCAGCCGACGATGTACCGCGGTCGACTTTGGACCATGCGGCAGTACGCCGGCTTCGCCAGTGCCGAGCAGACCAACCGGCGCTTCCGCTACCTGCTCGAGCAGGGACAGACCGGGCTGTCGGTCGCCTTCGACCTGCCGACCCAGATGGGCTACGACGCGGACGCCCCCCACGCCGAGGGCGAGGTCGGTCGGGTCGGCGTCCCGATCAGCTCGCTGGCCGACATGGAGGTCCTGCTCGAGGGGATCCCCCTCGATCGCGTCAGTACATCGATGACGATCAACGCCACAGCCGCCATTCTGCTGGCGTTCTACGTGGCGGCCGCGGAGCGCCAGGGCGTGCCACGCAGCGCGCTCAGTGGCACCACCCAGAACGACATCCTCAAGGAGTACATCGCGCGCGGCACGTACATCTACCCGCCGCGACCCTCGATGCGGCTCGTCACCGACATCTTCGAATTTTGTGCGTCAGAACTGCCGAAATGGAACACGATCTCGATCAGCGGGTACCACATGCGGGAGGCGGGCGCCACGGCGGCCCAGGAGCTGGCGTTCACGCTGGCCGACGGGATCGCGTACGTCGAGGCGGCCCGTCGCCGCGGGCTCGACGTGGACCGCTTCGCCGGCCGCCTCAGTTTCTTCTTCGCGGCGTGGAGCGAGCTCTTCGAGGAAGTCGCCAAGTTCCGTGCGGCGCGGCGCATGTGGGCGCGGATCATGCGCGACCGGTTTGGCGCCCAGAACGAGCGCTCGATGATGTGCCGGTTCCACACCCAGACGGCGGGCAGCAGCCTGACCGCCCAGGCGATCGAGAACAACGTCGTCCGCACCACGCTCCAGGCGCTCGCAGCCGTGCTGGGCGGCACGCAGAGCCTGCACACGAACGCGCGCGACGAGGCGCTGGCCCTCCCGACAGAGGAGTCGGCCCGGCTGGCGCTGCGCACACAGCAGATCCTCGCCTACGAGGCCGGCGTCACGGAGACCCCTGATCCGCTGGCCGGGAGCTATTTCGTGGAATCGCTCACCGACCAGCTCGAGCGCGTGGCGACCGGCTACCTCGAGGAGATCGATGCGCTGGGGGGGGCGCTTGCGGCGATCGAGGCCGGCTACCAGCAGCGCCAGATCCAGGAATCCGCGTACCGGCGCCAGCGCGCGGTGGAATCCGGAGAGGAGGTCGTCGTCGGCGTCAACCGCTTCGTCGATGAACCGACGCCCGCCCCGACGCTGCAGCGGATCGACCCGCAGGAGGAGCGCCGCCAGATCGAGCGTGTGCGACGGGTACGGGCCGAGCGCGATCCGATCGCTTGGGAGCGCGCGCTGGACCGGCTGGCGGCGGTGGCCGGCAGCGAGGAAAACGTCGTGCCGGCGCTGATCGACGCGGTGCATGCGCACGCCACCCTGGGCGAGATGAGCGACGTGCTGCGCGCGGCGTGGGGAGAACACCGCGAGTCGATCACGATCTGAACCGTCCGGGAGAACCGCGCCCACGACGCAGCGCCCGGCAGACGAGCCATCACGCCACACGGGAGGACCGATGACCCCGCAAGAACTGGCCGAGCGCCATGGCCTCGGCGCGATCCACCACGTCGCCGTCGTCGTGCGCGACATGGACGTCGCGCTGCGCTTCTACCACGACACGCTCGGGCTGGCCCTCGGATCGGTCGTGCCGATCCCCTCCGACGGAGTCCGCATCGCGTTCCTGCCGGTCGGGGCGAGCCGCATCGAACTGGTCGAGCCGACCGACCCGGCGACCGGCGTGGCGCGCTTCCTCGAGAGCCGCGGCGAGGGGTTCCACCACGTCTGCTTCGCGGTACCCGACGTGGCCCAGACGCTGGCACGGATGGCGGCCGCTGGCGTCGAGTTGCTCGACCAGGCACCGCGGCGCGGCGCGGAGGGACCGGTCGCGTTCCTGCACCCACGCAGCTGCCACGGCGTGCTGGTGGAACTGATCGAGGAGCCGGGCGGGCCCGCATGGGCGGCGCTGTACGGAGCGGGGGAGGGACCGCTCGCCGCCGGCTAGCCGGCCGGCCGCGCCACCGAAACCGTGGCGGCGATTAGCCCGCGCGCACTCCCTGCTCGATCAGCAGCCGCGCGATCTGCCCGGGCGTCTCGGCCACCCGAAAGCCGGCCGCCTCGAGCGCCGCGACTTTCGCGGCCGCGGTCCCGGATCCGCCGCTGATGATGGCCCCTGCGTGGCCCATCCGCTTCCCTTCCGGCGCCGTCCGGCCGGCGATGAAGGCCGCCTTGGGCACGCCCCGCAGGTGCTCGGCCGCCCAGGCCGCCGCTTCCTCCTCGGCGCTGCCGCCGATCTCCCCGATCAGCACGATCGCCTCGGTTTCGGGGTCCTGGGCGAAGAGCTGCAGCACGTCGAGGTGGCTCGTGCCGATGATCGGGTCGCCCCCGATCCCGACACAGGTCGACTGGCCGATGCCGGCGTCCGTCAGCGCCTGGACGACCTCGTAGGTTAGGGTCCCGGACCGGCTGACCACGCCGACCGGCCCTGCGCGGTGGATCGTGCCCGGGATGATGCCGACCTTCGCCCGTCCCGGCGAGGTGACCCCGGGGCAGTTCGGGCCGATCAGCCGCGCCCCAGCCGCGCGCACGACGGGCATCACCTTGACCATGTCGAGCGCAGGGATGCGCTCGGTGATGCAGACGACCAGCCCGATCCCGGCGTCGACCGCCTCGAGGATC
>JAJYNJ010000066.1 GCA_021786385.1 Chloroflexota bacterium
AGAACAAGAAGCAGAGGACCCGGAAGGCTCATCACGGGCCGGGCGGTACGGACGGCGGGCAGCGTCGCATCCTGGGACGCGAGCGTACGGGGTACCGGAGCCGGCGTCAACCCGGGCCGCGCGCTGTGTGAACGGCCAGCGATTCTGTCCGAGCTAAGCGGCCAGCGATTCTGTCAGCCTCCGGTCCATGGAACCGAAGGACAGACAGACTCCGCCCGACGCACGGGCCCAGCATCGAGCCTCCGTGCTCGAGCATGTCGTGAACGGTGGCCTGACGATCGATCAGGCCGCCGCCATCCTCAAGCTGTCGGCCCGTCAGGTCGACCGTCTCCTCGCCCGGTACGGCGACGGTCCGGCTGCGCTCGCCCACGGCAACCGCGGCCGGACCCCGGCCAACCGGATCGACGAGGGGCTCCGGCGTCGCGTGGTCGAACTGGCGACGACGACCTATGCCGGGGTCAACCACACCCACCTGGCCGAGCTGCTCGCCGAGCGCGAGGGGCTCGTCGTCGCCCCCCGGACGCTCCGGAGGATCCTGGCCGAGGCCTCGATCCGGCCGACCCGGACCCGCCGCCCGCCGCGTCAGCGGAGCCGTCGGGAGCGGATGGCGCGCGAGGGCCAGCTCCTCCAGGTCGATGGCAGTCGGCATCGCTGGTTCGGGCCCGAGTTCGGGTTCGCGACGCTCGTGGGCGGCATCGACGACGCGACCGGACGGGTGCCCGGCGGGACGTTCCGCGCCCAGGAGGATGCGGTCGGCTACTTCACCACGCTCGCCCAGACGGCCGTGCGCCATGGTCTGCCGGGCGCCGTCTATTCCGACCGCCACCGGATCTTCATCGTCGAGGGGAACCGCGCCCCGACGCTCGCCGAGCAGCTCACCGGCAAGCGCAGCCTGACCCAGGTCGGGCGGGCCCTCGACGAGGCCGGGATCGGCTGGATCGGGGCCCACTCCGCGCCGGCCAAGGGCCGGGTCGAGCGCCTGTGGGGGACGCTCCAGGACCGGCTCGTGGTGGAGCTGCGCCTGGCAGGGGTCACCACGATCGAGGCGGCCAACGCCTTCCTGCCCACCTTCCTCGATCGCCACAACGAGCGGTTCGCCGTGCCCGCCGCCGACCCCCAGCCGGCCTGGCGCCCATGGCCCGACGGCCTCAGCGCCGAGGCGGTCTTCTGCTTCCACTATCCCCGCCGGGTCGGCCGGGACAACACGGTCAGCTGGCCAGGTGGCGACCTCGCCCTGCCGCGCCGGAGCGATGGGCGCAGCTGGGCCGGGCGGACGGTCGTCCTCCAGGAGCGCCTCGACGGCAGCCTGTGGGTCAGCCACGATGGCCTGTGCGTCCCGGTCCGACCCGCGCCGGCGGACGCTGCACAGCTCCGAGCTCGCCGGCTCACGCCGCCGTCGGATCGCGATCTGCCGGCCGAGCTGGCGGCGCTGCTCGACGCCGACACGTCACCAGCCCCGGGGCCACCTCGCGACGTCCTGCATCGGCCATCCCCTGACCATCCCTGGCGTCGTTGCCGAGACCGCCGCCGATGACAGAATCGCTGGCCGCTTAACGGACGAAGTCGCTGGCCGGCGACACCCGGGCCGCGCGCTGTCGTGGGCCGCACGCGGTCGTGGGCCGCACGCCGTGCAACTGGCCGCCCTGGTCACGCACGGCGCCGCATCTTCGCTGCTCCCGGTGCTCGGTTCGGCGTCCGGCGCGGGTGGGATCGGCCGCGGTCCGGCCCCGATCGGTGGCCGGCAAGTGCCGGACGCCCCATTGGCTGCCTGACAGATGGCCCTTTTTGCGCAGGATCCGGCCGCGATGGTAGATTCCCGAGCGGTCACTCACCAGGCGGTCTCCCCCGGTACCTTCCAGCTCCATCCCCGACAAGCGGAGAGTCGATCCGACCGTGGCGATCGATCCGAACCAGGAGTTCCTCGTCCAGCCCGTCGACGCGTCGTGGCTGCAGTGCAACATCGAGTGTCAGGAGGCCTGCCCGGTCGGCACGAACTGCCGGGGTTACCTAAACCTCGCCGCCGAGGGACGCTTCGAAGAAGGCTACGTCCTCGCCCGTGAGCCCAACCCGGTGGCCGCCATGTGCGCCTACGTCTGCTCTGCTCCCTGCGAGCGCGCCTGCCGGCGCGGCGACATCGATCGGCCGCTCGCGATCCGCGCCATGAAGCGGTTTCTCACGGAGTGGCACGCGGCCTCGGGCATCCCCGACGAGATGCCCGCGATCACGCCGCGAGACGAAACCGTCGCGATCATCGGCGCGGGCCCCGCGGGCCTGTCGGTCGCCCGCGAGCTGGCCACGGCGGGGTATCGCGTCGACGTCTTCGACGAGCTGCCGTACGCGGGGGGCACGATGCTGATCGGCGTTCCCGCGTTCCGCCTGCCCCGCGAGGCGATCGAGATGGACGTGCGCCTGATCGAGCGCTTGGGCGTGCGGTTCCACTACAACACCCGCATCGGGCGCGATGTCTCCTTCGAGGCGCTGCAGGAGCGCTTCGACGCCGTCGCCATCACCGCGGGGGCGATGGATCCGGTGCCGCTCGACATCCCTGGGAGCGACCTGCAGGGGATCCAGTACGGCGTCGAGTACATGCGCAAGGCCAACCTCGGCGAGCCACTGGAGGTCGGACAGGACGTGGTGGTGATCGGCGGCGGCTACACGGCGATGGACTGCTCACGCACGAGCCTGCGCTACGGGGCCGAGCGGGTCACGATCGCCTACCGCCGTACGCGTTCGGAGCTCGTCGTCGACGAGGAGGAGCTCGGCGAGACCGAGCGCGAGGGCGTCCGCATGGAGTTCCTCGTGAGCCCTGTCGAGCTGATCGGCGAGAACGGCCGCCTGACCGGCGTGAAGATGGTGCGCAACCGCCTGGGCGAACCCGATGCGACCGGGCGGCGCTCACCGGTCCCGATCCCCGGGACCGAGTTCGTGATCCCTGCCGACACCGTGATCCCTGCGGTCAGCCAGGCCGCCGACAACAGCTTCCTGCCGGTCGAGTCGAGCTTCGAGATCGCGCGCGGGCGGATCAAGGTGGATCCCGGGACGTATGCCACGAACGTCAAGGGCGTCTTCGCCTGCGGCGACTTCGTGACCGGCCCGACCACGCTGATCGAGGCCGCCGGGCACGGGAAGAAATGCGCCTACGCGATCGACCGCTACCTGGCGGGTCGGTCGACCGTCGCATTCCAGGCCAACGTGCGGGTGATCAGTTCGTGGCGCCACGAGATGCCGGAGTTCTGGGACACGATCCCGCGGCGACACGTCCCGATGGTGCCACCGTCGGCGCGCATGCCCTCCACCGACCCAGCGATCAACTTCACGCAGCCGGTCGAGCGTGGCTACTCGGCCACCGACGCGGTGGCGGAGTCGACGCGCTGTCTCATGTGCAACTACAACATCTGGTTCGACCCGTTCCGCTGTGTGCTCTGCGGCGCGTGCGCGGACGTCTGCCCCGAGGGCGTGATCCACATGATCGACGTCAGCCAGATGAAGTCCGAGGAGGCGCTGCCCGAGCTGGTCGAGGCGTACGGGTGGCAGACCGGCGCGGCCATGGTGCTCGACGAGGAACGCTGCATCCGCTGCGCGCTCTGCGTGAAGCGTTGCCCATACGACGCGATCACGATGGAGCGCTTCGAGCTCCAGGAGGTGAGCAGCGACGGGTGGCTTTACAAGGAGAGCTACCGCGATGCGCAGCTCGGTCTCTTCGGCCTCGGCAACGCGCCGGTGACAGG
This sequence comes from Chloroflexota bacterium, assembly GCA_021786385.1. Classification (GTDB taxonomy): domain Bacteria; phylum Chloroflexota; class Limnocylindria; order Limnocylindrales; family CSP1-4; genus JAJYNJ01. Next base: position 3,729 of record JAJYNJ010000066.1, read on the forward strand.
AGGAGGTGGCGGCAGGTGAGCTTCCTCGAACGGGTCGACCAGTCGATCCGTCGCAGCGCGGTCTGGCGTTCGGTCTTCCGGCAGGCCTACCCGTCCGACGAGCGCTCGCGCGCGATGGCGGTCATGAACAACGTCTTCCTGCATCTCCATCCCGTGCGGGTGCGCCAGCATGCGGTGAAGTTTGCCTACACCTTCTGCCTCGGCGGGCTCTCGTTCTTTCTCTTCCTGGTCCTGGTCGTGACGGGCGTCTACCTGATGTTCTTCTACGTCCCGTCGGCCACACAGGCGTACACGGACATCCTGCAGATCCAGTCCCAGGTGGTCTTCGGACTGCTGACCCGCAACATCCACCGCTGGGCGGCGCACCTGATGGTGTTCTTCGTCTTCCTGCACATGATGCGCGTCTTCTACCACGGTGCCTACAAGCCGCCGCGAGAGTTCAACTGGGTGGTGGGGGTGGTGCTCCTCTTCCTCACCCTGATGCTCTCCTTCACCGGCTACCTGCTGCCGTGGGACCAGATCGCCTATTGGGCGATCACGATCGGCACCAACATGGCCAACTACGCGCCGCTCTTCAACAAGCCCTCGCAGCTGATCCTGCTCGGTGGGATCGAGGTCGGGCAGAACACGCTGCTGCGCTTCTATGTCCTCCACATCATGGCGTTCCCGTTGATCGCCGCCGTCTTCATGGCGGTCCACTTCTGGCGGATCCGCAAGGACGGCGGGATTTCGGGGCCGCTATGAGCGCACATGCCGTCGTTGTCGGTTCCGCCTCGGCCTGCACGCTCCTCCCGGCCCCTCTGGTGATGCGACATGACTGAGACGCGACTTCCGCAGCGGACCCCGACGCCCGCCGCGCCGCCCGAGCGGCGCACCACGGAGATCGACAAGCAGCGCGTGCCGATGGCGGCCAAGCCGTACCGGCTCCTCGCGCTGGTCAAGCAGGACGCCGTCGTACGGGTTCAGAAGGAGCCCGACGACACGGTCCTCACCTGGCCGCACTTGCTCGCGATCGAGTTCTTCGCGGCCGCCATGATCAGCATCTTCCTGCTCTTGATGGGCGTCTTCGTCAACGCCCCGCTCGAAGACCTCGCGAACGGCAACGTCACGCCGGAGGTGGCGAAGGCGCCCTGGTACTTCGTGGGGCTCCAGGAGCTGCTCACGGCGTTCCACCCCACGGTCGCCGGCGTGCTGGTGCCGACGTTCGTGCTGGTGGGTGCCGCCCTGGTCCCTTTCATCGACCGCGGCCCCGACGGGACCGGCGGCTCGCATCGGCCGTCCGACCGCAAGGTCGGCATCATGCTGTTCAGCTACATCGCGATCTTCGGGCTCTTTCTGACCTTCGTGGGGGCGTTCTTCCGGGGCCCGGGGTACGCCTTCGAGCTGCCCTGGATCAGCGGCCTCCACTTCGCGCTGTGACCCCCGCGCCACACCGTGACGCTTGCCGTCGACTGCTGAGGGAGACGTCCATAGGATGGGGAACTGGAAACTGACGGTCTCGGAGCAGCCCCGGGCGCTCACCCCCGAGGTGCTCAAGTCCATGCGGACCGGACGCACGGCGGGGCTCTCGCGCCGACAGCTGCTGCGGCGTTCGCTGGGTGCCGGGGTGGGGCTTTGGCTGGCCGAGCTGGTGGGCGGAACGATCGGGTTCCTGTGGCCCAACCTGGCCGGGGGCTTCGGCGGCAAGGTGCAGATCGGCGACATCAAGGTCGTGGCCGCATCGCCGGCGACGAGCGGCACCAAGTTCAGCGAGGGGGCACCCGCCTACTTCCAGGACGCGCAATCGTTCATCGTGCTGCTCGACCCTTCCCGCGGGTTCATCCCGGGCGACAACCCGGAGGGTGACGGCGCCACGACCAACGTCCGCACGCTCTGGCAGCGCTGCACGCACCTCGGCTGCAAGCCGAACTTCTGCGCCAGCAACTTCTGGTTCGAGTGCCCCTGTCACGGCTCGCGGTACGACCGTCTCGGCATCAAGGTGCGCGAGCTCGGGCCGGCCCCGCGCAGCCTCGACCGCTTCGCCTCGACGATCGACGCGGCGGGGATCCTGACGATCGACACGGGCAAGATCACGCTCGGCCCGTTGCCGGTCTCGCTCGGGCAGCCTGGATTGATCCCGGCCAAGGGTCCGGGCTGCCTGTGAGCAGCACGGACGGCCACGGCACGGGCCGTGACCTCGAGCCGCGCGCCGCGAGCGAGCCGGGCCTCCCGCGGTTCGCGGCCCCCGACACGGCGCACACGGTGGGGCTCAGCGAGGACCGTGCCGCGCAGATCGTGCGGCAGACCGGCAACGCTCGGGCGATTGCCTTCCTCGCCGTGCTGGTGATCGCGCTCTTCATCCCGATCTACTGGTTCTACGACTTGGGCGTCCCGGCGGTCGCCAACACGAGCCGCCTCGAGAAGGAGGCGCAGGCGCAGCAGGTCACCGCGATCCAGGCCGGGGAGCAACTCTTCCTCGCCAACTGCGCCCGATGCCACGGGCCCCAAGGCCAGGGCGGGATCGGGCCGCCGCTCAACGACCAGGGCAAGCTCTACAACGCCCTGACACCGGCCGGCGCGCCAGGCCCAGGACACCTCAACCCGAACTACATCCGGAATGTGCTGACGGTCGGCGGCCGCTACGTCTGCGGCGACCCGAACAGCCTCATGCCGATCTGGTCCGACGTGAACGGCGGCCCGCTCAACTATCAGCAGATCAACGATCTGATCGCGTTCATCACCGCGAGCAAGGACGTCAGCTGGGTCTACCAGCCGGCCGCCTCGCCGGGGCAAACGGCGGGTCCATCGGCGATCCACCATGGCTGGCGCGACCCCCACTACACGCCACCTCCGGGCGCCACACCGGTGCCCGCCTGCTGGCGTGCCACGCCGAGTCCCAGCTCCGCCGGCGCCGGTGGGGCTGCGGCCTCGGCGCCCGCGATCGCGAACCCCGGCACGGCCCAGAACCCGCGCGTGATCAAGCTCGACGAGACCGCCCAGCTACAGATCACCGACGCGAGCGGGCAGCCCGTCTCGACGATCTACGTCAAGAAGGGCGAGACGGTCCGCTTCGAGATCACCAACACCGCCGGCTTCACCCACAACTTCTACGTCGGGCTGGTCGCGGACCTCCAGGCGAGCAACATGGCGAACCTCGAGGGCGTCCCGGACTTCTCGTCGGGGACCGAGCGCGTGGACTACACGTTCAACCAGGATGGGCAGTTCGGCTTCGGGTGTTTGGTGCCGGGCCACTACACGACGATGCACGGCACCATCCAGATCGAGCCCTAGTCGTCCCCAGAGCACGGAGCAGGAGGAAACGTGGCGGAGCGCGCGTTGCCGCCGGGCGGCAGCCGCAGGCGGGCCTTCTTCGGCGCCTTCGATGCCGACGGCTGGACCTGGGCGGGGATCAAGGCATTCGGCTGGTTCCTGCTCCTGGTCCTGCTCCTCGGCTATCTCCCCGACAGGGCGTACTACTTCACCGTGTTCCCCACGATCGACCTCGGCGCGAACGTGGCGAGCCCGATCAACCTCTGCCCGCCCGACAATGCCGACCTGCCCTGCCCCGCGCCCAAGGGGTCGGTGGTCCCCTGGCAAGGGAACCCCGCCCAGCTCTCGCTTCCGCAGGGCCGCACCGACGCCGCCGCGATCATCACGGGCACCAACCTGTACCTGGCCGGCGGCAAGGGACCCGGCGGGGTGAGCGCCGCGGTCTTCCGCACGAGCGTCTCCAGCGACGGCAACTTGACTCCGTGGACGACGGCGGCGCCACTCCCCGCGCCGCGGGCCAGCGCGGCGGTCGCGGCGCTGGCCGGCACGACCCTCGTGATCGGCGGGGCCGACGCATCGGGCGCCGCCACCGACACCGTCTACGAGGCGGTGGTCGACAACGGTGCGATCACGGGTTGGAAGGCGCGGAGCGACCTGAAACTGCCCCGGCCGCTGGCCGGCGCGATCGCGATCCCCGGTCCGACCAGCATCTGGCTGCTGGGCGGCCAGAACGCCGACGGCACCTACAGTCGGACCGTCTATCGCGCGGTCGCCGACCCTACGACGGGCGCGCTGGGGCCGTGGCGCGAACAGGCGGCGCTCGTGATGCCGGCCGCCCGCGCCCTGGCGTTCGGCGCCCAGGTCGGCAACTTCCTCTACGTCGTGGGCGGCCAGGACGCGCACGGCGCGCAGCCGAGCGTCTTCCGGCTCGCGCTCGACGCCAAAGGTGAGCCCGCGGTCGACCCGGTGACTCATGGCGTCCTGGGTTGGAGCGTGAGTCTGCCATCGCAGGCACTCCCGGCGGCTCGGACCGACCCGGCCGGGTTCGTCGCGGACGGAGCCCTGTACATCGTGGGTGGCCGGGACGCGGCCGGGACGCCGACGGACTCCTTCTATTGGGCGACGCCGGACCCGTCCGGGAATTTCCCCGGCGGGTGGCAGCAGCTGGCCCAGGACAACCTCGGCGCGAGCGGCGAAGCGGAGCCACGCGCTGGGAGCGCGGCGGTGGTCACGAGCGGCCACGCCTTCGTCATTGGCGGGGATGGCCGCACGGGCCCGTCGGTGGCCACGTTCCGCAGCGACATCGCCCCGCGACCACCCTTCTTTGCGCTCGGGCTGGTCGGCATGACGATCCCGGCGCTCTCGATCAAGGGCGACATCGGTCAGCAGCTGGGCTACGTGATGGCGGGCATCGTGGGTGGCGCCGACTTCGTCCTGCTCATCCTCGTCGGCGTGGCTCATTCGCACCGCCGCGCCACGCGACGCCTCCTGTCGCGATTGACGCGCGGACGCGTGCGTCCGCCGCTGGAGGACGATTACTCGATCTGAAGGGGTCAGCGCGAGGTTCAGGGGGCCGCAGCGGACCGTCGACGGGATCAGGGGCGCCGGCGGGCGAGCCAGGAGGGCGCGTCGGAGCGTCGCAGCGGGGCCGCCTGCAGCGCGCCGATCCGCTCGTCGGTCGTCAGGAGAGCGGCAGCCCGGTCGCCCTCGGCGAGGAGCCATGCGCCCGGCTCGAGCGCATCCACCAGCAAGCGGACGGCAGCGGGCGCGAAGTCCGCGCCGCTCACGGCCGTGTCGAGCTGGGGAACCACCGCCAGCCGGTAGCGCCCCGCAGGGATGCGCCGCAGCTCGGCCGCTTCGACGATCTGCCAGGCGAACGCTCCGGGCAGCGGGAGGTCGGGCGAGGGCGGGGCGAGCCAAACGGCCGGGCCGGGAAACGCCCGTTCCGCCGCCTGGGCGATCCAGGCGAGCACGTGCTCGCGGGCGGCGTGTCGACGGCGGGCCCGTGCGGCCAACTCGCGGTCGGCGGCGGCACGCAGCTGGGCGACGCGACTCGGCGAGCCGTCCGCGCCGGCTGAGAGGAGGACGGCCCCGGCGTCGATCAGGCGCGCGGCCGGGTCCGAAGCGCCCTCGCGCCGATCCGGACCAGGCGGCAAGGTCGCGGCGGTCTCCGGCGTCTGGCCGGCGGGGAGGGCATCGTCCACCCGGCGGTCCGCTGCGAGGAGCGGCAGGTCGCCCCCGAGCGAGAGCCCCGCTGACGCGGTGGCGCCCGCGCCGGGCGTCGCAAAGGCGGTGCCGGAAAACGCGGTGCCGGCAAACGCGGCGAGTGCAGCGAGCGCGGCGCAGGTCGCCTCGAGCGTGGGTCCCGCGACCAGCAGGGCAGCGGGCCGCAGCGGTGCGATCGCCGTCGCCCAGGCCTCCAATGGCTCGCCGGACGGGAGCGCCAGACCGCTTGCGTCGACGGCGACGCCGGTCCACGTCTCGAGGCCGGTCTCTACGGCGGCGCGGGTGGCCGCCTCGCTCTCGGCGATGCCCGCCATACCCTCGATGCGCAGCAGGTCGGCACCGGCGTCGGCCAGGGCGCCCACATGCGCGCGATGTTCCGCCGCGGCCGTCGCGAAGTCCGGGGCGGGGAGGGCCGGCTGGAGCCCTTCCAGCGGGTGGATCAGTCCCGCCACGCGCACCGATGGCCGGGGCTCACGGTCGCGCCCGGGTCGGTCGTCTTCCGCCGCCATCTCGGCCGCCTCGCGCGCCAACTCGAGCGCGACGGCGACCCATTCCTGCACGCGCCGGGCGGCTCCGATCCGCGCCAGCGACCGTCGATGCAGGTTGCCGGTGGGCGCCGTCAGGACGTCGGCGCCTGCCCGGGCCACGTCGACGTGCAGCGAGCGCACGGCGGCCGGCTCGCGGATCGGGAGGGGCAGGTCACCGGGCGTCGGCCGCAGTACGACGCCGCGCCGGGCCAGTTCCGCGCGCAGGTCGCCGTCGAGGACCAGAATGGGACGGGCGTCGTCAGGCATGGGCAGGCCGGCACTCGTCAGGCTAGGTCGATCAGGGGCCGCCGCCCCGCGAAGCCGGCCGATAGCTCGTGCCACCAGCCGATCTCGTCCTCCCCGAGTCGCCAACAGAGCCAGATCTGGCGCCCGGCCAACAGCGCCGGAAAATCGACCAGCCCCGACTGGATGTCGCGCAGCGTGACGCCCCAGGCGTCGATCTGAGCCACGGCACGTTCCATCCGGCCGACGATCTCGCGTACGCGCGTCTCGTGGGCCTGGAGTGCAGCGGCCGATTCGGGTGCCCCATCCGACGCGAGGGCCGCGCGGAATCGCCGCTGCGCCCGTGCCAGCTCGGCCCGATCGGCCCGCAGCGCTTCCAGCACGGGCCGCAGCTCCGCGATTCGCGCGTTGGCGGCATCGATGTCGTAGAAGCGTGCCATCGCGAGATTCTCGCACGGCCGCGCCGGGGCCTCGGCGACGCCGCACACGGGGCGGTGAGCAGATGCGCTGACAACCAGTGACGGCAGGTCTAGGATGCCATCAGCAAGAGGATTGGAGGCGGCAAAGATGCGACTCGCGAGTCGGATGGAGCGCATCGGCACGGAGACCGCGTTCGAGGCGGCGGCGCGGGCCCGCGCCCTGGAGGCGAGCGGCGTCGACGTGGTGCACCTCGAGATCGG
>JAJYNJ010000041.1 GCA_021786385.1 Chloroflexota bacterium
CTTGGCTCTCCGCTCGGCGGCGTCGGCATCATCGCCCGAACCGCCGCGCCCGTTGCTGGAACGTCCGCAGCGCGCGCAAGAAGTCGATCTCGCGGAACGCCGGCCAGTACGCCTCGCAGAAGTAGAACTCGCTGTGCGCGCTCTGCCAGGGCAGGAACCCCGAGAGGCGGACCTCCCCGCTCGTCCGAATGATCAGTTCGGGGTCCGGCTGGCCGGTGGTGTAGAGGTGCCGCGCCAGCTGGTCGGCATCGATGCGGGACGGCAGTTCGGCCGCCGGCACCCCCGCGGCGATCAGCTCGCGCACGGCCTCACGACAGGCGTCGACGAGTTCGTCGTGGCCGCTGTAGGCCAAGGCGAACGTGGCGAGGGGCCCCCGGCTGGTGGCGGTGGCTGCCTCGGCTGCCTCGATCGCAGCCCGTACCCGTTCGGGGAGCGCATCGCGCCGGCCGATCACCCGCACGCGCATCGGCGCCGGCCGTCCCCGCGCGGCGAGTCCGGCCAGCCGCTCGGTCACGACGTCGAGCAGCGCCGTCAGCTCCTCAGGGGAGCGCTCGAGGTTCTCGATCGAGAGCGCCCAGAGGGTCACCTCGCCGATGCCGAGCGCGCGACACCAGTCGAGCACCTCCAGGATCTTGTCGGCCCCGCGTCGATGGCCCGCGCCAGGGTCGGCGAGCCCCTCGCGCTGCGCCCAGCGCCGGTTGCCGTCCATGATGATCGCCACGTGGCCTGGCCGTGGCCGCGCCATCACCTGTCCGCGCAGCCGGTGCGCGTAGAGGCGGTAGATGGGCGCCAGCGCGAGCGACCCGAGGTGGTGCCGCACCGAGCGGAGGAACGCGCCGACCCGGCTCGCGGCCGACCGCGAGTGGGCCGCACGAGCACCGAGCGGTCCAGGGAGCTCTCGCGAGAGCCTGGACAGATCCATCGTCTGCATCATAGCGGTCGCCGTGACGCGTGCGCGACCGAAGGGCGCCGACGGGGCCAAAGGTCCGTTGCGCCGCGCGAGAGGAGCACGGGGCCGCCGCCGCGTTCGACTTCGGCCGCGACGGCGTCCTGATGCGTCCTGATCGAACACCAGCGCGCCCGGTCGATCGCACCCAGACCTTCCACGCGCAACATAGGTTGGTCGCATGCTGTAGCGTTTGTCTTGCAACGAGCCCCGGGCATCCCAGGGGAAGGATCGGTGAGTATCGCCGGGCAGGAAGCCCCGCAGGTCGCACGACCGCGTCCGCAGGTCCGAGTCGGCGGCGTCTCGGCGCTGCTCTTCGGTGCCGCGCTCGGCGTGATCGGGGCGGCCGCCAAGCTGCCTGTGGACGTCATCGCCGGCCGCGACGTGGGGCTCTTGCCGCTCGTCCTCGGGGTCGGCGTCGCGACCTGGTACGGGGACCGCCTTGCCGGTGCATCCGCCACGGTCGTCTCGGCGGTCGTCGACACGTATCTGTTGTCCGTGCAGAGCGGGGCTCTCGCGCCGGACGGATCTCGCCACTGGGCCGCGTTGCTGCTCTACCTGCTCGTGGGGATGGCGGCCGTGGCCGTTGTCGGGGCGCTGCGCGAGTCCCGCGACCGCGAAACCGCCGCGGCGATGGCGCGCGAGCGGTTGCACCGTACGCTCGCGGAGCGCGAGGAGCGGCTTGGCGCGCTGCTCGATCGAGAACGTCGTGCCACGCAGTTGCGTGACGCGTTCATCGACATCGTCTCGCACGAGCTTCGCACGCCGATCACGGTCATCGTCGGCTCTGCGAAGCTGCTGCAGCGCTCTGTCGACCGGCTGAACGAACAAGAGCGCGCGCTGGTCGGCGATGTTGAGGCCGGCGCCGAGCGGCTGGCCAGGCTGGTGGACGACCTCGTGGTCCTGGTGCGGTCGGAACGGGAGACGGTCGCCGAGGCCGATGAGCCGGTGCCGCTGGAACCGATCCTCGCCCACGCGGTCGCGACGGAGGCCGCGTGGTGGTCCGCCATCCCGTTCGAGCTCGTCGTAAACGGCAGGCTGCCGCTGGTGCGCGGCCGCGAGGATTACCTCGACCAGATCCTGGCCAATCTCCTCTCGAACGCGGCCAAGTACAACTCGCCGGGCGGGAGGGTGCAGGTCCGCGCCGGGTCGGAGGGCGACGCGGTGGTCGTGCGGGTCCTCGACGACGGGCCGGGGATCGTCGAGGCAGAATCCGCTCGGCTCTTCGATCTCTACTACCGTTCGAGCGCCACGGCGCGTTCGGCCAGCGGGAGCGGGATCGGGTTGTACGTCTGCCGGCGCCTCGTCGAAGCGATGGGTGGCAGCATCACCGCACGGCGGCGACCGGAGGGCGGCTCGGAGTTCACCGTGCGCCTCCGCCCGTACGAGGGGGAGCCGGACGCCACCGACGGAGCGGCACCGGGTGCCGAGCTCCCAGGGCCCGGGCTGCCCGGCACGGAGCTGCCGGGGGCGCACGAGACGTCGTCGGCCGTAACGTCGCGGATCACTTCGACGGCGCCCGGGACGCCGCATCCGGCACCGGACTAGGCTCGGTCGCGGGCCGCCGCCCACCGGCGGCACGCCGCCCATCGGCGGAGCGCCGCACACCGGGGGGCGGCCGCCCACTACCCGGCATGCGTGCGTGCATGTCGACCAGCCCTTGACCGAGCTGCGATCATACTCCCAGGGAGTATCAGAACGCGCAGTAGAAAGGAGCATCACGACGGGCGCGCAGGCGCCGGAGCGAAGGCGGAACGCCGCTGCGCGCCGGCTGAGCACACCGTCGCCACCATGACGCAGATGGGATCGACCGATAGACCGGACCGCATGGACCATGCCGGCGTGGACCACGCAGGCATGGAGCCCGCGGTGCCGCAGGCCCACGCGGGTCACGACCGGGATCTCCATGCCGACCATACCGGCCACGACCAGCGGGGCCAGAGCGGCCACGACCAGCGGGGCCATGCCGACCACGCCGGCCACGATCGGCACGCCGGCCACTCGGTCGCCATGTTCCGCGATCGCTTCTGGCTGAGCCTCCTCCTCACGATACCGGTCGTCGCCTGGTCCGGCGACGTCGAGCGCTGGCTCGGGTACCGGGCCCCGACCTTCCCAGGTTCCGGGCTCATCCCGCCGCTGCTCGGCACCATCGTCTTCGTCTACGGCGGCCTCGTCTTCCTGCGGGGAGCCCGCGGCGAGCTGGCCGACCGGCAGCCCGGGATGATGACCCTCATCTCGCTGGCCATCAGCGTCGCCTTCGTCACCTCGCTGGCCGCGACCCTGGGGCTCTTCGAGGTGGAGATCTGGTGGGAGCTGGCGAGCCTGATCACGATCATGCTCCTCGGCCACTGGCTCGAGATGCGCTCGATCGCGCAGGCGCGAGGCGCACTCGCCGCCCTGGCCACGCTCCTGCCCGACACCGCCGAACGGCTGACCGACGAGGGCAGTGAGAGCGTGCCGCTTTCCGAGCTGCGGGTCGGCGACCTGGTGCTGGTGCGGCCCGGGGCGCGCATTCCGGCCGATGGAACGGTCGAGGAGGGTACGGCGGACGTCGACGAGTCGATGATCACCGGCGAGTCGCGTCCGGTGGGCAAGGGCCCCGGGGCGCAGGTCGTGGCCGGTACCGTCGCCGCCGGCGGCAGCCTGCGGGTGCGCGTCACGGCGGTCGGCGACGCCACGGCGCTCTCGGGGATCATGCGCCTGGTGGCCGCGGCGCAGGCATCGGCATCGCATGCGCAGGCGCTCGCCGATCGCGCGGCTGCGCTCCTCTTCTACGTGGCGACCGCCTCCGGCCTCGTGACACTCGCGGTCTGGTGGGCGCTCGGCGCGCGCGAGGCGGCCTTCGTGCGAACGGCCACCGTGCTCGTGATCGCCTGCCCACACGCCCTTGGCCTCGCGATCCCACTGGTGATCGCGATCAGCACTTCGCTCGGCGCGCGCAACGGCTTGCTGGTCAAGGACCGCCTGGCCCTGGAGCGGGCCCGCGAGCTCGATCTCGTGGTCTTCGACAAGACCGGGACGCTCACCAAGGGGCAGCCCGTCGTGGCCGGGACGGCCGCGCTGCCCGGTACGGATGACGCGAGCCTGCTCGCGCTGGCAGCCGCGGTCGAGGCAGACTCCGAGCATCCCTTGGGTCGGGCGATCGTCGATGGCGCCAGGCGGCGGGGCGTGCCCTTGCCGGTCGCCTCCGCGTTCGAGCCGTTGCCCGGACGGGGCGCGCGTGCGGTCGTGGACGGGCATGAGGTTGCGGTCGGGGGATCCCGCTTGCTGACCGAACTGAACGTCGAGCCGCCGTCGGCGTTGCAGCCGACGATCGAGGCGTGGGAATCTGACGGGCGGACGGTCCTATTCGTGGCGGTCGACGGGCAGGTGCAGGGTCTCCTCGCGCTGGAGGACGAGATCCGGCCCGAGTCGGCCGAAGCGGTGGCGGCCCTCCATCGCCTCGGGATTCGGGTGGCGATGATCACGGGCGACAGCCGGGCCGTGGCCGAGTCGGTGGCGCGACGGCTGCGGATCGACGAGGTCGCGGCCCAGGTGCTTCCGGCCGAGAAGGCCGCCGCCGTCGCGCGCTTCCAAGCCGGCGGGAGGCGAGTCGCGATGGTGGGTGACGGCGTGAACGATGCGCCAGCGCTTGCCACGGCCGACGTCGGGATCGCGATCGGCGCCGGGACGGACGTCGCGGTCGAGTCGGCCGGCATCGTGCTGGTGCGCGACGACCCCCGCGATGTGGTCGGCGCGATCGAGTTGTCGCGGGCGACCTACCGCAAGATGGTCCAGAACTTGCTCTGGGCGACGGGCTACAACCTCGTCGCGATCCCCGTCGCGGCCGGAGTCTTGGTGCCGTGGGGCATCGACCTGCCGATGGCGGTAGGGGCGATCGCGATGAGCGCCTCGACGATCATCGTGGCGCTCAACGCGCAGCTCCTGCGACGTGTGCGACTGCGTGCACCGCAGGCGGCCGCGCGCATTCGACCGATGCAACCGATGGAGGTGTCCCGATGATGGTTGGCTACGGTGCCGGCTTTGGTGGCTGGCTCTGGATGCTGGGTGGTCTGCTCCTGATGGTGGGGATCGTGGTCCTCATCGTCTGGGCCCTCGGGGCGGGTGCGCATCCGCGCGAGGACGTGCAGCGCCCGACTCCCCTGGAGATCCTGCGCGAACGGTATGCGCGCGGCGAGATCACGCAGGAGCAGTTCGAGCAGGCGAAGAAGACACTGGGGTATTGACGATGTCGCGTCGCGCGCTCGGGATCCTTGGCGTGGTCCTCGTCGTGCTCGGGCTGGCGGGGATCGTCGGTGGCGCCGCCATCGACGGGGCCGGCGCAAATTGGGCCGGCGCGGGTTGGGGATACCCCGGGATGGGGCCCGGCATGATGGGGTGGGGTCCACCTGCAGGGGTCACTGGCCAGTCACTCGCGCCCGACCAGGCCTCGGCGCTGGGAAGTGCGGTCCCCTCGGGCGCGACCGTGGACCGCACCGCCAACACGGTCACCTTCAGCACGTCGACGGTGAACCTAACCGTGCTTGCCAGCCCTCCCGATGGCCCGGACGAGACGTTCCGCGTCGCGGGTCTCACGAACCCGACCATCACGGTCCCGCGTGGGGCGCGCGTGACCCTGCAGCTCGTCAATGCCGATGCTGGTATGGTCCACAACTGGCTCCTCACGAGCGCCCAGCCCCCGTTCCCCTATATGGCCATGATGGCCGCGCCGGTCGTCTTGGGCGCCTTTGCCCAGACACTGCCGCCGGCGAGCGCCTCGAGTCTTCCTGCGGCGACGATCTCGTTCGACGCGTCAACGCCGGGGCGCTATACGTATCTCTGCTCCGTGCCGGGCCACGCTCAGGAGGGGATGTACGGCACATTCGTGGTCACCGCGTCCTGATCGCCAGCCGCCCGCACACGTTTGCAGGTGCCGGCAGCGCGCCACGCGGAGGCCACGTCGCCACAGTCTGGACGGTCGACAGAGAAGATGGTGGAGATGAGGGGACTCGAACCCCTGACCCCCGCGATGCGAACGCGGTGCTCTCCCAGCTGAGCTACATCCCCACCGAGGACGGGCCAACGGGCCCTGCCCGTCAGGGCGCATCGGAGTGTAGCAGGTGCGCCCTGACGGCAGTATCGTAACGGCTGCAGCATCGTGACCGTGCGTCCCATCGTGTGGCGCCGCTCGCCCCGTGCGCTGCCATCCCAGGGGATCCCATGGAACCGACATCCACCCCCGACCTCCGACTGCTGCCGTTCGATCGCGCGGCGGCACTCGTCGCGCGGCTCGGGTTCGTGCTCGTGCACGACGAGCGCGTCGGCGAGGCTGGCGCGTCCGCCGGCTCGCACCTGATCGTGGCGCTGCGCGATCGGCCCACGCTCGCGCACTTCGATCCCGAACGGATGACCTGGTACGTGACCTCCGGGGGCAAGGGCCAGGTGGTCGAGTTCCACCGTTCGCGGGCGCTGCCCGAGCGAATGGAGGTGGCCTGGGGCCCGGTACGGATCTTCGACCGGCTCGAGGTGCAGAACACGTTCTGCACGTTCGGCGGCGTCCTGCGGGCCGCACAGGACGATCCGCAGACGACACTCGTCGTGCTCGACTCGCCGGCGCCGATCCTGCGCTGGAGCGGACACAGTCAGGACGTCGATCCGCTGGCACCCGAGGTGGCGGCGTTCTTCGCGCGGCTTCTCGTGCCGATCGACTTCACGCCGGGCGCCGAGGCGCGGATCGCGAGCCTCTCCCCGACAGCGCTCTACGCCGCCTTCATCGCCGATCTCCGGGCGCGGTACCAGGGCTCGCGGGAGCTGCGCGAAACGAACCTCGGGCTCAGCGAGTGGCTCGCGCATGAGGCGCACCGGCTGGAGACGACACGGCCGGCCGACTGGGAGGCTGGGCGGCAGATGGTGCTGGGCCTAGAGCTGGCGGCGGCACCCATCTGAGGTTGCGCGGCGGGCGCCGGTCTCGGCTGCGCGCGCCGTCCGTGCGCGCCGTGCGTGCTTGACAAATAGAACACTCGTTCTATCATGAGTCGGGCGATGAACCGCCCGATCCCGTCCTCCGATCCTCCCGTCGGTCGGCCATCCCGGCCGGTCGAGCCGCTTGCGGCAGCACTCGCGCGTCTCGAGGCGCGGTGGGGGAGTGCGGCGGTTCGGCTCGGCGATGGCCGAGCGGCCCTTCCCGTCGAGGGCGCCCTCGCGCCGCTGCCGTTGCCTGCCGCGCCCCTGCTGGACCCCTTCGCGCCGCTCGACGACCGCGTCGTCCCCACCGGGTTCCCCGCCCTCGATGCGATCCTGGGTCCCGGTGGGCTCGTCCGCGACGCCCAGGTGACGCTCCGCGGCGATCTGTCGAGCGGCAAGACCACGCTCGCCCTGCGGTTCGTCGCCGAGGCGCAGGCACGGGGGGCGATCGCCGCCTGGCTGGGCCTCGCCCGCGCCTTCGACCCGCTCGAGGCGGTGGCCCGCGGCGTGGATCTGGCCTGGCTGCTGGTGCTCCGGGCGGCCGATGCGGCCGAGGGGCTCCGGCTCGCCGGCGCGTTGCTCGGGGGACGCGCGGTCGAGGTGCTGGTGGCCGACCTGCCCGAACAGATGCCGCGCGACCGAGAGGCGCTGCTCCGGCGGTTGGCGGCCCGCGCCAGGCAGGTCGGTGCGCGGCTCGTGACGCTCGAGCCGGTCGATCTCGCGCCGCCCCTGCGGGGCGCGCTTGCCGAGTCCGCGGGGGTGGGGCTCGACCTGGAGCGCCGGGCCTGGATCCGCATCGGACGGGATGTGGTCGGGCAGCGTACACAGGTCACGGTGACGAAGAACCGGTTCGGGCCGCCGGGCCGCCAGGTCGAGCTGGAGATCCGGTATGCCGACGAGGGCGACCGAGAGCGCGGCGTCGGGCGGTTGTTCGACCTCTTCGCGCATGCGCCTCCGCCGACACTGCGCCCAGCGCCGCCATCCCTGCGGCCGACGCAGCCGACGCTGCGGTCGGCCTCCCCACCACGGTCGTCGGTCCTTGCATCATCGGAGTTCACCATCGCCACTGCGACCCATGCGCCTCCTCTTTCTCGGCTGGCCCCACCTGCCGCTCCGACTCGAGCGGATCTCGCGCTGGCTCCCCGACCTGGTCGTCCTGGGTGGTCACCCCTGGGAGTCCGGGCAGGTTCTTGACTGCAGCCCCGCGGCGCGCCGTCAGGGGGTGCAGCGCGGGATGCGTCTCGCGGCGGCGCACGCGCTCGCGCCAGACGCCGCCTTCCTCGTCCCCGACCTCGCGCGATACCGCGCGGCCGCCGAGGCGGCCCTGGACGCGCTGGCCACGTTCGCGCCGTACGTCGAGGGGGAGACGGACCCGGAACAGGACGGGTTCGGGGGTGCCTACCTGGGGATCGACGGGCTCGAGCGGCTCTGGGGCGCGGAGCCGGTCCTGCTCGGGCGGATCGCTGCGGCGCTTGCGCCGCACATCCCCGGGCCGATTCGAGCGGGGATCGCCGGATCGCGCTTCGGGGCGCTCGTTGCTGCGATCGTCGCACGGGAGCGGCTGCCTGGGGCGGACGTGACCTGGCGCGCGGTACCGCCCGGCGGCCCCGAGGTCGAGGCGGCGTTCCTCGCGCCACTGCCGGTGGCGTTGCTCCCTGCTGCCCCCGAGACACAGGAGCGGCTGCGCGTGCTGGGCGTGCGGCGGATCGGCGAGTTCGCGGCGCTCCCCCGTGCGGCGGTGCTTGCGCGGTTCGGCGCCGAGGGCGGGTTCCTCCACGATCTTGCGAGCGGACGCGACGGGCGCCGGATCGTGCCGCGCCGGCCGGCGGAGCGGCTCTGCGCGGAAGCTGAGCTGGAACCACCGGTCGGGTCGCTCGAGGCGCTCCGCTTCGTGCTGCATCGGCTCGCCGATGCGCTGTGCGGGCAGCTGACGGCGCGCGGTACCGGCGCGACGCTGGCCCGGCTCGAGATGACGCTCGAGGTGAGAGGGGCGCGCCGAAGCCGCGAAACGCCGGTCCGCCGGGGAGCGCTGCCACCCCCGACGCCACCGCGCTCGGAGGCGCCCGGCACACTCCGCGTCGAGCAACCACTGCCCGGGCCCACCGCGAGGCCCGAGGCCGTGGAGCGGCTCCTCCTGGCGCGTCTCGAGGCCGCTCCGCCGGCCGCCCCCATCGAGCGGCTCTCCCTCGAGCTCGACGGCGTGGTCCCCGCCGCGGGGCGCCAGCTCGGGCTCTTCGCGCCCCAGGCGGCTCGGGCCGCGCGCCTCGAGTGGCAGCTCGCCGATCTCGCGATCCGCTTCGGCTCAGGACGCGTGCTGCGGGCCACCGTACGCGACCCCGAGGCACGGTTACCCGAAGCGCGCATCGGCTGGTCGGAGGCGTCACGATGACGCGTCTGCTCGAGGAGCACCCGACGATCGCGGTCGAGCTCGACACCGCGGGCCGTCCGGTCGCCTTCGTCTGGAATGGGCGGCGTGAACCAGTCGCGGTGTGTAACCGCTGGCGGGTCGAGGAATCCTGGTGGCGGCGACCGATCCGGCGCGAGTACTACAAGGTGGCGGGAGAGCGGCTCCTCGCGCTCGTCTATCGCGACGGCGTCGATGGGAGCTGGCATCTCGAGCGGGTGTACGACTGATGGAGGCTGGGCGCGAGTCGGCAGCCGACGCCGGGCCACGGCAGGATCCCGAGAGACGACTCGACCCCGGCCATGGGGCCGGGGCCGAGATCGAGCGCCGCTTCCGAGCCGGGGAGGAGGAGAACCCGGATCGACCACGGCCGCACCAGTGGGGAGATGGTGGTACTCAAGATGACGAAGGGGCGCGCCATGGTGTGACGCGCCGCGGCGATCTTTTTCGGCGCGCCTCGTTCTGCGCGGAACGCGCCAGATGGCGGCGGGCTGGAGCGGATCGGGAGAGACCGGAGCGGCCCGGCGCCGCTCGTTCCGCGCCGATCGTCAGCTCGTCGGGCACCCCGCCGCGACAAGCACGAAGATGAAGGTCTGCGCGCCCATCGGCCGGTACGTGATCTGCGCCCGGCAGCCGGAGCCCAGGCCGCTCCCGTCGAACTCGGCGGCCACGGACCCGTCCTCCGCCGGGTTGCTGATGCTCGTCTGCTTGTACCCGAGCGGCGCGAGGGCCGTCCCGTACCAGCCGCTCACGGTCGTCACGGACGCGCTGGTCGAGAGGGACTGCGTGACGGGCTCGTTGATGGCGCCGTTGGCGTCAGCGGCACCAGGGTAGCGGGGAAACGAGGCGGGGGCCTGATCGAGGATCGGCCCCCAGGCCGTACTCGTCGTCGAGATTGCGGCGGCCGACGCGGAGGCCGCAGCCGGTGGCGACGTGGTCGGTGGTCCGTTCGAAGGGTGCGGGCTTGCCGAGCTGCCCGCCGTGCACGCACCGAGCAGCAGCACGAGCGAGGCGATCGCCGCGAGGCGCCCGCGCATCAGGCATGGCCCGCTGGAAGTGCCGCCGCGACGAACACGCCCACCAGGACGATGAGCACGAGGACGAACACCGCAACGCTGACGAGATCCCGGGTGGTCGGTCGCATGTCCGGAGCATACCGCGATCGACGACGCCGGATCGCCCTGCCGCGGCCCGGCGTCGAGCGCTGCCCATTGGCATCGTCGAACAGACGTTCTATACTGAGCTGCCGCTCCGCAGGGACGG
>JAJYNJ010000072.1 GCA_021786385.1 Chloroflexota bacterium
CGCCGGGCAGGTCGATCCCGGTGGGCGCTCCGAAGCCGAACTGGTGGGCCCAGTACGCCAATCGGTCGATCCCGACGAGCGCCGCCGCCTGGTAGAAGAAGGTGTCGCTCGACTGGGCGTAGGCGCCTGCCACGGTGAGCGGCCCGAAGCCGGCCCCGTTCCAATCCCTGAAGCGCTGTCCGTCGAGGGTCAAGTACGGGTAGGTCGGCAGTGTCTGGGTCGGCGTCAGCTTGCCATCGGCCAGCACCGCGCTTGCGGTGACGAGCTTGTAGGTCGAGCCCGGTGGGTAGATCTCACCGATCGCGTGGTTGAGGAGCGGGTGGTAGGGGTTGTCCGCCAGGGCCGCGTACGCCTGGGCACTCATCCCCTCCTCGAACGCGTTGTCGTCGTACGTCGGCAGGCTCACCATCGCCAGGACCGCCCCGGTCTGGGGGTTCATCACGATCACGACGCCCTCCTTGAGCCCCGCCGTCTGCAGCCCCCACTGCAGCGCCTGCTGGGCCTGCTCCTGGGTCGTCAGATCGATCGAGAGCTTGAGGGTGTCGCCGGCCTGCGGCTGCGACTGGGTGGCGAGGACCTGGATGGGGCGCCCCGTGGCGTCCCGCTCAACGACCTCGCTCCCGTACGTGCCGCGCAGCTGCGGCTCGTACTCCGCTTCCAGCCCAGCCTGGCCGATCATGTCGCTCGGCAGGTAGCCTTGGGCCCGCAGCTGGCGGAGCTGGTCGGCGTTGATCGGTCCCGTGTACCCCAAGATCTGCGAGAGCAGCGGGCCGTACAGGTAGTTGCGGCGCGAGTCGACCACCACCTGCACGCCGGGCAGGCTCAAGTGCTCTTCGGCGATGAGCTGCGCGACCGCAGGCGAAACGTCGGTGGCAACCTTGACGCCGTCGAAGACCGCGTTCGCAGCGGCATCGAGCGTCTCGTTGATCTGCGTGGCGGGCAGGTGCAGAAGCTCAGAGAGACGAGCCACGACCGCAGGCCGCTGCGGCCAGGGCAGATCGGCGGGGATGACCTCCACAGCGAAGGTCGGCACGTTCTCGACGAGCGGCCGTCCGGCACTGTCAACGATGAGCCCGCGCGTCGAGGGGATCGGCTCGAGCACGGTCATGTTGGCCTGCGCCTGGCTCCCGTACGAGGGGCCCTGTATGAGCTGCAAGTAGGCCAGGCGGACCGTGAACGTACCCAGGACAAGCACGACCGTCAGGCCAAAGACCGCGAAGCGGGCGATCGAACGCCGGCGGGCCGGCGTTTCGACGAGGAGGACGCTCCGCGTGTTCACGGGTGAGTAGCTCGCACGGGAGCCCGGGACGACGTACGCATCGACGCCTGGAGGATAGCTGGGGAGCCGCAGGAGTGCGTTCCACCCAGTGTTCTTCCCAGCCCCGCGCAGCCCGCCGGCACGCGAGCGGCAGGCCGTCCAGAGATCGCAGTGCCGAAGGTGGGGTTCGAACCCACACGCCGCTCGCGCGGCAGCGGAGTTTAAGTCCGCCGCGTCTGCCGGTTCCGCCACTTCGGCGCGCTGAGGAGTCTATCCGTCGGCCGCGTCACGTGCGGCGGCGAGAGCGGCTCGCGGACTCGAACGCGGCATGGTGCTGTCGGCCGCGAGGAGCGACGCGCTTCCCCGCGACGTGGCACCATCGGCAGCGATGGCCGTGCTCTCTCCGACGGTTCCGCGCGCCGGGCGCGACCTCCTCGACCGCGCGCTGGGCTGGTTCGGCGCCAGCATGATCGCGGTTGGTCTTGGGCTCGCCGTCGTGCTGGTCGGCGAGCTTGCGGTGCCCCTCGCAGAGGGCGCTCATCACGACTTCCTCGCGTTCTACGCCGCGGGGAAGCTGGTGCTCGACGGACAGGCCGCTAGTCTCTACGACGCCCCCACGCTCACCGCCATTCAGCGCACGATCATCCCGACGCCGGTCGGCGCCAACGGGTACATGCCGTTCATCAACCCGCCGTTCGCTGCCGTGGCGTTCGCGCCGCTCGCGGCCCTGCCCGCTCAGGCGGCGCGTGCTGCTTGGGCGCTGGTCAGCCTCGCGCTGCTGGCAATCGCGGCGGCCCGGATCGCACGCCCCCTGCCGGGCCACGAGCGCGCGGTGGGCGCGCTCCTCCTCGTGCTGAGCTTCCCGGCCTACCACTCCCTGGCGGAAGGGCAGTGGTCGGCCGCGATGCTGCTGGGCGGGCTCGCGGCGCTCGAGGCCGCCCGGCGCGGTTCATGGCAGCTGGCGGGGCTGGCGCTGGCGACGTGGTGGCTCAAGCCGCAGCTGATCGCGCTACCGCTCGTCGCGCTTGCCCTCGACCGGCGCTGGGGGACCGTGGCCTGGTCCGTCCTTGGTGGGGCAGCTCTGACGCTCGCCAGCCTGCCCTTCGTCGGGCTCGGCGTCTACGGCACGTACGTGGGCTACCTGGTGCAGGTCGGGATCAGCCACTTCACCGGCGCAGGGGCGGTGGCACGCTCGGTCTGGCAGGGGAACCTGGCGACCGCCGAGGGGCTCAACGGTCTCCTGGTGGGATACTTGGGCCAGGGGTCCGTCGTCTCCGTAGATGCGCTCTGGGGGGCGCTGGTCGCCGGGCTCGTCGGATTGTGGTTGGTCGCGTGCCGGTTCCAGCGCCCAGGATTCGCATCGCCGTCTGGCCGGCGCATGCTCGCGGCGGGCATCGGGGTCGTCCTGCTCGTGAACCCGAACCTCTTCGTGCAGGACTGCGTGCTCGTCTTCCTGCTGTTGCCGGCGCTCTGGCCGCTCGCGAGTCCAGGCTACTGGCGCGCGTCCGTCGCGGTCGCGGGCATCGCCGCGGTGACTCTGCTCGACCAGCCGCTCTCATCGCACCTGTTCACGCTGGTGCTGCTCGGCGTGGTGGTCGCGCTGTGCCTGTCGTCGATCGCGGACGCCCGTCGGCAGGGCTCCTTGGAGCAACACCCACGGGGCCGTTCGCAGCTGCATGGGGCGCTGAAACGTGGAGGCGACGAGCGGATTCGAACCGCTGAATAGAGGTTTTGCAGACCTCCCCCTTAACCACTTGGGTACGTCGCCCCGCTGACTGCGGCCCGGGCCGGTGGTTGGCTGGCCCTCGAGGATTCGAACCTCGGTTCACGGATCCAAAGTCCGCTGTCCTACCACTAGACGAAGGGCCAGCGGTCGTCGAGGGCCGTCTGAGGGAAGAAGTGGAGCGGAAGACGGGACTCGAACCCGCGACCCTCACCTTGGCAAGGTGATGCTCTACCAACTGAGCCACTTCCGCTCGATCGTGCCGCCCGGCCATCCGGGCTCGTTGTGTGGTGCCGAGAGCCAGAATCGAACTGGCGACACCGCGATTTTCAGTCGCGTGCTCTACCAACTGAGCTATCTCGGCCCGCTGCGCCTCCGGGCGCCACCCCCTCGGCGGCCGACAGGTTAGCACAC
This sequence comes from Chloroflexota bacterium, assembly GCA_021786385.1. GTDB lineage: Bacteria > Chloroflexota > Limnocylindria > Limnocylindrales > CSP1-4 > JAJYNJ01. The sequence continues at coordinate 3,396 of JAJYNJ010000072.1, forward strand.
CCGCCGCGTTCCAGTCGAGTCCCGGGCGCCTGCCTGCGTGGACGCGCGCCTGCCTGTGGCGCCTGCCCATCTCGTGCCGGGCGCCTGCCTGCGAGCGGCAAACGACGTCGTCCGGCGCCGTGCGCCCGCCGCTCACGGTGCTGGGTCCGGCGTCGGGCGGGAGCGGATCGGCCCCACGGTCCGGAGACGCAGCGCACGAGGTCGGATCGGCGCTCGGAGTGCTGGGTCCAGCGTCACCCAGTCGCTGCCCACGGCACTCCCCGGCCCGGTGCGCACCGGCGACTCCCTCTCCACGTCAGCAGCGCGCGACATCGCACGTCATGTCGACACGTGGCGGCTTGGGCGCAGGGTTGGGTACCGGTCCCGCTCGGCCACGGAGCGCGTGATGCACCGTGTGACGCACAAAGGATCTGGCCGCACCGGGCCAGACGGCCCGGTGGCGCCGCACGGCGCCGGTGTCGTGCCTGACCTACGCGCGGGTCAGGCACGCCGCTCCTCCCCGCCGGACGGTGTGCCGCGTTCCCCAGGCCGCGTCGGTGTACGTCACGTGCGATTGCGGAGCCTCAGCCCTGACGCCGCGGGAGCGTGCCGCGGGCGGCTCGCACAGATCGTGCCCGGCGGGACGCTGCTGGATCGGGCCGCCGGTGCCGTGTTGCCGCCCGTGCGCGGGGCGTCCCCTCGCGGGGATCAAGCCTGACGGGAGCGCGGGCGCCGTCCGACGCCGCACGAGGAGGAAGCGGACGATCGCGAGCTCGATTGCGGGCTCGTACCAGAGTCAGTCGAGCCCCTGTAACTGCCGGATCGCCGCCGGGTCGAGAGGCGGTTCGCCGGTGAGCTGGCGCAGCCGGTTGATCCGGTCGACGATCGGTGGGTGCGTCGAGAAGAGCCCCTGCGCACGTGCCTCGAACTTCTTGATCGGGTTCACGATGTAGAGGTGCTGCGTGGCCCGGTTGGCGGCCTCCAGCACCTCCCGGTCCGAAGCGATCTTCGCCAACGCGCGCTCGAGCCCGGCCGGGTTCCGCGTCAGCCCCACGCTGGACGCATCGGCAAGGTACTCGCGCTGGCGGCTCACCGCGAGCTGCACGAGTCGGGCGAAGATCGGGGCGAGGATGGCGAGCACGATCGCGAGCAGGAACAAGACCAGCTGGAGCCCACCACCCCCCTCGCGGTCGTTGCCACGCCGTGGTCCGCCGCCCCAAAACGTGAAGCGCAGGAAGACGTCGGCCAGGAGGGCGATGCTCCCCACCAGCACCGCCACGAGCAGCGCGAAGCGGATGTCGTAGTTGCGGATGTGGGACATCTCGTGCCCGATGACACCCTGCAGTTCCTCGCGGTCGAGCTTCTGCAGAAGCCCGCTGGTGATCGCGATCGACGCGTGGCGCGGGTCGCGCCCGGTCGCGAAGGCGTTGGGGGCCGTGTCATCGATGATGTAGACGCGCGGCGTGGGGATGCCAGCGGCGATCGCCATCTCCTGGACGACGTTGTAGAGCTGGGGCGCCTGTTGCGGCGTGACCTCGCGGGCGTGCGAGGCGCTCAAGACGAGCGCGTCGCCGCCGAAGTACGAGCCTGCGGTGAGCAGCAGCGAAACGAAGACCGCGCCCAGCACCACGACGTAGGCGGTATCCAGGTTGCCGCTGATGCCGTAGCCGATCGCGAACCCCAGGCCCGCGAGCACCAGCAGCACGATCAGGGCCAGCAGGAGCGAGTTGCGCCGATTGGCGGCTTGCTCGTCGCGGAACGTCGTGCGCGGAATCACGCGCGATACCTCCCTGGACCGTCGGGCTACGGGCGCCCCGACGCCGGGCCAGCGATGGGGCCGTGACCCTGCATCCGCGAGATCCCTAGCTCAGCGTCAGATCGACCTGCGGCACCTGCTGGGCCTCAGGCTCCGCCTCGAAGAACTCGCGACGGGTGAAGCCGAGCGGTCCGGCGATCAGCATGCTGGGGAACGTCGCGATCGCCGTGTTGTATTCGAGGACGCTCGCGTTGTAGTTCTGGCGCGAGAACGCGATCTGATTCTCGGTCGTGGTGAGCTGCTCCTGGAGCGCGAGGACGTTCTGGTTCGCCTTCAGGTCGGGGTAGTTCTCGACCACGGCAAAGAGCGAGCGCAGCGTCTGCGTCAGTTGGTTCTCCGCGGCCGCCTGGGCCGCCGGCCCCTGGCCGCCCGCGGCGACCGCGTTGGCGCGCGCCGCGGTGACGTTCTCGAGCACCTTCTGCTCGAACCCCATGTAGCCCTTTACGGCGTTGACGAGGTTCGGGATCAGGTCGTGGCGGCGTTTCAGCTGCACGTCGATCTGGGCCCAGGCCTCGTCGACACGCAGCCGGCGCTGCACCAGGTTGTTGTAGAGGAGCATGCCCCCGCCGACGATGACGACGAGGACGACGAGGACAATGAGCGTGACGGGGTCCATGCAAGATCCCTCCACCGACGGGGTTCGGGCGGCGCCCATCCCCTGGTTACGGTTCAGTCTAGCGATCCCGCGGCGGTCGCGCGGCCTGGGTCTCGTCATGGCGCCCGAGCGACGACGTCCCCGGCAGGTCGGGGCGCCGACGGTCTGGCGCGCCGGCCGCGCGCTCGAGGATGCGCGGCACGAACGAGGCGAGCCAACGATCGCCCACCACCCCGCTGCAGTCGTGCACGTCATGGCACATGCTGGGGTGATCAGCTCGAAGTCGGCGGCGGGGTCGAAGTGGCTGACGTTCGTGATCGCCGCGCCGCGGGCGGCATGACCGCTGATCCGAGTGAAGCTGGTGGCGGGCTCGTGCTGGCGGGCGTACAAGCCGGGGCCGGCCGGTGGCCGCCGCTCGCAACGGCGCCGTCGGCCACCGGGTGCTCGCGCCTGCACTCCGGCGCCACAGCCCGGCAGGCGGTGGAAGTGGTGGGCGGTAGAGGACTCGAACCCCTGGCATCCTCGGTGTAAGCGAGGCGCTCTGACCAGCTGAGCTAACCGCCCGCCAAATGAAACGCGGCGCGTACAGACGCCGCGTGGGGGTCACTGGCGAGAGGGTGGTGCCCAGGCCGGGACTTGAACCCGGATGACTTGCGTCATACGCCCCTCAAACGTACGCGTATACCAATTCCGCCACCTGGGCACGAACACCGCGAGCACCGTCCGGCAGGGTGGTACCGAGGAAGGGAGTCGAACCCATACGCCCTTGCGGGCACTAGCTCCTGAAGCTAGCGCGTCTACCTATTCCGCCACCTCGGCCCGCTCCCGTCCGGCGATCACTGGCCGGCCGGCTTCGCGAGCCGCCATGTTAGCACATCCCAGAAGCGCTCCCCGGGGTCCGAGACGAGCCGCGGCGCCGGCCCCTGCACCGTGTCGCGCACCACGTACGGGAAGTCTGCGTACGCCAGCGGCAGGATCGGCAGCTCCTGGGCGAGGTCGGCCTCGACCGCTGCGACCCGTGATGCCCGTTGGGCCGGCGGCGCGTACGCCCGCGCCGCCTCGAGCAATGCGTCGAGTTTGACCGACTGGAACCCGCTCAGGTTCGAGCCGCCCACCGGGGCCTGCGCGGAGGCGAGCAGCGGATACAGGTCCGCGTCGAGGCCCACGTTCAGGTCGACCACCGCAGCGTCGTAGACGCCCGGCACCAGCTTGTCACTCACGGCCTGGTCGGCGGTCAGCACGGTGAAGCGGACCGGCAGCCCGAGCGCCTGCCAATCGGCCGCCACCTGCGAGGCGATCGCGTAGTCGAGCGGGTTGGTCGCAGCATCGACGGTCAGCAGTTCGACCGACACGGTGCCCTTGGCGCCCGGACGCAGCCACCCCGAGCCCGAGCGCCGCCATCCCGCGGCGAGCAGCTCCTTCGCGGCGGCGGACCGGTCGTAGGGGACTCTGCCCGCCGCCTGGGGGTTGAACGCCCAGGACGCCGGCGGGACCAGCGTATCGGCTCGCACGCCGAGCCCACCGAGCTCGGTCCGCACGAGGGCATCGCGATCGATCGCGAGCAGCAGCGCACGCCGCACGTGCGGGTTCTGGAACAGATTGTGCCCAAACCGCAAGTTGAGCATCACCGCCGTCAGCACGCTGCGCGGGTACCGCACGAGGCGGGTGCCGGGCAGCGCAGCGAGGCGCGTGGCGAGATCAGGCGCAAGGCCGCCGGCCGCGTCGACAGCGCCATCCTCGAACGCTGCCGCCAGGGCGTTCTGGTCGGAGAAGAGCCGGAGCTCAATCCGCTGGATGTCAGCGGGGGGCTGCCAGCTCGAGGGATCGGCGGGGAGCGTCGGCGCGCTGGAGGCGGCGGCACTGTTGTCGACGCGCGCGAGGACGGCACCGGACGGGTCGAGCGAGACGAGCCGGTATGGCCCGCTCCCGATCGGATGCAGCTCGAACGACGTGGTACCGAGCGCGGCGATCGGCACGTTGTCGAGCAGGTGCGCCGGGAGGATCGGGCTGCGCGCCGCGAGCGGGAAATCAGCGACCGGGCTCGCGAGCGTGAAGCGCACGTCGAGTCGGTCCAACTCCTGCACGGTCACCCCCTGCCAGGCTCCATCGAGCGGGCCGTGGTAGCCCGGGTGCTGCGTGGTCAGCACGGTGAAGACCACGTCATCGGCCGTCACGGGCACGCCGTCGTGCCAGGTCGCGCCACCGCGCAGGTGGAAGGTCCAGGTGCGTCCATCCGCGCTGCCTGACCAACTGGCTGCGAGGCCGGGCACGACGGTCCCGTCCGGCCCCAACCGGGTGAGCCCACTGAAGAGCAGCGCGTCGACATCGAGCTCAGGGCGCGAGCGCGCAAAGAGCGGGTCGAGCGTGCTGATCGTGCCGACCTCGCCGTCCCGAAACGTCCGCGGCGCCGGCGGAGGCGCGGTCGTAGGCGCGGACGCAGCCGTGTCGGCCGGCGGGGGCAGGACGATCATCGCACCAGCGCTGGCGACCAGCGCGGCGATCGCCAGCGACAGCACGAGCCGGTCCCGACGGGTCATGGTCATCCCTAGAGCGAACCCTCCGGGACGCTCAGCCGACCAGCCGGAAGACCGTGAGCGAGAAGACCACGAACAGGATGGCCAGCAGGATCGTGAACTGGAAGAGCCGTTTCTCGATGCCGCGGCGACTGCGGTAGACCGCCGAGTCGCCGCCGAACGCCGACGACAGCCCCGCGCCGCGAGCCTGCAGCAGGATGGACGCCATCAGACCGATGCTGACGACGATCTCGGCGAGGGCCAGGATTGGATTCACAGGGAACGTCGACCTCCGATGCGAGCGCGTCGCGCGGGGCCGAAGGATAACACAGAGACCCGCCTGCCCGAACCGCGGGAGCCGCACCGCGCCTGCCGGGCATCGCAACGGCCGGCAGCCCGCCACCCATTCGGCCCGCGACGACGAACGGGCTGCGCCGGGATAATGCGCCCATGAACGAGAACGTCACCGCCACCACCGTCTCCGCTCCGGAACCGCCGCTCGCGGGGGGCGCGGCCTTCCGGGTCCTGCTGCTGCGCCACGGCGAGAGCACCTGGAACAGAGAGAACCTCTACACAGGCTGGACGGACGTCGACCTGTCCGAGCGAGGTCTCGCCGAGGCGCACGAAGCCGGCCGCCTATTGCGCGACGGCGGGTACGTCTTCGACGTCGCATTCACCTCGGTGCTCAAGCGAGCCATCCGAACGCTCTGGATCGTGCAGGACGAGCTCGACCGGATGTGGATCCCGGTGACGAAGTCATGGCGGCTCAACGAGCGGCATTACGGCGCCCTCCAGGGCCTCAACAAGGCGCAGACCGCGGAGCAGTACGGCGAGGAGCAGGTGCGACTCTGGCGCCGCAGCTACGACGTGCCGCCCCCGCCGCTCGACCCCGCCGACCCGCGGTTCCCGGGCCACGACCCCCGCTACGCCGACCTCGATCCCGCCGATCTGCCGCGCTGCGAGGCGCTGAAGCACACCGTGGCGCGCTTCCTGCCCTACTGGCACGGCACCATCGCGCCGGTGATCCGGACCGGCAAGCGGGTACTGATCGTCGCGCATGGCAACAGCCTCCGCGCGCTCGTCAAGTACCTGGACCAGATGTCCGACGACGCGATCGTCGGACTCAACATCCCGACCGGGGTGCCGCTCGTCTACGAGCTAGACCGCGACCTGCGTCCGGTGCGGCACTATTACCTGGGCGACCCCGAGCGGGTGGCGGCGGCGATGGCCGCGGTCGCGGCGCAGGGCCGGGCGACGCCGCAGGCCTGAGCGAACCGGCGACTCGACCCCCGGGCACGTGGGGGGTTGCCGCGACATCGCTGGCCGGGACGCGAGCGGCGGCCGATCGGGAGCGCACGACCGCCAAGCGCGTTCTGTGCTCAGCGCGCGGCCGCCCGCCTCGCCGCGGCCGTCGCTGCGGCACGCGCGACGATCCCCGCCATCTCGTCCGGCTTCAGGCTCGCCCCGCCGACCAGCGCGCCGTCGATCGCGGGTTCGGCCAGGAATTCCGCGATGCTGGCCGCCGTGACGCTGCCCCCGTACAGGACCGGGACGCGCTCCGCCGCGTCGTGCGCCCACCCGCTCTCCTGGAGCGCCCCCCGGATCGCCTCGGCCATCGTAGCGGCATCCGCCCCGCGCGCCGTGCGCCCGGTCCCGATCGCCCAGACCGGCTCGTACGCGATGACGATCGACGCCGCACCCTCGCCGCCGCCCAGGCCGGATGCGGAGAGGGCGCGCGCCACCTGTGCACGGACGACTGCCTCGGCGCGGCCTGCTTCGCGCTCCTCGAGCTGCTCCCCGACGCACCAGATCGGGCGCAGGCCCGACTCCAGGCAGCGCGCGAGTTTCCGCCCGATCAGCTCGTCGGTCTCGCACTGGTCCCGACGTCGCTCGGAATGCCCGACGATGCACCAGTCGGCGAGCCCTGCCAACATCGCGGCGCTGATCTCGCCGGTGTAGGCCCCGGCGGCCTTGTCGTGGACGTTCTGGGCGCCCACCGCGACGCCCGTAGCGGCCAGCGCCTCACGGACCGGCGCCAGGCAGACATAGGGCGGGCAGATCACGCGCACGACGTCGGCGGCGTTCGTCGCGGCGGCGATCGTGGCAGCCAGGGTGCCGGCATCGGCCGGCGTGCTGTTCATCTTCCAGTTGGCGGCAATGATGATCGGTCGCATAGCCACCATTATCCCGGCGCGGCGCCCTGCTGTACTGGGCCGAATGGGGCGTCCACTGCGTCGGGACGGCGTGCCAGACGTTCGATGCGCTCGAGCGCGCGCTGCACCGCGGACCGCGTCACGCCCAGCTCCGCCGCCAGTTCGCCGAGGGTGGCGTCTGGGCTCGCCAGGCGTGCGCGGGCGACGGCGCGCACGATGGCGCGCTCGCGCGCCAACCGACCGTCGGCCGTCAGTCGGGCGATCGCATCGAGCTGACGGGCCGCCGCGCCGACGGCACGTTCGAGGTTCGCCGCCTCGGCGTTGAGGAGCCGGTTCAGCTCGCCGCGCAGCGTACGGGCCACGCCGCGTGCCTCGAGCTCGAGCAATGACGACCCGGCCCCTACCGCCCGCAGGAACGCCGTCACCCGCTCGCCGCTCTTCCAGGTGACCACACCCCTCCCCCGTCGCAGCCGGACCGCCGCCGGCAGCCCCATGGTCGCCAGGCGCCGCGCCAGCTCGGGGGCGTCGGACGGAGCGACGACGAACTCCAGGTGCGTGCGCGCGACACCGAGGCTCAGGGATCCGTGGGCGAGGAAGGTGCCGCGCAGCCAGGCGAGCCGGCAGTGGTCGGCGGCCCGATCCCAGGCGAACGCCTCAGGCCCGCCCGAACCGGGACCGAGCCGCACCGCGAGCCGGGCGACCGCGGGCGAATGCGCCTCGCCCGTCGCGGCGCTCCCGAGCCCGGCGCGTTCCGCGGACCGGCAGCACGCCCGCGTCGGCTCGATCGCCGCGAGCTCGGCGCGGATCGCAGCGACGAGTTCCCGATCGGGATGGGCCGCGCGCGCCCTATCCCGTCGGACCCCCGCCGCGGCACCGGTCGGCGGCGTCCCCGAAGCGGGGTGCGCGGCTGGCTTCACGCCGTGCTCGCGACCCGCAGCTGCGGACGCGCGCGCCCGTGCTCCTGGAAGATCGCCATCAGCGCGGCCGCGAGCAGCGCCGAATCGTGGCGGTGCGCGTTGGCGGCGTCGACGACGGGCCGCGTCACCAGCTCGGGCCCACCGCGCACGCCGGTCCAGTCCAACCGCACGGGCTCGCTGCGGTCGCCAGCGGGGCGTGCCGCCGTGAAGTCGTCGTTCGCCAGCACCACGTCGACTAGGTCGCCCCCCGCGTGGGCCTCGAGCGCCGCCAGGTGCGCTGCCAATCCATAGCCCTCGGTCTCCCCCACCTGCGTGGCGACGTTGCAGACGTAGCAGCGCAGGGCGCGCGAGGCCGCCACCGCGTCCCGCACCGCGGGGATCAGTAAGCTCGGCAGCAGACTCGTGTAGAGGCTCCCGGGGCCGAGCACGATGAAATCGGCGTCGGCAATCGCTTCGAGCACCTCGGCCGTCGCCTGCACGTCGGCGGGTGTCACCCAGACACGCTCGATACCGCGCGCCCGCGCGATCGTCGACTGCCCGTGCAGCTCCGTCCCATCGGCCAGCCGAGCGTGCAGCGTGAGCGGGAGCGGTGCTGCGGGCACCACCTGCCCGCGCACCGCCAACACGCGGTTGGACTGGCGCACCCCCTCCTCGAAATCCCCTTCGATCGCGCTCATCGCCGCGATGAGCAGATTGCCGAAAGCGTGGCCGCCGAGCCCAGGGGCGAACGCCGCGTCCTCGGGAAAGCGGTACTGCAGCAGGCGCGTCATCAGTGGTTCGGCATCCGCAAGGGCGGCGATGCAGTTGCGGATGTCGCCCATCGGGGCGATCCCGAACTCCGCGCGCAGCTTGCCGGACGAGCCGCCGTCGTCGGCCACCGTCACCACCGCAGTGATATTGCTGGTGTGCTCCTTGAGCCCGCGCAGCAGCGCAGAGAGCCCCGTGCCGCCGCCGATCGCGACGATGCGGGGGCCCCGCGCCAGGTAGCGTTTCTGGTAGATCACCTCGACCAGCGGGCCAGACGGCTCCCCGAAGGGCAGCAGGAGCGTGCGGGTCAGCTGCACGACGCCGATGCCGAAGACCACGAGGCCGGCGATCAGCAGCGGGATCGCCCGTGCGCCGTAGGGCAAGAACTGCAGCGTCAGCACGTAGACCGGTCCAGCGAGTGGTCCCGGCACGATGATGTCGCGGTAGACCTGCTTGAGCACGAACGCACCGGCCAGGGCAAGCGCGAGCTCTCCGGCCAGCACCAACGCCAGCCAGCGCTTGACGCCGATGCCCGGCATCAGCCAGTAGCGGAGCCGCCCGCCACGCAGCGTCGGTCCACCCCGCCGCCGCCCGTTCCGCCTGGATCGACCGACCTCGCTCACGTGCGCCTCATGCCCGCTCGAGCTCACGATGCCAGACGCTCACCGTCCCGTAGCCGCGCTCCATCCAGCGGCGCTTCAGTTCCTCGGCGATGACGATGGAACGATGGTACCCGCCGGTGCAGCCGATCGCGACGGTCAGGCGCGTCTTGCCCTCCGCCGCGTAGGCGGGGATCGCGAACTCGAAGAACTCGTCCGCCAGCGCCAGAAAGCGCTGCGCGGCGGGCTGCCCCAGCACGCGTCGGCGCACGGGCTCGGTGAGCCCGGAGAGCGGCCGCAGTTCCGGGTCGTAGTACGGGTTCTCCATGAACCGCACGTCGAAGACGATGTCCGCCTCGATCGGCAGGCCGTACTTGTAGCCGAAGCTGACGAGCTGCAGCGTCATGCGGTCCGGTTCGGTCTCGAGCTCCAATGCACCGAAGATGCGCTCGCGAAGCTCGCGCCCCGAGAGGTCGGAGGTGTCGATGATCACGTCCGCGCACTCGCGGAGCGGCTCCAGCACCAGCCGCTCCTGGGCGATCGACGCGGCGATCCCGCGCTGGCCACCCAGCGGGTGGCGGTGGCGAGTTTCGCTGAAGCGCCGCACCAAGACGTCGTCCCGGGCCTCCAGGAAGAAGACCTGGGGTCGCAGGCCGCGCGCCTGCAGCGCGTCCATCATCTCCGCAAAGGCCGCCGGCGCGTCGCCTGCCCGCACGTCGAGGACGATGGCGACCCGCTCGAAGCGCGCCGGTTCGCGGGCCACCAGCTCCGCCAGGCCGGGCAAGAACTCCGCGGGCAGGTTGTCGACGACTGTGTAGCCGAGATCCTCGAAGAGCTTACTGGTGGTGGTCTTGCCGGCACCCGAGAGGCCGGTGATCACCGCGACGTGCTGCGACTCGGCCACGGACGGATCCCTGCGCCGGGCCTCAGCGCCCGGTCCAGCGCACGAGGAAGATGCTGAACTCGAAGAGCACGTACATCACGACCCCGAGCACACTGGGGCTGATCGGATCGCCGCCCGGCGTCACCACGACCGCGAAGATCGCGATAGCGAGGATCACCATGCGCCGGTTCTTGCGCAGGCGCTCCGACGTGATGATGCCGACCTTGCTCAGCAGGACCAGCACGATCGGGAACTCCATGACGAGCCCGAACGCCAGGAAGAGCATCGTCACGAAGCCGAAATAGGCCTCGGCGGTGATGAGCGGTTCCAGGACGCCGGGTACCGCGAAGCCGAGCAGGAACGCCGACGCGAACGGCAGCACCACGTACGCGACCGCGACCCCGATCGCGAAGAAGAGGAGCGCGAGCGGCACCCATGGACGGGCGAGGCGGCGTTCCTCGGGCGTCAGCCCAGGCGCCACGAACCGCCAGAACTGCCACAGGATCACGGGCATCGCGAGCACCACGCCGATCACCACCGCGACCTTGAGCTGGATGAAGAACGCGCCGCCGAGGTCGGTGAAGCGGAGGGCCCCCGGAATCGGCGCCTTCAGGATCTCGATCGCCCGCGGGGCCAGGAAGAGGCCCAGTACGGACCCGACCACGACCGCCAGGATCGAGATGAAGAGACGCCGCCGCAGCTCCGCCAGGTGGTCGACGAGACTCATCACCGCCTCGTCACCCGCGGCCGGCGCGGGGGACGGTGACGGCGGGGCAGGATCGTGCGGGCCGCCCGTCAGCGCCAGGTCGCCGGGCCGGACCGCTTCCAGATCAGCCACGCGAACGGCTGCTGGGCGCGGCGATCAGGCCCCGGCCTGGGGCTCGCCCGAGCCGGCCGCTGGGGACGCCGACGGGAGGGCCGCCCGCTCGCTCGCCGTCTCCGCGCTGGCCGGTGCACCAGGCGCCACGGGGGGCGCGGGCGCAGCCGCGACGGCGGGGGTGGCCGGAGCCACCGGCGTCGCGGGCGGCCGTGCCGGCACGTCGAGGCGCACAGAGTCCTGGACGTCCGTGGCCGCCTTGCGAAATTCACGGATACTCGAGCCGAGGCTCTTCCCGATCTCGGGGAGCTTGCTGGGCCCGAGCACGAGCAGCGCGATGGCCAGGACCAGGATGATCTCCATCGGTCCGATGTCAGGCATGATCGACGCGACTCCTCGGCTGATGACCCCCGGTCAGGGCTGCGATTGTAGCACCGGCAGGTTGGCGGCCCAGTGGGCTGCGGCGGCGGCGATGGCCACGCCGGGGTCCGGCGCGCCGCGCGCGGCGGCGGCGATCCCCCGCGACACGTTGACGAGCAGGGCGCCAGCGGGCCGCGTCCCCGCCACGCCGGCAACCGCCCGGCCATACGTCAGAGCCGCCTCGGCGTCGCCCCCCTGCGCCCCCACGCCGGGCACCAGGAACGCGAGGTCCGGCGCCGCCTGCCGCAGGGTTGCCATCTCACGCGGTGCCGTGGCGCCTACGACGAGCCCGACGGTCCCGTAGCGCGCGTTCCAGAGCCGCGCCAGCCGCGCCACCCGCAGGTGAAGCGGCTCCGCCGGCCACGGTCCGGCCGGATCTGGGGCGACCTCGAGGTCCTGCAGCTCGCCCGCCCCGGGATTCGACGTCCGGCACAGCACGTAGGCGAAGCGCTCCGGCCGCGCAAGGAACGGCGCGATCGCCTCGCCCCCGAGGTACGGGCTCACGGTGACCGCGTCGGCGCCGAGGAGGTCGAAGAGCGCCACCGCCTGCCGGGCGGCCGTCGAACCGATGTCGCCCCGTTTGACGTCCGCGACCAGCGGCACGTCCGGGGGGATCCGCCCCCGCAGCCGCTCGAGCGCCGCGATGCCGGCGCTCCCGAACGCCTCGAAGAACGCGAGGTTGGGCTTGACGGCGGCCGCGTGCGGGAGGGCCGCCTCGAGCAGCAGCGCGACGAACCGCTCGATGCCCGTCAGATCGGGCCCGAACCCATCGGGCAGCGCCGCGGGATCCGGGTCGATCCCCAGGCAGAGCACCGAGCCGACCTGTGCGGTGCGAGCCCCGAGTCGCTCGAGGTACGGAGCGTCTCCCACGGCGATCGCTCAGGGCGCGGCCGAGCCCACGGCCGGCGCGCTGCCCGAGGCGTTGCCCGGGAGCCCGCCCGAGGGCGCCGCCGGACTCGTGAGCACCGGCAGCGGCACCGGGATCTGGCTCGCCGGGATGAACCAGACCGGCCGCGACGTCCCGTCGAGCTGGCTCTGCGAGGTCAGCGGCTCCTCCCGGGCGATCGTGAACGCCGGCGCCGTCCCATCGAGCGTGATCAGCTCCAGGTCGATGGTCGTGCCTTGGGCTCGCAGGAACGCGATCTGGTTCCCAGCCGGTGACCAGATCGGGGCGAAGCTCCGCGCGTCATGCGTGAGCTGCACGAGGAGCTTGCCGGTGCGGGCATCGAGGATCACCAGGTCGCGTCCGCGGGGGCTGGTCCGGACGGCGGCGAGGTAGCGCCCGTCGGGCGACCAGGACGGCTGCGCGTACCCGTTGGTCGTCAGGAAGGCCGCCGTCTTCGTGCGCACCGTGTAGAGCGCGATGCGCGGCGCGCCGTAGGCGCCGGACTTGTCGTTGTACGTGTACGCGATGACGCGCCCATCGGGGCTCCACTGTGGATCGTTCTGGCCGAGGCCAAAGCCGTAGTAATACGCCTCGCCGACCCCCAGCCGCGTCACCTGGCCGCCGCCCACCGGCAGCAGCGACAGCGCCACGCTGTCGACGAACGGATTCGGCCAGTCGCTCACGAGCGCGAACGTCTTGCCATCCGGACTCAACGTCGGCTGCCAGAGCCCGTAGAAGTACTCGCCGCCAGCCGGCAACGCATAGAGACTGCTCTGGATGGCGGTCGCCGGCGCGCCGGGCGTCGCCGCCATGCGCGAGAGCACGGGGTACTCCAGCGTGTAGTTGACGCGCGATCCGGGGACGCAGCCGCCGGCGGCAATATAGGCGCACGGCACCTGGGTCTTCTTCGAGACGACGCGGATGAAGTAGATGGTGTGGCCATCGGGGGACCAAGTCGGCGTCTGGTCGCTGCCGCTGGAGGTGAGCTGGGTCAGCTGGTCGTCGCCGGTCACGGACCAGATGTTACCGGCCTTCACGAAGAGGATCGAGCCGAGCAGATGCGGCGGCTGAACGGCCACGGGCGTGTACACCACGACCGGGTTGGGCGTGCGGTTCGCCACGTCACCGGGATTGAGCTTGCGGAGCGGCACGATGCTCGGCAGCGACCCACCCAGCAGCCCGAAGCTCAACACCGCGACCAGCAGCAGGCCCACGAGCGAGAGCAGCGGCGCGATCCCGGACAGACCGACGCCCGGGATCGCACGGCGCGGCGGTTCCCCGCGGGGTCGCGGGACCTCGCCGCGCGGCGGCCGTCGCGCGCTCACGACGGAACGACCCCGGGGGTCGCCCCGGCCGTGGCAGCATCGACGAGTTCGAGCTGCAGCGACTCGAAGCCACCGTAGGTGCGTGTGCCGAGCCGGCCAACGATGTCGAGCCGATCGCCGGGCGCTACGCGTGCGGCCAAGTCGGCGCGTCCGAAGGCGATCACGTCGAGCACCTCCCGGCCCTTCGCCAGCGTCAGTTGCACATGCCCGTTCGCCACCGGTCGCACTCGGGTCACAGGCGCCCCTAGCACGGCCACGTGCGGCGCAGGGTTGCCGGGTCCCACTGGCTCCAGCCTGGCGAGCTCACGCAAGAGCGGATAATCGATCTCCGCGATAGGCACGGCGAGGTCCAGGCGCAGCGGGGGCTCGGTCTCCGTCGCGGGTCTCGCACCAGCCAGCGCCAGGAACTCGGCGCGAAAGGCCTCGATCCGCCCCGGACGCAGGTCGCCACCGGCGGCATCGGCATGCCCACCGAAGCGCACGAAATGCTCGGCGCAGGCCGCGAAGGCGTCCGCCAGGTCGAGGCCCCCCGCGGGTGAGCGGGCCGAGCCGCGCAACGGCTCTGCCTCGGTCGAGAAGACCACGACCGGACGGCGATGTTCGTCGGCCAAGCGACCCGCGACCAGCCCGATCAGTCCGATCGGCCACGGCCCGGCGACCACGATCGCCGGCGCCGTACCGGGCTCCCCGACCGCGTCGCGCGCCTCGTCGAGCGCCACGGCCAGCAGGTCGCGGCGGGTTCGGTTCGCTGCTTCGAGCTGCGCCGCGAGGTTGGCGGCGACCGTCGCGTCCGACGCGAGGAGCAGGTCCGCGGCGAGTGTCGCCTCACCCACGCGCCCGGCCGCGTTGAGGCGAGGCGCGATCGTGAAGGCAACCACCTCGGCAGCGACGCGCGCGGGCGACACGCCGGCCGCTTCGAGCAGCGCCGCCAGGCCAGGACGCGGATCGCGCCGCAGGCGCGCGAGACCGAGGCGCACGATGGCGCGGTTCTCTCCCCGGAGCGGCGCCACGTCTGCAATGGTGCCGATGGCGGCGAGGTCCGCGAGGTCGAGCCAGGTCTCGCGGCCCACGGGCCCGTCGTCGAGCAGCAGCTGCGCAACCTTGAACGCGACACCGGCGCCCGTCAGCTGACGATCCGGATACGCGCTGTCCAGCCGTTGTGGGTTCACCAGCGCCGCGGCGCCGGGCGCCTGCTCCGGCACATGGTGGTGGTCCGTCACGAGGACGTCGATGCCGCGGCCGGCGGCGAGGGCGATCTCGGCCGCGCTGCTCGTCCCGCAGTCCACCGTCACGATCACCGTGCACCCCGTGGCGGCCGCGCGCGCTACGGCCGGCTCGGAAAGGCCGTGCCCGTCGCCCGAGCGGCTCGGGACATAGGGCTCCACGGCAAGGCCGTAGGCGCGCAGCGCCAGCACCATCACCGCGAGCGCACTGAGCCCGTCCGCGTCGAAGTCGCCGTAGACCATGGCGCGTTCGCCGCGTTCGCGCGCCAGGACGAGCCGGGACCGCAACCGCGCCGCGTCCGGCAGCAGCGCCGGGTCGTGCAGGGCGGCGAGCGGCTCCCCCAGGAACGCATCCAGCTGCTCGGGCCGGCCGTACCCGCGTGCGGCCAGGATCTCGAGCAGGCGGCGCGAGACGCCATGCCTCGCCGCCGCCGCGGCGAGGTCCGCCGGGATCGGGCCGGACTTGGCGAGCGCCCAGGAACGAGTTGGTCGAAGCATTGCCCCGGAGTCTGCCACGGCCGGGTTCACCGGCGCTCTACGCGCCGCGCGCTCACCGCGCCCCGCGTGCCAGCGCCAGGTTCTGCTGGCGCCGACGATCCTCCCACAGGTGCCAGACGACGAGGATGGGGCTCGCGTTGAAGATCGACGAGTACGTGCCGGAAATGATCCCGATCAGGAGCGCCAGGACGAACTCGCGGATGCTCGGCGCGCCGATCAGCAGCAGCGCCAGCAGCGTGATCACAACCGTCATCGAGGTGTTGATCGAACGGCCGAGCGTCTGCAGGATGCTGTGGTTGACGATCGCATCGAACGGCTCGCCCGCGTGGCGAGCGCGGTTCTCGCGGATCCGGTCGAAGACCACGA
Organism: Chloroflexota bacterium; assembly: GCA_021786385.1. Taxonomy (GTDB): domain Bacteria; phylum Chloroflexota; class Limnocylindria; order Limnocylindrales; family CSP1-4; genus JAJYNJ01. The sequence goes on from JAJYNJ010000072.1 coordinate 19,133, forward strand.
TCGTGTCGTGCACGCTGAAGCCGATCACGGTCAGCATCGCGGTCACGAAGAGCGAGTCGATCTGCACGCCGAAGAGCGTGCCCAAGATCGCAAACGTGCCGACCACCACGATCACATCGTGCAGCAGAGCCGCGATGGCCGACACGCCGAACTTGACGTCGTGGAAGCGGATCGAGACCCAGAGCAAGATCCCGAGGGAGCCCAAGAGCACGAGCAAGATCGACTGCTGGATGAGCTCGGAGCTGATGATCGGGCCCACGGTGGTCTGCTCGCGGACCTCGGCGATCGGGCCGAACTTGGCCTGCAGCGCCGCCGCGAGTTCCCCGAGCTTGCCCTCTGTCGGCACGGGAATCGCCCCCGGAGTCGCGCTCGGCGATGGCGCCGCGGCACCCGTGGCCTTGCTCGGCGATGGGCCCGGCGAGCCGCCCGGCGACGCACTGGCGGCAGCCGACGCGGCAGCTGACGTCGACGGACGGGCAGACGGCGAGGCCGACGGGCTCGCACCCGGGGATCCGCTGGGACGAGCCGACGGGCTCGTCGAACCGGAGGGGGCGGGCGTCGGGGAGCCCAGCGAGGCGACCGGCACCGGCGTGGCGATCGGGCTGACCGGCGCCAGGCCGATCGGCTTGGTGCGGATCGTCACGAAACCATCGCTCGACTCCTGGACCTCCGAGCCGGGCAGCCCCTGGGCGACCAGCACCGCCTGGATGGCAGAGACCGACGGCTGCGGCCCGGCGAAGCGGATCTGCCACTCGGTCCCACCGGTGTAGTCGATCGAGAATCTCAGCCCGGCGGCCCCGTTGGTGAGCGGCGTCAACAGGATGAAGAAGAGCCCCGGGACGACGATCAGACCGCTCAGCAGGAAAAACCAGTTGCGCTTCCCGATGATGTCAAACACGCGATCGCACCTCGCGGGGTCGGAGACCGCGCGGCGCGGCCGTGACGAACTCCTCCTCGTTCACCGCGAAGAGCCAGGCCTTCCGCGTCCACTGCCAGCGGACGACGGTGCGCAGGACCGTACGGCTCAGGGTGATCGCCGTGAACATCGAGGTGAGCACGCCGATCATCAGGACGAGGGCGAAGCCACGGATCACCCCGGATCCGAACCAGAAGAGGATGAAGGCCGTGATTAGGCTCGACACGTTCGAGTCGAAGATCGAGTTCCAGGCCCGGTTGAAGCCCGCCTCGATCGCAGGGGCGAGCGTCTTGCCCGCGCGCAGTTCCTCGCGCGTGCGCTCGAAGATCAGGATGTTGGCGTCGACCGCCATGCCCACCGAGAGCACGAAACCCGCGATCCCCGCGAGGGTCAACGTGACCGGGATCAGCCGGAAGATGGCGAAGACGACCACCGCGTAGTAGACGAGCGCGAGGACCGCGACCGCGCCGGGCAGCCGGTAGTAGAGGAACATGAAGAGGAAGACGAGCCCGATGCCCAGGATGCCCGCGAGCAGCGTGCGCCGCAGGAAGTCGGCGCCGAGCGTGGCGGGGACGTTCTGGCTGCTGATCTCCTGCAGCGGGAACGGCAGCGCGCCGTACTGCAGGACCGTCACGAGGTCGTTCATCTGGGCGGCCGTGAAGTTGCCGGTGATCTGGCCGCTCCCGTCGGTGATGGGGCTCTTGATGTAGGGCGCGGAGACGACCGTGCCGTCGAGGACGATCGCGAAGAAGTCGCCGACGTGGCTCTGCGACCACTGCGCGAAGATCGTCTTCGCCGGGTCCTTCAGCGTGAACGCGACCGCCCGCTGGTTGGTCGTCGGGTCGAACGAGGGGTTGGCCGAAGCGATCTGGTCGCCGCCGAACAACGGTTGCAGCGTCGGGTCGATCTTGTCGCCGTCGGCCGGAACAGGCTTGGTGCCAGGGCTCGTGGACGTGCCATAGACCGATGGCGGCAAGGGCACGAACGTCAGCTGGCCAGTCGATCCGACGAGCTTCACGACCGCCTGCACGTCGCTCACGCCCGGCAGCTGGACCGACACCTGGTTGTTGCCCTTCGTCTCGATCACGGGCTCGGTCGTGCCGGTCGCGTTGACGCGCCGGTCGATGATGCCGACGATCGTGTTGAGGGCCGAGGCCGTAGGCGTCTTGCCGTTGACGGGCAGCACCTGGTAGTCGACCTCGACGCCCCCCTGCAGGTCGAGCCCCAGGCGCGTCTCGATCTTGTTGTTGGTGATGGGGTTCTTGGCGCCCGGCGCGAAGGCGAACGAGAAATCCACCGCGAGCGCGAGCAGACCGACGAGGACGATGAGGAGGGGGGTGATCCGGCGCATCGGGCGGGACTATAGCAGGCCCGGGCACCGTCCGTGCCGCCAGCCGGCCGCCCATGCCGGGCTCAGCCGGCGAGCATCCGCAGCGCCACGGCCGTGCCCACGACGATGATCGCGCCGCGCAGCACGAGCGGCGGCAGTCGGCGGCCGACCGCGGCGCCGATCTGCCCGCCGGCGATCGACCCGGCGGCGACCAAGACGACCGCCTCCCAGGCGACCGGCGCGAGCAGGACGAAGAGCACCGCCGCGATCCCGTTGACGAAGAGCACCAACAGGTTCTTGAGCCCGTTCAGGCGCTGCAGGTCGTCCGGCACGAAGATCGCGAGCAGGGCGATCAGGATGACGCCCTGCGCGGCGCCGAAGTAGCCGCCATAGATTCCGCTGACGTACACGAAGAGGGCCAGCGCCGCCGAATGTTCTACGCCATCGGGGCGGCGACGGGCCAGCGCGCGCGCCAGCCGCGGCTGCAGCGCGACGAGCGCACAGGCGAGCAGGATCAGGAACGGGACGACGCGCTCGAACGTGCTGGCCGGGAGCGCCAGCAGCAGGACCGCTCCGGTGGTCCCTCCGGCGACGGCAGCCAGCCCGAGCCGCGCGATCCGCCCCCGTTGGCCGATCAGTTCTCGGCGATAGCCGACCACGCCGCTGACGCCGCCCGGCACCAGCCCGAGCGTGTTCGACACGTTGGCCACGACGGGCGGAAACCCGAACGCCAGCAACGTCGGGAAGGTGATCAGCGATCCCGATCCGACGATCGTGTTGATCGTCCCCGCGGCCACCCCGGCACCAGCGATCGCGACGGCTTCGAGCGGCGTCACGGCGCCGCGACGCAGGACGCGCTCATCCCGCCGCCAGCGCCGCGTGGACCCGTTCCGCCAGTCCGACGCCGATCCCTGGCACCGCGGCGATCTCCTCGACCGACGCCTCGCGGATCCGCCGCAGCGACCCGAACGCGCGCAGCAGGGCCCGCCGCCGCTTGGGACCCAGCCCGGGCAGCTCGTCGAACGCGGAGCGCGTCTGGCGCCTGCCTCGCAGGCTGCGGTGGTAGGTGATCGCGAAACGGTGCGCCTCGTCGCGGAGGCGCTGCACGAGGTGGAGCGCCGGGGAGGTGCCGGGCAGCACGATCGGGTCCCGTGCTCCGGGCAGGAAGAGCTCCTCGCGCTGCTTCGCGATGCCGGCCAGCGGCAGATCGTGGAGGCCCAACTCGTCGAGCACCTCCTTCGCCGCCGAGACCTGCCCTTTCCCGCCGTCGATCAGCACCAGTTCCGGCATACGCCAGCGCGCCACGGAGGCCTCCTTCTCCTCCTCCATCTCGAGGGCCGCGTGCCGGAAGCGCCGCCGCAGCACCTCGCGGTGGCTCGCGAAGTCGTCGGGGCCCGCCACGGTCCGGATCCGGAAGCGCCGGTACTGGCTCGGCGCCGGCCTCCCGTCGACGAAGACGACCATGCTCCCGACCGTGTCGCTCCCCTGGATCGTGCTGATGTCGTAGCACTCGATGCGGCTGGGCGTCGCCGGCAACCCGAGCGCGTCGGCCAGTTCCTCGAGCGCCCCGAGCAGCTGGCCGCGATCCGCGAGCCGCCGCGCCTGCTCGCGCGCGAGTGCCTCCTCCGCGTTGCGCGTCGCAAGCGCCACGAGCTCGCGCTTCTCGCCCCGCTGCGGCACGCGCAGCGCCACGCGACCGCCGCGCCGCTCGGCTAGGAACGCCTCCAGGTCCGCGGCCTCCGCCGGCCGGAACGGCAGCAGGATCGTCGGTGGCACCGACGCCGCGGACGCGTAGTACTGCTTCACGAACGCCGCCAACACCTCGTCGTCGGGAAGCTCGGAGCGACTCACGAGCGGGAAGACGTCGCGTCCCACCAGCCGGCCGCCGCGCACGGCGAACAGCTGCACGGCGGCCTCGCCCGTGCCGCGCGCGAGCCCCAGGGCGTCCTGCTGGGTGCGCGCGTACGTCGCCATCTTCTGGCTCTCGGTGGTCCGCTCGACCGCCCGCAGCTGGTCGCGCAGGGCCGCCGCGCGCTCGTAGTCGAGCGCCGCCGAGGCCGCGTCCATCTCACGCCGAAGCCGTCGCGTCACCTGCTCCTGGCGCCCCTCGAGGAAGAGCATCACCTGTTCGATGTCGCGCCGGTAGGCGGCTTTCGAGATCGCCTGGATGCAGGGGCCCTGGCAGCGCTTGATGTCGTAGAGCAGGCACGGCCGGGGCAGCGCGCGTTCACCCTCGCGGATCGCGATCGTGCAGGTGCGGAACGGGAAGAGCCGGCGGATCAGGTCCATCGCGCTGTCGACGCTGGTGACCGAGGCGTACGGACCGAAGTAGCGGCTGCCGTCCTGCACCAGGCGACGCGTGCGTTCGATACGCGGGAACTCGTCGGCGAGCGTGATCTTGATGAATGGATAGCTCTTGTCGTCCTTCAGCCGCGCGTTGAAGAAGGGCTGATGGCGCTTGATCAGGTTGGCCTCGAGCAGCAGGGCCTCGCTGACGGTGTCGGTGAGCGTCCACTCGACGGTGGTGACCTGCTCGACGGAGAAGACGCCGCGGCTCCCGCCCCGCGCGCCGTGGCGCTGCCAGTAGCTGCGCACGCGGTGACGCAGGCTCTGGGCCTTGCCGACGTACAGGACGTTGCCCGCCGCGTCCTTGAAGAGGTACACGCCGGGATGGTCGGGAAGGCGCGCGAGGGTCGCCTCGAGTTCCGGGGTCACACCCTGATGCTAGGACATCGGCCAGCGAGGAGCACCGTGCGCGGCGGAGCGGCTCGTCTCAGCAGTCGGCGTACGGCCGGGCGACTCGGCAGCAGTCGGCGCGCGGCCGGTTCTGGCCGACGGCCTGCCGCGCCACGCGGGTGCGCGGCCTGGTCCGCCTGACGCCATACCGGGATTCGCGGGTGCGCGGCCTGGCCGCCCAGAGCGCTGTTTCCACGATCAGTGAACACGTCACCGGTCACAGGAGCCGCTCGCCGTCCACTAGCTCGTCAGGCCGACCTGGAGCCGCACCGCCCCTGCCTGGCCCACGGCACCGCCCGCCTTGCGCCGGAACGGCCAAGGCGTCGGACGCGGTAGACGAGCGCTCGAACGTAGGGCGAGAAGGCCGGCAGCCTTGTGAACCCTGCTATCGCCCTAGCCCTTGTTCACCGATCGTCGAAAGCTGCATCCGAGCAAGCGGACGGGTATTGCCCGTCGAGGCGCGGCCGGCGCACGACCGGATCGGACGCTGGCCGGCGAGAGCGCAAAATGGACGGCCGCGAGCGACACCAGCCGGGAGGTTACTCGCGGTCGCCCCGCCAGACGATCTCGTGCCAGGGCTTGCGGGCGGCACCAGTGAGCTCCAGCGCGACATGCTTGACGATCGTGTATTCCTCGAAGCTGTACTGGCTCATGTCCTTGCCGGTCCCCGAACGCTTGAAGCCGCCGTGCGGCATCTCGGAGGTGATCGGGATGTGTTCGTTCACCCACACCGTGCCGAAGCGCAGGTCGCGTGCCAGCCGGAGGGCCCGGTGCACATCCCGGGTCCATACGGAGGCGGCCAGCCCGTAGTCGACATCGTTGGCCAGGCGGACGGCCTCGGCTTCGTCGTCGAATGGGAGCAGCACGAGAACCGGGCCGAAGACCTCGCGCTGGGTGATCTCGGCATCCTGACGGGCGCCCTCCACGACGGTCGGCAGGTAGTAGGCGCCCTCGGCGAGCGCCGGGTCGTCGGGCACGGTACCGCCGATCGAGACGCGGGCCCCGGCGTCGACGGCCCGCGCGACGAAGGCCGCTACGCGGTCGCGGTGGGCGCGGCTGACGAGCGGCCCGAGGTCGGTCGTCTCGGCGAAGGGGTCGCCGACCCGCACGCTGCGCACCCGCTCGAGTAGGAGGGCACGGAAGCGCTCGTACACATCGCGCGCGACGTAGAGGCGCGCCGCCGCCGTGCAGTCCTGGCCGACGTTGATGAAGCCCGCGGCGATCGCCCCGTTCGCGGCCGCCTCGAGGTCCGCATCGGCGAAGACCACGAACGGCGCCTTGCCCCCGAGCTCCAGGTGCACGCGCTTCAGTCCCTCCGCGGCGCGACGCATGATCTCGACGCCGGTGCGCGTGTCGCCGGTCAGCGAGACCATGTCGACTTGCGGGTGGGCGACGAGCGCCGGGCCAACGAGGTCGCCGCGCCCGGTGATCACGTTGAGGACACCATTCGGGAGACCCGCCTCCGTCGCCAGCTCGGCCAGGCGAAGCGCGGTGAGGGGCGTCAGCGTGGCGGGCTTGAGCACGATCGTGTTGCCCGCGGCGATCGCGGGGAAGATCTTCCAGACCGCCATCTGCAGCGGGTAGTTCCAGGGCGCGACCGACCCCACGACCCCGATCGGCTCTCGGCGCAGCACGCTCGTGATGCCAGGCATGTACTCGCCAGCGGCCTTGCCCTCCAGAGCCCGCGCGGCACCCGCGAAGAAGCGGATGTTGTCGAGGCTGCCGGCGAGGTCGAAGTCGCGCGCCATGCGCAGCGTCTTGCCGGTGTTGCGGGCCTCCAGCTCGGCGAGCTCGGCGGCGTGGGCCTCCACGAGATCGGCGATGCGCAGCAGCACGGCGGCGCGCTCGGCGGGTACGGCACGGGACCACGCGCCATCCTCGAAGGCCCGGCGGGCGGCCAGCACGGCCCGCTCCACATCCTCCGGTCCACCCTCGGGGACCCGCGCGATCGGGCGTGAGGTGGCCGGATCGAGTACCTCGATCCAACCCCGCCGGGCGGCTTGGACGGGCGCCCCGTCGATCCAGATCGGCACGTCGGCCACGTGGGCGCGTATCTCGGCCATGCTCTCCCTCCCGTTTCCTCTCCGCCGTACCCCTCGATCTGCGCCGGGCCCTGTCCTTCGCCGTGTCACGGGCCGGGCCCGTCTGCCCGGGAGCGCCCACGCCTCAGCTGGGCGCCCGACCCGCCGGTTCCGATCGGCGCTCTCGGCCAGATCCGAGGGTACCCTGTCCGCGCCAGCCATGGCATCGCGACCAATGGCATGGCGACCATAGGAGACGCGCGGCCGACAACGCGCGGCCGACAACGCGCGGCCGAGGCGCCGGCAAGCGCGGGTTGAGCGGCGGGTGCGATGATCCCGCCATGCCGTTGCCTGCGGCGGTCGAGCAGCGCCTGGCCCGTCTCGCCGTGGACCAGCGCGCCGCGGCGACGGCCCCTCACGGCCCCGTCCTCTGCATCGCTCCCGCCGGCAGCGGCAAGACCACGACGCTCGTGGCGCGCGTGGCCTGGCTCGTGGCCACCGGCACACCGCCCGCCACGATCTGTGCGGTGACCTTCAACCGCCGGGCCGCCGACGAGCTGGCGGAACGCGTAGCCGCCGCGCTGGCCCCGCTGGGACATGCTCCCGACGCGGTCCGTGTGCGCACCTTCCACGCGCTGGGTCGCGAGATCCTGTTCGACGCCGGGTACCCCGTGGAGCCACTGGTCGACCGCCTCGCGCTGTTGCGCGAGCTGGAGGGCGATCTACCGGCGGCGGTCGTGCGACGCCTCGACGACGGCTTCTCGCGCCTGAAGCTGGACCTGGCAGTGGAGACCGCAGCGCTCGCGCGCGAGGTGACGGCCGCACAGACGCGAGGCGAGCCGCCCGGACCCGTGGTGCAGGCCTTCCTGCGCTACGAAGCGGCGCTCGCGGACCGCCATGCGCTCGATTTCGACGACCTCGTGCGGCGGGCACTCGGCGCGCTCGAACGCGCCCCCGACCTGCTGGAGCGCTGGCGCGAACGGTGCGCTGAACTGCTCGTCGACGAGGTGCAGGATGTCGACCGCAGCCAGCTGCGCCTAGCCTTGCTGCTCGCCGCCCCCGCCAACCGCGTCTTTCTGGTCGGCGACGACGACCAGACCATCTACGCCTGGCGCCTGGCCGACGTGCGCCGCGTCCTGGACCTCGCGGCGGCGCTCCCCGGCCTGCGGCGCGTCGATCTCGTCACCAACTATCGGTGCCCACCGGCCGTCACCGAGCGGGCCGTCCGTCTGGTCGAGCGCAACCCAGAGCGCTTCGCCAAGACGATCCGGCCGGGGCGATCGACGGCGGGGCATCTTTTCCTCCTCCCGGACCCGGGCGACGATGTTGCACGCGCCCGCCGCCTCCTGCGCGAGTGGCCCGCGCCACCCGGTGAGATGCGGGCGGTCCTGGCCAGGACCAACGCCGAGCTTGCGCCCTACGCGGCGGTGGCGCTCGAGTTCGGGATCCCCTACCGCGCCGACGACGACGGCCTCGTGCTCGACGACCCCGCGGTCGATGACGTGCTGGGAGCGGCCGCGGACCCCCGCGCCGCGGCGCTGCTCGAGCGGCTCCTGCTCGCCCGCGCAGCCGTCGGCCCTGACCGCCTTCAGGCGGCGACGGCGCTGCTCGCTTGGGCACCCGGACACCGCAACGCCGCCGCGCTCGCGAGCGCCGTCGCCGATGCGCGCGCCAGGCGGGCGGCGATCCGCCGCGAAGACGCGCCGTTGCTGCTCGCGACCGCCCACGCGACCAAGGGGCTGGAGTTCGACCACGTCGCGGTGGTGGGTCTGGACGAGGGCCGCTTCCCGAGCGCGCGGAGCATCGCGGAGTCGGACTGCCCGGCGCGCACGCTCGAGGAGGAGCGCCGGCTCGCCTACGTGGCGTGGACGCGCGCCCGGCGGTCGCTGACGCTGGTCTACGATCCGGACGCACCGTCGCCGTTCCTGCGGGAGACGTTCAGCGACGCGGAACTGCGGGCCCCCTGAGAGACGTCACGGTGCGCGCCTGGGCGGCCCAGCGTGGCGGACGTCTGCCCACTCAGTGCACCCGCAGGTCGATCCCGAAGTCCAGGTACGCTCGGAGCTGCGCGAGCGCCTCCGTCCAGCCTCCCGTCGCCTCGGCGTACGCGTCAAGGAGCGCCGGTTCGGCCACGTCGAACGGCCCATCTTCGAGCGACACGAGCGTCCCCTCACGCTCGGCGTGCAGCCGCACCGTCACGACGGTCCGCCACGAGTCGTCCGCGAGCCACGGCCAGCGGAACGAGAGCTCCCGGCCCGGGACGATCCGGATCATCTCCCACCAAGTCGCGCGATCCGGCCACTGCAGCACGGCACGCGCACCCGGTTCGAGCGATCCTTCGACCGCGAAGGGGAACCAGCACACGAGCTCCGCCGGCGCCGTCCAGGCCGTGAAGACCCGCGCCGGCGGCGCCGCCACGCGCCGGTTCACATGCACCCACCGCGACTGCGGGGTCCCCGCCGCGCCCTTCCGCTCCCCTGCCATGGGGACCGCTACGATGCCCTCCCCACTCACAGCCCAAGTACCTCCCGCACCGTCTTGAGCCCCTCGACGACGTTCGCCACGTGTTCGGGGAACGGCACGCCGAGCTCGTCCGCGCCCCGGATCAACTGGTCGCGCGGCACCTGGCGAGCGAACCCCCGATCGCGCATCTTCTTCTCGACGGCGCGCGCATCGACCTCGTCAAGGCTCCGGTTCGGCCGCACGTAGGCCACCGCGATCACGAAGCCACTCATCTCGTCGCAGGCATACACGGTCTTCGCCAGGAGACTCGTGCGTGGCACGCCGGTGTGATCGCCGTGGCCGAGCACAGCCTCCACCACCTCATCCGGATAGCCGAGAAGGCGCAGCGCGTCGGCACCGCGGAGCGGATGCGTCTCGGGATAGCGCTCGTAGTCGAAATCGTGAAGGAGGCCCGCTGCCCGCCACATCTCGAGCGCGCGCCCGGTGATCCCGAACCGTTGGGCACCATACCAGGCGACACACGCCTCGACGGCCAGCCCGTGCCGTCGCAGCGCGTCGCTGGCCGTCCACTCGCAGAGCAGTCGCCACGCGTCGTCGCGCGACAGGCTCTGGACGCCGTCGTCGGTCACGGCGCCGGGATCACCAGCTTCTGCCCGATCTTCAGCACGTTGGGATCCTTGAGCGACGGGTTGGCGGCTTCCAGCGCCTTGACCGTGACCTTGTAACGCTGGGCAATGGCCCACAGGGTGTCGCCCTTCTTGACGGTGTACGTTCTGCTGCCCGTGGCCGGCGCCACCGACGGGACCGGCGTCGGCGTCGCCTGGACCGGCGGTGCCACCGACGCCGGCGCGGCCGACGGGAGCGCCTGAGACGACGGAGCGGACGGGCTCGGAGAGGCGGCCGACCCGCCGCACGCGGCGACCGACGTCAGGAGGGCCACCGCAACCACAGCCGCGCGGACACGCATTGGCTTCCCTCCGCCTCCACCACGCCGCCCGACTCCGGATCGGGCTGCTGCGCTCCACCCAGTCTAGCCAGCGCGTCCAGCATCTGCGCGTCCAGCCTCTGCGTGCGCCCGGTCGGCGTCGGTGACGCCGCGCAGGGCGCTACTGCACCGGGCCAGGGCGGCCGTGCCCCAACAGTAACGGCACGCCGACCGCCGCTGCGCCAAGCGCGAGCAGCGCCCCCGCCGCCACGAAGACCGCGCCCAAGCCGCCGCCGACGAGCGCCGCCCCGATCGACGGCCCCACGATGCCCGCCACGTAGAGCGGCAGGTAGACGAGGTTCAGCGTGGCCGACCGACGCTCCGAGGGCACCTCCACGGCGAGCAGCCCGAAGACCATCGCGGTGACGGCGGCCACGCACGCCGACCACCCCACCGCCACCAGCGCCAGCGCGCCGACGGTCGGCATCGCCGGCATCAACACGAGTGCCAGCGCGCCACCCGCGAACGCCACGGCCAACACCGGCCGAAAGCCAAAACGGTCACCAAGCGGCCCCGCGACCGGCGAGGCAAGCCCGCCCACCAGCGCCGCGGTGCCCGTCACGAGCCCGACGGCGCTGGCCAGCCCGCTCCCCGGCCCGACCACGTGATCCACCAGCAGTGGCAGGAACGGGTTGGCGATCTGGCGGGCGAAGAACGCGAGCCCGAAGACGAGGAAGAGTCGGCGCACCGCGGGATCCGCCAGCACGCCGCGCACCGCCCCGTACGCGAGCGACCGGACGGACCCTTGTGGGATGACGTCGGGCCGCACCTCCTGCGACCCGAACGCCAACAGCACTGCGACGGCCACCGAGAGCCCCGCCGCTAGCCAGTAGACGCTCGCAACGGGCATGCCCAGGACGCCGATCATCAGCCCGCCCAGCCAGGGCCCCACCGCCATGCCGACCGTCGAAGTGGCCCCGAAGAGCGCGATGGCCGTCCCGAGACGACCGCGTGGCGTGACGTCGCGGATCGCGGCCAGCATCACGCCGGTGTTCCCGAGCTGGAAGCCCACGAGCAGCAGGCTCAGCCCGAGCTGCCACGGTGTCCGGCTCAGCGCCACGGCCGAGAAGACGATCGCCTCGACGATCGCACTGCGGATGATCACCGCCTTCCGGCTGTACTTGTCGGCCCAGACGCCCCAGAGCGGCACGATGGGCAGTCCGAGCACGAAGACCAGCGAGCTCAGTACGCCGATCGTTTGGCCGAGCTCCCCCCTGGGGACGCCCATCCCCTGCAGGTAGAGCAGCATGAACGCGAAGACCTGGCTCACCCCGAACGCCTCGACGAACGAGGCCACGCCGTACAGGACGAGGAGCCGCACCCACGAGCTGCTCCGCTCCGCCCGCCGCGGCGGCGGAGCTGTCGAGGGCCTGTGCGACGCGATCACGATCCGCGGGTGTGCCTGCGCTCGAGCAGGAGCAGCAGACGATCGGCGGCGTCCCGCAGCCGGAGCGCGTCGTCGGAGGGCCACGCGTCGAGCACCGAGTCGCGCGCGCCGAACGCGGCGCGCACCCGACGGGCCGCGACCAGGAGGTCCGCCCGATCGCCGTCCTCGAACGCGGGCACGTGCGGCTCCAGATAGGCGGCCCAGCGCTCCTGTCCCCGGGCGCGCAGCGTCGCCACTCCACCACGGACCAGCCGGGCGACCGCCAGCGCGGCCTCGTCAAGGGGCGGGTCCTGCCAGCGCGGCGGACCGGCCTCGCGGCGCGGACTCACGTGGCGGCAGAGGTCGGGATCGGTGCGGCGCCTCGTGGCGTCTCGGCGCGAGGCGGATTCACGCGCGCCCAGTCGGCGGGGGGAACGGCGGGACGACGCCGCTTCCCGGGGCGACGGTGCTGCGCTCGAGGGTCAGCGTCATCCGCTTCCGCTCCGAACCCCCGATCAGGATCCGTAGCGAGTAGTCACCCGGCTCGGCGAAGGTCAGGTTCCACAGGTCGAGCGCGAAGGTAACCGAGGTGTCGCCGCCGCCCGCGGACCAACCGTCGGCACGGATCTGTGCCTCGGCCCGCGACAACTCGGCGCCGTTCGGGGCGAGCAGCACGAAGCGCAGTTCGTGATCTTGCCCCAGTTCCGTAGCGCTGACCGTGAGCCCGATCACCAGCGCGAGATGGGGATGGACGAGCGGGAACGAGGGCCCGCCAATGCGAGTCACACCGCCGCCAAGGACGTAGAACTTCTGGCCGGGCCGCGCATCGGCCGCGTCCGCGAGGAACGCAAAATCGATCTCAGGCATGCGTGGATGCTACCCCGCACCGACACCGCGCCGCCGAACCTCATGCCTCGCGCGCCTGAGACGCGGCGGCGCGGCGCGCCGGCGCCGCCGCGTGGCCCCCCTCGCCGTCCACAACCCGCAGGCCGGTCGGCGGCCGCCCGGCCGCCTCGGCGAACGTCACGTCGGTGAGCGGCACGAGCGGCTCCCCGCGCAGGACCCGCGCCAGATATTCGCCCGTCGCGGAGGCGGTCACCGCGGCAATCCGCTCCGGCGTCCCTTCGGCGACCACCAGGCCGCCCCGTGCCCCGCCCTCGGGCCCCAGGTCGACGATCCAGTCGGCCGTCTTGATCACGTCGAGGTTGTGCTCGATGACGATCACCGTGTTGCCCGCGTCCACGAGCCGGTGCAGCACCTGCAGCAGCTTCTCGACGTCCGCGAAGTGGAGCCCGGTGGTGGGCTCGTCGAGCACATACACCGTGCGCCCCGTCGCGCGGCGCGACAGCTCGGTGGCCAGCTTGACGCGCTGTGCCTCGCCGCCGGACAAGGTGGTCGCGGGCTGACCCAGGTGGATGTACCCCAGTCCGACGTCGTTGAGCGTTTGCAGCTTGTGACGGATCGCCGGGACTGCCGAGAAGAGCTCGAGCGCCTCCTCCACGGTCATCTCGAGGACGTCCGCGATCGACCGGCCCCGGTAGTGGACCTCCAGCGCCTCGCGGTTGTAGCGCTTGCCCTTGCAGACCTCGCACGGCACGTACACGTCCGGCAGGAACTGCATCTCGATCTTGATGATCCCATCGCCCTTGCAGTTCTCGCAGCGGCCGCCCTTCACGTTGAAGCTGAAACGCCCCGCCCGGTAGCCACGCAGCCGCGCCTCGGGCACCCCCGCGAAGAGCTCGCGGATCGGGCCGAAGACGCCGGTGTAGGTGGCCGGGTTGGACCGCGGCGTCCGGCCGATCGGGCTCTGATCGATCTCGATCACCTTGTCGACCGCCTCGAGGCCCTCGATCCGATCGTGTTCGCCGGGCTCCTCGCGCGAGCCGTAGAGCGCCTTGGCCAGGCCGCGGTAGAGCACCTCCTCCACCAACGTGCTCTTGCCCGACCCAGAGACGCCCGTCACCACGATGAAGGTGCCGAGCGGAAACGCGACGTCGATGTTGCGCAGGTTGTGGGCGCGCGCACCGCGGACCACCAACGCCCGTCCGTTGCCGGGGCGGCGCCGCGCCGGGATCGGCACGAACCGTTCGCCCCGCAGATACGCACCGGTCAACGAGCGGGGTTCGGCGATGATCGCCTCCACCGGGCCGGCCGCCACGACTTCGCCGCCGTGTTCGCCGGCCCCTGGGCCGATGTCGACCACCCAGTCGGCGGTACGGATCGTCTCTTCATCGTGCTCGACCACGATCAGCGTGTTGCCCAAGTCCCGGAGGCGCGTGAGGGTCGCGATCAGCTTGGCGTTGTCGCGCTGGTGCAGCCCGATCGACGGCTCGTCCAGGATATAGAGGACGCCCATGAGGCTCGACCCGATCTGCGTCGCGAGGCGGATCCGCTGGGCCTCCCCGCCCGACAGCGTCTGGCTGGTCCGGTCGATGGTGAGGTAATCGAGCCCCACGTCGACGAGAAACCCGAGCCGCGCGCGGATCTCCTTGAGCACCTGGCGGGCGATGGTCGCCTCGCGCTGCGAGAGGCGCGGCGGCAGCCCGGTGGCCCACTCGAGCGCCTCCGTCACCGAGAGCGCCGCCACGTCGGCGATCGTCTTGCCGTCGATCGTCACGCTGAGCGCCTCGGGCCGCAGCCGCTTCCCGTTGCAGGCCGGACAGGGTCGCTCGACCATATAGCGCTCGATCTCGGACTTGACGTACTCCGAGTCGGTCTCACGGTAGCGCCGCTCCAGGTTGGGAACCAGCCCCTCGAAGGTGGCCTCGTACGAGTTCTCGCCGCGCTCGTGCCGGTAGCGCACCACGACCCGTTCGCCGCGCGGGGCATAGAGCAGGTACTGCAGCGCCTCCTCCGGCAGCTCGCGGACCGGTACGTCGGTGCGGAAGCCACGCCGCTCGGCGATCTCCTCGATGATCCGGAGCTGCCACGACTGCTCCATGGGCATGCGCGCCCAGGGCTGCAGCGCGCCCTCGCGGATCGACAAGTCTCGGTCGGGAATGAGCCGCGCCGGATCGATCTCGAGGCGCACCCCGAGTCCGGTGCAGGCGGGGCAGGCACCATGTGGCGAGTTGAACGAGAAGCTGCGGGGCTCGAGCTCCTCGAGGATCGTCCCGTCGAACGGGCAGCTGTAACGTTCGCTGAAGCGCTGCTCCTCGAACGTCCCCGGCTCGGCCGGCGCGACCACCATGACGCCCTCGCCCAGGCGGAGCGCGGTCTCGACCGAGTCGGCCAGGCGCGCCTGGTCGGGGTTCGGATGGTCCGGCCCGTACGGGACGCCGTCCGGATCGGCCCGGCGGACGACGAGGCGATCGACCACGACCTCGATGGTGTGCCGCTTGTACTTGTCGAGGCTGCGGACCTCATCGAGGTCGAGCAGTTCGCCGTCGACACGGACGCGGACGAACCCCTGCTTGCGCGCGGCCTCGAAGACGCGGTCGCCTTCGGTCTTGCGATCCTTCACCAGCGGACCCAGGATCAGCAGGCGGGTGCCGTCGGGCAGGGCCTGAATCCGGTCGACGATCTGCGGCACGCTCTGGCGCGTGATTTCGCGCCCGCAGGCCGGGCAGTGCGGGTGGCCGACGCGGGCGAAGAGGAGCCGCAGGTAGTCGTAGACCTCGGTGACGGTGCCGACCGTCGAGCGCGGGTTCCGACCGGCGCCCTTCTGGTCGATCGAGATGGCGGGGCTCAGGCCGTCGATCTGGTCGACGTCCGGCTTCTCGATCTGCCCCAGGAACTGGCGGGCGTACGCGGAGAGGCTTTCGACGTACCGACGCTGCCCCTCGGCATAGATCGTGTCGAAGGCGAGGCTGGACTTGCCGCTTCCCGACAAACCGGTGATCACGATTAGCCGGTCGCGCGGCAACTCGACCGTGATGTTCTTGAGGTTGTGCTCGCGGGCACCGCGAACGACCAGGAGCTCCTGCGGCATACCGCGTCAGTGTAGCCGCCAGCAGTCATTTCGAACAGATGTGCGAGTGCGCGGGCGGCGCGGTCTGCTTCACCAGCTGGGGATCCGTTGACGTTCGACCAGGTCTGACGGGTCGAGCCGTGGTCGCACGAGGACGGCTCGGCCACCGCTGGCTGCCACCTCGGCCGGTCCTGGATGAGAGAGGAACCAGGGCATCGATTGCGTGAATCCGTATGCGCCCGTGTCGAGGAAGGCCACGAGGTCCCCGGGCGCGGGGCGCGGGAAGGCATCCGCCCGCCCCAACACGTCGAGTCCGGTGCAGAGCGGGCCGGTGAGGACCACCGGCACGGACGCTCGATCCGCAGGTCCGTCGGACGTGACCAGCCGCATGCGGTGTGCCCGGCCCGGGAGCGCGGGTGCCAGGAGATGGTTGATGCCGCCATCGAGGATCGTGACGTAGCGGCCATCGAGCCGCTTGACGTCGACCACACGGGCGAGGTACGCGCCGGCCGGTCCGGCAAGGTAGCGTCCCGGCTCGACCAAGATCCGCAGCGCCTCCAGAGCGGGGTCGGCAGCCGCATCACGCAACACGCGTGCCACCCCGGCCGCGAACACGGCGAGGTCCAGCGGCGTGTCTCGCTCGCCATACGGAATCCCGAGCCCACCCCCAACGTCGACGAGCCGCAGCGGGAACCCTGCGGCGTGGGCCAACCGGCGTCCGGCCGCCACAGTGCGCCCGACGTGGTCGACGAGGACGCGTGCGTCGAGCACGGCCGACACGGTGAAGGCGTGCACGCCGAGCGGGTCGAGGTGCTCGGCCTCGACCGCGCGACGCGCCGCTGCGAGCGCATCCTCCCCGTCCATGCCGAACACCTGCCCGGCACCATGTCCACGGCCAGCGCCCGAGTCGCCCGGGTCGGCGACGCGGAACAGGAGCCGCGCGCGTCGATCGGCGCGCGTCAGTGCCTCGATGCGCGCGACCTCGCCCGGCGAATCGACCGCGATCGCGCGCACGCCGAGCTCCACGGCCCGACGTAGGAGCGCGTCGCTCTTGCCGGGCCCGGTGACGACGATCGACGCAGGGGCGATCCCCGCATGCAGGGCCGCGGCGAGCTCGCCCTCCGACGAGACGTCGGCCCCGATGCCGGTAGCGCGCAGACGGGCGATGACCGCGAGGGATGGGTTGGCTTTGACCGCGTAGGCGACGTCGACCTGGTCGGGCAACGCCGCGCGCAGCCGCGCCGCGCGGCGGGCCAACGCGTCGAGGTCGTAGACGTAGAGGGGCGTGCCAAACCGCTCGGCAAGCGCGCGGGGATCGCAGCCGGCCAGCTGTTCGGCCTGCCAGACCTCGTCGGGCGTCTCGTGGCTGGCGCCGGCGGCATCGGTTACGGGGTCCTGCACCGGCGTCTCGCCCGTCGCCGGACGATCGCCCCTCACCGGAGCGCTCCCTCGATGGCCGTCCGGGCCGCGGTCGACGTGTCGCGCCGTTTCACGATCGCCGCGCACTGCAGCCCGATGCCGTGCTCGGCGGCGAACTCGCCGGCAGCCGACCGAGTGGCTGGCACCACGACCGCTCCGGGCGGCACGACGAGCGGCGCCTCCGGCGTTCCTTGCAGGAGGCGGCCTTCGACCAGGTCGTAGAGCCGGCTCGTGCCCGTCAGGATCACGCCCGCCGCCAGGACGGCGCCCCGCCCCACGAGGACCCCGTCGAAGAGACCGCACTGCGCCCCCACGAACGCCTCGTCCTCGACGATCACGGGACGCGCGTTCGGCGGCTCCAGGACGCCGCCGATCTGGGCCCCGGCCGCGAGATGGACGCGGGACCCGATCTGCGCGCACGAGCCGACCAGCACGTGGGAATCGACCATGCTCCCCTCCCCGACCCAGGCGCCGATGTTGATGAACGACGGCGGCATCACGACGACGCCAGGACCCAAGTGCGCGCCGGCGCGCACGCTGGTGCCGCCCGGCACCACGCGCCACGGCCCGTCGGCGAGGCGCTTAGTGGGCAGCCGCGACCGGTCGCGGAACTGCAACAGGCCGTCGAGCTCCCAGCTGCGCGTGGCCGGGTCCCGGAAGAGTGCCAGCAGCGCTTCGCGCAGCGCTACGTCCACACGCCATCCATCGGGGGCTCCCGGATCGGGCCACGCCGCCCGCCGCCGCCCCGCATCGAGGTCGTCGAGGAGCTGCTGCGCGGCGGCAGCGTCGGCCGCCGCCGCCGCGGCCCCAGCCACCTCCGCGGCCCCAGCCACCTCCGCGGCCCCGGCCGACCCGCCCGCCTCGGCGGTCACGCTGCGCCTCCGCCCACCGCGACGACGTCGGTCGCCCCCACCGGCGTCGCGCTCGCGGCCGGCGTCGTCGCCAGCAACCCCATCTCGCCCAGCAGCGCCGCCAGCCGGTTGCGCGCCGGTGCGTCGAGCGGCAACAGGGGCAAGCGCAGACGGTCCTCGATGAGCCCCATCATCGACAACGCAGCCTTCACCGGCACCGGGTTCGGGCCACCCCGGAAGTTGGCGCGGAAGAGCGGCAGCCAGCGGTCGTGGAGGCGCCGCGCGAGCGCCCAGTCGCCGGATCGCGCAGCCGCGCAGAGCGCCACCATCTCGGCCGGGATCTCGTTCGACGCCACGCTGATCACGCCCTCGCCGCCCATCGCCAGGACGGCGAGAGTCCATGCGTCATCGCCCGCCATCACCGCGAACCCAGCGGGTCGGTCACGGATGATGGTCGCGATCTGCTCCAGGTTCCCCGAAGCTTCCTTCACCGCCACGATGCGCGGGTGCTCCGCGAGACGCAGCGTCGTCTCCGCCTCGACATTCGAGCCTGTGCGCGACGGCACGTTGTAGACGACGACCGGGAGCCCGCCTTCGTCGGCGACCGCCGTGAAGTGCGCAGTCAGCATGCGCTGGTCCGGCCGGTTGTAGTACGGGGCCACCACCAGCGCGGCGTCCGCGCCGAGTTCTGCGGCGCGCCGCGTGGCCCGGATCGTGGCGGCCGTGTCGTTGGTGCCGGTCCCGGCCACCACCGTGACGCGGCGTTGCGCGGCGGCGAGCGTCGCGGCCTCGACGGCGGCCGAGATCACGCGCTCGCGTTCCGCTGGGGTGAGGGTCGGCGATTCGCCGGTGGTGCCACAAGGCACGAGCCCATCGATACCGGCGCGGATCTGCCAGGCCACCAGGCGCTGGAGCGCGGCCTCGTCGAGCGCACCGTCGGCGTCGAACGGCGTCACGAGCGCCGTGAACGCGCCGCTGATCTGCGGCGCGGAACGCGCACGGTCGGGGTCTGGGGGAACGGGTTGCGGGCGGAATCCGGCGTTCATCGTGCGTCTCCTCGAGTACGCCACACCCTGATCCGGCGTGGGCTGGGGGTTACTCGCATGGGTCGGGGCGTCAGCGCGCGGCCACGGCCGCGACGCTCGCTGTCAACTCGGTCGGCGCCGGCACCCCGGCGGCCGAACGTCCAGCGACGAGTTCGTCAACCACCTCGTCGAAGGAGTGGAGCCCGGGTGCGCGGGGCGTCGCCAGCAGCCATTCGGCCGCCGCGATCGCCCCCAACGCATAGGCCGAGCGGTCGCGGGCCGTGAGCCGCAACTCCACCGTTTCGCCGGGCGCGTCGAAGCCGACGAGGTGCATCCCCGGGGCCGATCCAGCACGGATGCTGCCGACCTCGAGCTCGTCGGGGCGCAGCGGGCCGCTGCGCGCCCGATCGGCCAACTGGCGCTTGACGGGATGCGCGGCCAGGATGCGCCGGGAGAGCTCCAGCGCGGTACCCGACGGTCGATCGGCCTTCCCCTGCCGATGCCACTCGAGCACGTACGGGTCATACGCGGGCAGCGCTCCGAACATGTGCGTCGCCAACTCCACGAGGCGCGCCAGCAGGTTGACGCCTGGACTGAAGCTCGGGGCTGCGACGGCCGCCGCCCGGTGCTGGTTCAGGAGCGCCGTCAGCTCCGCCGGGGTCACCGTCCACGCCGTGGTGCCCACGACGAAGCGCCGGCAGCCGCCGGCCAGCGCGGCCGCCAGGTTCGGCAGCACGGCAGCGCCGCGGGAAAACTCGAAGGCCACGTCGACCCCCTCGAACGCGCCGGGCGGGTGGGTGGTATGCGGCCGTCCGAGCACCGCACAGACCTCGTCTCCGCGCTCGGCGAGTCCCGCCGCCAGCGCCCTGCCCATCGGCCCGTCACCCAGCACGATCGCACGCATCTTGCCGTCCTCCTCTCGGAGGGGCCTAAGGCTGGAGATCCGATCCGTCCGGACACACGAAAAAGCCGCGGACCACCTGCTGGGTTCCGCGGCCCTTCGGGACCTCCGTGCCTGGAGGCCCCGTTCGTCGTCTGACGCGAAGCCTCCTAGGCCCGTGCCTCCCGGCAGGGCCGCCAGAGCTTCGCCTTCAGCGCGACGTGGTTCATGATGTGCGGACGATACCGGCTGCCGGGCCGGCTGTCAACGCGTGGCCGCGGCGGCCAGAGGTCGCGCTGGACGCGTGCCCGCGGCGGCCAGCGCCCTGCCCAACGCCCTGCCGTGCGGCCGCAGCGGCCCAGACCGTGCACTTCACGTGCCATCGTCACGCGCGATCGGATCGACGGGACCCGGGCCCGCCACACCAGTCCGCGGCCAGCGGGGCCACCCCCTGGCCGCAGCGGCCCGAGCCTGCGTCTGTACGGGCCGCCTGCGGCCCGGGACCGAGCCCCTATACGCGCACCAGCAGCACCGGGCACGGCGCGTGGTCCACCACGAAACGCGAGACATGCCCCAGGCTGTGTGGGGCGGCAGGGGTCCGAACGTCACCCGGTCGGGCCGCGACCACCACCAGCGACGCGCTGAGCTCACGGGCGCGCGCCACGATCTCCTGTTCGGGCCGCCCTCGCCGGACTGCAGTCGCGGCCGGCTGCCCCAGCGCCGCCGCTGCCCGTTCCAGGATCACCGTGCTGCCGCGCCCTTCGACGTCGCGCACGCGCGCGTCGAAGTCTGGCGGGCGCGGATGCCCCGGCCGGCGCGCGAACTGCATCCCCAGTTCCCAGGCCGGCGCTTCGTCGATCACGTGGAACAGCTCCACCGCGGCGTCGGACGGGAGCAGCCGGCGCACGCCCTCCCAGAACGGCTCGCTCTCCGCCCCGGCCACCGCCACCAACACCACTGCGCGTTCGGACATCGTCCCCTCCCCTCGGAGCAGCGCCCTACCGGAGCAGGGCCACCATCAACAGCGTCGACACGATCAGGATGGGCGGGGTGGTGAGGAGGCCGACCCGTAGGTAGTCGATCGGCCGCACCTCCAGGCCGCGCTCGCGGAGGATCAGCAACCAGAGCACGGTGGCGAGCGAGCCGACCGTCGTCAGGTTCGGCCCGAGGTCGGCGCCGATGATCGTGCCGTAGGCGGCTGCCTCGCGGACGCTCCCCGCTAGGTGCGCCCCGTTGATGCCACTCACCATCACGAGCGTCATGGGGACATTGTTGACGAGGTTGGAACCCGCGGCCGCCACCAGGCTGGCGGCGATCCCCGCCAGCGCGGGCGAGCCGCTCGCCCAGGTGAGCACGGAGCCCACGACGCGCCCGACCACACCGAGCCGCTCGAGCGCCGTGACGAGCACGACCATCCCGCCCACGTAGCCGAGGATCGGCCAGCTGACGCCCTCGAGCGGCCGCGGATAGAGCCTCCCGGCCGCAGTGGCCTCGAGCGCGAGGAGCAGCACGAACCCTGCGCACGCCACCACGCCCAGCGGCGCGCCGAGCAGCCCTCCGACGAGGAACGCCGCCGCGACGATGGCCAGCCCCGCCCAGACGCGGGGCACCCGCGCGCCGCCTGGGTCGGCGCTGCCGGATGGCAGACGACGCGGCACGTCGTGCCGGAAGCGCCAGACGAGTGCCGCGCCGGTGAGCCCCGCCGCGGCGAGGGCAGCCGGTTCGATGGACCGCAGGTAGTGTGGCAGCGGCAGCCGCAGCCCATCGAGCACCAGCAGGTTCACCGGGTTGCTCACCGGCAGGATCAGCGACGCCGCGTCGGCGATGAACGTGCACGCCAGCACGTAGGGTAGGGCGTCGATCCCGAGGGTCACCACGAGCCCGTAGACCACCGGCGTCAAGATGAGGGCGGTGGCGTCGTTCGACAGGAACGCGCTGATGGCCACGCCAAGCCCGATCACGGCCATCAGCAGCCGCAGTCCGCTGCCGGCGGCAAGCTGCTCCGCCAGCACAGCAGCCCGCACGAAGAAGCCGCTTCGTTCGGCGACGGCGGCGAGGCCCGTCATCCCCACGAAGAAGGCGAACACGTTCCAGTCCGCGGCGACCGCCCGCGCCGCCTCCGCGGCACCGACGAGGCCGAACCCGATCGCGATCACCGCACCGGCGACGGCGGAGGCCCACTCGGGGATGCCGCGGGGCCGTGTGATCGTGGCTGCGACCACGGCCAGGAAGAGGACCGTGCCGAAGAGGGCCGGCAACACGCCGGGAGCGTACCCGAGAGGCGCCCGGGGCGCCGCCGGCCGGCCCGCTCACGCGCGTACCGGCCGGCCAGCGCCTAGAATCGCGGGTGTCCGCGCCGGCCGACGGAGCCCATCGCGAGCCCGGAGGAGCCCATTTCCCCGCCCGGCGCTCCGCCGGGCCCGCGTAGGGTACGCGCGCGGTCGATGAGGAGGTCACAGATGCGGCTCGAGGGAATGCGCATTGCGGTGCTCGCCGCGGAAGGCGTCGAGGATCTTGAGTATTGGGTCACCGTGATGCGCCTGCGTGAAGAGGGCGCGCGCGTGACGAGCGTCGGCGTGGCGCCGGGGACCGTGCACGGCAAGCATGGACTGCCGGTGACGGTCGAGGCCGCCGCCGCGGATCTCGATGCCACGACGGTGGACGGGCTCGTGGTGCCCGGCGGCTGGGCGCCCGACAAGCTCCGGCGTGACGCCGCGGTGACCGATCTCGTGGCAGCGGTCGACGCGGCCAGGAAACCGATCGCGATCATCTGCCACGGCGGCCTGGTGGCGATTTCGGCGAAGATCGTGGCGGGCCACCGGGCCACCGGGTCGCAGGGGATCAAGGACGACCTGGCGAACGCCGGCGCCACCTGGGTGGACGAGCCGGCCTTGCGGGACGGCCACATCGCCTGGGGGCGCGTGGTGGACGACATTCCCGCGTTCCTGCGCGAGACCGTCGACCTCTTCGCCGAGCACCGCGCGCGCCGGAGCTGAACCGGGAACGGACCGGCCCGCGACGGCGCCGCCGCGGGCCTCAGCGGCGCCGCCGCGGCCGCTGGCCGGTCCGACGGATCACGTTGGGCGTCACGCGGTGGTCCCACGTCTGACGATCTAGCCACTTGGCCTGCCAACCACCGGCCTCTTCGTGTTCGTCGCGGATGCCGGGGAACCAGTCGGAGGCAGTCCCTTCGTCGCTCGCGGTGCCGTCCCCGCCGGCCAGGGCGAGCGACGGTTCTTCGGCCGCGCGGAGTACCTCGACGGAGGCGACGCCGACACCGTGCGCGTCGATGTCACGTTCGGCGCGTGCCCGTCGGCCCGCGCGTTCGGCGCCACCACCTGGCACGCCACTCGGGGCCGCCGCCCGGCCACCTCGCCCGCTGGCCCGACCTTCCACCCGCGCCGCCCGTTCCGCGGCCCGCTCCACCTGCAGTGACGCATCCTCCTCGAGCACCCGGAGCCGGATCTGCTGGATCTCGTCCCGGATCGCGGCGGCCTTCTCGAACTCGAGCTCGCGCGCCGCGGCACGCATCTCGGCCTCCATGCGGGTCACCAGCTCGTGTATCTGCTCGCGGCTCATCTCAGAGAGCTCGCGCCCACCGCCCGCCGACGCGACGTACGCGCCGGGCGCCTCGGCCACCGCACGCAACCGGTCGTTGAGGTCGTGTACCTCCTTCACGATGGTCGTGGGTTGGATGCCGTGCTGTTCGTTGTACGCCTGCTGGATCCGCCGCCGCCGCTCCGTCTCCTCGATCGCAACGCGCATCGAGTGCGTGATCGTGTCGGCGTACATCACCACCTCGCTGCCGGTGTTGCGGGCGGCGCGCCCAGCCATCTGGATCAGCGACCAGGCGCTGCGCAGGAACCCTTCCTTGTCGGCGTCGAGGATGGCGACCAGGGTCACCTCGGGCAGATCGATCCCCTCGCGGAGCAGGTTGATCCCGACCAGCACGTCGTAGACGCCCAGGCGCAGGTCGCGCAGGATCTGGACCCGCTCGAGCGTGTCGATCTCGCTGTGCAAATAGGCCACCTTCACACCCAGATCGCGCAAGTACTCCGCAAGGTCCTCGGCCATCTTCTTGGTGAGCGTGGTGACCAGTACCCGTTCGCCGCGCGCGACCCGCCCGTGGATCCGGTCGAGCAGATCGTCGATCTGGCCGCGGGTCGGCCGCACCTCGATCGGCGGGTCGACGATCCCGGTGGGGCGGATCAGCTGCTCCACGACCTGCTCGCTGCGCTCGAGTTCCCAGGCGCCAGGCGTCGCGCTCATGTAGATGACCTGGTTCAAGTGCGCTTCGAATTCTTCGAAGGTGAGGGGTCGGTTGTCGAGCGCCGACGGCAGCCGAAACCCGAAGTCGACCAGGATCTCCTTGCGCGTGCGATCGTTCTTGTACATCCCGACGACCTGCGGGATGGTCATGTGGCTCTCGTCGACGATCAGCAGCCAATCCGGCGGGAAGTAGTCGAGCAGCGTCCAGGGACGCGATCCGGCGGGGCGCCGAGCCAGGTGGCGGGAGTAGTTCTCGATCCCGGAGCAAAAGCCCAGCTCGCGCATCATCTCGAGGTCGAAGGTCGTACGTTGGCGCAGGCGGGCCGATTCGAGCGCACGCCCCTCGGCATCGAGCTGCGCACAGCGCTCCTCCATCTCGGCCTCGATGTCGACGATCGCGGCCTGCAGCTTGTCGGCGGGGGTCACGTAGTGCGAGGCCGGGTAGATCGCGACCTCACTGCGCTCGGCCAGAACCTCGCCGGTGAGCGGATCGATCTCCACGATCCGTTCGACCTGATCGCCGAAGAACTGCACGCGCACCACGAAGTCGTCGTAGGCGGGCTGTACCTCGAGGGTGTCGCCGCGAACGCGGAACCGGGCGCGCTGGAGCGCCTGGTCGTTGCGCTGGTACTGCAGGTCCACGAGTTGGCGCAGGACGCCGTCGCGGCGGTATTGTCCGCCGACGCGCAGCCGGATGACGGTCGCGCCGTAATCGACCGGGGCGCCCAGGCCGTAGATGCAGCTGACGGACGCCACGATGATGACGTCGCGTCGCTCGAAGAGGGCGCGGGTGGCGGCGTGGCGGAGCTTGTCGATCTCGTCGTTCCGGCTCGAGTCCTTTTCGATATAGGTATCGCTGCGCGGCAGGTACGCCTCGGGCTGGTAATAGTCGAAGTAGCTGACAAAGTACTCGACGGCGTTCTCGGGAAAGAACTCCCGGAACTCGCTGTAGAGCTGCGCGGCCAGCGTCTTGTTGTGAGCCAGCACCAGCGTCGGCTTCTGGTGGCGCGCGATCACGTTCGAGATCGTCCAGGTCTTGCCGGACCCGGTGACCCCCAGCAGCGTCTGGTGCTTCATGCCGTGCGCGAGCCCCTCCGCCAGGCGCTCGATCGCCTGCGGCTGGTCGCCGGTCGGTTGAAAGGGGGCCACGAGCTGGAACGGAGGCATGGCCACAGGATACTAGCCGAGAGACATACTAGAACAGATGTGCCGTTTGTGCGTGGTTGCGCCGGCCGGCGCCCACGCCGGGCGGACAGGCCAGGGGCCTGCCACAGTTCCCTCAGCCGCGGCGCGCCAGCACCTCCCGGAGCGCCTCCTCGACCACGCGCCGCACTTCGGGCTCCGGCCCATCCGTGCGAAGCCGTCGCACCGGCAACCCCGGCGAATCCGAGGCGAGCCGTTCCAGGAGCCGCCCGGCCAGGTCCCCTTCCTGCGCCGCGATCCGCCGCTCGGCGTCGTCGGGCGCCATGCCCCGCCCGGCCAGGCGTGCTCGCTGCATCTCCGGGCTGCAGTCCACGATCCAGACCAGATCGCAGGCCGCCGCGATGCCCGACTCGACCAGCTTGATCGCCTCGATCACTACGAACGGAACGCCCGCGGCCGCCGACCGGTCCAGCTCCTGCAGCAGCCGCTCGCGCACGAATGGGTGCACGATCCGCTCCAGATCGGCCAGCGCGGCCGGGTCCCGGAACACGATCGCGGCCAGTGCCGCGCGGTCGAGCGACCCGTCGGCCGCGAAGACACCGTCCCCGAACCGCCGCCGGATGCCCGGCAGCGTCGCCGCGCCGAGCGCCGTCACTTCGCGGGCCAAGACGTCGAGGTCGATGCGGCGCCCGCCCATCTCCGCCAGCCAACCCGCCACGGTCGACTTGCCGCACCCGATCGGCCCGGTCAATCCGATCCGCAGCGGCCGCGGTGGCGAGCCGGTGGTGGTCACCGCGGCGCGCGCTCCTCGAGCGCCAGCCACGCGTCTTCCGCCGCGGACAACGCGCGGTCGACGTCCGCCAGTTCGCTGGTGAGCCGACGGAGCTCCACGAAGTTGGCCTGCACCGCTGGATCGGAGAGGGCGAGCTCCAGGTGGCTCTTCCGAAGTCCGAGGCGCGTCAGGTCGGCCTCGAGACTGCCGCGCTGCCGCCGATACGCATCCTTGGAGAGGGGTGGCAGCCGATCGGCACGCGCGGCGTCCGATCCGCTAGGCGACGTCGATGGCGCGTTGCCCCGCACGTCGGCACCGTCGCCCCCGGGCGCGCGGCGCCACCCGCGCGGACGCCCAGTCGCCGCCGATGGACCGCGACCTCGTGGTGCCGGCGCCCCGCGATCCGCTGGCGTCGCCACCGTCGGTCGGGCCACGTACCGTCGCGTCGCCGCCTGCAGCGCCTCCTCGACGCTCCAGCCGGCCGCCACCGCAGCCCGCCACTCGCGCCACCCCTCATCGAACGCAACGGCCGTGCCGGGTTCGCCCGCACGCCCCGGCTCGACGATCCAGAGCGCGCGGCATGTGGCCTCGAGCAGCCGCCGGTCGTGCGACACGATCAGGAGCGTCGCGCTCGACTCACGCAGGAACGACTCCAGCGCCTCGCGTGCCGGGATGTCCAGGTGGTTGGTCGGCTCGTCGAGCAGCAACAGGTTCGCCGGACCGATGCCGAGCAATGCCAGTTCGAGCCGGGAGCGTTCGCCGCCAGAGAGCTCCGCGACCGGTTTGAAGACGTCATCGCCGCGGAAGAGGAAGCGCGCGAGATACCCGCGCGCTTCGCCAGCCGGCAGGTTGGTCCGCTCGAGGACGGCGTCGAGGACCGTCTCCCCTGGGTACGCCGCCTCGCGCAGTTGCGCCAGATGGGCGAGCTGCACGCCATGCCCGATCCAGACCACTCCGTCGAGCGGAAAGAGTTCGCCAGCCACCGTGCGCAGCAAGGTCGTCTTGCCCGCCCCGTTGGGCCCCACGATTCCGATCCGGTCGCCGCGCCGGGCCTCCAGGTGCGGGACACGCAGGACCGGGGTCGCGGTGGTCGAGCCCGCCGTCGGCGGAAATCCCAGAATGGCATCGCGGAGCGCCACCACGACCTCCCCCGAGCGGACGGGCCCGCCACCGGCCAACGCCTCGCTCGGCAGGCGTAGGCGCGGCGCTTCGCCCGGCGCGAGCACCGGATGGATCGCCGCGAGCCGCCGCTCGTGCTCGTGCATCTTGGTGTAGTTGCGGTGGCTGCGGTACCGCTGGATCAGCTCGAGCTCATGCGCCGTCGCGTCCTGCGTCGCTTCGGCCTGCCGACGCAGCTGCGCATCGCGCGCGGTGGCCTGGGCTGCGTACGCGCTGTAGGTACCGCGAAAGCTCTCGAGCCGCCGGTCGCGTAGCTCCCAGATGCGGGTCACGACCGCGTCGAGGAATGCCCGATCGTGCGAGGCG
>JAJYNJ010000049.1 GCA_021786385.1 Chloroflexota bacterium
CGGGGTCCTGATCCGGGCGGCCGGCCGCGTCCGGGCCACCACCGGGCCGGCCTCCCCAATCTGGCGTCCGCGCGCAGCCCGGGCCCATGTCGCGCTACAGTGAGAGCGACATGGGAGCGCGGGGCGCCACGCGGGGCGACGATGATCGCCGCCGGCGAGGCAACCCAGCCGACGCTCGGGAGGGACGCATGCGGGCCGCAGGGACACTCGAGATCGCCGCGTCACGCGGCAGCACCTGGGACGCCCTGACCGACCCCCTGGTGCTCGCCGCTTGCGTGCCCGGCGGCACGTCCCTGGCGATCGAGCCGGTCGGGCCCGGCGAACTCGCGCTCCGCGGCCGCATCGGCCAGGGGCTCTTCAGCCTGCCCGCCGAAGGACGGCTCCAGCTCAGCGACCTGAGCCGGCCCGCTGCTGCTGCTGCCACGCTCCGCGGGTCCGTGGCGGGGACGGCGCTCGAGGCGAGCGCCCGGGTGACACTCGAAGAGACCGCGCCCGACCGCACGCTGTTGCACTGGGCCGCCGACGCATCGATCGCCGGGCCGCTGGCAGGGATGGCCGGGCCCTACCTCGACCGCGAAGGACCTGGCATTGTCGAACGCACGCTGGGCTGCCTGCGCACCCGCCTCGAGACCGAACCCGCGTCTGGGACGGCAGCGTGATCAAGCTCGCGAGCCTGCCGGGCTACGACCTCGTCTTTGGCCCGCACGCCGTCGTCGGCGACCTACTGCTGCTCGTCGTCGCTACACTGCTGGCGCTCTGGCTGTCGGGCCGTCTCGTCCGCGGCGCGATCGCCGCGCTGGTCAATCGGGAGGCCACGGAGGGGACCGCGCAGGAGCTCTCGGCGATCGAGGTGCGCAAGCGGAGCGAGACCCTGCAGGGCTTAGCCGACGGGCTCGTCCGCGCGCTGATCCTCGTGGTCGCCTTCGTCATGGCGCTCGACAAGTTCGGGCTGAACATCGGTCCGGCCATCGCGGGGCTCGGGATCGCCGGCGTCGCGCTCGGGCTCGGGGCCCAGAGCTTGGTGCGCGACTACCTCGCGGGCATGTTCGTGTTGATCGAGAACCACTACTCGAAGGGCGACGTGGTCAAGATCGCCGATGTCTCGGGCACTGTCGAGGACTTCACGTTGCGGCGCACCACGCTGCGTGACCTGGATGGCACCGTGCACATCGTGCCCAACGGGCTGATCGGCGTGACCAGCAACATGACGCGGGTCTGGGCCCGCATCAACCTGGACGTCACGGTTGCCTATGGCTCGGACATCGACCGCGTGATCGAGGTGGTGAACGCGCTCGGCCGGACGATGGCCGAGGAGCCGGCGTGGAAACGGCGCATCCTGGAGGCGCCGCAGGTGGCCCGGGTCGAGGCGCTGGGCGAGTACGGGGTCACGCTCAAGATTCTGGGGTCGGTGCGGGCTGCGGACCGCTGGTCGGCGGCGGGTGAACTGCGCAAGCGCGTGCTGGCCGCGTTCAGGGCGCACAACATCGAGATCCCGCGCGCGCAGCGGGTCTTCACCGCCGCGCCCGGCTCGGAACCCGCCGCGACCGCTCCCACCGATGAGGACTTGGCCGCTGGCGCGGACTGAACCCGTGGCGCGGCCGCAGCGCCCCGGAGGCCGGTGTTCGTCCGCCGCCGCCATCTGATGGTTCGACTGTAAGGCTCGATCCCTACAATCACTGACGTGCCGTTCCAGCTGTTCCATCATCGCGACCGCGCGGCGTCGACACCGCCGAGCGCGGCCGACTCGGCCGTGAGCGCCGCGACACCGCCGAGCGCGGCCGACTCGGCCGTGAGCTCCGCGGGCGGGGCCACGATCCACGCGTTCACCGAGGAGCGCAGGATCATCGGACGGGTGCAGGTGACCGGCCGCCTCTCCGATGCGCTGAACCGCCGAGAACCGCTGCCGGTGTTCGGCGTGCAGACGGCGCCGCTCGCCGCGCCCGATCAGCTAGAGGATGCGCCCGACGTGCGCCAGCTCGACCCGTACGAGCTCGTGGTGGTCGCGGCCGGCCCCGACAGCCAGCCGGCGCTGACGGCCGAACAGCGTGCCGCCATACGCTCCCGCAAACTCCGCTACGCGGTCTGCTGCGAGCTGACCGGCGCGTCCGTATGGGGCACGGTGCATCTCCATCCGGGCGTCGACCCCAGCCAGCTGGTCGGGCACCGGCTCGAGCTGTTCGTGCCGGTGACGGACGCAGTGGTCCGGGTGGGTGGCACGGTGGTCGACGAGCCGCAGTTCGACGTCGCGTTCGTGAACCGGGCGTATCTGCGGGCGGTCGTGCCGATCGATCCGTCGGTGCTCGACCTGGTCGCGGTGCCGGTCGATGGCGTAGGGCGCGGTCCCGTCGCGGTGCCGGTCCAGGCGACGCCCGACGCGGCCCCGTCGACGGCGCACGCGCAGCCCCCGGCGCGGCCGGGGTGAGCGAGCCCCGGTCGCGGTGCCGGTTCCGGCGCGGTGGGGTACCGTGGTGCCGATGTCGTCGACCTGCGGAGCATCCTCGGCCACTCGCCGATCGCCTGGCGCGACCTTCGCGGGTCCTGCCGCACGGCGGTACCCGCACGTGCCCGAACAGCACCCGCACGGCCCCGCCCGGTGACGGGATCACCGTCCCGGCGCGACGACACACCAAGCGATCCGCCCCGGTCCGCCGCCGGGCAGTCGGGGGTCGAGTCGACCGAGGACGCTGCTGGGGGCGCCCCGCCCCTCGGCAGCGGCGACGCGGAGCCCTCCTCGGGCCCCCTCAGGTCGACCGTCGTCGGACCGCGCGTCGCCCGCGTCGGGCTGCTGCGGCGATCGGTCGCCACCCTCGTGGACGCAGTGATCGTGGCCATCGTCTGGTTCGTCGCCATCTGGCTCTTCTTGGTGCTGCTCACGCTCACCGGCGCGCTCGATCCCGCGAGCCTCCAGTCGCCCCCGCTGAGTACGTTGACGCTGACCGACCGGCAGTACGCGCTGGTTCTGTTTGCAGCGGCCATGTTCCTGGTGCTGCGAGGTGCGTATCTCGTCTACGCGTGGGCGGGCTTAGGCGCGACCCCGGGCCAGCAGCTGGTGCACCTGGCCGTCGCCGACGGACGGACCGGCGGGCGGCTCCCCCCGGGACGGGCGGCCGTGCGCTGGTTCGTCAGCGAGCTGCCCGGCCTCGGACTGTTGCTGGGGGTGGGTATGCTGCTCTGGTATGGGGCCGTGGCGCTCTCGATCGCTCGCAGCGCATCTGGTCGAGGGTTCCACGACCTTGCTGCGGGGTCGGTCGTCGTGTGGCGGCCGGACGGGCTCAGGAGGGAAGGAGGCACGCACGGATGACCGGTTCCACCGATCCGGCCGGCCAGGCGCCGGCACCTCAGCCAGAGGGCGGTCCGCCCGGGGCCGGGGCGTGGCAGGCGCCGCCTCCACCACCGTCGGGCGGGTGGCAGCAGCAACCGCCTGCGCCGTCGAACTGGGGCGCGCCGGGCGCGGCCCCGTCGAGCTGGAGTCCGCCGCCGGTCGAGGCCGGACCCGCGGCGGGGATCGCCTACGCCGGGTTCGGGGTGCGCCTCGTCGCGTACATCGTCGACGGCATCTTGCTCGGCATCGTCGAGACGATCCTGGGCTCGCTCATCTTGGGCGCCTCGCTCGCGACGGGGACGCTCAACTACGGCCTACTGCTCGTGCTCGCGTTGATCGACCTGGCGCTGTCCGCGGCCTACTTCATCTACACCTGGACCCGCATGCGGGCATCTCCCGGTGACCGACTGTTTGGCCTGATGGTGTTGAACGCCGCCGACGGAAGCCCGCTGACCACCAACCAGGCAACCATGCGCTGGCTGCTGCTGGCAGGGCCGGGCGCGCTGGCCACTCTCGGGACGTTTGGGGCGGGGATCGGCATCCTGATCTCGCTGCTGGTCTTCCTCTGGTACATCTATCTTGCGTGGACCACCGCCACCGATCCGAAGCGGCAGGGGTTCCACGACAAGTACGTCAGTTCGGTGGTCGTCAAAGCGACCCTGAGGTAGGAGCATCCGCGGTCGAAGGTCGCGCGGCCCCGTCGGTCTCCGGCGGGGCCGTGTGGTGTCTTGGCAGGGGCGGCGCTGGGAGCGGGTCGCGAGGGCCGGTGCGGTGCGGGACTCGTGGCCGCGGCCCGGCCGGCGCGTTTTCCACCGGCCGTCCACAGGGGCCGCCGATCGTGGACGAATCGCGAGCCCGGGGCCGAAGTTGGTGGATAAGCCCGTTGACCGGCGCGGATCGGGGCCCTATCGTTCGATCTGCCCGAAGGGGCCGTCAAAGATCACCGGCACCGCAAGGTGTCGCCGGCATCGCAAGGTGCCGATCCAGAGCCGCGAGGTTTTGGATCGCCGGGAGCAATCCCGGAGGACCACTGAGATCACATCAAGGTGGTGCGAAGCGAGCGAGCAATCGCCACGCGCGCCGGGTGGTGTTACAGCGGTTCCTTCGGGCGCTTCCGTGTGCGGCGTGGTGCGGCAGGTTGCGACCGACCAACGCTGGCCCGACGTGACCCGCCGACGGCCGACGCGATGCCGTGCCGCGATCGCCTGACCCCGTCGGTCGGGTGCCCCGTCGGGCGGGTACTTGTGGCGGCGACGACGGGCGGCCGGTGGGGGCGACGACCGGCGGCCGAGTGCTCCCGTCGGGCGGCCGGTGCTGGCGACGACGGGCGGCCGAGTACCTGTGGCGACGACGACTCGCGGCCGACCGCGAGTGCCGTGGAGCTGCGTGAGGAGGGCCATGAGGTCCTACGATCTCCCGTGCGCTCACGACTCGTTCGCCGGGCCCGCCGCCACTCCAGTTCAACGCCGAGGTGATCACGTGGGCGACGATCCAGACCGCATCCCTCTCCTTCCGCCTGCCGCATGGCCCGCTCGGCTCGATGTGCTCGAGTCGGCGGTGCGGACGCGGACGACCCTCGCGCCCCGGCTCGGGATCGTCCTCGGGTCCGGCCTGGGCGGGCTCGCCGACGAGCTCGAGAGCCCCGTCGCCATCCCGTTCGCCGAGCTCCCCGGCTGGCCGGCGGCGACCGCTCCAGGACATGCGGGGCGACTCGTCCTGGGTCGTCTGGCGGGAGTGCCGGTGGTGGCCCTGCAGGGGCGTTTCCACCTGTACGAGGGGCATCCAGTCGGGCTCGTGGTGCAGCCCGTCCTGTTGATGGCGCGGCTCGGAGCGCCCGTCGTACTGCTCACCAACGCCGCGGGCGGCGTGGACCCGGCCTACCGTGCCGGTACGCTGATGCTGATTGCGGACCACCTCAACCTGACCGGGGTCAACCCGCTGATCGGACCGAACGACGACGCGCTGGGTCCGCGCTTCCCCGATATGGTCGACGCTTGGGACCCGGCGCTCCGTGCGTTGCTGCGGCGTGCCGCCGGCGAGGTGAGCGTCTCGCTCGAAGAGGGGGTCTACGCGCAGTTGCTGGGCCCCAACTACGAGACCCCGGCCGAGGTGCGGATGCTGCAGGTGTTGGGCGCCTCGGCGGTTGGGATGAGCACGGTGGTGGAGGCGGTCGCGGCGCGCTGGGCGGGCCTCCGCCTCGCCGGCATCTCGCTGATCACGAACCCGGGGGCAGGCATCACGGGAGAGCCGCTGGTCCACGAAGAGGTGCTCGCCGCGGGCGAGGCAGCGGGGCCGCAGATGCGAGCGCTGGTGCGTCGCTTCGCCGAGCTGCTGGACGGCGCCTCGGTGTCGGTGCCCTGACGGAGCGTCGCCGGCGGTGGTCGGCGACGGTGGCACTTCGCCGGGTCACCATGGCAGCGCGCTGACGGGCGAGCGTGACGGCCGCGACCGGCGGGGCAGCGAGGGCCGGGCGACTACGCGAGCGAGAACTTGGTGGGCAGCGCGTCCGGCGTTACCGGCGTGCGAGCGGCCCAGTCGGGCTTGGTTGGCCACGTCCGGCCAGTCGCCTTGGCCGGCGCCGTTCGTGCGAGTGGCCCGGTCGGGCCTGGTCGGCGGCGTTCGTGCGGCCGGCGCCGTTCGTGCGAGTGGCCCGGTCGGGCCTGGTCGGCGGCGTTCGTGCGGCCGGCGCCGTTCGTGCGAGTGGCCCGGTCGGGCCTGGTCGGCGCCTTTCGACGATGAGTGAACAGCCGCGGGACGACGCGCCGGTTTCCCGCCATGGCACGGCCGTCCGGCCGGGTTGATCTCCGGTCGGCGGCCCGTCCCCACCGACTCGGCGCGACTGGGCAGGTCGTCGCCCAGCTTCGACACGAAGAAACTGCGCGCCTGGCATCGTGTTCCCTAAGGGTGGTGAGGAGGTGAACCACACCGTGCCCGGCGTCGTGTTCACTGATCGTGGAAAGCAGCCCTGCCACGGTGCAGCGGGCACCGGTCGCGTGGTCAGGCGAGGCCGGCGGCACGCAGCGCGGCGAGCGCGGCCGCATAGTCGCGGTGCCGCGCCCGCGCACCGCCCGCTTCAGCGAGGCAGATCCAAGCGCGCTGCCGGCCGCTTGCCAGAGGGTCTAGGACGACGATCGCAGACGTTCGACCGGCGCTCGGCGGTCGAACGGCGCGCCACGCGGCGAAGGCGTCAGGCGGGTCGGGACAGGCAGCGTCGAACGTGGCGCGGCGGAGTCGGAGTACGTGCAGTATTTCCGCCGACCAGAGCGCCACGATCACATGAGTTTCGCTCCGCCACTGGCCGACTCTCAGGCGTTTTGCCAGAACAGGGCCGAGGTATGCGCGCTTGGCGGCGAACGACCCGAGGGCCTCCTGGACGTTTGGCAGCCGCGTCTTGTTCTCGATGTGGAGCAGGGCACGGCGCTGGCGGTCCCAAGCCACGAGGTCCGCGCGACCTGCGAACTGGAAGTGTTGATACGGTTCGTCGAGGGCGAGTTCGAAGCCGTGACCGCGGAGAATCCGAGCCTCAAGTTCACCCATCGCGGCGTGGACAAGGTCCTCATCGTGGCGCTGGGCCGTGGCGCGAGATCGGTCGCTGGCGAGGTTCACATCCAGCTGCACAGCAAAGGCATGCGCGATCCGCGCGTAGCTGTCGAGGCTCGCTGCACGCCCGGCCTCGATCGCGTGTATGGCAGCGGCGGACAGCCCGGCTCGGTCGCCGAGTTCGCGAAGCGTCCAGCGATGGCGGACGCGCTCCTCGTGGATCGCCATGCCAAGTTGCACAGCGATGCGGGCGACGGCCGCAACGGCGCCGGGTGCGGCGCGGGTGCGCGGGCGAGTAGGGCTCACGTCGCGGCCATGACGCCGGGTGTGGCGCGGGTGCGCGGGCGAGTAGGGCTCACGTCGCGGCCATGACGCCGGGTGTGGCGCGGGTGCGCGGGCGAGTAGGGCTCATCTCGACGATCAGTGAACAGCACGGGGCTCTGCGGTTCCTCATCCCCGACTCACCGCCGACTCATCGGCGGCTCGACGGCGGCTCGGGTCGGGCTGGGGCGTCGAGTCGGGCCGGGGCGTCGAGCGCCGCTGGAGACTGGCGGCGACCCGAACGGCTCGAGTCGGGCGCGCGCAATAACGCGTTAGCTGGCCGCAACAGCGGCGCGTTACGACGGCCGGCGGTACGTCGGGGCGGCGGGCGGCGCGTTACGACGGCCGGCGGCGCGTTACGACGGCCGGCGACCATGTGCCACACAGGCGGCGAGCCCACCAGCAGGCCAATGCCGATCGTCTCGGCGTGGCCCGTGGCCCGTCGCCCGTGGCCCGTCGCCCGTGGCCCGTGGCACGCGTCCCACAACCCCGCCGCGTGTTCACTCATCGTGGAAACTGGCCCGGCTCCGATGTCGGCGGCCTGCCCCGCCACTCCGTGGCAACGAGGACCCGTTCTCGTGCGGCGTGCGCGGCGCGTGAGGTGCGCGCGGCGATGCCGCTGCCATGGCTCCGTGGCAACGAGGACCCGTTCTCGCCCGAGTCAGGCAGCAGAACTCGACCCCGTGTGACTGGCAGGCCCCGATCCACCGGAATCTTCCTGATCGCGGGGCACGGATAGGCGTGACGAAAGGTCGAGCGCGAGGTGAGGGTGCCCGTTGTGCGCGTGGCGGCCCGGTTCCTGATGGCGCCGGTTCTTGGGCGGGCGCTGGTGCGCCGGTTCGTGCGTGGTGCTAACGGACCGCCTGGCCAGCAACCCTGGCGCCTGCATCGGTTGGTCCCCGGCCGCAGTCTCTTCGCTACAGCGTCGGCAGCCCCCGTCCGAGACGCCGGGCATCGTCGCGCTTCTCTGCCCACGCCGCCAGCACCACGTCCTTGTGCGGACGGATCGGGCAATGGCCGTCGCGGTTGCCGGCCTCGTCGCAGTACCCGAGCGGCACGCACTTCGGCGCTAGGAACGAGCCGAGGAACGGGCTCACGGCGAAGACCTCGTGACGGATCAGCTGGAAGAGGCGGCGGATCTCCCATTGCGCCATGGTGCAGAGTCGCAGGCCGCTGACGTGGATCAGCGCGCGCAGGTTGATCGTCATGAGCAGGTTGGTGCGCGTCGCGTTCGGCATCACGAAGCGGGCGTCCTCGCCGGGGATGCCGGCCGTCAGGAGCTCGCCATAGAAGCGGAGCGCGTCGTCCATCTCCTCCACGTAGCGCTCCCGCAGCGCGGGCTCGGCACCCTCGAGCGTGCCAGGCACCATGTACGCGGGCCGCTTGTAGTTCACGTAACGCTGCGACTGCTGATCGAAGGCGACGCCCACCCGATGGCGGACCAGCTGGTGACTGAGGGTGCGGGTGACGCCGGAGATCGCGAACGTGAAGACGACATGCTCGATGGTGGAGCCGTGCCCCGATTCGATGACGCGCTTGACGAGCTCCTGCTGTTTGGCGGTGGCCACCTGCCCAGAGGCCGCGCGCCGGAAGATCTCGTCGGGTTCGAGCTCCGAGTAGCAGGTCCGGCACGCCGTGTAGATGATGGGGACGTAGAACTCGCGGGCGATCTCGGGGGTCGGGAAGAGGAGCCGTACGCGCATGCCGAGGTCTCGGCGGTCGGACGCGGGACGCCTGTCGCCGGTCGCTTCGGTCACGGGATGGCCAGCAGGGCGCGCGTCCGCGCCGGTCGTCGGGGCGGCAGCAGATGGGGCGGGAGCGGACCGGTCAGCAGGGCGCGCGTCCGCGCCGGTCGTCGGGGCTGTCGCTTGTTGGGCGCCAGCAGGCCGCGCGTCCGCGCCGGTCGTCGGGGCGGCAGCAGATGGGGCGGGAGCAACTCGATCGGGTCCGATCTCGGAGGTCATGCACTCTCCACCGTGGGCGCGGGCGGCCGGGCGCACGTGCGGGACACGGGCCGCGAGGCCATCGAGTCTAGCACCGGGTCCCGTGCTAGCCTCTCGCCATCGCGCGGTCGATCCCGACCCTGCCGGCCGCTCGAGAGGGGAGATCTCCATGCGCGTCGCGATCGCCACCGACCACGCCGGTTTCGTCCTGAAGGCGCCCGTCATCGACGAAGTGCGCGCGCTAGGCCACGAGCCAGTCGACTTCGGCACTTGGGACACGCGGCCGGTCGACTATCCCGACGTGATCGCGCCCGCGGCGCGGGCGGTCGCGGCCGGCGAATGCGAGCGGGCGATCGTGCTGGGGGGCAGCGGCACCGGCGAGGCGATCGTTGCGAACAAGATCCCCGGGGTCCGCTGCGTGGAGGCGTCGGACCCTGTGGTGGCGCGCCTGGGGCGGCTCCACAACGACTGCAATGCGCTCGCGATGGGCGGCCGGATCGTGGGTGTGGAGGTCGCGCGGGCGTGCGTGGCGGCGTTCCTCACGACCGACTTCGAGGGCGGCCGACATGTGCCCCGGGTGGCGAAGATCGCGGCGCTGGAGACCGAGGGGCGCGCTGCCGGATAGGCCGCGCAAGCGGGCACGCTCAGACGGGCGGCACCCGAAAGGCCGCCGCAAAGGCCGTGCAATCGGCCGTGCAATCGGCCGTGCAATCGGCCGTGCTCAGCCCTTCAGCGAACCCGCGAGCAGGCCCCGGATGAAGTACCGCCCCAGGAAGATGAAGGCGAGCAGCGTGGGGATCGCGGTGATGATCGCGCCGGCCATCTGGACGTTGTAGAGGGCGGCGAAGGAACCGGCCAGGTTCTGCAGAGAGACCGTGACGGGCTGCACGCTCGGGTCGTTGGTCAACGTCACCCCGAACAGGAACTCGTTCCAGATGTTCGTGAACTGCCAGATGCCGACGACCACGAAGCCCGGCACCGAGAGCGGCAGGATCACCCGCAGATAGGCGCCGATCACTCCGGCGCCATCGACGTTGGCGGCCTCCACCAGCTCGGTCGGGATCGCCGAGTAGTAGTTGCGGAAGATCAGCGTGGTGATCGGGATGCCGTAGATGATGTGGGTCAGCGCGAGGCCGGCCAGCGTGCCGTAGAGGTGCAACTTCTCGAGGAACTGCACCAGCGGGATCAAGATCGCCTGGTACGGGATGAACATCCCGAAGAGGAGGAAGGCGAAGACGAGGTCGGCGCCGCGGAAGCGCCACTTGCTGAGCAAGTAGCCGTTGATGGAGCCCCAGATCGACGAGATGACGACTGCGGGCACGGTCATGATGACGCTGTTGACGAGCCCCGGGCCGATGCCGCCGGAGCCGACGAGCGGCGGTGTGAGTGCACTCGCCCAGGCCCCGAAATCCAGGCCGGCGGGCGGCTGCCAGATGCTCGTGGTGTTGACCTCGCGGAGCGTCTTGAAGCTGTCGGCGACGACCACGTAGACGGGCAGCAGGTAGAAGATCGTGAAGAGGAACAAGAGCGCGTAGATCGCGAGACGCGGCCAACGGAGCGCGAAGCCCCGGCCGGCACGGCGCCCGGCAGAGGACCGGGTCGCGGCGACCCCGTTCATGCCTGCGTCTCCGTGCGCAGCTGCGACCACATGTAGGGGATCACCACGATCGCACTCAACACGAGCATCACGATTGCGATCGCCGCCGCCTGGCCCCACAGCTGGCTCTGGAACGCGCTCACGAAGAGGTAGATCGAGGGGAAGTCGGTGGCCGTGCCGGGACCGCCGCGCGTCATCACGAAGACGAGGTCGAAGATCTTCAGCGAGATGTATCCGAGGATCACGACGACGCTGACCAGCACCGGTCGCAGCTGCGGGATCAGCACGTGCAGGTAGATCTGCCGCTCCGAGGCGCCGTCTACCCGCGCCGCCTCGCGCAGCTCTTCGGAGATCCCGCGTAGCCCTGCCAAGAACATCGCCATGACGAAGCCGGACATCTGCCAGGTGGCGGCCACGACCACGGCCCCCAAGGCCGAGCGGGAGTCGGTCGTGAGGCCGGGCCGCAGCAGGTCGATACGCAGGAAATCGAGCACGTCCCAGAGCGGCTTCAACGGCGCCAGCGAGAGGAGCCAGTCGCGTGCCGCGTTGATCCCGAGCGGGTCGAGCAGCTGGTTGATCCCCGTGTTCGGGTTGAAGATCCAGGCCCAGATCGTCCCCGTGACCACAAACGAGAGCGCCATCGGCAGCAGAAAGACGTTGCGGAAGAGCGTCTCGCCGCGGATGTGCTGATCGAGCAGGATCGCGAGGAGCAGGCCGATCGCCACGCTGAGCACGATGAAGGTGACCGTGAAGACGGCGGTGTTGAAGATGTCGTTGGGCCAGAAGCGCTGCGTGGCGAAGAGCGCCTGGTAGTTGGCGAGGCCGACCAGCGGGAAGTCCGGGAGGATGCCGTTGAGCGGACGGATCGAGTTCCACCCCGTCAGCGAGGCATAAAGGGTCCAGACGATGAAGAGGTAGACGAAGACCAGACTGGCCAGGATCGCCGGTCCCAGTAGGAGGATCGTCAACAGTCGTCCGCGCACTGCCTCTCCTTTGTCCCTCCGCCTGGCGCGGCCGTTCCACTTGACGCGGCCGTTCCACTTGGCGCGGAGCGGCGCCCGGCGGTGCGCGGGCTCACGGCCCGGTGCCCCACAGCACGGCCATCACACACGGGCCTCAGCGCGCGGCGCATCACCGTTCCGTCGCGCCGGGCTCGGTCGGGAGGACCGCCCGCAGGAACGTCTGTAGGCTGTCCGAGAGTCCGAGGCGACGCAGCGCCCGCTCCGCCATCACGTCGAGGTCGTCGTCGTAGTCGCGCCCGTACGTCGCGGACGCGACGCTCAGATGGTCGCGCATCGCCATCCGCGCACGGTCAGGATCTCGCGCCGCGATCGCCTCATAGACCTCGCGATGATAGGGTGCGCTCCGCCGATAGATGTCGGGGTCGCCCAGGCTGCGCACCATCAGTTCAGCGGCCAGCAGGGAGAGCGACGCCAGCATCGCCTCGACGACCCGGTTGTGCGCCGCGCGGGCGACCCGGAGGTGGAATGCGAGGTCGTTGCGCACCGTTTCCTGGGGGGTGCCGCCGGCCTCGAGCGCGGCCAAGCGGGCGCCGATCTCGCGTACGTCGTCGAGCCCGGCACGCTGCGCGGCGAGGGACGCCGACTCGCACTCCAGGAGCAGGCGCGCCTCGCTGAGCTCGCGTGCCGTGGTGTGGCCGCGCCGGTAGAGGACGTCGAGTGGGCGCACACCGGCCAGTGGAGAGGGGCGGCGGACGAACGCGCCACGGCCAGGCACGATCTGCACCAGGCCGCGCTCGGCCACGATGCGGAGTGCCTCCCGCACGATGGGCCGGCTGACGCCGTGCCGCTCGGCGAGGCCGCGCTCCGAGAGCAGGCGGTCTCCCGGTGCGAGCCTCCCAGAGAGGATCTCGGCCTCCAGCTCGGCTGCTACCGTGTCGCGGGTTTTGCCCAACAGCGTGGTCATACCGCGACCATACCCGCGCCACGGCCGATCGTCAAGCCATCCGCGCCTGGTCATCGATCTGACGCATTCCTGGTGTGTCGACGGCCGACCAGGGGCGGGTTTCACGCTCGCGACGCGCACGAAACACCGGTCTGCGGCGATGCAAGCCCGTCGTGACGCGGCCGATCGATTGACAGGGACTGCGGGCTGAACTACCGTGGACGGCGTCTGGCGGTATGACCAGAGGAGGAAGATCTGCCTGAAACGTCGCCGGATCACCGTAGAGCGTCAGCACATCGATTGGGGAGATGGCACATGAAGGTCGGCAACGTCACGGCGCGAACCGGGGTCCTGGTCGCGGCCGCAATGATCGTCTTTGGCGCCTGTAGTGGCGCCGCCACGAGCGCCCCGGCGTCGAACGCGCCGGCGGGCAGCGCCGCGGCCGGCGCACTGCCCACGGCGGCCACCAGCGGGAAGCTCGAGATCTTCAGCTACTGGACGGCTGGCGGCGAGGCGCAGGCGCTTGCGGCCGTCGAGAAGGTCTTCAGCCAGCAGTATCCGAACATTGCGATCACCAACGCGGTGGTCGCCGGCGGCGCCGGGTCCAATGCGAACGCCGTCCTGGCGCAGCGCATGCAGGCCAATAACCCGCCCGACACGTTCCAGATCCACGGCGGCGCTGAGCTGATCGACAACTGGGTCAAGACGGGGTACATGCAGCCGCTGACCCAGCTCTTCCAGCAGCAGGGCTGGATGGACAAGTTCCCCAAGCAGCTGATCGACCTGGTCAGCTACAACGGTGCGCCGTACGCCGTCCCGCTCGACGTCCACCGCAACGGCGTGCTCTGGTACAACAAGCAGATCTTCACGCAGAACAACCTGCAGCCCCCCACGACCTGGGACCAGTTCTTCCAGGTCGCCGACCAAC
The DNA here is from genome assembly GCA_021786385.1 of Chloroflexota bacterium. GTDB lineage: Bacteria > Chloroflexota > Limnocylindria > Limnocylindrales > CSP1-4 > JAJYNJ01. The sequence goes on from JAJYNJ010000049.1 coordinate 13,557, forward strand.
TGAAGGCCAAGGGGATCACGCCGCTGGCCCTCGGCGACAAGGACAAGTGGGAGTCACTGCAGCTCTTCGAGGACATCCTGCTCTCCACCCTCGGCCCCGCCGACTACCGCGCCATCTGGACCGGCGGCTTCTCGTGGAGCGACCCAAAGGTCACGCAGGCGCTGCAGACCATGGCCAAGGTGATCGGTTACGTCAACAACGACCACGCTACCCTCACCTGGGACCAGGCCGACGGCCTGGTGATGCAGGGCAAGGCTGCCATGAACCTGATGGGCGACTGGGCCAAGGGGTACTTCGAGGCCAACGGCTGGAAGCCCGGCCAGGACTTCGGATGGGCCCCGGCGCCAGGCACGCAGGGTGACTTCATCGTGGTCACCGATACGTTCGGGATGCCCAAGAACATCAAGGACCCGGGCCAGACGATCGCCTGGCTGCAGACCCTCGGGTCCGTGAAAGCACAGGAGGCCTTCAACCCGATCAAGGGTTCAGTCTGCGCACGGCTCGACTGCAGCCCCAGCGTCTTCGACGCCTACTCGCAGTCGTCCATGCAGGACTTCGCGAAGGCCCAGCTGGTCCCGAGCGAGGCGAACGGGCCGGCCAGCATCCCGGCGTTCCTGACGCCGATCACGGACGCGATCGCGCAGTTCGTCAACGACCAGAACGTCCAGAATGCGCAGAGCACCATCGCGGCGGCCTGCAAGAGCAGCGGGGCCTGCACGCAGTAGGCTCTGCGGCAACGCAGCAGGCTTCACGGAAGCTGGAGCGTCGGGGGCGGCGGGCAGGCCTGTCGCCCCCGACTCGTATGCTGCGGCCGCGTCGTGAAAGGAGGCAGTTGCCGATATGAAGCTCGGGCTGATCGGACTGGGGCGCATGGGCGCCAACATGGCCCGCCGCTGGGGAGGCGCCGGGCACACTGTGGTGGGCTACGCCCGCCATGCCGAAACGGTCCAGGCGCTCGTCGCGGACGGCACGCTCACCGCCGGGGCGACCTCGCTCGCCGATCTCGTGGCACAGCTCGAGCCGCCGCGCGTCCTCTGGCTGATGGTGCCCGCTGCAGCGGTCGACGATACCCTGGCGCAGTTGACGCCGCTCCTGCAGTCGGGCGATGTCGTGGTCGACGGCGGCAACTCCTACTATCGCGACGACATTCGCCGCGCCAGGGAACTGGCGGCAGCGGGGATCCGCTACCTCGACTGCGGCACGAGCGGCGGAGTCTGGGGCCTGGAGCGTGGCTACTGCCTGATGATCGGCGGCCCTAAGGACGCGGTGGCGCTCCTCGAGCCGCTCTTCGCGGCCCTCGCCCCGGGGGTCGCGGCGGCGCCGCGCACGCCGGGGCGCGACGGACCCCCGAGTCCGGCCGAGCAGGGCTACCTACACTGCGGCCCCGCGGGCGCCGGGCACTTCGTGAAGATGGTCCACAACGGTATCGAGTACGGCGTGATGGCGGCCTACGCCGAGGGGTTGAACATCCTCGCCCACGCCGATGCCGGGCGCGAGGGGCGCGCGGTCGACGCCGAGACCGCGCCGCTACGCGAGCCCGAGCTCTACCGGTACCAATTCGATCTGCCTGCGGTGGCCGAGGTCTGGCGTCGCGGCAGCGTCATCGCCTCCTGGCTGCTCGATCTCACCGCCCAGGCACTCGCCCAGAGCCCGGACCTCGCGGGCTTCTCGGGCCGCGTCTCGGACTCGGGCGAAGGCCGCTGGACGAGCATCGCGGCGATCGACGTCAGCGCGCCGGCCCCGGTGCTCACCACCGCGCTCTATGCGCGCTTCAGCTCGCGCGGCGAGGCGGACTTCGCCGACAAGGTCCTCTCGGCGATGCGCTATGCCTTCGGCGGGCACCTGGAGAAGCCGGCATAGGCCGGCACGGACGGGCTCGCACCAGGAGAACGCGATGGTGCACGGCGTCGGGACACCGCACCGCGGCGGGCTCGATTTCCTGTCGCTGGGCGGCGTGGTGATCCGCCTCGATCCGGGGATCGTCCCGTTCCGCAAGGCGCGCGAGTGCCGGATCCACGTCTCCGGCGGCGAGTACAACGTGGCGGCGGACCTCGCCGACTGCTTCGGCCTGCGCACCGCCATCGCCACGGCCATGGTCGACTACCCCCTCGGCGAGCTCGTCGACGAACGGATCCGGGCGATGGGCGTGCGCCCCATCTACCGGCGCTTCGCCCACGACGGCGTGCGCGGGCCCAACATCGCGACCGTCTACGGCGATCGCGGCTTCGGCGTGCGGGCCCCCGTCGTCTTCTACAACCGTGCCGACGAGGCGGCCGCGCGCCTCGTCCCGGGCGACTTCGACTGGGCGGCGATCTTCGCGGAGGGGGTGCGCTGGTTTCATTCGGGCGGCATCTTCGCCGCGCTCTCGTCGGAGACCGCGGCGCTGATCATCGAGGGGATGGTGGCAGCCCACGCGGCGGGCGCGACCGTCTCGTTCGACCTCAACTACCGGCAGAAGATCTGGGCCCCCGAGGGGGGCCAGGCGCGGGCGCAGGCGGTCATGGCGCGCATCGTCGAGCACGTCGACGTGCTGGTGGGGAACGAGGAGGACCTGCAGGAGGGGCTGGGCATCCCCGGTCCTGCGGTGGCCGCGACCTCGGGCCTCGATCCGAGCGCCTTCCTCGGGATGATCGAAGCGGTGGTCGCGCGCTTCCCGAGCGTGAAGGTCGTCGCGACGACGCTGCGCGAGGTGCGCTCGGCGAACCGGCACGCCTGGAGCGCCGTGGCCTGGGCGGACGGCGCGGCGCACGTCGCCCCGACGATGGAGCTGGAGGTCTACGATCGCGTTGGCGGCGGCGATGGGTTCGCTGCGGGCTTCTTCTACGGGTTGCTGACGGGCGCTGACGTCGCCGCGGCGCTGCGCCTGGGCTGGGCCCACGGCGCGCTGGTGGCGACCTTCCCTGGCGACACCACGATGGCCACCCTCGAGCAGGTGCAGGCGCTCGCTGCGGGCGGGTCGGCGCGGATCCAGCGATGAGGAAGACACGCCCGATCGTCGTGGTGACCCGGCGGACACTGCCGGGCGGCGGACTCGAGCGCCTGGCCGAGCAGGTCGAGCTGGTGCGGTGCGAGACGGACGTCGCCCCGCGCGTTGACCAGCTCGTGCCGCTGCTCGCCCGTGCCGCGGGGCTCCTCTCGCTGACCACTGACCGGGTCGACGCAGCGCTCCTGGACGCCGCCCCGCATCTGCGGGTGGTCTCGAACGCCGGCGTCGGGACGGACAACCTCGACTTGGCCGAGCTGACCGCACGGGGCATTCCCGCCGGTAACACCCCGGGCGTGCTGGTCGAAACGACGGCCGACCTGGCGTTCGCGCTCATCCTCGCCGCGAGTCGGCGCCTGGTAGAGGCGGATCGATACGTGCGCGAGGGTCGCTGGACGGGCGTGCCGTTCGACCTGCTGCTCGGCCAGGACGTGCACCGCGCGACGCTCGGGATCGTGGGCTACGGTGCGATCGGCCGCGCGGTCGCCCGCCGCGCGCTCGGGTTCGACATGACCGTGATTCACCATTCCCGCACGCGGCGCGACGACGAGCTGTCGCGCTGGGTCCCGCTCGACGAACTGCTGCGGACCGCCGACATCGTCTCGGTGCACACGCCGCTCACACCGGAGACGCGCGGGCTGATCGGCGCGCGAGAGCTCGCGCTGATGAAACCGACGGCGGTGCTGGTGAACACGTCGCGGGGCCCGGTCGTGGACCAGGCGGCGCTGACCGCCGCGCTCGCGGAACGGCGGATCTTCGCCGCGGGGCTCGACGTGACCGCGGTCGAGCCGATCTCGTCCGACGATCCGCTCTTGCGGCTGCCGAACTGCATCGTGCTGCCGCACATCGGCTCGGCCTCGCTGGCGACTCGCTCCCGGATGGTCGAGCTCGCCGTCGACAACATCCTGGCGGGGCTGGCTGGCACGCGGCTGCCGCACTGCGCGAACCCGGAGGTCTACACCGCGACGGGCGGGACTCCGTCGACTTGATGCGGCACCGCCTCGCCCGCGGCCCCCGTGCCCCCATCCGAAGAGGTGTCAGCCCGCGCTAGCAACGCTTGCACGTCCGGCACCGCCGCCGGTGTGGCGAAGACGCTGAGCCGATCGCCGCCTGCGAGCACCACGTCGCCCCGCGGGACGATCAGCGCGTCGCCCCGCTGAACGGCGACCAGGACGGCATCGCGAGGCCAGGGTACCTCGGCCACGCGCGAGCCGACCAGCGGCGATTGTGGTGCCAGGTCGGCTTCCACGATCGTGCCGCCTGGGCTCGGACCGCGCAGCACCCGGGTGTTGCCCTTGAGTGCGCGGCGGTAGGCGCTCATCACGTCGCGCACGCTCAGCACGCCCACCAGACGGCCACCGTCGACCACCGGCAACCAATTGACCCCGGCGTCGCTCATCGCCTCGAGCGCGCGATCGAGGCCGGCGTCGCTGCCGACCGATGGGTGCGCCGTATCCATGACGGCACCGACCGCCGTCGCTGGGTTCGTCTTCTGCAGCGTGGCGAGCGAAACGATGCCGGCGATCTGCCCGTTCGCGTCGAGGACCGGCGCGCCCGGGACGCCGGTGAGCTTGGCGCGCTCCAGGACGCGGCCCGCCGGCTCGTCGGTGCTCGCGACGCAGCGGAGCGCCCGTAGCGCGTTCCCGGCGCTGATCGAGGCCATCAGCGGCATCGCGGTGCGGTACTGGTGGGCCGGCGACTCGGTCCGGTCGCGCAGCTGGCTCTCGTAGATCGAGGCATCGCCGACCACGAAGGTGGCCAGCCCGACGGCGACCATGGCGGGGGCCAGCATCGAGAGATTGCCGGTCATCTCGGCGACCATCAGCATGACGGCCAGCGGGGCGTGGGCGATGCTCCCGAAGAGTGCCATCATCGCCACGATGGTGAACGGCGCAGGATCGAGGGGCAGCCCTGGAGCGATCGGCTGGAGGAGCCGCCAGATGGCGGCGCCCAACAGCCCGCCGATCACCATGCCGGGCCCGAAGACACCGCCCGATCCGCCCGAACCGATGCTGAGCGACGTGGCTAGGATCTTGGCAAACGGCAGCAGCAACAGGACCCAAAGGGGCAGCCCGAGCACAGCCGTGCTGAAGCCAGTCTGCAGCCACCCGTACCCTGTGCCGAGCGCCCCGGGCAGCAGCATCCCGAGCGTGCCCACGGCGACGCCCGCGATGGCTGGGCGCAGCGTGCGAGGGATCGTCCAGCCGCGGAACCAGTGGGTCAGACCGTAGAAGCTGCGCACGTACAGCAGGCCGACGAGACCGGCCGCGATCCCGATCCCCGCGTAGTAGAGGAGCTGGCCTGGATTGGTGAACGTGGCGTGCGTCTGGAACCCGAAGATGGGAGCGAAGCCCTCCACGCTGCCATAGATCGAATACCCCACGATCGAGGCGATGAACGAGGGGACCAGCGCTTCGGCCTCCACGTCGTCTCGGTAGAGGATCTCCGCGCCAAGCACGGCACCGCCGAGCGGTGCGCGAAAGATCGAGCCGATGCCCGACCCGATTCCGACAGCCACGGCAATCCGGGCGTCTCGCGCGTCGAGATCGAGGAGACGGGCCAGGAACGAGCCAAAGCCCGCGCTGATCTGGGCCGTGGGGCCCTCGCGGCCTCCGGAGCCGCCGGAGCCGATGGTGATCGCGGACGCGACGATCTTGATCAGGGGGATGCGGGCACGGATCCGCCGTGGGCCGTGGTGGTATGCAGCGATCGCGGCGTCCGTGCCGTGGCCCTCTGCCTCGGGGGCGAAGCGGTACACGATCCAGCCCGAGATGAGCCCGCCGAGTCCGACCACGGCTGGTAGCAGCCACGGTCGCGCGATGGCGGTGATCGACGCGTTGCCTTCGCCAGCCGGCGTGGGCGGGTTGTAGCCGGCGATCAGCCCAAGGAAGAACCGTGTCCCGAGCTGCAGCGAGGTGAAGAAGACGATCGCCCCCACACCCGCGACGACGCCGATCAGCGCGCCCAGGACCACCCACTTGCGCAGGTATGGGGCGGCACGGATCCGGCGCCGGAGGCCCGGCAGCCAGGCGGCCGCGCGCAGGCGCAGCAGCGCGAGATCTGCGGTGCGGGGCGACGGGCGGCTCATCGGATCGTCTCGAGCGTGGCGCCGAGCTCGCTCAGCTGGCGCAGGATGGGCGGCGGCAGGGGCTCCAGTCCTTGGACCGCTGCGTACAGCAGCTCACGCCGCCGCGCCATGACCCGGTCCCGCACGGCTCGTCCCTGGTCGCTGAGGCGCACCCGGGTGGCGCGATGGTCATGCGCGTCCTTCTCGGTGACGACCAGACCGCGTCTGCGCATGCGGGTGATCAGACGGCTGGCCGGGGAGATCGCGGAACCGATGCGGGTAGCCACTTCGCCGACCGTGGCGCCGTCGTCGTGCTGAGACACCACCATCAGCACGCGCCACTGCGCGAAGGTCAACTCGACGCCTGCCCGGGCGAGCGCCAGCGAGGTGACGGCGACCAGCCCGACCGCCAGGGACTCGAGCGCGTCCGTCGGCGTGGGTGTCTGCGGCGAGCTACTGGTCTGCATGCGGCCAGGATAGCAGATGCATTCCATGTGACAAGCAATGGCGCGACCCGTGAGCAGCGACCTCCGCTCGACGACGGCGTGGGTCCTACGCCGGAGCCCGACGCCGGAGCCCGACGCCGGTATGCGTTCGACGAGCAGAAAGGCCGCGGTGGGTCCATATTCGTGATAGGCGGTACGTATTCCAACGGCTACAATACGTCCATGGGCGGTCGGGTTGGCGAGCGCGGCCAGATCACGATCACGAAGGCGATCCGCGAGCAGCTGGGGATCTACGCCGGCGACGAGGTGGTCCAGCGAATCGACGACGGGCGGGTCATCGTGGAGATCGTCCCTGCACGCCACCGCCGGTCGCTGGCCGGGATTCTTGCTGGTGCGGTCACGCGCCATCCAGCGGACGAATCCTGGGAGGCTCTGCGCGCGGCCGCGGCTGCTACCCCTGACCCGGACCGCCCGATCTTCCCCGCGCCACCCGCCACGGATGAGGAAGCGCAAGGATCTCCGTGATCTCCGCGGACACATCGGTGCTGGTGCGCTACCTGGTCGGCTCTCCGCCCGACCAGGCCTCGCGAGCCGCACGGCTGATCGACGAGTCGGAAGGTCTCGGCGTCTCGCTGCTCGCCCTGGTCGAGTGCGCACACGTGCTGCGGACCCAATACGGCGTGAGTCGCACCGAGGTGGTCAACGCGCTGATCGGGCTCGTGCGGCGCGCAAACATCCAGGTCCTGGGCTTGGATACGGACGACGTCACCGATGCCCTGCTACGCGCCCGAGCCATCGTCTCATGCTCCATCCCGGACGCCCTGATCGCCATACAAGCGCGCGCGGCGCGCGCCTTGCCGCTGTACACGTTCGACCACGGCCTCTCGCGCATCGGGGTTCCCGTCGCGGAACCGTAACGTGCACCGCGCGCGAGCCGGGCCGTGCATACTGGGCGGCTGGACGCAGTGGCCCGACCGCACCCGCCTGCGGGCGAGGGGATGGGCACCTCCGTCAGCCGCGCGGCCACCCGGCCGCGCTCGACTGGCAGCTCGCGAGGCAAAGACGGCATGAATGCACTGGCGCACGCGCCGACCGTGGCCTGGGCCGGCGACGCGATCGAGATCGTCGACCAGACGAAGCTTCCCGATGCGCTCGAGATCCTCCGCCTGACGAACGTCGACGCGGTGGTCGATGCGATCTGCAGGCTGGCGGTGCGCGGCGCCCCGGCCATCGGTGGCTGCGGTGCGCTGGGCATGGTGGTGGGATTGGACGAAGCGCGCCCCTCGTCGGCGGAGCAGGCGCGGGCCGCCCTCGATGCGCTGGCGGCACGCCTCGGGGGCGCACGACCCACGGCCGTGAACCTTTCCTGGGCCGTGCGGCGCGTGCGGGACGCGGCCGCTGGGGAGCCGACGCCCACCGCCATCCGCGAACGGGCGCTCCGGGAAGCTCAGCGGATCGTCGATGAGGACCGGGAGGCGTGCCGGCGGATCGGCGAGTTCGGCCGAGTGGAGCTGCCGACCGCGACCACGATCCTGACCCACTGCAATACCGGCCGACTCGCGACGCTTGGCTGGGGGACCGCGCTCGGGGTCGTCTACGCCAAGGCGGCGGCCGGCGAGCCCGTTCGCGTCTTCGCCTGCGAGGCTCGCCCACTGCTCCAGGGTGCACGGCTCACGGCCTGGGAGTTGATGGACGCCGGGATCGACGTGACCTTGATCGTCGACAGCGCGGCGGCGGCGTTGCTCCATTCCGGAGCCGTGGACGCGGTTGTCCTGGGAGCGGATCGCGTCGCGGCCAACGGCGACACGGCCAACAAGGTCGGCACGTTCGCGCTGGCGGTGGCCGCGCGCCACGCCGGCGTCCCGTTCTACGTGGCTGCCCCGACGTCGAGCTTCGATCCAGCGACGCCGTCGGGAGATCAGATCGTGATCGAGGAGCGCCCGGCCGACGAGGTGCGTGCCTGGCGGGGCCACTACGCCGCCCCCACGGGCGTCAAGGTCTGGAACCCTGCGTTCGACGTCACGCCGCACGAGCTGATCACTGGGTTCATCACGGAGGTCGGGGTGATCCATCCACCTTTCTCGGCGCTGGCATCCGTCCGCACCGGGGCCCACCCATGACCGGGCCCGCCAGCTGGCTTGCTGCGCGCGAGCAGCTCGTCCTCTTCGGCCGACGGCTGCTGGCCGAGCGCCTGGTCTACTTCACGGCCGGCAACTTGAGCGTGCGCATTGCGGACGACCCGGAGCTCGTTGCGGTCACGCCAGCGAGCACGCCGTACGACACGATGCGGCCAGACGACATCGTGATCGTGCGCACCGACGGGCGAGTAGTGGATGGCGCGCGTCGGCCGACGAGCGAGCTCCCGTTGCATACCCTGGTCTACGCGCGGCGCGATGACGTCGGCGGGGTCGTCCATACACACAGCCCAGCGGCGATGGCCGTCGCGGCGATGGGGATCGGGATCCCGCCGATCCTGCACGGCCTGATCTCGGCCTGCGGCGGCGGGATCGTCACCGCGCCCTACGCGCGAGGCGGCACGGCCGAGGTCGCTGACTTCACCACCGCGGCCCTCCGCGACCGGAGCGCCTGCCTGTTGCGCAACCACGGCGTCTTGGCGATCGGGCCGGGCCTCGAGCATGCCTACAACGCGGCCTCCGTGGTGGAGGGAGCCGCCGACGCGTACCTCCGGGCGCTCGCGTTTCGGCCCGTGCCCCAGATCGCTCCCGACGAGGTCGAGCGGATCCGGCGCGAGCAGTGGGCGCCGGCCTGGTCCCGGCGGGCCGGGGCGCCCACGCACGGTGGCTAGGACCGGCTGGATGGACCTCCTCGACGCCGCCGGCGCAGTACTCGACGCCAACTGGACGGGGCGCTACACGCGGCCTTCGCAGGCGCTCTACCCGCACCAGTGGAGCTGGGACTCGGCGTTCATCGCGGTGGGCCGTGCGTGGTACGACGCTGAGCGTGCTCGCCTCGAGCTCGAGACGCTCTTCGAGGCGCAGTGGGCGACCGGGATGGTCCCTTCCATCGTCTTCGACCCGGCGGCTCCGGCGGACGCCTATTTCCCCGGCCCGGACGTCTGGCAGGCCGAGCGTTCGCCCGCGGCTCCGCGCGGTCGCGCGACCTCCGGTATCACCCAGCCGCCGATGCATGCCCGTGCGGCCCTCGAAGTCCATCGGCACGCACCTCCGGATCAGCGCGCCGCGTCCCTTGCCTGGCTGGAACGGCTCTACCCGCGCCTGGTGGCCCAACAGCGCTACCTGGCCACCGCCCGGGATCCGCGCGGCACCGGCCTGGCGGCGATCGTCCATCCCTGGGAATCCGGACTCGACGACTCGCCGGCCTGGGACCGCGATTTCGACCGCATCGCGGTCCCGCCCGGTGCGCTCCCGCCCTACCGACGCCGCGACCTCGACCGAGCTCCGGCGGCAGACCGTCCCACCGATGCGGACTACGACCGGTTCCTCTACCTGCTGACGCTCGCACGGGCGGTCGACTACGACGACGCCCAGGTGGTGGGCAGCGCACCGTTCCTGATCGTCGACCCTCTCTTCAACGCGATATGGCTCTGGTCGGAGCACGCACTTGCCGAGATCGCCGGGCTGGTTGGCGCGGACCCAGCCCCGCACCGCGCTGCGGCACGGCACATCCACGATGGGCTGGTCCGCGAGCTGTGGGTCGAGCGGCGCGCACGCTTCTGCGCCTGGGACCTACGCCGGGACCAGCGCGAGCCGGAGGACACGATCGTCTCGTTCGGGCCGCTCCTCGACCCGGATCTGCCGCCGCCGATCGTTGCGGCGATCTGCCGCGAACTCGAGTCGCCCTCGTTCCACCCGCGTCGAGGCGGCGTCCGCTACCTGGTCCCCACCTACGACGAGCGCGCAGCCGACTTCGACCCGGACCGCTATTGGCGCGGACCGGTCTGGTTGAACACGAACTGGCTCCTCTGGCACGGCCTCCGTCAGCACGGCCGGACCGACCTGGCCGACGAGATCGTGGCCAGCTCGGTCGAACTGGTGCGCCGCTCGGGCTTCCGCGAGTATTTCGACCCACTGGACGGCTCGGGACACGGCAGCGACCGGTTCAGCTGGAGCGCGGCGCTCTTCATCGACATGGTGCAGGCCAGTCGTGACTCGGCGGGTCCTGCCCTGCGGTAGGGTTGGGGCGATGCCACGCGAATGGGATGCCGCCACATACGATCGGGTCGCCGATCCGCAGGCGCGTTGGGGCGCCGAGGTGATCGGGCGGGTTGACCCGGCGGGTGTGACCCGCGTCCTCGATGCGGGCTGCGGGACGGGGCGCGTCACCGAGCGGTTGCTCGAGCGGTTGCCCGACGCCGCGTGCGTCGCGCTCGATGCGTCCGAACAAATGCTGGCGGAGGCGGGTCGGCGACTTACCCGATTCGGGGGACGCGTGACGTTCGTCTGCGCCGACCTCCGAGATCCGCTCCCGCTGGACCGCCCGGTCGACGCGATCGTCTCGACCGCGACCTTCCACTGGGTGCCCGACCACGCGGGGCTCTTCCGGCGCCTGGCGCAGGCGCTCCGCCCCGGCGGCCAGCTGGTCGCCCAGTACGGCGGGGTCGGGAACATCGCGAGCGTGGTCCGAGCGCTCGCGGAGATCGGCGATCCGCTCCCGGGGCGCTGGACGTACCCCACGCCTGAGGAAGAGCGTCGGCGGCTGGCGGCGGCGGGGTTCGTCGACGTGCAAGTGTGGCTCCACCCTGAACCGACCGCCTTCGAGCCGGGTGGGCCGTTCGAGACGTTTCTCGCGACGGTGATCCTGCGCGAGCACCTCGCGCTGCTGCCAGAGCCGGAACGGGCGGGGTTCGTGCGGGCCGTGGCCGCCCGGCTGCCGGGGGCGTGTCTCGACTATGTGCGGCTGAACGTGGTGGCGCGGCGGGCCTGAACTGCTGCTGGCGCCACCAGGTCCTGCTCGAAGAGGTCGCCGCCGCAGGTGATCAGATCGGCGCGTTCGGCGGCCGCTCGCTCGCCGCCGTGGCCGCTCGCTCGCCGCGTCCCGCCGACGCTCGCCTTGACCCGATCTTCACGCGCGGTGCCGAAGCTGTGTCTCGAGAGCGCACCGCCGGCTGGGAGATCCCGCCCGGCGAGCGATCGAACCACACTGGAGGCTCGACGCTATGAACGGCATTGGGACACGGACGTTTCGGATCATCGCCGCGCTAGTCGGGGTCGCGTTGCTCGCGACGATCGGCGTCGGCGCGGCGACAGCGACGAGCGGGGCCACGGGGACGAGCGGCACGGGCGGTGCCGCGCTCCTCTCGCCGGCCGGCAGCACAGGCGCCGCGGCCATCACCACGGTGGCCGGCACGACGTCGGTGACCGCGAGCGGCCCCGGCCCGCGGCTGGTCCTGCGCGGCCTGATCCGCCGCGCCGTCAGCGCCGACGTGACGCTGAAGACGAAGGCGGGCTTCCGGACGTTCCGCTATGAGCGCGGGGAGATCACCGCCGTCGGCACATCGAGCGTGACGGTACAGACCGCGGACGGCACCGCGACGACCTTCGCAGTGACGGCGCAGACGCGGATCCGTTCGAAGGGACATGCGATCACCCTTTCGCAGCTGCGAGCGGGTGACCGCGCGATGGTCTTCGCAAGCGAGAGCAACGGCACCTTCACCGCGTACCTCGTGCGCTGCGTGCGGTCTGTCGAGCCCACCGCCACGCCCACGGTGCCAAGCAACTCCTGAGGGGCGAGCCCCGTGGGACCGTGCCCGACGGGGTCAATCGAACTCGAGCGGCGCGGCCCGCACGATCCGGCGCAAGACGCGGAAGCCATCCGCGTAGGTGCCGGCGGCGTGGGCCGTGCCGCGCGCCAGTTGCTGCAGGCGCAATGTGGCCCCCAGCAGGCTCGCCGCCGTGCCAGAACTCAGGCCGGAGAGCGTCGGCGGCGGCGGGAGCGGGACCGTGAGGGCGAGCGCGTGTCGGCTCGGCGCCAGTGCCCCCAGCCAGACGGACGGCGTGCCGAGCTGGGCCAACTCGTCGTCGAGCAGCCTCAGGTACGCGGCGAGGCCGGGCGACCCGTCCGGCGGGACCAGCACGACCACGGCATCCCGTGGCCCCGCGGCTTCGATCGGACCGTGGCGAAACTCGCTGATGGTGACGCCCACGGCCTGGCGGTGGACCTTCTCGTGCCAGAGGAGCGACCCGGCATGGGCGAGGCCGGCGGTCGACCCGAGCCCCGCGATCCAGAGGCGACGCGCGGCGGTGAGGCAACCGACGGGAGCCGCGAGATCGACCCACGCGTCGGCGATCGCCGAGAGCCACGTGCGGAGCGCCTCGATCTCGGCTGCGGCCATGGGCAGCGCGTCGGCGAGCGCGAGCAGCGCGGCGAGCGTCGCCAGCTCGGACTTGGTCGCGGCCCCGCGTTCCTCTCCGATGGGCGTCACGACCGCGCCGGCGGCAAGCTTGGCCAGGGGCGATGCTTCGTGGGCCGTGACGGCCACCACGCGCGCACCCGCCGCGTCCGCGAGCCTGGCGGCAGCGAGTGTCTCGGGGCTGACCCCTGACTGGGAGATCGCGAAGACGAGATCATCAGGCCGGAAGCACTCGCCGTCTGCAGCATCGAAGACCGCCTCGGCGGACTCGCGCACGAGCACCGCGGGGCGCTGGGCAGCGCTCGGCCACGATGCGCGCCACACCGGGGCCGCGGAGCGCGCCACCGCAAGCGAGGCGCCGGTGCCGAGCAGGATCAGCCGTTCAGCTGGGCCGAGCAGCACGTCCCGTCTGGCACCCGCGTCGCCCGCGCGGAGCAGCGTGGCGGCGACGGCATCCGGCCCCTCGGCCAGCTCCCGGCCCATCTCGTCGGGTCCGTCGGGGCCGAGCCGGCGGAGGCGTGCCAGCGCGGCAGGGGAGAGGCGCGCCACCCAGCCAGCGGCCCGCGACGCGCCGCGAGCATCCTCGCCGCCCGGACCCGGTCCAGCGGCGGCCTTGCGGCGCCCGCCGCTCACCCCTTGACGCTCCCTGCAGTCAGCCCCGCCACGATGTAGCGCTGGAAGACGAAGGCGATGATCACGGGCGGCAGGGCCGCGATCACGCCACCGGTCGCCAACAGCCCGAAGTCGACGCCGTGCCGCCCGATGAAGTCGTTGATCGCCACCGGGAGCGTCTTGGACGCGTTGGTCTGCGTGATGATCAGCGCGTAGAGGAACTCGTCCCACGCCATCAGGAACGCGAGGAGCGCGGTCGACACGAGCCCCGGCGCCGCGACCGGCACGATCACGCGCACGAGGACCGCGAGTCGCGAACAGCCGTCGACCCGCGCCGCGTCATCGAGCTCGGAGGAGATCGTCTCGATGTAGCCGCGCATGATCCAGATCACGAACGGGGTCACGAACGAGGCGTAGATGATGATGAGCGCGAGCGGTGTGTCGCGCAGGTGGAGCGCGCTCATGATCTGGTAGAGCGGCAGGATCAGGGCGATCGGCGGCAGCATGTAGGTCGCCATGAACGCCAAGATCAACCAGCTACGGCCGGGGAACCGAAGTCGCGCGAAGGCATAGGCGGCGAGCGTGCCGACGGCCATCGAGAGGAGCGTCACGCTCGACGCGATGATCGAGCTGTTGACCAGCGCCGCGCGGAAGCTCTGGGCGCTGTCGTCGGGCGAGCTGCCGACCGTGAGCGCGGCGAACCGGTCGAACTCGATGTGCGCGGGGATCCAGCGCAGCGGCCGCGCCAGCAGGTCGACCGGGGCGGCCACGCTCGAGATCAGGAGCCAGGCGAACGGCGCAAGGATCACCACGAGCGCGACGACCATCGCCCCGTAGAGGAATGCGGCGCGCCCGAGGCGCCGAGCCCGAACGGCGATGCCCGGGCGGCGGCGAGACGCGGTCGGCATCGCTGCGACCACGATCAGGCCCTCCCCAGCCGGCCGAGCAGCCGCAGATAGATCGCGGCCAGGACCATGATCACGAGCGCGATCAGGTAACCGAGCGCCGCGCCTCGCCCGAAGTCGTACCCCTGGTAGGCGGTCTGATAGGCGTAGATCGCGATCGTCTGGGTGGCGTTCGCCGGGCCACCGCCCGTCATGATCCAGACGATGTCGAAGACCTTGAACGCCTCCATCGTACGCAGCACCAGCACGATCAGGATCACCGGCATGATCAGCGGCAGCAGCACGTGCCGGAAGGCCTGGATCGTACTCGCGCCGTCGACTTTGGCCGCCTCTACCAGCTCAGGCGAGACCGATTGCAGCCCGGCCAGCAGCAGGATCGCCACGAGCGGCGTCATCTTCCAGACGTCGGCGAGGATCACCATCCACATGGCGAGGTCGCTGTTCGAGAGCCAGACCTGGTAGCTGTGCAGAATGCCCACCTGGGTGAGCAACGCGTTGAGGGCGCCGTATTCGGCGTTGTCGATCCAGCGCCACATCAGCGCGTTGACGATGGTCGGGAGCGCCCAGGGCAGGATCACGAGCGTGCGGAGGAGCCAGCGGAAGCGCAGAGGCTGGTCCATCAGCAGCGCCAGCGCCAGACCGAGGCCGAGCTCGAGCGCCGTCGACACGACGGTGAACCAGAGCGCGCGCCAGGTCGCCGCCCAGAAGTCCGCGCTGGTCAGCTGTTCGATGTAGTTGCCGAGACCCACGAAGGGCTCGTCGCCCGGACGGACCAGGCTGATGTCGAATAGGCTCATCCAGGCCGCCCGGGCGAGCGGGACCACGACGACGAGCAGGATCACGAGGGCGGCGGGGGCGATGAACGCCGCCGCCACCCACGACTCGGGCCAGGGCTTCCGGACGCGCGTCTGGCCGATCACCGGCGTGCGCGTCCGGATTCCCTGGCTCATGGCGGCTACCCTCCGGGGCCGCTACTTCTGGAGGTCGGGCAGCTTCGCTGCCACGTCGTTCAATGCCTGCTCGGGCGTTTCTTTGCCCTGGAGCGCCAGCTGGATGGCCACCTGCAGCGCGTTCGAGAGCTTCGTGTAGTACGGCACCACGGGCCGCGCGACGAGGTTCGCGAACTGCACCTTCGCAGCGGCGAAGAAGTCAGGATTGGCCTTCGTCACCTCCGGATTGTCGAACGAGGCCTTCCACATCGGGAACGCGAGCGAGGTGTCCATCTCCTGGCTCTTCTCGCTCGCGATCCAGAGTGCGTACTTGAGAGCCTCGTCGGGATGCTTGCTGCTCTTGGTGACCGCCAGGCTCATCCCGCCGTTGACGCCACTCGTGGCCACGCTCCCTTCGCCCGGGCTCGCGACCACGGCGATCTGGCCGGCCACCTTCGACTGTTTGGGGTCGTTCATGACCGCGTACCCGTACGTCCAGTTCAGCGCCATCGCCGCCTGGCCGGCCGCCATGGTGCTGTTGACATCGTCCTCGATGAACCCGAGCGAGGCTGGGTTCACCAATCCATCGTCGAGGAGTTGCTTCATGAACTTGAGCGCGTCGAGGCCGCCGCCGGTGTTGAAGGTGGCGTTCCCCTGCGCGTCGATGAAGTTGGCCCCTCCAAAGACCGCCGCCAGTTGCGTCCAGTCGCAGATCACGGCCTCGACCTGCTTCCAGCTCGCCACGATCGGGTATTGGACGATCCCCTTCGCCTTGATCGCCTTGGCGTCAGCCACCACGTCGTCCCAGGTCTTCGGTGCGCTGGTGATGCCGGCCTGGGCGAACATCTGCTTGTTGTAGAAGAAGAACTTCGTGTCGTTGATCCACGGCACGCCGTAGTAGCGGCCGTTGTACGTCGCGGCGGTCCACGCCGAGGGGAAGACGCCGTTCTTGAAGTCGGCCGGGATCTTGTCGGTGATGTCGGTGACGATGCCGGCCTTGACGAACTCTGCCGGCCACGGCGTGTCCATCAGCACGATGTCGTACAGCCCGGAGCCGCCGACCTGATCGGTGACGATCTTGTCGTGGAGCGCGTCGTACCCGACGTATTCGGGCACGACGGTGATGTTCGGATTGGCGGCCGTGAAGGCGTCCGTCATCGCTTTCACGTCGGCGTCGCTGTAGGCAGCTTGCTTCATGAACAGGGCGTGCAGCGTGATCTGCCCGCCACCTGCGGGTGCTTGGCTCGCCGCGCCGGAGCACGCTCCGAGCAGCGTGGCCACGGTCAGCAGTACGAGCACGGTTCGTCCTCGCGGACGTCGCATTTCGAGCCTCCTCTGCGTTGCGGTTGCCCTACCTCATGGCCGCTAGGGCGGCCCCCTGGTCCACTCCCTGCACCACCTCCGTGCGACCTCCCACGTCGAACACGCCGAACAGGGACGCGGGTGCCGCCTTGCGCCGGACGCTCTGCAGCGCCGCGGCCACGGCCCCGATGACGGTGGCATCCGATCCGAGCGACGAGATGACGAGCCTTGGTGCCGACCAGAGGCGCGTCTGGATGCGCTCGGACAGCTGGCCGAGGTAGGGCGCCAAGGAGCGCCCGACGCTGCCGTCCAGCACGATCAGCTCGGGGTCGAGCAGGGCTCCGATCGCCACGAGCGCCAGCGCCACGTTATCGAGCGTCTCGTCGATCACGGCTCGGGCAAGCGCATCGCCGCCGCTGGCGGCGCGGAAGACCGCGGCCGGCGTCACCTCGGCTCCGCGCAGCAGCGAGGGCGCGTCGGAGGCCCTGAGCAGCTCGGTCGCGCGTCGGGCGATGCCGGGCCCCGAAGCGCGCTCCTCGAAGTCGCCGACGCCGTTCTCGAGCGGCCGTCGCAGGCGGTCGGCGGAGAGGGTCAGGTAGCCGATCTCTCCGGCCCCGTTGCGGTGTCCCTTGACGAGCCGGCCGTTGGCCACCACGGCGGCGCCGATCCCGGTGCCGATCGAGATCGTCACGAAGTCGTCGACGCGGCGGCCGTCGCCGCGCCAGGCGTGGGCAAGCGCCGCCAAGTTCACGTCGTTCTCCACGATGACCGGCACGTCCACATCGGCCGCGAGGCGCGGGACGATGGCGAACTCCTCCCACTGGACGTTGGGGCCGCTCACCGCGACGCCCGTCTCGGGCTCCAGGATGGCGGGCACGCCGACCGCGACCGACAAGACGGGCAGGGACCGACGGCTGGCCTCGGCGCGCAGGTCGGCGATCGCTCCGAGGAGCGTGGGGTACGGCTCGGTCTCGCCGTGGGTCGGTCGGCGCAGTTCGTGGAGGATCGCCCCGCTCAGGTCGGCGAGCGCCGCCTGGCACTTCGTGCCACCGAGGTCCACGCCGATGACGCAGCCGGCGCGCCGGTTGAAGGCGATGCGCGCGCGGGGCCGCCCGGGCGCCTCGGTCGATCCGGCCGACTCGACGATCAGCCCCGCGCGGATGAGCCGTCCCACGATGCGGCTGACCGAGGATGCCGAGAGACCGAGGGCACGGGCGATTTCGGGCCGAGTCGTGTGCCCCTGGTCGCGGATGAAGTCCAGCACGAGGAACTCGTTGACCTCGAGCATCGCCGCGTGACGGAGACCTGGCATAGTTCCTGCCTGTTAGAAATGAACTCTCTCGGGCGGGACCATACCAGGGCCACGCGCCAGAATCAAGGGCCGAGCGCGATCTGCGGCCGCTCGACCGATCCGAACTGGACGCCGCTCATCGCGACAGAGTCGCGTGTTCGTAGCTGGCGTGGCAGGATGGTCTCGGCGATGCGGTCGATCAGGATCCCGAAGGGGGCGTTCGTAGCCGCACTCGTCGTGCCGCTGGCGGCAGCCTGCGGCTCGACCGGAGGCGCGGCGACAGGTTCGGCGGCTGCCGCGCCGCAGGGCGCGTCGGCCGGTGGCCCAGGCCCGTCCCCGGCGGTGATCTTCCCAGCGGGAAGCGAGGTGGCAGCGATGTCCGAGCCGTTCATACTCACGAGCCCGGCCTTCCACGATGGCGGGGCCATCCCCTCCCGGTTCGCCTGCGACGGCGCCGACCACTCGCCGCCCCTCGCCTGGAGTGCTGCCCCGGCGGGCACCGCCGCGTTCGCCCTCCTCGTCAGCGATCCGGACGCCCGCGGCTTCGTGCACTGGGTCGCCACCGATATCCCGGGGTCGACCGCCAGCCTTGCGGAGGGCGCGTCGGGTTCGGGCCGCGCGGGGCGCGAGGGCCGCAACGACTTCGGTCGCAGCGGCTGGGCCGGCCCGTGTCCACCGTCGGGGACACATCGCTACGTGTTCGAGCTCTACGCGCTCTCGGCGCCGCTGGCGTTGGCGGGTACACCGACAGCGGCCGCCGTTCGCGCCGTGCTGGCGGGGCGGGTGCTCGGTCAGGCCCGACTCACCGGCACGTACCGTCGCGGCGGCTGAGATTCGGTAGGCGCAAGGCGGCGCTCTCCTGTAGAGTCACGGCCTGATGAGCGGACACCTGCAGCCCAGCCGGGTCGCGATCGTCGGAGTCGGGAACGTCGGCGCGACGTTCGCGTACACGCTCCTCCTCAGCGGCCTCGCCACCGAGATCGTCCTGATCGACGTCAACCGCGAGCGTGCCGAGGGCGAGGCGATGGACCTCGTCCACGGCGTGCCGTTCGCCCCACCGGTGCGCGTCTGGGCTGGCGATTACGCCGACTGCGCCGGAGCCGCGGTGACCGTGATCACCGCGGGTGCCGCCCAGCGTCCCGGCGAGACCCGCCTCGAGCTGTCGCGGCGCAACACCGCGATCTTTCGGCAGATCGTCCCGGAGGTCGCCCGCGCCAACCCCGAGGGGATCATCGTGGTCGCCACGAACCCCGTGGACGTGCTCACGTACGAGACGTGGCGCGTCTCAGGGCTGCCGCCGGAGCGGGTGATCGGCTCGGGCACGATCTTGGACACCGCGCGGTTCCGCTACCTCCTCAGCGAGTACTTCGCGGTCGACCCGCGCAGCGTGCACGCCTACATCATCGGCGAGCACGGCGACAGCGAAGTGCCGGTCTGGTCGCTCGCGAACATCGCCGGGATGCGGTTGCCCGCATACTGCGCGGCGCAGGGCCGCCCGTACGAGCCGGCCGCGATGGAGGAGATCTTCCGCCAGACGCGCGACGCAGCCTACGAGATCATCGAGCGCAAGGGCGCCACCTACTACGCGATCGGCGCCGGGTTGCTGCGCCTGGTCGAGGCGATCGTGCGCGACCAGCGGACGGTGCTCTCGGTCTCGAGCCGGATCGACGGCTACTACGGGATCCGCGACGTCGCGTTCAGCCTGCCGACCGTGGTCGACCGGACCGGCGTCCTCGAGTCACTCCGTTTGGAGCTGGACGAGCAGGAGCGGATCGGGCTCTTGCGCTCGGCGGAGATCCTGCAGACGACGATCCGCGACGTCGAGGGCGCGTAGGAGACGCGTCGAGCGTGCGGCGGCAGGCCCGCACGTCGAGCGCCCCAGCCGCGGCGGGGTCGTGCCCTCAGCGAGCCGCCGAGGCCACAGGGGAGGTGCGCGGGGCCGGTGTCGGGGTGATCACGGGCGTTGGCATAGAGATCGGCGTCGGTGCGGGCAGGCCGTGCGCCAGTCGATCGATCGTCGCGACCAGTGTGGGGAGGCGCGGCAAGCTGGCGAGCTGCACGGTCTGTCGCGGACCGATGATGCGCAGCGTCGGTGTGCCGGCGATGCCCAGCCGCTCGCCCTCCGCCCGGCTGGCCTCGACCGCCCGTGCGATGCCCGGGTCACGGACGCAGGACGAAAAGGCGGTGGCGTCGAGCTGGAGGTAGCGCGCCAGCTGCGCCATCAGCGCGTCGCTGAACGTCCCCTGGTTCTCGCCGTTCTGGCTGGCGAAGAGGAGGTCGTGGAAGCGCCAGAACGCGCCCTGCTGTCCCGCACAACGTGCCGCCACCGCCGCGGTCATCGACTCCGGGCCGAGGAACGGGAAGTCGCGGAAGACGAGCCGAGCGGTGCCGGCAAGCACGAACTCCCGCACGATCGTCGGCTCGAGGCCGTGGGTGAAGACCCCACAGAAGGGGCACTGGAAGTCGGCCCAGACCTCGACCACGACCGGCGCATCCGCGTCGCCGAGCGACTGCGGGTCGGAGGCCGGAAGCGTGGCAACCGCATGGGCCGTCCCCGGCGGCACCGTGCTGCCCGACGAGATGGCACCGCCCGACGCGGCGGCACGGTTGCCGGACCCGGTCGGGGCCGCCGTGCCCTGCGCGATCGGCGAGCCAGTCGGCGCTGCGCCCAAACCGAGCGCGAGGAGCGCGCCACCGACCAGCAGCACGCTCGCCGCTCCGACCGCGGCGGCCGCCACATAGCCCCGGAGCTTGCCCCACTGCACGTCCGCGCGCCTCCTCGCCCAGATCCGTTGCGCACATCCGACGCGGGACGCGACCGAGCGCCATTGTCGCACCCTCCGGGCAGCTTCCGCCGCTGTTACGCGCGCAGCAGCCAGGTCGCGAGCCAACCGATCCGCCCCGTCGGGGCGTGGACCTCGTCCCAGAGGCGGCCAAGTCGATCGCGGGTCGAGCGCAAGACGACGACCCGCGTCCCCATCGGCAGGACGGCGAGGCGGGTGCCGGCGATGCTCGCGGTGGCACGGAGGACCACCGCCGTGCGCGTGTAGCGCGTCCGTGACCTGGCGATCGTGCGCCCCGCCGAGGCGTAGGCGACCGGCCGGGCGCTGATCACCCGCCCGTCGCCCAGGTAGATGCCGATGTGCGACCCGTACCCGAAGACGACGAGGTCGCCGGGCCGGCCGCCGCTGCGGCTCGCGAGGCCTCGGTTACGGAAGATGGCGTACTGCGTGTATGCGCTGTGCGAGCCGCCGAGCATCCCGGCGACTCCGTTGTCGGCGAAGACGCGGTCGGCGAGGGTGGGGGTAGCTGCTGCGGTCGGCGGTGGGATGGGCCGCTCGCGGGCAGATCTCGAGCCTGGGGAGGCACCGGAAGGGCGCGGCCCACGTGTGGGCTGACCGCCGGGGACCGGCGGCGGGACGACGACGACACGAGGTCAGCCGTGGAGGCGGCGATCTTCGGTTGTCGAGGCTCCAGCGGTGAGGTTTCCTTCCGAACCGTGACAGACCCTACTACGGATCGCCGCAGGGCGCCACGCGCGTCGGGATGGCGCCGGTCAACGCAGCTCCACGATCCGGAAGTGGCGGTCGCCGACGGGCGCGCGCACCACCACGTCGTCACCGGCCCGCCGGCCGAGCAGCGCCTGGCCGAGCGGCGATGTGTTCGAGATACGCCCTTCGTCGGGCCGCGCTTCGCTCGACCCGACGATCGTGTAGGTCTCCTGCCCGTCGGATGACTCGACGACGACGGTCGAGCCGAGCACGACCGCGTCGTTCTGCGCTGGCGCCTCGATGATCGAGGCATTGCGGATCATGGCCTCGAGCTGCGCGATGCGTCCTTCGGCGAAGGATTGTTCCTTGCGCGCGGCTTCGTAGTCGGCGTTCTCGCTCAGGTCGCCGAGCTCGCGGGCTGCCCGAACACGCGCGATGATCTCGGGCCGCCGCACCTGCACGAGCTCGGTGAGTTCCTCCTTGAGGCGCGCGAGACCCTCGGCGGTCACGTGGGTCGGTGGCGCTTGGCGGGGCGAGGTCGGCAGCGGTGTGCCAGTACGGCGCGGGCGGGCCGGCGCTACGACGGAACTCGACGTGAGGTGGGACCGGGCGCCGCTGGACGGCATCGGCCGTCGGCGCGATGGTGGGGATGCGGCGCCACCGCGCGCCTGGTCGGAGGCCGCGCGCGCCTGGCCTGAGGCCGCGCTCGTGCGGCCCGCGGCTCCGGTCGTCCCGTCCGTGATCCCGCTGGTGCGGCTCGGGCTGGTCGTGCTGCCTGTCGTCCGGCTCGCCCCGCCCGTCGCTCGGCTGCGCGGTGCCATCGGATGCTCGCTGGCGACGGCCTTGCCCGGCGGCAGCGTGACGACCCGCCGGTCTTCCGGCTGTGCGGGCTCGGAGGGCGCGGTCCGCAGGTCGCCGGTGATCCCGTGTTCCTTGGGAAGGCCGGTCGGTATCGCCATGTTGGCGAACGGGACGACGACGGTCGGGTCGTGGAGCGCCTCGACGGAGGCCGGATCGACCGCCTCGGCAAAGGCCTCCAGGAGGGCGTCCTCGTACTCCTCGGGAGCGTCCGTCTCGGCCCACCAGACGCGCGCCTGCTCGAGCCCGCGCAGCGTCTTGAGCCAGCGGCCTCCGGGGTAGGGCGCCGGATCGCCGAGGGGCGTGCGCACCAGTTCGTCGATGCGACGCCCGATCGACCCGTCGGTCGAGCCGACATACAGCACCACCTGGTCGGGCAACCAGAAGCCGCCGAGGCGCTGGGCGAGCTCCTTGCCGGTCGGTCGGTGGCCGTCGAGCTCGAGTGTGGGAACTCGCTCGATCCAGGTGCCGACCGGCGAGAGATCGATGGGGGCCCGGAGCACGGGCCCGGGCAGCTCGATCAGGTAGACGCCCGGGCGCGCGCTGCGGACCGGCGAGCCCCAGCGCACAGGGCCATCCGCCAGGAGACCGACGCTGCGCAGGAGATCGACCGCGCCTGCCGTCCGCCTCGTCCCGTCTGCCACACTGCCACCTCGTGCTGTCGCTGCGCCGCCCCGCGCCGCCGATCGTCCTCACTGTCGCAGCGCGGCCAGCACGCAGCGCGGTGCTGCAAGTTGCCGCGCCGCCTCGTTCGGCCGAGCAGCCCTCACCCTACGCGACCGGCGCGTCCTTGTCATGCCGGCGGCAGGTGATGCCGGCATGGCGGCGGCTGCCACGCCGGTGCGCAGGGACCGCCGAGCACGTGGGTGCACGTGATGGACCCTGCTTACAGCCCACGGTAGCGGTCGGTCAGCCGTGCCTCGAACTCGTCGGCGATCGCCTCGGCCGTGCGCGTCACGAAACGGTCGACGAGCCGATCCAACAGCGGCTGCCGGAGCCTGACGCGCGACGCCTTCGCCGGGACCCCCGCGAACGCGGCGGCGACCTCGACCGCGCGCTCCAGATCGCCGATCTCGTCGACCAGGCCGAGCTCCAACGCCCGGCGGCCGAGCCAGACCTCGCCCGTGGCCAGTTCGCGGACGCGTTCCACGGGCATCTCCCGGGCGGCTGCCACGCGCGCGAGGAACGCGTCGTAGATCGCGTCGACGAGCTCCTGTTCCTTGGCGCGTTCCTCGTCCGACTCGTCGCGCCAGGGCGCGCCCATATCCTTCAGCCGACCGGCTTTCTGGACGCTCACGGTGACCCCGGCCCGATCGAGCAGTCGTGGCACGCGCGGCCCGGCGGAGATGACGCCGATCGAGCCGACGATGGCGTTGGGGTTGGCCAGGATGCGGCGCGCCGCGAGCGCGGCCAGGTAGGCGCCCGAGGCGCCGGTGCCCCGGATCGCGGCCACCAGCGGCTTGGCCCGCGCGAGCCGCTCGAACGCGAGGAACAGGTCGTCCGAGGCGGAGGCCGAACCGCCGGGCGAATCGATGTCGAGCACGACCGCCGGGACACGGCGCGACTCGCGGAGACGGGCTGCGAGCTCCACGAGGACGCTGCTCCGACCGCCCCCGGCGATCGGCCCGTAGAGGCGTACCACGGCCACCCGGCCGAACGGGAAGCGTACGTGCAGACCGGGGAGGCGCCTCGCGAGCCGCTCGCGCAGGGTCGTGAGGCCCACCCCGGGGGACGCGTCGTCCCTGGCGGAGTGCTCGGACCGGAACGCGGACGGTTCGGCACCGCCGGGCTGGTCGGGCTGGAGCGACCTGACGCGCATCGTGCAGGAGCCTACCGCATCCGCGCCGCGGGGTGCCTGCCCGGGCAACGATCGCTCAGGGTTCACCGCCGCGGGGCGCGTCGGGGTAGAGCTCGGCCAGCGTGACGTTCAGCGCGGCGGCAACCGGGACCGCCAACAGGCCGCCCAGCACGCCCCAGGCGGAGAGGCCGACCAGCACCGCAAAGATCGTCACGACCGGGTGGAGGTGCACGGCCCGCCCGATCACCACCGGCATCACCAGCTGATCCTCGACCTCGCGCACCACCAGGTAGACGCCCAGCACCACGAGCGCGAGTTCGGTGCCGCCATGCGAGAAGGCGACCGTGCCGGCGATCGCCGCCGCCGCCACGGGCCCCACCAACGGGATGATCTCGAGCACGCCGCTGACGAGCGACAGCGCCAAGGCGTACGGCACGTGGAGTACGGGTCCCAGCACGGCGTAGAGCGCCAGCGCGACCAGCAGGATCAGCGCGAGCTGGCCGCGCAGCCAGCGCCCCAGGACGAGGTGGATCCGCGCCGTGAGCGTCGCGGCGCGGGTCCGCTGGTCGGGCTGCAGGAAGCGCAGCGCGAAGGCCCAGAAGCGCTCGCCGTCGAGCAGGAGGTAGAACGAGACGATCACCACCAGGACGCTCTGCACGGCGGCGTCGCCCACGAGGGCCGCGATGTGCAGCGCGTCACGCGGCGTGGCCAGCGATTGCGCGATCGCGTCGTTCAGTTGGCGCGCGATTTCGCCGACGGTGATCCGCCGCGTCCCGATCTGGATGGCATCGTGGCCGAGGACCGCGCGCAGCGTTTCCGCCAGCGCTGCGGCACCGCCCGTGGCGAGTTCCTCGAGCTCGCCGATGAGTTGGCCCGAGACGATCCACACCGCGACCCCGATCACGACCAGGGTGACGCCGTAGAGGGCCAGCAGGACGAGCACACGCGGCAGGCGCGTGCGCACCTCGAGTGCGTCGATCAGCGGGCTGAAGGCATACGCGAGGACCGCGGCGATCACGAACGGCGCGAGGACGTCGCGGGCCAGCCACAGCACGACCAGTGTCGCGATCGCCAGCCAGACGAGTCGGCGGCGCTGACCGCCCGGAAGGGGAGCTGCGGGATCCAGCATCACCCACAGAGCTTAGTGGACGGGGAGCGGGCCGATGAGGAACGCTTGCTGCCCGCTGGCTCCGCGACGCGGTACCCTTGAGATGTCCCGCCGGGTCCCGGCGGCCCGGCCGCACGTCGAACGAGACCTTGTCATGTTGACCGTCGATCCGCGCAAGCTGCGCATGCCCACCCCGCAGGAGGCGCTGCCGGGGCGGCCCGACCCGCTACCCGTGCCCGTCGCCCACTTCGTCAACGGCGCGCCGCTCCAACCGCCCTATCCCGAGGGTACCGAGGTGGCGACCTTCGGGATGGGCTGCTTTTGGGGAGCGGAACGACTGTTCTGGCAGACGCCGGGCGTCGTGGTCACGGCGGTCGGCTATGCCGGTGGTGTGACGCCGAATCCCACCTACCGGGAGGTTTGCACCGGGCTCACCGGCCACGCCGAGGTGGTCCGTGTCGTCTTCGATCCGCACGCCGTCACGTATGACGAGCTGTTGCGGCTCTTCTGGGAGAACCACGATCCGACGCAGGGCCACCGCCAGGGCGCCGACGTGGGCACGCAGTATCGCTCGGCGATCTACACGCACTCCGAGGCGCAGCGCCAAGCCGCCGAGGCGTCGCGCGACGCCTTTGCCCGTGAACTGGCCGCCGCCGGCTACGGGCCGATCACGACCGAGATCCGTCCCGCGCCGCCCTTCTACTTCGCCGAAGCGTATCACCAGCAATATCTCGCCAAGAACCCGGACGGCTACTGCGGGCTCGGCGGGACGGGCGTGGCTTGCCCTGTGGGACTGGGGGTCGACGCCCGCTAGGGTGGCTCGGTGACCAGTCGGTCGCCGAGCCGAGCGCTGCCCGGTCCACCGGCGCTCCGCGGCGATGAGCCAGAGCGGCCGAGGGCGCCTGAGGGCGTCCATCCCTGCTGCGGGACGCGGTGCCGGCGCGTCGACGCAGGTTTCGACGATCGATGAACAGCCGTGGGGCGCGCGGGGGGGCGTCTGGCGTCGGGTTTCCGTGGCAGGGGTGCGACCGACCTCCCTCCCTCGTTCGCCGCCTCGGGGCTTCCGGTCTGGTCGCTCGATTCGGTCAAGCGGGCCGTGCCGGCGCTCCGGTTGGGCGGCGTGCCGACGCTTACGGTGCGGGCAGAAGCCCTGTCGCGGTCGACCTGTTCACCGATCGTGGAACGGATGACGGACGCGGCGCGACCCGGCGCGTGATCAGGACGCCACCGGCACGACCGGGCGCGTGGCACGTGCGGTCCCCAGCAGCTCCTGCGCGCGTGTCGCCGCGGCGCGGCCCTGGGCCACGCAGTCGGGGATCCCGACGCCCTGGTAGGGCGCCCCTGCCAGGATCAGACTGGGTGTGTCGGCCAACCCCGCGAAGACGGCCGCCACGCGGTCCAGATGTCCCACCGTGTACTGCGGCATCTGGCTCGTCCAGCGCGCGAGCCGGACGAGCAACGGGTCCCCACGCGCCCCCAGCGTGGTCGCGACGTCTCGGATCGCGGCCGCGACCAACGCCGCGTCCGACATGCTGGCCGCGCGGCCGCTCCGCGAGCCGACGAACGCGCGCACCAGCACCGTCTCCTCGGGCGCTCGCCCCGGCCACTTCGCCGAGCTGATCGTGCAGGCGTCGATCGAGAGCGGCTCGCCGGCGGCGACCAAGAAGCCGTGGTCGGCCGGTGGAGCGGCGAACTGCGCCGTGCGGTAGCCGAGCGAGACGACCGCGGTGGTGCCGTGGGGGATGGTACGCAGGGTCGTGGCCACGTTCGTTGCCACGCCCTCGATCAGCCGCGCCGCCTCCGGCCCGGGCGCGGTCAGGATGACGACGTCGGGGCGGAGCCGTTCCCCGGTGGCGAGCAGGGCTTCGAGCGGGCGATCGGGACGCCGCCGCTCGAGGGCGCGCAGCGCCGTCCGCGGGCGGATCTCGACATCCGCCGCCTGCTGGAGCGCGCCCACCAGTGCGTCGACCAGCTGGCCCATGCCGCCGGCGAGCGTCACGAACGGTGAGCCATCGCCGTGGCGACGCGCCCGGCCCGCGGCGAGGCTCGCCAGCAAGAGGCTGCGGTGGGCGCGTTCCGCGTCGCGTAGCTGGGGCACGACCGCGAGCAGGCTCAATTCGTCGATCGACGTGCCGTAGACTCCGCCGAGCAACGGGCCGGCCAACCGATCGACCAGTGCGGCGCCGAGTCGACGCCGCAGGTGGGCGCCCACGCCGACATCGCAGGTCAGATCGTCGCGGGGCAGGACCAGGTCCAGCCCCATGCGGAGCTTTTCGCGCGGCGCAAAGAGCGGGGTCGTGACGAAGGGCCGCAACCGGGTCGGCAGCACCAGCCCCATCTCCTGCGGCAGCGGCACGAAACGGCCGCCGGTCCGGATCTGCACGACACGCGGTTCGCGGGGCCGGACGATCGCATCGCGGAGTCCGAGCTCGTGGGCGAGCTCGAGCGCCGCCGGTCGGTAGCTGACGAACGAGTCGGGGCCCGCCTCGACGAGGAAGCCGTCGACCCGCTCGGTGCGGAGTTTGCCGCCCAGCCGGCCGGATGCTTCGAGCAGGGTCGTCGGGATGCCGGCCCGCCCGAGCGTGTAGGCGGCCGTCAGCCCGGTGATGCCACCGCCGACGACGAGGACGCGCATGGGGCCCAGGTCAGGCCTGGGTGGACTCGACGGGCGGCACGTACGGACAGAGCGGATCCGCCTCCAGGTAGTCGCCCGTCGCGGCGAACGCCCGCGCCCGCGAGCCGCCGCAGACCGCCGCGTACGAGCAGCGCCCACAGCGCCCCCGCAACGCCGAGAGATCGCGCAGGCTCGTGAAGACGGGGTGGGTCCGGTAGATGGTCGCAATCGGTTGGCGGCGCACGTTGCCGGTCGCGTACGGCAAGAACCCGGACGGGAAGACGGTGCCGTCGTGGGCGACGAACATGATCCCGTTCCCGTCGCGCACGCCAAAGCCGCGGCCGACCGAGGTCGCCGCGATCGCCGCGTCGTCCAACCCTTCCTCGCGCATGCGCCGGATCGCGACGCGCCGATAGTGGGTCGCCTCGGTGGTCTTGATGGCGAAGGGCGCCTCGCGCGAGAGGTCGTAGAGCCAGTGGTTGAGCCGTTCCGATTCGCCGGGGGAGATCTCCCGCAGCGCCGACCCACGGCCCACTGCGATCAAGAAGAAGAGGCTCCAGCGGAGGATCCCGAGGCGGCCCATCAGCGTGTAGATGGCAGGCAGGTCGGCGAGCGTCTCGTCGGTGACCAGCGTGTTGATCTGCAGCGGGAGCCCGACCTGGTGCGCCCACTCGACGGCGCGCATGGTCATCGCGAACGTCCCAGGGACGCCGCGGAAGCCGTCGTGGCGTGCCGCGTCGGACCCATCGATGCTGAGCGAGATCGTCTGGACCCCCGCGGCGCGCAGCGCACCCAGCCGCTCCAGCGTCATGTCCGGGGTCACGGCCGGGGCGAGCGAGGTGCCGATGCCCCGTTCGGTGGCGGCCACCACCAGCACCTCTAGGTCAGGCCGGCGGAGCGGGTCGCCGCCGGTGAGGACCAGGTGGGGGTACGGCCGGCCGAACGCGGTGATCTCGTCGAGCAGGCGCAGGCCCTCGGCCGTGCTGAGTTCCGCAGGACTGCGCTCCGGGCGGGCGGTCGCCCGGCAGTGGCGGCAGGCGAGGCCACAGGCCTGCGTCAGCTCCCAGTACACGAGCATCGGCGCGCGAGCGAAGACGTACCCGTCGGGGCGGACCGCGCCGACGGCCGGCGCACGCCCCGGGACGGCTCGGTCTGTCTGCGCGGCGACGGGGCCGCTGGATTCGGCTGGGCCGCCGGGTCCGCCGGCGGGAGCGCGTCGAGCGTACGGCATGGGCATGGCAACCTCACTGCGAGTCGCGCGGTCGGGCGGGGGCCGACCACAGATGGGATGGACCGGCGAGCGCGTCGACCACGAGGTCGGCCAGCCCGGCGATGAAGACGGGGTCATCGTTCATCGAGCGCGCCCGCTCCAGCCGGACGCCGACCTCGGCGGCGACGGCACGGGCCTCGATGTCGATGTCGTAGAGCACTTCGAGGTGGTCGGCTACGAACCCGACCGGGCAGACCACGAGGTCCGTCACGCCCGCCGCCGCGAGCCGGCGGATCTCGTCGCGGATCTCGGGACCCAACCAGGGCTCGCCGGTTCGACCGGCGCTCTGGAACGCCACGCTGTGGCGCGCCAGGCCCAGCTGCGCGGCGACGAGGCCGGCCGTCCGGGCGACCTCATGGGGGTAGCGATCGCCCTCGGCGACGACCCGTGACGGCAGGCTGTGCGCGGTGAAGAGGACCGCGACGCGGGTCGGGTCCGGGAAGCGGGCGAGCGCCTCGGCCGTCGCCGTGGCCAGCGCCGCGATGAAACGCGGTTGATCGTGCCAGGACTCGACGAAGAGGGGCCGCGGCGCCGCGGTGCCGAGGGCGGCGATGGCGCGTTCGACCGCCTCGCGGTACCCGGCGGTGCTCGTCGACCGCTGCGGCGCCAGGGCGATGGCGACCAGCCGCTCCGCCCCGTCGGCCGCCATCTGCGCCACGACCTGTCCGATCCGCGGCTCGATGTGGCGCATCCCAGCGTAGACCGACAGCGCCATGCCACGTTCGGCGAGCTCGCGCTGCAGGCCGGCCCGCTGTCGCTCCACGATCCCCGAGAGGGGCGACGCGCCGCCGATCGCCCGGTAGCGGCCGAGCAGCTCTTCGAGGAGCGCGGGCGGCGGGGGATTGCCGTGCCGGATGTCGGTGTAATAGGCCTCGACCTGCGCCAACCGCTGGGGGCCGCCGTACGCCATCAGCAGCACGGCGTCGTGGGTCATCTGGGTGGCCCTTCCGCGGACCCATGACCCCGGATCGTCGCGACGAGCAGGCGGTCGAGCGCCTCCGTCGTCCGGGCGAGCAGGTCCGTGGCCGCGTCGGTGTCGAGCCCGGTCCGTCGGCACAACGCGGCGAGCTCGCGCGTGAACGGCGCACGGAAGCGCAGGAAGAGCTCCACGGTCGCGGACAGCGAGAGTCCGTGGCGCCGGGCGATCGCGCCGTACCCACGGGCATCCGCCTCGGCGGCCGCCATCCACGCCTCGCGCTCCTCGCGGGCCGGCGCGTCGATGGCGCGGAGCAGCGAAGCGGCGAGTCGCCGTCCGTGGTCGCGGAGCACGGCGCGCTCCGGCTCCGGTAGCGCGCCGAGCGAGGACGGCGGCGGGGTCGTTCCCGCTGCGTCGCGCCGGTAGCCGCGCATCATCCGGCTCGGTGTCTCCCCGAGGTCGGCGAGGCGAGGTCGGCCGGGCCGCGCAGCAGGGAGGAGCCGACGCAGGCTGCTGCGGGAGAAGCGGCGGTGTCCGCCCGGCGTCGTGAACGCGGTGATCTGCCCCGCGTCGCCCCAGCGGCGCAAGGTCGCGGCCGAGACGCCGAGCAGTCGGCTCGCCTCGCGAGGGCTGAGCCACTCCTCGGCGCGCGGCTCCTCACGGCGCGACGATGGCGCTGCGCGGGCAGCGTCTCGTCCGAGCCGGCGCTGAGCGGGGGACACGACGGCCACCTCCCCGGAGAATCGATCGAACGTGCTGGAAACGATCAAATCTTCCAGCCACGTCGGCCGCCTTGCAGGCGCCATCCGGCCCGCTCGGAATGGGCCAGATGGCCTATCGTCGCGCGCGTGCAGCCGGGCCGACCCCCCCAGCTTCCGCCACGAGCTCGGCCGCGGCCGACGCGAGCTCAGCTCCCGTGCGCAGCGCCCGTTCCACCCCGCTCGAGCGCACCAGCAGCCGATCGTCCATCGGACGGACCAGCTGCAACGTGCGCCGGGGGACCGCGAGCAGGTCCGGCACGTCGGGCGTCGGGCAGGCGTCGGCAGACTCGGCCAGGACGATCAGCTCCTCGGCCGTGAGCGCGACCAGCGCCCCGCGCGGTCGCTCGTCCGGCCCCGTCGGTGGTGCCACGCCGTACAGGGCCACCGCGCCGCCCTCGCCGGCCTGCCGCATGATCGCCTCCGCGGCCGCCCGCCAGACCGCAGGCACCGCTCCGGTTCCCACGCTGCGCAGCCCTGGTGACGGGACCTCGCCGCGCAGCTCGCCCGCGATCCTCCGACGCAGCCAGGCGACCGGCGGCCCAACGGCGGAGCGGGACCCGCTGGCGTAGCGGACCGAGAGCCGCGCGTCCGCCGCGCGCACGGAGAAGCGCCGGTACCGCAGCAACCGGATATCCTCGATGGCGCCGATCCGCTCGAGCGGGACCACGACGGCGGGGTCCCGCATGTGCCACTCCACCCAGAGACCCGCCGCGCGCTCACCCAGCCCGAGGACCTGCCGGGGTGTCGTCACGAAGCGACGGCACGACCGGTCGATCGGCCGGACCGCCGGCGGAAAGAGCAGCGTCCGCTCGAGCGGCAGGGACCCGCAGGTGAAGCGCAGCACACGCAGCACCCCGGGCGGCAGGTCGGCCTCGGAGGAGGGGCGCGTGGGCCGCGCGGCCTCTGCCTGTGGATCGAGCCGCGCGGCGGCCGCGCGCGGCAGCGGCGTCTCCCACGGTTCCGCGGGGTCCACGATCTCGTGCGCCGCTGACGCCGCGGAACGGCGGGCGTCACGTCCGGGCGGTCGACTCATCTCTCATCCACCATGGCCCCTGTTGCGGGAGGGCGAGACCCCGCGGGTCCCCCGCGGGGGTACGGTCGCACGGCGGCGAGGCGTGCCGCTCGTGTCGGTCGGGACGATCCCGAGGGCCGAATGGCCCGCCGCGCGTCGCCCGCCCACGGCCGCTGCGGGCTCCGCCGCGCCTGGCCTACCCGCGGCCGCTGCGGGCTCCGCCGCGCCTGGCCTACCCGCGGCCGCTGCGGGCTCCGCCGCGCCTGG
>JAJYNJ010000022.1 GCA_021786385.1 Chloroflexota bacterium
GCTGCGGGATCTACGGCTATCCGGTCACGGAAGCGGCTGGCATCGCCGTGGGGACGGTGGCCGAGCACCTCCGCATCGCCAGGGCGTTGATGCGCGCCACCTTCGTGCTCTTCTCCGCGGAGACGTTCGACGCGTTCGCCGCTGCGCTCGAGCGTGCTGCCCAGGCCGGCTGATCGCACCACCGGCAGTTCGCTCCGGCCGGCTGATCGCACGACCGGCAGATCGCCCCGGCCCACGCGCCCCGCTCACGCGGTGTGCGTTTCCGGCACCGCTTCCCAGACTGGGGGCGGCGTGCGCAGCGTTCGTACCGGCGAGAAGACCAGCCAGAGCACGGCGATGAGACCCCCCACGGCCCCCACCGCGATCCCCGCGCGCACCCCGAATACGGTGCCCAACGCGCCGCCCACCAGCGAGCCGATCGGGAAGACGCCCCAGACGACGAACCGCATCGAGGCGTTCATGCGGCCCTGTAGCCGATCCGGCGTGATCGACTGGCGCAAACTGACCTGGTTGATGTTGTAGATCGTGCCGCCGGCGGTCCCAAAGAAGAGCGCGCCGAAGAGGAGCGGCAGCGCCGTCGCCGGTTCGGCGAGGGGCACCAGCAGGTTCGCCAACGATCCGATGAAGATCGCGGCCATCAGCGCGTTCCCGAGGCCGATCCGGACGGCCAAGCGCCCGGCGATCAGCGCGCCCGCCGTCGCCCCGAGATTGGCGAGCGCGAACGCCGCCCCGATGTGCACCGCGTCGAGGCCCAGCTCACGCGTCGCGAACAGGATCAGCGTGGCGAACGAGATCGCGCTGAACAGGTTCGACGTGGCCGTCGTCGCGGCGATCGCGCGCAGGACGGCGTTGCCGAGGACCACGCCGAGCCCCTCGCGGATCTCGTGCACCATGTGCCGCCGCTCGGCGGCGGGGACCGGCGCGGGTTCCGGCTTTCGGATCACGAACAGCATGGCGGCGCTGAAGAAGAACGAGAGCGAGTCGAACAGGATCGCCTGTGCGGCGCCGAGGAGCCCCACGAGGAAACCGCCGATGCCGGGCCCGGCGAACTGCGCGGCCGAGCGCGAGAGCTCCATCTTGCCGTTCCCCTCGATCAGGTGGTCGCGTTCCACGAGCGCGGGCAGATACGACTGGTACGAGACGTCGAAGAAGACCGTGGCCGCACCTGCAACCAGCGAGACGAGATACAGGAGGGGCATCGAGAGGTGGCCGGTGATACCCGCGAACGGCACCGCCAGGAGCGTCACGGCGCGGACCAGATCTCCTGCGATCAGGATCGGTCGACGGCGGGTCCGGTCGACCGACACGCCTGCCGGTAGGCTGATCAGCAAGAACGGCAGCATCTGCAGTGCCGAGAGGATCCCCATTTCCGCCGGGGTCGCCCGCAGGGCCACCGCAGCCGCGAGCGGCAGCGCAAGCTGCGTGACCTGAGAGCCAAACTCGCTGACGGTCTCGCCGATCCAGAGCTTCATGAAGTCGCGGTGGCGCCAGAGCGATGGCGCTTCCGCCGGCGCCGAAAGACCCGCCTCGACGACCGGCCCGGCGGTGGCGCCCATCGTCCCTTCGGCGAGAGGCGCAAGCAAACCGGCGACTCCGGTGAATGGGGGCGGATCGAGCGGGTCGACGATTGGCCCTGCCGGCCCTG
Source organism: Chloroflexota bacterium (assembly GCA_021786385.1). Lineage (GTDB taxonomy): Bacteria > Chloroflexota > Limnocylindria > Limnocylindrales > CSP1-4 > JAJYNJ01. Next base: position 1,646 of record JAJYNJ010000022.1, read on the forward strand.
TGGCCTCGCGGGCGCCGGTCGGGTCGGGTGAGGTAGGGGGAAGCGACGGTCGCGATGCCATCGATCGTCCAGTCTATCGGCGCCGCCGCGCCCGGTCGGCTTCCGCTACGCTCCGCACCGCGGTCCGTGTGCTCGGTGTGGTGGCAGGAGGAAACGATGGGATTGCTCGACGGCAGGCGTGCGCTGGTCTTCGGCGTCGCGAACGATCATTCGATCGCCTGGGGCATCGCCAAGGCCCTCCACGCCCAGGGTGCGACGGTCGGGCTCAGCTCGGTCGAGTCGCTCATCGAGCGCCGGGTGCGGCCGCTGGCGGAGCAGCTCGGGATCACCTTCGTCGAGCCGTGCGACGCCTCCGACGACGTCCAGATCGCCCGCGTGTTCGAGCGCTGGCGGGAGCGCTACGGCGAGCTCGACGTGCTCGTCCATGCGCTCGCCTTCGCGAACCGCGAGGACCTGGATGGGGCGTTCGTCGACACGAGCCGCGCGGGGTTTCGCACGGCGCTCGAGGTAAGTGCGTACTCGTTGACGGCGCTGACGCGTGCGGCGCTGCCGCTGCTGCGGCCGGGCGCCAGCATCATCACGCTCACGTACCTGGGGGCCGAACGGGCCGTGCCGCACTACAACGTGATGGGCGTGGCCAAGGCCGCGCTGGAGGCGAGTGTGCGGTACCTGGCCGCGGACCTTGGCCCGCGCGGTATCCGCGTGAACGCGATCAGCGCCGGTCCGATCCGGACGTTGGCGGCGAGCGGCATCGCTGGGTTCCGCGACCTGTACGCGCGCTTCCGCGACATCGCCCCGCTGCGCCGGAACATCACGCTCGAAGACGTCGGCGGCACCGCCGTCTGGTTGGCGAGCGATCTCTCCGCTGCCGTGACGGGGGAGATCGTCTACGTCGACGGCGGTTTCTCGATCCTCGGCATCGGCCTCGGCGAGTAGGGCCGCCCGATCCCGATGGTGGATGGCGCCCGTGGGCGCCGTTCGTGGGCGCCAGACTCGCTTCTGGCCGCCACGCGCTGACGAGCGGGGCGCCGGAGGGACGGGAAAACGCCCGGAGGAACCGCTGGACCGGGCACCACGCCGCCGACCGAAACCGGCAGCCTATGCAGCCGAACCTGGGAGCGGATCGCGGTGCGCCTGGCGAGCCAGCCGCCCTGTCGCCGTTCCCCGATCCCGAACGCCGGTCCGGCGGTTGTCCGTCGATCCTGCGCTGCGGGTCCGTGGCCCCTCCGGGCTGCCGCGAATCTAGCCACAGGGCGACGGGGCCGTCAACGGCGCTTCTCCACCACTTCTGCCGCCGCAGGAACGTTGTACAGGCTCCGTCCACAGCGCTTGTCCACAACTGTGGAGAACTCGGGACGCGGCCACAGGGGTCTCCAACGGCCACGGCGGTCTCCAACGGCCACGGGGTCGCCAGTGGCCGCAGTGGCCGCGCACCGCGCCGGGCGCGGTTCCCGGCCCTGCTGGTGACCGGCCGAGCTGCCCGCCATGGCGGCCGCGGGTGCCAGCCGCGGGTGGCAGCCGCGCGCGAGCCGCGCCGCAACCCAGGGCATGTGCCGCCGGCGTTACCATCGGCCCCATGCTGTTCGACTACACGACCGTCTCCGCCACCTCGGTCGCCGCGGACGCCGACGCCGGCCTGGCCGCAGCCGACGGCCTCGTCGAGCGCGCGGCGCGCCACCGACCACCCGCCTTCGACGCGACGCTGCTCGCCCTGGACCAGGCGCTCGACCGCGTCCAGGTGGCGTACGGGCGGAGCGCGTTCATGGCTCGGGTCCACCCTGACGCAGCGGTGCGCGATGCTGGACAGGCCGCCGAGGAGCGCTTGGCCAAGTGGCGGGTGGCGCTCCCGTTCCGCGAGGATCTGTATCGGGCCGTGCGCGCATACGCGTCGACCGCGGAGGCGCGCTCCCTTGTGGGCGAGCGGCGGCGGCTCCTCGACCACTGGCTGCGCGATTTTCGGCGCGCCGGACAGGAGCTCTCGCCGGATGCCCGGGCCGAACTGGAGCGCCTGCGCGCGCGACTCGTCGAGCTCGAGGTCGCGTTTCAGCGCAACGTCGATGAGTTCCGGGACGGGCTGGAGGTGACGCGCGACGAGTTGGCCGGCCTGCCCGAGTCGTACGTTGCGGGGCTGCCGGCCGGCTCGCGGCCGGGCACCTACGAGGTGAGCCTGGACTACCCGAGCGTCTTCCCGTTCCTCGATCAGGCCGAGCGCCGGGACCTCCGCCGGCAGCTCGAGTTCAAGCTCTTCAACCGCGCCGCCGCGATCAACCGTCCGATCATCGAGGAGGCGCTGCGGATCCGCAGACGGATCGCCGAGTTGTTCGGGCTGCCGTCTTGGGCACACTACGCGCTGCAGGTCAAGATGGCGGGCGACCCGGCAGCGGTCCGTCGCTTCTACGACGAGTTGATCCCGCCGCTGCAGTCGAAGGCGCGCGGCGAGCTCGCGCACCTGGGCCGGTTGCTCGAAGCCGACACGGGCGACGGAGAGCTCCACTCGTGGGACTGGCGCTACTACGAGAACCAGGTGCGGCGCCGGGAGTTCGGACTCGACCAGAACCGGATCGCCGAATACTTCCCGCTGGGCCAGGTGATCGATGGGATGCTCGGCCTGACCGGGGAGGTCTTCGGGCTCACCTATCGCCGCCTCCGGGACGCCCGGGCCTGGCACCCCGACGTGTTACTGTACGAGATCCGCGACCGGGCGACGGACACCCCGCTCGCATACTTCTATGCCGACCTCTTTCCACGTGAGGGCAAGTTCGGGCATGCCGCCGTCTTCCCGCTGGTGGCGGGCCACCAGCGCCTAGACGGCACGTACGTCAGGCCGGTCTCGGCGGTGGTGGCGAACTTCACGCAGCCCGCGGCGGGCCAGCCCTCGCTGCTGCGCCATGACGAGGTCGTGACGCTCTTCCACGAGTTCGGCCACATCCTGCACCAGTCGCTGACGCGCGCCGAGTTCGTGCGCTTCTCGGGCACCGAAACCGAGCCCGACTTCGTCGAGGCGCCGAGCCAGATCATGGAGCACTGGGCGTGGGATCCGAGCGTGCTCCGCCGGTTCGCCGTCCACTTCCGCAGCCGCGAACCGATCCCCGAGGACCTCGTCGCCCAGCTCGTCCGCGCGCGCGATCTGAACGTGGGCGTGCGCATGCTCCGGCAGGTCTCGCTGGGGCTCCTCGACATGGGCCTGCACGACGAGGCGCAGGAACGGGACCTCGACGAGATCAACCGGCGGTCCTGGTCGGTGATCGGCTTGCCCTTCCACGAGGGAACCTTCTATCCGGGCGGGTTCGCGCACCTCTTCGGCGGCTACGATGCCGGCTACTACGGCTATCTCTGGTCGAAGGTCTACGGCGACGACATGTTCGGCCGCTTCCGCGCCGAGGGCGTCACGAGCCCCGAGGTCGGCGCGGCGTACCGGCGAGAGATCCTGGAGTCGGGCGGCTCCCGGGATGCGGCAGAGATGCTGCGGGCGTTCCTGGGCCGCGAGCCGTCGAACGAGACGTTCCTCGAGATGCTCGGGATCGGGACGACGACGCACGCGGGCGCCGGGGTCGAGGGCGGCGACGCGGCGCCCTCGGAGGCGGCCGACGCGGAAATCGGCGCGCCCTGCGGCCCCGATCTGGTCGGCCGGGGAACGGCCGCCTCCTGACCGGGCATGGACGGGCGCGGGCACCGGCGCGCGATGGGATCGGCGGGCGAGCCATGATCGCGCGGGTCGGACTGATCCAGATCGACGCCGGTGATGACATTGCCGCGAACAGGCGGGTCGCGCTCGATCTCGCCGAGCGCGCGCTTGCGGCCGGGGCTCGTCTCGTCGCGTTCCCTGAGACGTTCCTCTATCGCGGCCCGACCGCGGGTCATCGCGCCAGTGCCGGGCCTGTCCCCGGGCCGCTCACCGAGCCGTTCGCGGCACTTGCGCGCGATGCGGCGGCCTGGCTGCTCCTCGGCAGCGTCGCCGAAGTCAGCGACGACCCCGCACGGCCGTACATCACGAGCGTCCTGCTCGCGCCGGACGGTTCGGTCGCCGCCACGTACCGCAAGATCCACCTCTTCGACGTGGCGGTCGACGCGGGGCCGTCCGCCCACGAGTCGTCGCGGGCGACACCGGGGGATCGGGCGGTGGTGGCCGATCTACCGCTGGCGGACCTGGCTGCCGATGGCCGGGTCGCGGGCGGGTCGTCCGGCGCGCCCACGGACGCCGTGCACGCCGCCGGTCCCACGCTCCGACTCGGCCTGACGGTCTGTTACGACCTCCGCTTCCCGGAGCTCTACCGCGCCCTGGCGCTGGCCGGCGCGGAGGTGCTCTGCGTGCCCGCCGATTTCACGGAGCGCACCGGGCGCGACCACTGGGAGCCGCTGCTGCGGGCGCGCGCCATCGAGAACGGGGCGTACGTGATCGCCCCCGCCCAGTGCGGGACGCCGCCCGCCGGGAACGCGGCGTACGGGCATAGCCTGATCGTGGACCCGTGGGGAATCGTCGTGGCACAGGCGTCGGACGGTCCCGGGGTGGTCGTCACCGAGATCGACCCAGCGCGCGTCGCGGCCGCCCGCCGGCAGATCCCCGCGCTCATGAATCGCCGCCCCGAGGCCTACCTGGTGCGCGGCGCGTAGCGGAAACGGGGCGACGGCCGTCGCCGCGCGCGTGTCGGGCTGCACCGCGGCTCGCCCGTCGTGCGCCGCCGGATGTCGTGCGCCGCCGGATGTCGTGCGCCGCCGGATGTCGTGCGTCGCCGAGTGGCCACGGGCGCCCGAACGTGGCATGCTCTCGGTGGCTGAGCCTGCTGGCATGCGGCATGTCGGCGCTCGCTTCCGTGGCAGAGGTTCTTCCACGTGAGCCGTCAGCGTGTCGTGATCATGGGCGCCGCCGGGCGCGACTTCCACGATTTCAACGTGGTGTTCCGCGACGACCCAAACGTCGAGGTGGTGGCGTTCACCGCCACCCAGATCCCCGGTATCGCAAACCGCCGGTATCCACCCGAACTGGCAGGACGGCTCTACCCGGACGGGATTCCCATCGTCGCCGAGGATGAGCTCGAGCGCATCATCCGCGAGGCGCGCGTGGACACGGTCGTCTTCGCCTATAGCGACGTGTCGCACGAGCACGTGATGCACAACGCGTCGCGGGCTCTGGCGCAGGGCGCGGATTTCCTCCTGCTCGGGCCGAACCGCACGATGCTCGAGAGCGCACGACCGGTCGTCGCCGTCTGCGCCGTCCGCACCGGCTCGGGCAAGAGCCAGACCACGCGGCGCGTCGCCGCGATCATCGATGAGCTGGGGCTGCGGCCCGTCATCGTGCGCCACCCGATGCCCTACGGCGATCTCGTGGCGCAGCAGGTCCAGCGCTACGCCGAGTACGCGGACCTCGATCGCTACGAAACCACCATCGAGGAGCGCGAGGAATACGAGCCGCATCTCGACGCCGGACACGTCGTCTACGCGGGCGTCGACTACGGCGCGGTCCTGCGGCAGGCCGAACGAGAGGCGGACGTCGTCCTGTGGGACGGCGGCAACAACGACTTCAGCTTCTACCGTCCCGACCTCACGATCGTGGTGGCCGACCCGCTGCGCGCGGGCGACGAGCTGCGGTACCACCCCGGCGAGACGAACCTGCGGCTGGCGGACGTCATCGTGATCAACAAGATCGACTCGGCGAACCCCGAACAACTCGCCACGCTCCGCGAGCACATCGACCGTGTCAACCCGCGCGCGGCGGTCGTCGAGGCCCGTTCGCGGCTGGAGCTCGTCGGTGGCGAGATCGTCGGCCGGCGTGTCGTGGTCGTCGAGGACGGCCCGACGCTGACGCACGGCGGCATGACGTACGGCGCCGGGATCGTCGCGGCCCGCCGCTTCGGCGCGGAACTCGTGGACCCCGCGCCCTACGCCGTCGGCAGCATCCGCGCGACGCTCGAGCGGTACCCGGGGCTCGAACCCCTGCTCCCCGCGATGGGCTATGGCGTCCAGCAGATCCACGAGCTCGGGGAGACGCTGAACGCCGTCCCGGCGGAGCTGGTCCTGGCCGCCACACCGATCGACCTGCGCCGGGTGCTCACGCTGAACAAGCCCATCGTGCGCGTGCGCTACGATCTCGACGAGGCGAGCGGTCCGTCGCTGCGAAGCCTCGTGGAAGCTGCCGTCCGTCGGGAGCGCGTGGAGGTCTGAGGCCCCGGCGCCCCGCGGCCCACACCGCCCCGATCGTCGTGGCGGGCCACGCGCCCCCCACGACGAGCCTCTGAACTGGAGTCCGATCGATGTCCGGTCCCGGCGATTCGTCCACGGCCAACCAGGCCGCCCGCGCGGGCGACCCGCCCCGCCACTACCTGACGGTCGCATCGTTGACGCCCGACGAGTTCGCCCGCCTGATCTCGCTGGCCCGGCGCATGAAGGAGGAGCCCGCGGCATGGCGCGACGCCATCCGCGGCGGCAAGCTCGCGCTGATCTTCGACAAACCGTCCACCCGCACCCGGGTCAGCTTCGAGGCCGCGGCGGTCAACCTCGGCATGCACCCGCTGATGCTGCGCCCCGACGAGCTGCAGATCGGCCGTGGCGAGCCCCCGCAGGACACCGCACGGGTCCTCTCGCGGCTGGTCGATGCGATCGCCTGGCGCACGTTCTCGCAGGCGCGGCTCGAGCAGTTCGCTTCCTACAGCGCCGTCCCCGTGATCAACGCGCTCACCGACGAGCACCACCCCTGCCAGGCCCTCGCCGACCTGATGACGATCGAAGAGAGCATCGGCGCGCTTGCCGGGCGACGGCTCGCCTATGTTGGCGACGGCAACAACGTCGCGAACTCCCTGATCGAAGCGGGTGCGCTCGCCGGGATGCATGTCGTGCTGGCGACGCCCGAGGGCTACGAGCCCGACCCCGCGATCGTTGCGGCCGCCCGCGAACGCGGCCGACAGACGGGGGCGCGCATCGAGATCGTGCGGGACCCCGCGGCAGCGGCGCGCGGCGCCGATGCCGTCTACACCGACGTCTGGACCTCGATGGGCGAGGAGGCGGAACGCGAAGCCCGCCAGCGTGCATTCCGCGGCTATGTCGTCACGCCCGCGCTGATGGACCTCGCCCGGCCGGCGGCGATCTTCCTGCATTGTCTTCCGGCGCACCGCGGCGAGGAGGTGGAGGAGGCGGTGATCGAGGGGCCGCGCTCGCGGGTGTGGGACGAGGCCGAGAACCGCCTCTGGACCGAGCAGGCCGTGCTGTACGCACTGATCACGGGCGACTGGCGCGGCGAGCCGGTGAGGTAGCGGCCCGCGAGCCAGCGAAACGCTCACCGCACTGCGGCCAGCGCCGGCCGCGCGGGCAGCGCCGCAACCTGGAACGTGCCGCGGCCGCCGTCGGCGTCCGCCTCGCCCGGGCTACTCTTCCTCGGCGTGCGCCTCGGGCCCGTTGTCGGTGTCGAGAAACGGCAGGACCACGCGTTCTTCCTGCTCGAAGTGCGAGCTCATCAGCGCGTGGAGCCCGTAGAGCCGGGCCCGCAGGTCGACCAACTGGCGGTGCGTGGGCTCGCGCCGCAGGGCGAGCCAGTCGGCCTCCAGGCGCTCCACCGCCTGGCGGACCTGCTGGTGCTGCAGCCGCAGGAGGCGCGTCGCCCACGGCGTGCCCGCGAGCCGATCCATCTGCGGGTAGCAGAAGTTGTCCTCCCAGTCGATGTGCGGGAGGAGCGTCTTCTCGATGGCATCCAGCAGGCTGCGCAGTGCGCTCGCGAGATCGCGTGCCGCGAGGTTCCCGGCCATCTCGGCCGTGGTCTCGATGCGCCCGACGATGTGCTCGATTTCACGGTGTTCCTGACCCAGGATCCGGCGTTCGACCGCCACACCCTGGCGCGGTGGAGTCGGCATCTCTGCCTCCCTGGGACGTTGCTACTCGTCCGGGGGAGAGTCTCTGGGCCACACGTCCTGCGCGCCAGTGCCCTCTGTCATGCTTTGAGGGGCGCGATGCCACGTGCGAGGTGCGCACTGCCACGTGCGCCGTGTCCGGTCGCCGCGCCCAGGTGCCCTGCTTCGGCAGGAGCGCCCATGGAGTGCGGGCCACTGCGCACTGGCGTCCGGCCCCGTCCCGTGCT
>JAJYNJ010000085.1 GCA_021786385.1 Chloroflexota bacterium
CCATCGGGTGCTGATCGGGGAAGCGGGCGAGTTGGTGCGCCGTCAAGCCGGCCGAGACGGCCAGCCCGATCTCGCCGATCAGGTTGGCGGCGTCTACGCCGACCACCCAGCCGCCCAGCAGGCGCAGGCGATCGGTCAAGGCGGCCAACTCGGCGGCATGCTGCGCATAGCGCAGCTCCTGGACGCTGTCCTTGTGGGCGACGACGGCATCGTACGCCGCGGTCGGTGGCTCGCCGCGCAGCCCGAGCGGGGTGCCGCGCTGCGTCCGTCGGAGCAGTGCCGCGACCTCGCGCACGGCCTTGGAGGGGACGCAGCCCTCGGCTAGGCAGTTGCCGCTCATGACGCCCTTGGGGTCGATCATGACGACTCGCTGACCGGCACGTGCCAAGTGGAAGGCGGCCGGATAGGCACCGCCGCCCGCGCCGACGGTGAGGGTGTCGACCTCGAACATCCTGGAGACCTCGTGCTCCGTCTGCTGGAGACGCACCCACGATACGCCGTCCCTGCGCGACCCCGTGCTAGCGCGATGGTCGGGGCGGCCCCGGCGCTGCAGCCCCGCGCTGCCCGGCCGCGTGGAAGAGGCCGAATGGCCCTGTGCCGTAGGGTGGCGCAGAGCTATAGATGCGTCAGACATATGGATGCTGGACATCACCCTGCGATCCACGGGCACCATGGGCATGGCCACGGCTGGTCCCCCCCGGGGCCGCGCCGGCGTTGGCTCGAGCCGTTCTTGCTCGTGCTGCTCGCCAGCGGCGTCGCCCATGGCTACGCGCTGATCGGACGCCTCAATGCCCTCGGGGTAGCACCCGGCGGGGTCGACGCCGGGGCGCTGTACCGCACGCTGCGCGACCTCGAGGTCGAGGGGCTCGTCGTGTCGGAGTGGAGCGCCCCCACCAGCGGGGCGCCGCGCAGGGAGTACGTGTTGACGGAGGCCGGACGCGCGAGGCTCGGCGAATGGGCCGCGGTGATGCGCGAACGGGCCCGCCTGGTCGGCGAGTTTTTCGCCGCGTATGACTCGTCGGGAGCGGGCGCCACCCCTGTGGTGTCGACCGAGATGGAGGTGTGAGATGGGCTGCCACGGACATGCGTACTGGGGCCACGGATGTTGGTCCGGCGAGTGCTGGGGGCCGGGCCCCGGCTATGGGTACGCGCCGCACGCGGGGTGGGGGGCCGGACCCGGCCCCTGGTGGGCTGCCGAGCCGCCGCTTGTGGAGCCGGTCGGGCGCGGAGCGTACGGACGTCGGGCGGGCTACCGGCGCTACGCCGGGCCGGTCTCGCCCTCGACGGCCGCGGCACAGCTGGAGGCGTACCTCGCCTCGCTGCGGGACGAGGTGCGGGCGGTGGAGGCCGATCTGGCCGCGCTGCGCGGTGCCGACGAAGGGACGACGCGCCCCGACGCCGAGGTCTGAGCCTCAAGGATGGAGCGACGACACGACGTAGGTGCGGGCGGGTTCTGCATCTGCCCCAAGTGCGAGACACGCGTGCCGCACCGGGACGGGATGCGCTGCCTCGAGGAACGCTGCCCACAGTGCGGCGCCAAGATGCTGCGCGAAGGTTCGCGGCACTACGCGCTCTGGCGCACCAAGCGAGCGGAGCGCATGGGACGTTCGTCGGGCGACAGGCCGCCAGCGTGACCGCCCCCGCGTCCGGTCGGCACAAGGCGGCGTCTGCGAGGTGACCATCGGACCTGCCGCGAGCGGGCGGATTCGGGTAGCCTCTCGGCGTGCGACCCCCGCTGCATGGCCAGACCATCCTCGCGCTGCGGGTGTTGCGCGCCCTGGCGAGCGACCGGGCCGGTTGGAGCGTGGCCCGCCTCGCTGCGGCGCTCGGGACGCCTCCGGACCGTCTGCTCTTGGTCCTCGCGCCGTTGACGCAGGCCGGCTGGGTGACGCGGGACCCGACGGGTGTCGACACGGTGCGTGACGCGCATCCCGAGCCCCCGCCCACGTTCCAGGAGGTGGTCGAGGCGATCGAGGGGTCCGGACCGATCGACGACTGCGTGCTGCGCCCCGGTGTCGCGTGTGGCGCGCTGCGGAGCGCGCCCGTCTGCGCCCAGCATGACGACTGGACGCGGCTGCTCACCGGCCGGGCGCTCGACGCCCTCGCGCTGCTCGGGTTCGCCGCCGGCCCGCTCGAGTCTGCGCCGGTGGCCGAGGGACGCTCCGGGCACGGGCTCCCCGTCGACCCTGCGCCGCCGGCCTCGCCGCGCATGCACGACGGAGGCGCCGACGCGGGCGACCCGGAAGGCGGCGCAGGGGGCTCGGACGGCGCTTCTGAAGCGAAGCCTGGAGGGCAGACCGCGGGCGAGGCCGCACCCGTAGCCGTGCGCGGTGCTCCGGCTGGGAGCGTGCGCCGATGATCAGTCGGCGCCGCTTCATCACCGCCGCCGCGCGGGTCGCTGGACTGGCCGCGGGCGCGGCGGCCTTCGCGGGCTGCGGGTCGCGCGCATCGTTGGCGCTGCGCCGGCCCACGTCTGCCGGGGGGCCGCCCATCTCAGCGCCGCCGACGCCGGCCGCGCCTCCACCCGTTGCGGACGAACCCGCACGGCCGCCGCTCGCCCGGCGTCGCGCCGACTACCCCGTCGCCCGTGAGAACCGCCGGGCGGGCACCGCGACCTGGTTCGCGGGTCATTCGGGCGACGCAGCGGCCGAAGGCTATCTCTCCTCGGTCTCGGTCAGCCTGGGCGAGCGCTGCACGCTCCATCTGGGCTCTTCGGCCGGGCCCGTCGACGTGGACTGGTATCGCCTGGGCTGGTACGGCGGGGCAGGAGGACGGCTCGTGCGCCAGGATCGCGGCCTGCGTGCTGGACCGCCGCGGCGCCGCGTCCCCGACCCAGCGACCGGCCTGCTCGAGGCCGCCTGGGAGCCCGCGCTCGACCTCGCGATCAGTGAGGACTGGACGAGTGGGCTCTACCTCGCTGTGCTGCACGCGGCCTGGGGCGACGCCGGCTACGTGCCCTTCGTCGTGCGGCCGTCACCGGTCGCCGAGCAAGAGGAGGGTCCCGCGCCGGTCCTCTTCGTGCACGCCGCCACCACCTGGCAGGCCTACAACGGCTGGGGCGGCAAGAGCCTGTACGACTACAACTCCTCGGGGATCACGATGCCGGTCGGCACGGCCCGCGCCGTCGAGGTGAGTTTCGATCGGCCCTACTTGCTCGACCAGGGGGCCGGGCTCCTCTTCTACTGGGAGCTGCAGTTCGTGCGCTGGCAGGAGCGCCAGCGGCGCGACGTGGCGTACATCGCCGACGTCGATCTCGTGCGCCATCCAGAACTGCTGGCCGGCCGGCGCCTGCTCGTCTTCGCCGGCCACCACGAGTACTGGTCGCGGGGCATGCGCGAGGCCCTGGAGGGACAGATCGCGGCGGGGACGAACGTCGCCTTCCTCTCGGCCAACGAGCTCTACCAGCAAGTGCGCTTCGCAGCCTCCCCCCTTGGGCCGGCCCGCCGCGTGATCTGCTACAAGAACGCCGCCGCCGATCCGATGAGCCGGAGCGACCCGCGCCTCACGAGTGTGCCCTGGCGCGCGGCACCGTTGCGCGAGCCGGAGGCGCGGGTGGTCGGCCAGATGTACGCCCACGTGGTGGAGCGCCCGGCCGACTGGCGCGTGGAGCACGCGGACCACTGGCTCTACGCGGGGACGGGGCTCCATGACGGCGATCGGCTGCGCAACCTGGTGGGCCAGGAGTACGACACGTTCTTCGCGCAGGACGCGCCGCCGGGAACGATCCTGCTGGCTCGCAGCCCGGTGCGGCCCAACTGCGTCGACCCGGCCATCCCGGCGCTGCACACGGCCACCCTCTACCGGGCGGCTTCCGGGGCCACCGTCTTTGCGGCGGGGACCTACCAGTGGTCCTGGGCGCTCGACAGCTTTGGCCGCCGTACATATGCGGGGGTGCGCACCCCGCTCGACAAGCGCGTCGCGATCATGACCGCGAACATCTTCGATCGCCTCGGCGACGGGGTCACCTGAAGCTAGCCCCTCGTCGACGCGCGCGATGAATTGGGAGGCGCACGCGATTCATCGGCGCTTCATCGAGCGCCTGCCAGGCTTCGTGCAGCAGTCGGCGAACGGACCCGGTATGGAGGAGCGCTCGCATGGATCTCGCACGCTTGCCCGGCGCGACGATCGGCGATCCGGTGGCGCGGTCGGTGCGCCGCGTCGCACCCGGTGCGCGGCGCCAGACCCTGGGTGTCGCGCTCGCGTTGCTCGTGGCGGGCGCCTGCGGGGCCATCCCGAACCAGCCATCCGCGCCCGACTCGGGCACGGCCCCCGCGAGCGCCGCCGCGGCGCCGGCGAGCCCTCTACCCGCTCACTCGGCCGTCGCGATCACCAGCCCCGTCCCATCCGGCCCCACGCCGTCCCCGACCCCCGCGGGGCCGTTCCCGGGCGGCCTCTTGATCGCCGACGAGGGCAACGGGCGGCTGATCGTGGTGAACAACGCCAAGCGGATCGTGTGGCGCTTCCCCGTGGCGGGGAGCCTCCCGGCCGGCCAGCGCTTCAGCGCCGACGATGCCTTCATCTCCCCCGATGCCCGCACGATCACGGCGAACGAGGAGGACCGGCAGGTCGTGGTCCGGATCGACATCGCCACCCGCAAGGTGGTCTGGGAGTACGGCCACTACGACCGGGCAGGCTCGGCGCCGGGCTATCTCAACACCCCCGACGACGCCTACCCACTCGCCAACGGCGATGTGGTGATCGCCGACATCCGCAACTGCCGGGTCATCGAGGTGGCACCCGACAAGCGGATCGTCCGCCAGTGGGGCCGCACCGGAGTCTGCCGCAACCGTCCGCCGCGCACGTACGCCGCGCCCAACGGCGATACCCCGCTGCCCGATGGGGGCCTGCTCATCACGACGATCGGTGGCTCACGGGTGGTACGGCTGGATGCGGCCGGGCGCGTCGTCTTCAACATCCACGTGCCCACCGTCTACCCTTCCGACGCGCAGCTCGACACGCACGGCAACGTGGTGGTGAGTGACTACACGAACCCGGGCGCGGTCGTCGCGGTCACGCCGTCAGGGCGCCTGCTCTGGCGCTACGGTCCGCGCTCGGGACCCGGACGGCTCGACCACCCCAGCCTCGCGATCCCGCTTCCCGACGGCACGATCGTGCTCAACGACGACTTCCGCCACCGCGTCTTGCTCCTCGACCCGCGGAGCGGCCGCATCCTCTGGCAGTACGGTCGGACCGACGTGGCCGGCTCGGGCAGCGGGTACCTCTCCACGCCCGACGGCCTGGACCCGCTGCCGGTCGGGGCGGTGCCCGGGACGTGAGCCACGCCGTACCGAGCCGCAGCCTCGCGCTGGCCGGCGTCGTCATGCTCGTCCTGGCGGCCTACGCCGATGCGCCCTCGTACCTCCTCGGCGAGACGCTGCGGTTGGCCGTCAGCACGGACGCCCCCGCCTACACCGTGGCGATCTTCCGCCTGGGGGCCACCGTGCAGGCGATGGGCGACCCGTCCCCGGTGCAGCCAGGCGTGCGCCAGGGCGGCCCGATCGTCGATCCGACGACGAAGATGGTTCGGGCCGGCTGGCGCGCCACCTACCGCCAGCCCATCCCCGCCGACTGGCCGAGCGGGGTCTACCTGGCCAAAGTGAGCGGCAGCGGCGGCACCCAGAGCTACGCGCCGTTCGTCGTCCGCGCCACCCGTCCGAGTCGCTTCCTCGACCGGCCAACCTGCTTAGACTGGCTCGCGGGAGGCTGAGTGGGAAGAGCGTGGTGCGCCGCGCCTGGCAGGCCCCGGCTCCTCTGACGGCGTCGAGCCGGGCCTCGTCAGCCCGCGCGGGCTCTCCTGCGGCCGCCCGCTCGGTAGGGCGCGTACGCCGGCCACCAGATCGCGGCGTCGACGTGCGCCTCGATCTCCGCGTCCGCGGGAAGCCGCGAGAGCCCCGCCGCCACAGCCTCGCGGGCGACCGCCATGGCGACGGAGCGGGCGACCACCCGCAGTTCGGAGACCGGCGGGTAGATGGCGCCCTCTGCGACCTGCTCGGCCGTGACATGGCCGGCGAGCGCCTCAGCCGCGGCCAGGAACATGCGGTCGGTGATCGTGATCACCTCGGCCGCGACTGCTCCGATGCCGACGCCCGGAAAGACGAAGACGTTGTTTGCTTGGCCGACGACGTGGCGCTGGCCATCCAACTCGACGGGCGGGAAGGGCGAGCCGGTTGCGACGAGGGCCCGGCCGTGCGTCCAGCGCAGGACGTCGCCCGGGACGGCCTCGGCGGCCGAGGTCGGGTTGCCCAGCAGCAAGACGATCGGATCGGCGACCTCCGTGGCCAACGCGCGGACGACGGGTTCGTCCAGGGTGCCGGGGACCCCGGTCACGGCGATCAGGATCGTGGGCCGTAGCGCGCGCACGGTGGCCAGGAGGTCCCACCGCCCGTCCGCCGGCCGCGGCGAAAGACCCTCGACCGGGATGGCAAATTCGCGCTTAGCCGCGTCGAGGTCCGTGCGCGCGGCGTGGACGAGGCCCCGCGAGTCGACGAGGGCGATCCCCGCGCCGTCAGGTCGGTGCCGGTCGAGGGCGGCGGCAGACAGGGCGCGATCGATGAGCCGCGCGATGCCGATGCCAGCGGCGCCGGCACCGACCACGAGGATGCGTTGATCCGCCAGCGCCGACCGACGGTGGCGCATGGCGGCGAGGAGCCCGCCGAGCACGACCGCTCCGGTCCCCTGCATGTCGTCGTTGAAGCTCGGCACGCGGTCCCGATAGCGCTCCTGGATGCGCAGTGCGTTCTGCTGCTTGAAGTCCTCCCACTGGATGACGCAGCCGGGGAGCTCCCGTTCGACCGCGGTCACGAAGGCCTCGACGAGCGCGTCATATGCCGCGCCACGCAGGCGGGGCGCGCGGTAGCCCACGTAGAGCGGGTCGGCCAGCAGCCGCTCGTTGTCCGTGCCCACGTCGAGCGAAACGGGCAGTGTCAGCGCCGGGTGGATCCCGCCGGCCGCGGTGTAGAGCGCGAGTTTCCCGATCGGGATCGGCATGCCGCCCGCACCCTGGTCGCCGAGGCCGAGGATCCGCTCGTTATCGGTTACGACGATCAGCCGGATGTCGTCGAAGGGGCTGTTGCGCAGCGCCTCGGCCACGTGGTCGATGTCGTCGGGGGTGATCCAGATGCCGCGCGTCCGCCGCAGGATGTGGCTGAACTCCTGGCACGCCCGGCCGACCGTGGGCGTGTAGATGATCGGTAGGAACTCCTCCAGGTGCTCGGCGAGGAGCCGATAGAAGAGGGTCGCGTTGCGATCCTGCAGGGCGGCCAGCCCGATGTACTGCTCGAGCGGGTCGCGCTTGCGGCGGATGTGCTCGAGTTCGAGCTCGACCTGCTCCTCGATCGTCAGCACGCGTGCGGGCAGCAACCCACGCAGGCGGAAGGCCGCACGTTCGTCAGCGGGGAAGGCGAGGTCCTTGGTCAGCAGCCGCTGGCCCAGCAGGGAGGCGCCGGACTCGCGGATCTCGGCTGGCAAGCCGGCGGCGATGCGGTCGAGTGGGGGATGGAGCGGACGCACCATCAGATGATACGTGGCGGCGACGGTGGCCGAAGGGTGTATGCTCGCTTGTGGCGTGTCCCGTCGGCAGCGCCCGTCTCGTCCGCGGCGAGCCGAAGAAGATCGATCGTGTCGGACAGGGGCGCGTTGAAGATCCGGCGCGCGACGTCGAGAAGTTCGAAGCGATCCTCGTCGGCGACGCGGTAGATGATGGTCGTGCCCCGCCGCTCCGCGGTCAGGATGTTGCGGCCCCGAAGGCCGGCGAGCTGCTGCGAGACCGACGAGCTCGGTGCACTGGTCGCCTCCCGGATCTGGGTCACGGTCAAAGGGCCACCGCGCAGCAGTTCCAGGATGCAGATGCGGAGTGGAGGGGCGAGCGCTACGAATGTTGAGGGCCCGCGGGACAGCCCGTTGGCCCACGGCAGGGTGGTTCCGAGTCGGACGCGCAATGGTCGACGCGCGTTCTGGGATTGTCGAACGAACAGGTCGGCGCGTGACCTCCGGGACCGCCGGCGCCCAGGTCGGCCCCGGTGCGCGCGGTTGCCGCCTCCCCATGGGATCGGGCGGGTAAGGAATGGTGTCGATGGAACTTGCGAAACTGCTTTCCGAGGCCGAAGTGGCGCCGCCGGGTCGACGGATTGAGTGGCGCGATCCGATCGCCGCGCATGGAACGCGGGCCATCGAGGCCGTGCGGCCCTGGCTTGCGAGTCCGCTCCTGGCCGCTTTTGCGATCCGGGTCATCGAACGCGCCGGTGCCGCGGGCGACTTCGCGTTGGCGATGCGCGTGCTGCGAGAGGATCGGGAGCGCGTGCCCTCGCGCATCGTCTCCGATGTCGATTGGGCACTCCGGCGGCTCCGCGTGGTCACCCAGCGAGCCGCCCAGATCCCCGACGTGACCAATCCGGTAGCCCGTCGGGCGCCGGATCGCCGACCGCGCACCTGAGATCTGGCGCCGCGCACGACGCCCGCGAAGAGAGCGAACCGAGGCTGACTATGTGACGTCGCTGACGGCTCGTTCCTGCCCACAGCCGCAAGCGACGAGGATCCTGAGCGGGGTGCCGCACCAGTCCTCCTCGACGATGACGTGAACGAACCGATGCCGATGTAACCGGCGCGCCGTGCTGCACTCGTGTCTTGTGCCGCATAGGGCGGCGCCGCGCGGTGTCGGCTCGCACAGGCACCACGTCCGTCCGCCGAACCAGACCGGCACCAGACCGCAGCACTCGCAGCGGTCGGGGCCGCCTGAGTGGTCCATCGGCCCTCACGGCCGGTGGCCGGCCCGGCGTGCGCCCCGCGGGCGAGCAAGTCACCAGTTCCGGGCGTGGTTCAGACCGCGATCCGACGCCGCATCTCGCGGGTTCTCTACCCCTGCGGCGTGGCCAGCCCTTACTCAGCTCGCCCGAAGGCCTTGATCTCCTCGAGCTCCTGGGGCGTGAGTTCGCGTGGGACCTCGCCGCCGGCCACCTTCTGACTTTGCACGTGATGGCGAATGTCATCCACGATCTCGGGGTTCGCCAGGGTGCTCGTATCCCCGACGTCTGTGAAGTTCGAGACGCCGGCGATCACCCGCCGCATGATCTTCCCCGAGCGCGTCTTCGGCATGTCGGGCACGATCCAGACGTGCTTTGGCCGCGCCACCTTGCCGATCTCGGTCTCGATCGCTTTGGCGACCTTCTCCTCGATGTCGGGCCCGGGACGAAAGCCCGGCTTCAGGGCCACGTACATCTCCACCGCGCGCCCGCGCAGCTCGTCCAGCACCGGGACGGCGGCAGCCTCGGCGATCTCGGGGACCGTGATGGCCGCCGACTCGAGCTCCTTGGTCCCCAGCCGGTGCCCCGCCACGTTGATCACGTCGTCGATCCGGCCGAGGATCCGGAAGTAGCCGTCGGCCGCCTGAACCGCGCCGTCGCTGGCAAAGTACGGCCAGTCGTGCCAGTCCTTGCTCTGCTTGTTGCGGCAGTACTTCTCGTAGTAGATCTGGACGAACCGGTCGGGTTGGCCCCAGATGGTCTGGAAGATCCCGGGCCAGGGGTTGCGGATGCAGATGTTGCCCGCTCGGCCGCTGCCGGCCTCGACCACATTGCCGTTCTCGTCGTAGATCACGGGGTAGACCCCAAGGACCCCCGGGCCGCAACTGCCGGGCTTCATCGGCTGCAGGGCGGGCAGCGTGCTGCCCAGGAACCCGCCGTTCTCGGTCTGCCACCAGG
>JAJYNJ010000095.1 GCA_021786385.1 Chloroflexota bacterium
CACGACGCCGGCCAGCGCGCGCGAGGCGCTCATGAAGAGCCGCGCCACGATGACGATGGCGACGTTCCGATCGCGCGCCGACCCATCTCGTCCGTCTCGTCCGGGCGACTGTGGGGCGGTTGCATGCGGCACGGCCACCATGCTGTCACCTCCGCCGATGACATGCCGGGCGTAGGACGGCGCCGGGGCTTCCGCTCCAGTCCTGGCTGGTGGCGACGCACGAGCGTCGGGCGCTGCTTGTGCAACCTGCAGACGCCATGTACCATGCGCGGGCCGTGAGCCGCCGGCCCCGGTCGGGCCGCCTGGCTCCTGCACTGTTCGACCGGTGTCGGCAGGGGAGACAGCGTCGTGCGCGACGCTGGGCACAGCTCCACCTTCCGAACCGCCTGCGGGATGCACCGTCTCCGCTCCCGTGGCACCCGGTCCGGCACCGTAGCCGCGCCACAACGCGCGCGGCGCGTGCCCGCTAGAGGAGACAACCACGCGACTGCAGCGGATCCGTCCGTCGCGTCTGGCTGTCCGGCGAGCCTTCACCGGCGCCCGGCTGGGCAACGCGACAGGGCTCTCCCGCCTGGCCGCGGTGCGCCCGGTCACGTCGGCCTCTGGACCGCGGCCGTCCCTGCCCCGCGCCATGGCTGCACAGGCGCGTGCGGCGGCGGGGCCCCACCGCCTGATCGCGGTGGCGGTGATCTGCGTGTCGCTGCTGACACCGCCCGTCGAAGCGCGCCCTGCGCTGGCGGCGGCTGGCCACGAATCGAGCCGGGCGCCGACGATGACGCAGGTCGAGCTTGCGGCATTCGGGAGCCGTTCGGCGCGCCGCCGCGGACTCGTCCCGGCACGCGAGGTGAGGCTGGTGCACTCGAACGCCGGGGTGTCCTTCGGCCCGGCGATCCCGGGCGCAGTCGGGACCTCCGCGCCCCGCCCCACCCCGGTTGGGACCTCGTCGACCTCGGCGATCGTGGCGTGGAGCGGCCCCATTCGCCCAGTGCCGGGTACGCCGGGGCCGGATGTCGGCGAGGCGTCGACCTATGGACCGGGCTACGCGGGGCTGATCGCCGTGCCGCGTCGCGGACGGTGGCTGGTGCGGATCATCTGGCACGGGCGCTCTGTGGTGCGCAGCACCAACGACTATGGCCCCGATCAGCGGCTCTTCCCGGACCGCGTGATCGACCTGGACGTCGCGACGTTCGAGGCGCTCTCCGGCGAGGACTGGACGCGCGGCATCTTGGCCCCGGTGACGGTGCAGTACCTGAGGTACCTGGGCAGCGACCATGCACCGCAGGGTGCCGCGTGCGCAGGCTGGCTGGCGCGGCAGGCGTCCCTTCGACAGCGGGCGGTGGTCTCGGCGACAGCGGCCTCGGCGACAAGAGCGGCCCGCCGTGTCAGGCGCGGCGGGCCGCTTGGCGCTCCCCGCGTGGGGTCGGGGAGTCGATCTCGTTAGGCCTTGGCTCGCTTCAGGACGAGCGTTACGGCCGGCGAACGGAGGATCGAGACATTGCCGGTGCTCACGGCAGAGACCCGGAAGGCCGTGGCGCCTGTGACGAGCTCGACGCGGGCGTGGCCGGCGCCGTTGCCCCGGGCGTTCGTGGTGAACGCGTTCGGCTTGGTCGCACTCGTTAGCGGGCAGGCGCCCGGATATTGGTTCACCCAGATGCTGTAGGTCGCGTTGGGCTGCGCGCCGCGCAGAACGACCGTGACCTCGAGGTACCCCCGCCCTGTCGTGTTGAGTATCACGAAGCCGGGGTGGGCCGCGCCCGGAGCGGGCTGTGCACCAGCGGCGCACGTGTAGCCCGGGCTGCTGGTGGTGACGTCGTACAGCAGCGCTTTGCGGGCGCCATGGTGCGTGACTGCGTGGTGGTTCGGGTCAGGATGCGTGACTGCGTGGCTGTTCGGGCCCGGGTGCGTGCCGGCGGCGGCCATCGTGGGTGTGGCCACGGATGCCGCGAGGATGCCGGCAAGCGCGAGGGCACCGGCCAGACGCAGTCGCCGATGCCGGGTGTCGTCTGTCATCTACAACCTCCGCTGCATGGACAACCCGCGCGCGGGCGCCACTGCCTAGTAAAACGAGCCGAAGCCGCGGCCGTTACGCGCGCTCGTTCCGTGCATCTCGCGATTCCCCGCGACCGACGAGGTTGGACGGCCGTTGCCCGTTGGCGCCGCGTTCGCGCCGCCGTGCCCCTTGGGCGGCTGTGCGGCCGGGGGCTGCGCGGCCGGGGGCTGTGCGCCGTTCGCCGGTGGATGCGTGCGCTCGTGGCCGGGTGCCACGCCGGCCCGACCCGGTGCGGTAGTGGCGGGCGATCCGTTGTGCCCCGCGCCCAGCCCCGGCTGCGCCGTCGTTGCCGGCGCGCCCGCGGCGGCGACCGCTCGCTCCAGTTGTCCCAGGGCGGCACGCAGCGCGGGTCGGGCCTGTGCCGGCACACGGGCCAGCAGCGCGGAGAGGAGGGCCGCGTGGCGGTCCAAGGCGTGCGTCAGCCCGGGCGGCACGCTTCCGGGGGCAGCGTCGTCGGCCTGCGCCACCGTCTGCGAAAGGATCCCGCGATAGGCGCCGAGTGCGGCCTCGACGGCCGGCGTGTCACCGGCCCGCGCCGCGGTTTCCGCTTCCTGCAGCCGGGCATTGAGGCGCCCGGCCTCCGCCGAGAACCAGGCCGCAGAGCCGGCCGGCGGCAGGCCGAGCGCCTCGATCTCGAGCCGTGTGGGGTAGAGCGGCCCGCCTGGACCGCTGGTGGCCACGGCGGCTCCCGCGCCCCCGAGCAGCAGCGCGCCAGCGAGAGCGACCGCACCGGCACGTCGCGCTGAGACAGGGTGGAAGGCCCAGCGCCGCGGGCTGTCCAGGACCGGGATGGGCTTACGGGCGGGCAAGGGCTCGTGCGCGGGAGCTGCCGCTCGTCTCAGCCCTACGACGCGCTCTAGCAATTGCGCTCGCAGATCGGCGAGGACGGCCGGATCGGCGTCGAGGGTTTCGCGGGCGTAGCGCTCCAGCACGATCGCAAGCGGATCGTCCGCACGGTCGGAGCGCGTGGCTGCCGCCCTGTGCCGCCAGGGGAAGCGCAACGGGATCACAGATCGACCTCCCGCGTCACGTCGGTGGGGGCCGCGGGAGCCAGCGTGTCGAGATCGAGCGTCCCGGCCAGCGCGCGGCGTAGCGCCCCGAGTGCCCGAAACTGCAGCGCTCGGACTGCGATCTCGCGACGGCCCATCACCTGCGCCGTCTCGGCGCTGCTCAGGCCTGCGAAGAAACGGCAGGCGATCACCTGCTGCTGATCCGGCGTCAGCGCGCGGATCGCCGCATCGAGGGCAGCCAGATCCGACGCGTGCGCGGCGACTTCGGCGGGCCCGGGCGCATCCGCCGGCCGGTCGGCGACGCTGTCGAGCGACGCGTGCTCCCGGCCGGTCCTGGCGAAGTCGATCACGGCGTTGTGAGCCAACCGGAAGAGCCAGGCGGCAAAGGGCGCGCCCCGTTGCTCGTAGCGGGGAAGCGCCTCCACGACCTTCACGAAGACGCGCTGCACGAGATCCTCCGCGTCGCTCGGCTCGCGCGTACGAAACCGCAGGTAACGGTACAGACGCGGGGCGAACATGTCGTACAGGCTTCCGAACGCGTCCGCGTCGCCGGCCCTGGCGCGCTCCACGAGATCGTCGATCGTGTCTCCATCGAGTGTAGAAACGATGGGCGCCGGCCGATGTGACGGCTGACGCTGAGGGGTCGCGGGGTGCTCGCTCGGGGTCGCGTCCTCCCGGATCACGGGGCCACTCTGCCGCAACGGCGGCGCGCCGTCCACTCATCCGTTTGGGGCCGCGGGAGAACCCGGAGGGCGGGAGAACTCGGAGACTCGGCGCGCCTCAATAGATCCAGGGGAAGAGCTTGCGGGTGCGGGAGCGGTAGGCCGCGTAGGCATCGAAGCGCTCGGCCAGCCATGCCTCCTCGCGCCGCGACTTCAGATCGAAGAAGGCGCCGAGCAGCAGGCCGGCGGCGATCGCCGGCGGCGACGCCGTCACGAACCCCCAGCCGATTGCTCCGACCACGAGCCCGCCGTAGATGGGGTGCCGCACCAGCGCGTACGCGCCCCACTCGACCAGCCGCGCGCCGTCCTTCGGCCGGGGGACCGCCGTCAGGTTGGGGCCGAGGTCCAGCACTGCGCGCAGCGCGAGCAGTCCGCCCGCGGCGATCAGCGCGATGCCGAGCGCACTGGAGAGCAGGCGCGCTGTCCCGTCCCAGGCCGGTCCGAGCAGTCCAGCGCCGCAGATCGCGAGAACGATCACGACCTGGAGGGCGACCCAACCCTCACCGCGCGGGCCCAGGTCGGGGAGTCTCCGTCGCATCTGCGCACGGTACCGCAAGGGCGCGCCTGTCGACAGTGAGGCGTCCCAGCGCGTTACACTTGGCGCTCGTGACCGATCTGCGCGCCGAGGCTCGCAGCCTCCAGGAGCGGCTGGCGCCCCGCAGTGTCTGCTTCGGCTGTGGCCCCGCGAACCCCGCTGGTCTGCACCTGCGCAGCTTCGAAGAGGGGGATGAGGTCGTCGCGAAGTGGCGTCCCGAGCCACGCTACGAGGCGTTCCCGGGGGCGCTCAACGGCGGGATCATCGGCACGCTGCTCGACTGTCACAGCAACTGGGCCGCCGTGATCGCCCTGATGCGCGCTGCCGGGAGCGACGCCGTTCCGGCGACCGTGACGGCCTCCTTCGCGCTCACCTTTCTGCGCCCCAGCCCCACTGATGGTCCCGTGACCCTGCGCGCGCGGGTCGTCGACCTGCAGCCCGACCGGGCGACCGTGGAATCCTCGCTGGAGGCCGGCGGTCTGCGCTGCGTCACCTTCCGCGGCACGTTTGTGGCGGTCCGGCCCGGACATCCGGCGTACCATCGCTGGGCATGAGCAACCGGTGACGATCTCCGCCGACCTCGGCATCTTCCTGGTGAGCATCGCCGCGGGCATCATCGGCGCGCTCGGGGGTGTGGGTGGTGGCATCTTGATCATCCCCGCGCTCACAGTGATCTTCGGCGTGGACATCCGGCATGCCGTCGGTGCGAGCGTCGTCTCGGTGATCGCGACGAGCTCGGGGGCCGCCGCCGCCTACGTGCGCGACCGCCTGACGAACCTGCGCATCGGGATGTTCCTCGAGTTGGCCACGACCACGGGGGCCGTCATCGGCGCGCTCCTCGCGGCGATCGTGTCGGTGCGGTTCCTCTATTTCCTCCTTGGCGTCGTCCTCTTCCTCTCCGCCGTGCAGCAGCTCTGGCGGCTGCGCGAGGAGCTCCCGCCGCACATCGAGCCGACCGGACTCGCGGCGCGCCTGGGGCTCGCATCGAGCTATCCGGACTCCCGGTTGGGTCGCGAAGTGGGATACGAGGCGCGCCGGATCCCGCTCGGCTTCGTCATGATGGGGTTCGCCGGCCTGGTCTCGGGGATGCTCGGCATCGGGTCCGGGGCGCTCAAGGTGATGGCGATGGACGGCGCCATGCGGCTGCCGATGAAGGTCTCCTCGACCACCAGCAACTTCATGATCGGGGTGACCGCGGCGGCGTCGGCGGGCATCTATATCGGGCGGGGCGACGTCGACGCGAGCGTCGCTGCCCCGGTCGCGCTGGGGGTGCTGGTCGGTGCGCTGATCGGGGCCAGACTTCTCGTGCACATGTCGAACGCCGGCGTGCGCCGCGTCTTCCTCCCGGTCCTCGTGGTGATCGCGGCCGAGATGGTGGCCCGCGGCTTCGGCCTCGGGATCTGAGTCGGCGAGCGGGGATGATGACGAACCGGACGGCCGATGGGAAGAGGGTGATGCGCGGCCCGGGCGAGCCGCAGCCGGGACACGTGTCCCACCTGTCACCGGAGCGCTTCAGGGTCATGGTGAGCTATGTGTTGGCCGGCGGCGTCAGCGTCAGCGCCGCCGTCATCGCGCTGGGATTCGTGCTGGCGCTCGCGTTCGGCTGGCGTACCTCGCTCGCGGGCGGGGCGCCCGGCCCGGCCAATCTCGCCGACTTCTCGGCGATGCCGGCCGGGCTCGTGGCGCTGCGGCCCTCCGCGATCACGCAGTTGGGGCTCGCGCTGCTGCTGGCGACGCCGGTGGTGCGTGTGGCGGCATCGGTGGTCGGTTTCGCCCTCGAGGAGGATCGCCTCTACGTGGTGATCACGTTGGTCGTGCTGGCGATCCTGCTCGGGAGCATCTTCCTGATCCGCTAGCCGACGGGCTCACCCGGTTGCCCCGGCACCGTCATCTTTCGATCGGGACACCCACCATCGAACCCCACTCGGTCCAAGACCCGTCGTAGTTGCGGACGTTCGGGTAGCCGAGCAGCTCGTGGAGCACGAACCACGTATGGCTCGACCGCTCGCCGATGCGGCAGTACGCGATGACGTCGCGGTCGGCCGTGACGCCCTTCGAGGCGTACAGCTCGTGGAGCTCCGCCTGGCTCTTGAAGCGCCCGTCGTCGCGCACTGCTTGCGACCACGGCACCGACACGGCGCCTGGGATGTGGCCGGCGCGCTGGGCCGTTTCTGACATCCCGGGCGGGGCGATCACCTCGCCGTTGTATTCTGCGGGCGACCGCACATCGACCAGCGCCAGCTCGTCGCGGCCGAGGCGGGACAGGATGTCGTCGCGGAACGCTCGGAGCGTGTAGGACGGTTCCGGCAATTGGATGCCCGTCTCCGGGTAGTGCGGCAGATCGGTCGTGATCGGATAGCCGTTGTCCAGCCAGTAGCGGCGGCCGCCGTCGAGCAAGCTCACGCGCTCCCAGCCGAAGAGCTTGAGCTGCCAGTACGCCCAGGCGGCGAACCAGTCGTTGTTGTCGCCGTACAGGACGACGTGGGTTTCTGACCCGATGCCCGAGTGGCTGAGGAGCCGCGAGAGGTCCTCGCGCGAGGCTAGGTCACGGCGGATGTTGTCGGCGAGTTGCGTGGTCCAATTCCAGGCGACAGCACCGGGGATGTGCGACTGCTCGTAGGCGGTCGTGTCGACGTCCACCTCCACGAAGCGGACGCGAGGGTCGTTCAGGTGTTCTCTGGCCCACTCGGGCGACACGAGCGCCTGGGTGGCGGATGCGGTGGGGACGCTCACCTTGCTCCTCCTGTGGCGGGCAGTTCGCCCGCAGCTGGACTGGGGCTGCCGGACCCGCCGCGGGCGCCGCGGCGGGCAGCTCAGCCCTGTAGAAACACGAAAGCCGCAGTCGTTGCCGACTGCGGCCTCTGCGCCTGCCACGCGGCGCGATGTGGGCGCGCCGCCTCAGGCCCCGTCCGGTGGACGGAGGGCCGCAGATCGACACGGACACATGCTGGCGTGGCGCATCAGGACGCGAAGGTTGCCACACGCACGGGCGAGGCGCAAGTGCCGCGAGGTAGCGCGCCCGGCCGCGGCTAGTGGCCGCCGATCCCCTCGGGGAGCATCTCGCCGGCCTCGATGCGCACGGGCAGCCGATTCTCCGCCGGTGGCAGTGGACACGAATAGTAGGGCGAATAGACGCAGAGCGGATGGTAGGCAAGGTTGAAATCGAGGACGTAGCTGCCGTCGTCCTCCGGTTCGAGATCCAGGTAGCGCCCCGCCTCGTAGGTCTCGTGGCCGCTCGTGGCGTCCATGAACGGCACGAAGAGGCTGTCGGGGTCGGAGCCCTCGAAACCGTACGCGTGCAGCTTGAGTGGCCGCCCGTCGAGCTCGAGCCGGAACGTCCCCACGCGACGGGCCGGCCGTGGCTGACCATCGGAGGTCTGCATGACGAAGTCGAGGGGTTCGTGGCCGGTATATGGGCCCAGCGGGAGGCCCTCGAAGCGGTAGCGTAGGTCCGGCGGGAAGTAGGTCAACCCACGGAAGCGCGGCCGGTCCGCGGGGAGCAGGGGACTCTGAGGGCCGGCCGCAAAGGCTTGGTCCTTGCGGCGGCGGAACTCGGCGATCGCCTCGGCGTACGCGTCCGCGATGTCGCGGGGCTCGTGGTGCGAAGCGTGGTGGTGTTCGTGCATGCGCGCAGACTACCCCAGCCGCGGGGGACTGCCTCACCCCTCCGCCAGCCGCGCCCGACCTGCCTCGTCGAGCTCGACGAACCCCTCGGCGGCCAGCGCACTGAGCGCCTCCCGGACGGCCGTGTGGCCGTGCATCCCGCGGCTCCCCTCGATCGCCAGCCAGGCACCGGGCGGCGCGAGCCGCAGCTCACGCAGCAGCTGGCCGCGCAGCCAGCGCCGTGAGCGAGGGAACGGCGTTGCTGGCGTCGAGCGCGGTCGCTCCGGACGCGGGCGGCGATCCGGAGCGACCGCGGCGGCACCGCCCACGAGCTGCCCGACGCTCCTGGCCCGGGCGCAGTGGGGCTCGAGCGGGCAGGCGGGGCAGTCGGGATGACGTGGCCGACAGACGAGCGCCGCGAGGTCCATCAAGGCGTCCGCGATCTCCCCGGGGTGGGCCGTCGGCTCGGCTTGCCCGGGGCCATCGCGTGCGACGCTCCCGGCGATGGCGTCGCCCAGCGCCTGCACCGCCGCGGTGTCTGCGTCGCCGAGCAGACGGCCGAGGACGCGGCGCACGTTCACGTCGACCGGCATGACCGGGAGGCCGTGGACGCGCGCGGCGATGGCGCGTGCGGTGTACGGGCCGATACCCGGTAGTGTGAGGAGCGCGGCGAGGTCGGCGGGGACGCGGCCGGCGTGCCGTTCGACGATCGCCTGTGCCGCGGCCCGCAGGGCGAGCGCCCGACGGTTGTAGCCGAGCCCCGCCCAGGCTCGCACGGCCTCCGCTGGTGACGCCTCGGCGAGCGACTGCGGGGTGGGGAAGCGCGCGCAGAACGTGACGGCCGCCTGCAGCGAGCGCGCGATCTGGGTCTGCTGCGACATCACCTCGATGACCAGCACGCGCCACGGTTCGCGCGCCTCCCGCTCGGGAAGCGTGCGCCCGTGCGCGGCGGACCATGCCAGCACGGCGGCGCGGAGTGCATTGGCGGCCTGGAGTGTAGCGGCGGCGCGAGGTGTATCGGCCGGGCGGGCGGCGGCGGCGACACGGGTCGGACGAGGCACGGCCGCAGGGTAGCGGGTCGTGCGGCGCAGGTGCAGGGGGCGCGGCCAGCGGATGCGACCGGCAGATGGGCCGCGCGTTCGGCAGCTGCGTCGCGCATGCGACGGCGAGGTGCGCACACGGCGAGCGTGCACGGCTCGGCCGCGGCATCATGTCGCACGTGGAAGAGCTGCACCGGAGTCTCGCGTATGCGGCGGTGGCCGGCACCCTGCTCGCGCTGGCCTGGACCGTCGCGGCGGTCGTCAGCGGGCGAGGCGGCGGGCAGCGCCTCGAGTCGTTCCAGGCCGCGGTCGTGGGTATCGTTGCCATCACCGCCGTGGTGGGCTTGCTCCAGCTGCTCTCGGGCCACGCGCCGCAGGATCAGATCCACCTCCTGTATGGCGTCCTCGCGGTCGCCGCGCTCCCATTCGCCAGGTCGTTCGGCGCGCACGCGTCGGCACGTGCACGCGGGATCCTGAGCGTGGCCGGGCTCGTCGCGCTCGCGCTCTTCTTGCTCCGCCTCTTCATGACCGGCTGAGCTCGATACGAGCCGACCGCGCGACCGAGTGGCTCGGCCGACGCCGGCGTCTGCCGGTGGCGCGGGCGGACCGACCCTTGCAACGCGGAGACACGGATCTTCGTGCATCATCTGAGCGTGTCACGGCAGAACCAGGCCGTCCGCGCCGAGCCCAGGGGGATCGGCAGCGCGGGCGCCTC
>JAJYNJ010000025.1 GCA_021786385.1 Chloroflexota bacterium
CTGCGGCGTGGCCGCCGTTGGCGCTCGATGCGAGGCACTGCCCGCGGGCGTGTGCGAGCCGCAGGCCCCCGCCGCACCGTGACGAGGAGCCGACGAGTGGGGAGCGACCGTCGCGTTGACGCTGGCGGACGCGGGCGATACCATCAACGGTCGCGCCCCGGCAACAGCCGGGCGCCATTCATGTGTTCAGGGGACCCATGTACGCAGTCATCGAGACGGGCGGGAAACAGTACCGCGTCGAAGTCGGCAGCGAGATCGAAGTCGAGCACCTCGACGTAGAGCCCGGACAGACCCTCGAGCTGGATCGCGTCCTGCTCGTGGCCGACGGAGACGACACGGCGATCGGCCGCCCGCTCGTTGATCGGGCCCACGTCAGTGCGAGCGTCGTGCGGCAGGACCGGGGCGACAAGGTCGTCGTCTTCAAGTACCGGCCGAAGGCACGCCGCCGGGTCAAGCATGGCCACCGCCAGGAGCTGACCGTGTTGCGTGTCGCGGACATCGTGCACGGCGATCGCAGCGCGGCGAAGCTCGCCGAGGCGGCCAAGACCGAGCGGCAGCGGCTCCTGGAGGCTGCGGCCGAGGCGGCCGCGCAGCGCGCCGCCGCCGACAAGGCGCTCGCCGAGAAGCTCGCGAGCGCGCAGGCGCAGGCCGTGACCGCGGGTGAGGCCTCATCCGGAGCCGCCGGGTCGGCCGCCGGCGGCTCGGCCGCCGCGAAGAGCGTCGCCGGCGAGCAGGGCGGGAAGGCCCGCACGGCCGGCGCGAAGCTGGCCGCGACCACAGGCGAGAAGGCGACCGCTGGCGAGAAGAGAGCCGGCGAGAAGCCGGCCGCCGAGAAGCCAGCCGCGCGCCCGCGGATCCGCGCGCCGCGGATCCAGGCGCCCCCGCCGGAGGGCGAGGCCAAGCCGAAGTCCCGCGGCACCAGGAAGGACACCTAGCCATGGCACACAAGAAAGCCGGTTCGAGCTCCAAGAACGGCCGCGACAGCGTTGGCCAGCGGCTCGGCGTCAAGGTCGGTGACGGGCAACTCGTCCCGGCCGGCTCCATCATCGTCCGCCAGCGGGGCATGACGTTCCTCGCCGGCGATGGCGCCGGGCTCGGCCGTGACTTCACCGTCTTCGCTACACTGACGGGCCGCGTGAAGTTCGAACACGAGACCCACGACAAGAAGCGCATCCGCGTGATCGCCGAGGCGGCCCCGGCCGCGCAGGCCTGATCGCGCCAATCGTCGGGACCACCGCCGGGGGCGCCCGGACGGAAGGCTCGGCAGGAGTTGATCGTGAAAGACGGGATCCACCCCAAGTACTACCAGGCCGAGGCCCACTGCGGGTCGTGCGGCCGCACGTTCATCGTCGGGTCGACGCGCCCCACGCTGCGCGTCGACGTCTGCGCCCAATGCCACCCCTTCTTCACCGGCAAGCAGACCATCGTCGACACGGCCGGCCAGGTGGAGCGGTTCCAGAAGCGCCTCGAGCGCTCGCTCCGATCCTGAGGCACCCCACGTCGAGCGCTTCGGCAGCGGCGGGCCCGGCAGGGTCCGCCGCTCTGTTTCGCGGGCGGGCCTTCGCCTTGCCACGGCGTTGGTACGGCGCCCCGCCCCGCGGCTAGACTGAGGCCTCCCGATGGCACGCTTCAACTACGGTGGTCAGGCCCTCATCGAAGGGGTCCTCATGCGCGGGCGCGACGCGATCGCGGTCGCCGTGCGGCACCCGGACGGGGACGTGGTCTGGGAGGCCGAGCGGCTCTCCGACTCGATCGTGCACCGTCACCGCGCGGCCGGCTGGCCCTTTGTGCGCGGGCTCGTCGTGCTCTACGAGACGCTCGTGATCGGCACGAAGTGGTTGGCACGCTCAGCGGCAATCTCGGCGTCGGGCGAAGGCGTCGAGCTCGGCGGTGGCTCCGTGGCCGCCACGCTCTCGCTCTCGCTGGTCTTCGGGATCGCGCTCTTCTTCGTGCTGCCGCTCCTCCTGACCCAGGCGGCCGCGAGTGCGGCGCCGTCGGTGGGCACGCTCGGCAAGAACCTGCTCGAGGGCCTCATCCGGCTGGCGATCTTCGTGGCATACCTGCTGCTGATCAGCCGATCGGGTGAGATCCGGCGCGTCTTCCAGTACCACGGCGCCGAGCACATGTCGATCCACGCGCTCGAGCACGGAGACCCGCTGACGCCGGAGCACGTGTGCCGGTACCCCACCGCCCACCAGCGCTGCGGCACCGAGTTTCTCCTGGTGGTGGTGATCGTCAGCATCCTGGCGTTCAGCCTCCTCGCGGGACAGAGCCTGGTGGCCGCCCTCCTCGGGCGACTGGTGCTGATCCCGGTGATCGTCGCGGTGAGCTACGAGGTCCTGCGTTGGGGCGCGAAGCACCGGGCGCACCCGGTTGTGCGCTGGATCTTCCTGCCCGGTATCTGGCTCCAGTCGATCACGACCCGCCGGCCCGACGATGCGATGATCGAGGTAGCGATCGTCTCGCTCGAGGAGGCGCTGCGCGCGGATGGCGAGCCGATCCCCGCCGGCAGCATCTACCCGGCGCGGCGGACGATGGCGCGGGCCGACGCCGAGAGCCGGGCGGCCCGCCAGGCGGCCGCGCGTGAAGCGTCGCTCGACGCCGCCGGTGTCCCCGCCCCTGAGCCGCTCCGGGACCCGCTCCACGAGGAGCTGCGGCAATGAGCATGGAGGAGCGCCTTGCGGAGCTGTCCGCGCAGGCACGTCACCTGCAGGAGGAGCTGGCTCGCCCAGCGGTCGCCGCGGACCCCGACGCGTTGCGCCGGATCGGCAAGGAGCTCGCGCGGATCGAGCCGATCGTCGGGACGTGGGACCGCCTGCAGGCCACGCGCCACGAGCTGGCCGAGGCCCGCGCCCTGCGGGACGGCGAGCAGGACCCCGAGATGCGCGAGATGGCGCGCGAAGAAGCGCATCGGCTCGAAGCCGAGGAGGCTCGCCTCGTCGAGCAGCTCAAGGTCCAGCTGCTCCCGCGCGATCCGCTCGACGAGCGCGACGTGATCGTCGAGATCCGGGCCGGGACCGGCGGGGAGGAGGCGGCGCTCTTCGCAGCCGAGCTCTTCCGGATGTACGTGCGGTACGCCGAGCGGCATCGCTGGGGGGTGGAGCTCCTCTCGACCAGCGAGACCGGGATCGGCGGCCTCAAGGAGGTCATCTTCGCGGTCCACGGCGACGGCGCCTACAGCCGGCTCAAGTTCGAAGGCGGGGTGCACCGCGTGCAGCGCGTGCCCGAGACCGAGTCGGCCGGCCGCATCCACACCTCGACCGCGACCGTCGCCGTGCTGCCCGAGGCCGACGAGGTCGACGTCCAGATCGACGAACGGGATCTGCGCATCGACGTCTACCGCTCCACGGGTCCCGGCGGCCAGAGCGTCAACACCACCGACTCGGCCGTGCGGATCACGCACCTTCCGACGGGCCTGGTGGTCGCCATCCAGGACGAGAAGAGCCAGCACAAGAACAAGGCGAAGGCGATGGCCGTCTTGCGCTCGCGCTTGCTCGAGATCGAGCAGCGCAAGGCCCACGAGGCCGAGGCGGCGAAACGGCGGAGCATGGTCGGCTCCGGCGAGCGCGCGGAGAAGATTCGCACCTACAACTTTCCACAGGACCGCGTGACCGACCACCGCATCGGCATGGACCTGCACAACCTGCCCGCCGTGCTGGACGGCGAACTCGACCGGCTCATCGACACGCTGATCGCGACCGACCAGGCCGAGCGGCTAGCAGCCTTCGGGGAGGGCGATGCAGCCTGAGGCGACGGTGGGGGCGGCGCTCGACGACGCGGTCGCGCGGCTCCGCGCCAGCGGCTCGGCGACGGCGCGCCTGGACGCCGAGCTGCTGGTCGCCCATGCGATCGGGGTCGAGCGGACGGCGGTCGTCGCCCATCCCGAGGTGCCGCTCCCCCCGCCGGCCGCGCGGCGGCTGGTGGGGTTCGTCGGTCGACGCGTGCGCGGGGAACCGGTGGCCTACATCCGCGGCGTCAAGGAGTTCCACGGCCTGGCGTTTGCGGTCGACGCGCGCGCGCTGATCCCGCGCCCGGAGACCGAGCTGCTCGTCGATCTCGGCGTCGCACGTGTGGCGGGGGCCCTGACGGGGTCACCCCGCCCGGCGGGGAGCGCGCGGTACCGCATCGTCGATGTGGGGACCGGCTGCGGTGCCGTGGCGGTGGCCCTCGCGGCGGCGCTGCGGCGGCGAGGCTTCCTGGCGGACACCGATCTGCTCGCCACCGATATCTCGGCCGATGCGCTCGCCCTGGCGGTGGAGAACGCGGTGGGGCACGGCCTGGCCGAGGCGATCCGCTTCGCGCGGGCCGACCTGCTCCCCCCCGACGAGCCGCCGTTCGACCTGCTGCTCGCGAACCTGCCCTACGTGCCGTCCGGCGACCTGCCGCGGCTGCCCGTGGCGGCGAGCTTCGAGCCGGCGCTGGCGCTCGACGGTGGCCCGGACGGGCTGGCGCTGGTGCGGCGGCTGCTGGCGCTGTTGCCGGCGGCGCTGCGGCCGGGGGGCGGGGCGCTGCTCGAGATCGGCGCCGGCGAGGCGGAACCGCTCCGCGCGGCACTGTACGAGACGCTGCCCGGGTGGGGATTGGCGCTCTACGACGACCTGGCCGGGATCCCGAGGGTCGCGGAACTCACTTGGCCCGCGACGGACGGCAGCCGATGACCCGCGCGGCGTTCCCAGTGCGGCTCCTAGCGCTCGACCTCGACGGGACGCTGATGGGGCCGGATCGCGTGATCCGTCCGCGAGTGCGCCGCGCGATCGCGGCGGCACAGGATGCGAACGTCGTCGTGACGATTGCGACCGGCCGCATGTACCGCAGCGCGTCGCCGTTCGCGCAGGCGCTGGGACTGACGGCGCCGATCATCTGCTATCAGGGCGCCTACGTGCGCGAGGTTCCCGTTCCCGGCCACACACCGGGTCGCCCGCTCCTGCACCGGACGCTGCCTGAGGTCGTCGCCCGGGAGGCGCTGCGCTGGGCCCGCGAGCACGGATTCGACCCGCACGTCAACGTCGACGACCGGCTGGTGATGGAAGCCGGGGCGACGAGCGCCGAAGACTACGAGCAGCTCTCGGGGATCGGGGCGGAGTTCGTGCCCTCCCTGCAGGCCTTCGTCCGTGGGCCCGTCACCAAAGTCGTGGCGGTCGGCCCCCCGCCGCTCCCCGAGGAGCGGCTGCCGGAGGCACGGGCGGCCTTCGAGGGGCGCGCGCAGGTCACCGTCTCGCACCCCGAGTACCTCGAGTGGAACGCCCCCGGGGTCACCAAGGGACGGGCCGTGCGCTGGCTGGCCCGGCGACTGGGGATCCCGCTCGGGCAGGTGATGGCGATCGGCGACCAGTACAACGACGCCGAGATGCTTGCGGAGGTGGGGCACGGCGTGGCGATGGGCGACGCGCCGGCGGCGGTGCGTGCGGTGGCACGTCACGTCACGGCGCCGCTCGATGCCGACGGTGCGGCGCTCGCGATCGAGGCCCTGGTGCTCGGGCGGGAGGCGGCGTGAGACCGTCATCGCGGCGCCGGCCGGCCGCTGCCGCCGGGCCGCGTGCCGCCGTGGCCGGAAGGTCCGCGACCGCGCGCGACGACGCGCCGCGCGTCCTCCCCGCCCGAGATCCCGACGCGATCAACGCCGCGATCGCCGCGCTCCGCGCCGGTCGCCTCGTCGCGGTCCCGACGGAGACCGTCTACGGCGTCGCCTGTCTCCTCGACGCCGCAGCGATCGAGCGGCTCCTCGACACAAAGCGCCGCCCGCCGAGCAAGGGGATCACGCTGCTCGTCGCCGACGTCGCGCAGGCCGCGTCGGTGGGCGAGCTGCCGCCGGCCGCGCGCCGTCTGGCGGCCCGCTTCTGGCCGGGCCCTCTCACCCTGGTTGTGCCGGTGCGGTCCGGCGCCGCACTCCCGGAGAGCCTGACCGGGGGGAGCGGCACGATCGGCTGTCGCTTGCCCGACCACCCCGTGCCGCTCGCTCTGGCCCGTGCCCTGGGGCCACTGCCGCTCACGTCGGCCAACCTGTCGGGCGCGCCGGACGCGCGCGACGCCGCCGAGGTGGTGCGCCAGCTCGGGGCCGCGATCGCGATCGTTCTGGACGACGGGCCGTCCCCGGGCGGTGTGCCGTCGACGGTCGTCCGGTTCGACCAGGGGGCCGATCGCCCGCAGCTCCTACGGGCGGGTGCGCTGCCGTTCGAGACGATCCTCGCGGCGGCGCTCGCCGAGCCGGCCGGGGAGTGACGCCGGCGCCCCAAGAGCGCGACCGTTCCGCCCGTCGGATCCGCCACCCGGCCCGCGGGAGCGAGCCCGGCCACCGCGACGCGTACACTGGTACGACACACTGCACTGGTGAGGATCCGCACATGACCGTGACGACGAGCCGGGGTCTCGCGTGGGCGCCCCTCGCCGAGGTAGACCCCGAGCTCTGGATGGCGATCGAGGGCGAGCGCGAGCGGCAGCGCTGGAAGCTCGAGCTGATCGCCAGCGAGAACTATGTCTTCCGCGCCGTGATGGAGGCACAGGGGACCTGGCTCACCAACAAGTACGCCGAGGGCCTGCCCGGCAAGCGCTACTACGGCGGCTGCGAGTACGTCGACGTCGCCGAGCGCCTAGCGCAGGAGCGCGCCCTGGCGCTCTTCCCAGGCGCCGAGCACGTCAACGTCCAGCCCCATTCGGGGGCCCAGGCCAACATGGCCGCCTACCTCGCGGTGCTCGACCACGGCGACCGCATCATGGGCCTCTCCCTCGCCCACGGCGGCCATCTCACGCACGGCTCGCCCGTCAACTTCAGCGGCAAGTGGTTCGAGGTGCACAGCTACGGCGTGGAGCCCGGGAGCGAGGTCCTCGACTACGACGCCGTCGAGCGCGCGGCGCGCGAGGTGCGCCCGGCGATGCTGGTCGCGGGCGCCTCGGCCTACCCGCGCACGCTCGACTTCGAGCGCCTCGCCGCGATCGCCCACGGCGTGGGCGCTGTCCTCTTCGTCGACATGGCCCACATCGCAGGACTGATCGCGGCGGGGCTCCATCCCTCGCCGTTCCCGCACGCCGACATCGTCACGACCACCACCCACAAGACGCTGCGCGGGCCGCGCGGCGGGCTCGTCTTCAGCCGCGCGGACCTGTCGCCCGAGCTCAAGGCGCGCTACCCGAAGCTCGCCAAGACCACCCTCGCCGCGGCGATCGACAAGAGCGTCTTCCCGGGCGTCCAGGGCGGTCCCCTGATGCACGTCATCGCCGCCAAGGCGGTGGCGCTGCTGCTCGCAGCGACGCCCGAGTACCGTGAGGATCAGCGACGCACGGTGCAGAACGCGCAGTTGCTGGCCGCGTCCCTGCGCGAACGCGGGGCGCGGCTCGTCTCGGGCGGCACCGACACGCACCTCATGCTCGTCGACGTGACACCGCTCGGCGTCACCGGCCGCGAGGCCGAGGCGCTCCTCGACGCGGTCGGTATCACCGTCAACAAGAATGCCATCCCCTTCGATGCGAACCCGCCCAACATCGCGTCGGGGATCCGGGTCGGCACGCCCGCCGTCACCACGCGCGGGATGGGCGCCTCCGAGATGCGCGAGATCGGCGAGCTGATCGTCGCGGCCATCGCCGGCCGCGCGGATCCGGTGGCCCGCGATCGGATCGCCGACGCGGTGCGCGAGATCTGCGCCCGGTTCCCGGTGCCGGGGCTCCCCGAGACGTGACCCCGGAGGGCGCGGAGGCGCTCCCGTTGGCGGTCGCCGGGCTGGTCCTGGCGGCGCTGGTCGCGTTCCTCCTGACCCCTCTCGCGGCCCGCTTTGCAACCGCGGTCGGGGCGATCGACCGGCCCGGCGCTCGCCGCGTCCACCGGGCGGCCACGCCGCGCGGTGGCGGGCTTGCGGTCGCCGCGGCGTTCATCACAGTCGGCTTGGCGGTGCTCTGGTACCAGCGCCGTGAAGATCTCGTGGCGCTCTCGTTCCGACCGCCCCCGACCGAGCTCGCGGCGCTCTTCATCGGCGCGGCGGCGGCGGCCGTCCTCGGCTTCGTCGACGACCGCTACGACCTGCGGGCGCGCTGGCAGTTCCTCGGGCAGATCGCCCTCGCCCTCGTCGCGGTGGCGTCTGGCATGACGATCGGCTTCATCAACAACCCGCTGGGCGGCCAGGCGATCACGTTTGGGGGGGCGGTCGGCGCCGGCCTGACCGTCTTCTGGATCGTCGGCATGATCAACAGCATCAACTTCATCGACGGCCTCGACGGGCTCTCCAGTGGGATCGCGATGATCGCGGCGCTGACGCTCGGGGGGATCTCGTTCACGGTCACACAGAACCAGCCGCTGGTGGCGATCCTCTGCTTCGTGCTCGCGGGCGCCCTGGCCGGTTTCCTGCCCTGGAACTTCCACCCGGCGCGGATCTTCGTGGGCACCACAGGGGTCTTCGTGATCGGCTACGCGCTGGCGGTGCTCTCGCTGCTCGGCACCGCCAAGGTCGCCGTGGCGCTGCTGGTGCTCGGCGTGCCGATCATCGACACGTTCTGGATCATCGTGCGGCGCCTCGCACAGGGCACCTCGCCGTTCGCGCCGGATCGCGGGCACTTCCACCATCGGCTGCTCGACTTGGGGCTCGGCCACCGCGAGGCGGTGCTGCTGATCTACGCGATCTGCGCCTTGCTGGCACTCCTATCGTTCCGACTCTCCGGCACCGGCCAGCTCTATGCGTTCCTGGGGATCGTGGTCGGCGGCGGCCTGGTGCTCTATCTGCTGACCGCCCGGACGCGCGTCGTCGGCGTCAGCGGGCTCGATCCGAGCGCGTACGAGGACGAGTCCGTCGCCGAGGCGGACACGGTGCCCGCGCCTGAAGAGCGGCCCGCACGTCCTGCGCCGCATCAGCCGGACCAGCCCGTCGCCACGGGCCGCCCGGAGCCCCGTGAGGCCCGGGCACCGCCGCGCGCGGATCGGGCGCCGCTCCCGGGTCACCCGCACAGGGACGCATGATCGCCGTGTCACTGCTCACCGACTCTGTCAGCTCGCCTGCTCAGTGATCCTGTCAGTCGGCTGGGTGCCTTCGGCCCCGGGCGTCGCCAGGGATGGGTGACTGGCGGAGGATAGCCTGGCCGCCCGGGAGCCT
>JAJYNJ010000009.1 GCA_021786385.1 Chloroflexota bacterium
GGCGGCAGCGTCTGCATCGACGGCGTGGACGTGCGCGACATGCGTCTCGAGGATCTCTGGCGAGCGATCGGACTTGTCCCCCAACGCGCGTTCCTCTTCAGTGGCACGGTGGCCAGCAACCTGCGCTACGGCAACGAGTCCGCCACGGACGACGAGCTCTGGCACGCCCTGGAGGTGGCGCAGGCCCGAGAGTTTGTCGAGGAAATGCCGGGCGGCCTGGACGCGCCGATCGACCAGGGCGGGACGAACGTCTCGGGCGGCCAGCGCCAGCGGCTCGCGATCGCCCGGGCGCTCGTGAAGCGGCCGCGGATCCTGGTCTTCGACGAAAGCTTCTCGGCGCTCGACTTCCGCACGGAGTCGCGGCTGCGCGCCGCCCTGCGCGACGAGATCCGTGACACCACTGTGCTCATCGTCTCGCAACGGGTCGGCACGATCCTGCACGCGGACCAAATCATCGTCCTCGATGCCGGAGAGGTCGTGGGCGTCGGCACGCATGCGGAACTGCTGGAGTCCTGCCAGACGTACCGCGAGATCGTCTACTCGCAGCTGACGGCGGAGGAAGCGGCGTGAGCGGCAGACGGGGACCGGCGTCGTCACAGTCGGGAGCCACGCGCCCGGGGTTCCCTGGGCCGGGCCGGCGGGGACCGATGGGCGGTGGGTTCGCAGCCGGTGGTCCCCATGGACTCGCGGTGGTGCCAGGGGCCAAGCCGCGTAACTTCCGCGGTTCGCTGCGACGACTGGCGGGCGAGCTGCGCCCGGAGGCACCGAAGATCGGCGTGGTGATGCTGCTCGCCGTCGTGGGCGTCGTCTTCCAGGTGCTCGCGCCCAGGATCCTGGGCAGCGCCACCAACCTGCTCTTCGACGGCGTGCTGGGCAAGTACCTCGGCCAGTATTTCCCGCCGGGCACCACGCAGCAGCAGGTCGAGGCCGTGATGCGCGCGCGGGGGCAGGGGCAGATCGCCGACATGCTCTCGGGGATGCAGGTCACTCCCGGCGTCGGCGTCGACTTCGGGGCGTTCGGCCGGATCCTGCTCCTGCTCGCGGCGGCCTACGTCGTGAGCGCCGCCTTCCAGTGGCTCTCCTACTACATCATGGCGGGCGTCTCGCAGCGGACGGTCTACCGCATGCGTCGCGACGTCGACCACAAACTGGGCCGCCTCCCGCTCAAGTACTTCGACACGCACTCGCGCGGCGACATCCTGAGCCGCGTCACCAACGACATCGACAACATCGCCAACACGCTCCAGCAGAGCCTGATGCAGATCATCACGGCAGTCTTCACGATCCTCGGCGTGTTGATCATGATGCTGACGATCAGCCCGCTGCTGGCGCTCATCTCGATGCTCGTGGTGCCGGTCGCGGGGCTCGCCACCGTGGCCATCGCACAGCAGTCCCAGAAGCAGTTCGCGGCGCAGTGGGAGCACACCGGGACCCTCAATGGCCACGTCGAGGAGACGCACACCGGACATGCGGTGGTCAAGGCCTTCGGCCACCAGGAGGACGCGATCCGGCGCTTCGACGAGGAGAACCAGCGGCTGTACGAGGCGAGCTTCCGAGCGCAGTTCATCTCCGGGATCATCCAGCCGACGATGAACTTCATCGGCAACCTCAATTACGTCGCGATCTCCGTCATCGGTGGCGTGCAGGTCGCCTCGGGACGCATTTCGCTGGGCGACGTGCAGGCCTTCATCCAGTACTCGCGTATGTTCACCCAACCCATCATCCAAACCGCCAGCATCATGAACGTGCTGCAGTCCACGGTGGCCTCGGCCGAGCGAGTCTTCGAACTGCTCGACGAACGGGAGGAGATCCCCGACACGGCGCATCCCCGAGTCCTAGAACGGGCGGCCGGCGCGGTGGCGTTCGAGGACGTCTCGTTCCGATACGAACCCGAGACGCCGCTGATCGAACACCTCTCCGAGATCGCGCTGCCGGGGCAGACTGTCGCCATCGTCGGGCCGACCGGGGCCGGCAAGACGACGCTCGTGAACCTGCTGATGCGCTTCTACGAGATCGACGAGGGTCGCATCACGGTCGACGGCATCGACACCCGGGAGCTGACGCGCGACAACCTGCGGCGGACGTTCGGGATGGTGCTCCAGGACACCTGGCTCTTCGGCGGCACCGTCCGCGAAAACATCGCGTACGGTCGCGAGCATGCCACCCAAGAGGAGATCATCCGGGCTGCCCAGGCCGCCCACGTCGACCACTTCGTGCGCACGCTCCCCCGCGGCTACGACACGGTCATCGACGACGATGCCTCCAACCTCTCGCAGGGCGAGAAGCAGCTGCTCACGATCGCTCGCGCCTTCCTCGCCGACCCCCAGATCCTCATCCTCGACGAAGCCACCAGCTCGGTCGACACCCGCACCGAGATCCTGGTCCAGCGGGCGATGAAGCGTCTCATGCAGGGCCGTACCACCTTCGTCATCGCCCACCGCCTCTCGACCGTCCGCGACGCCGATCTCATCCTGGTCATGAACCACGGCCGCATCGTGGAACAGGGGACGCATGACGAACTGCTGGAGCGCCGCGGCTTCTACTACGAGCTGTACAACAGCCAGTTCGCGGAGCCGCTCGCCGAGGCGGTCTAGCGAGGCTCGCGCCGGGAGGGAGCGGCCGTGAAGGCGTTCGAGAACGCCTACGAGGGCACGCCCAGCTGGGAGCTCGGCCGACCGCAGCCAGCGGTCGTGCGGCTCGCGGAGGCCGGACGGATCGTCGGCAGGGTCCTCGACGCTGGGTGCGGCACGGGCGAGACTGCGCTCTACCTCGCGGCCCGCGGGCACGTGGTGGTGGGGATCGACTTCGCACCTGCTGCGATCGCCAGGGCGCGCGCGAAGGCGGCCGCGCGGGGGGTATCCGCCACGTTCCTGGTCCGGGATGCGTTGCGGCTCGGCGAGGAGGCGCTGCGGCTCCGGGAGCTTGGCGAGCTTGGCGGCGCGTTCGACACGGTGCTCGACGTCGGGCTCTTCCACACGCTGCAGCCGGCCGACCGGGCCGCGTACGCCGCCGGCCTGCGCGCCGTCATCCACCCGGGCGGGCGCTGCTTCGTCCTCTGCTGGAGCGACCGCAACCCCTTCGGCTACGGTCCGGAGCGTGTCCGGCGCAGGGACCTGCGACTGGCGTTCCGACGCGGCTGGCGCGTCGAGCGGCTCGCCGACGAAACGCTGGAGACGCGGCTCTCGCCGGGCCGCGTCCACGCGTGGCTCGCGCACCTGACCCCGCGATGATCCGCCGGTCGAGCGGGCCCCGGCGGTCGCGCTAAGGAGCCCGGACGCCGGGGCGAGCCCGGCAGCGCGCTCCAGACCGGCCGGCATATCCGGGCGCACGCGCCAGGCCGTCGCCGTCTCGTTCAGCCGCCCGGTGGATTGAAGAGGCCGGCCTGCCGCTGATGCTGCGTCAGCGCCTGCAGCGCGGACGGCAACATCGCGCGGACCTGCGCCCATGAGTGACCGCGCACGCTGTCGAGCTCGACGAAGCGGTAGCCGCCGGCGGAGAGGGCGGCCGCGAAGGTCGTCAGCTGCGGACCGAAGAAGGGTTCGCCGGGGGTACCGACCAGCACCAGGAAGAGCGACCGGCGCACCGCCGGCGGCAGCCGCCCCGCCAGCACGAGCGGGGAGTCGTCCGCGATCAAGCTGGCCTTCCCACCGAACGGGCGGTACGCCAGCCGCGTTTCCGGGCTCCAGATCCCGGCCACGTAGTACCCGCTGAACGAGACCGCGTTGCCGAACACGTCCGGGTGGTGGAAGAGGAGCGTCGGCGCGCAGTAGCCACCCTGCGAGAAGCCGATCAACGTCCGGGCAAGCGGCGTGCGCAGCGTGCGGAAGTGCGCGTCGACCCAGGCGACGACCGTGCTCGCGACGAACGTGTCGAAGTGCTCCCGGCCGTCCCACGAGTCGGCACACTCGCTGGGCCGGTAGGGACCGCCCGCCTGGTTGACGAAGACCACGACCGAGGGCGACAACGTGCCGTTGGCGATCAGCGCGTCGAGCAGGCCGTGCACGTGGGTCCCGGCCTCCCACCCATCCGCGCCCCACGGCACTTCGTACAGGACCGGATAGCGTGCGCTCGACGTCACATACCCGGGCGGAGTGTAGACCCAGACGTTGGCCCAGGGCGAAGTGCCCCCTACCCACGGCGCCGGCAGCTCGTACTGCGCGAGCGCACCGGACGGCACCGCGGCCGTTGGGGTCGCCGATCTCCGAGACGGTGTCGGGGACGGCGTCGCCGACGGCGCGGGCGAGACGCTCGCGATCGGTCGCACGCTGGCGGCCGTGGCCGGCGACGGGCCCGCCGCGGACGGTGGCAGCAGGTCGGAGGCCGCCGGACGCGGTGCCGCGAGACCCGCCTCGCCGGCTCCCGCGCCACGGCCGGCGCTGCTGCCGAGCGCCCCGCTGCCCCGCGGCCCTGTCCAAGCGAGCGAGAGCGCGATCAGCGCGCCGGAGGCGATCACCGCGAGCGCGGCGGCGGCCAAGGGCAGACTGCGCCTACGGCCGGACATCGGCGTGGCCCGCCCGGCCCGCGGTCGATCGGCGGCCTCCGGAGGTGCGGGACGGTCGTCCGGACGACGCGGCCGGCGCCGCACCACCGGATCTGCACAACGGCTTCATGGCACCTGCACGCTACACCGTCGAGCCGATCGGCAGGTCCCCTGGCAGCGGACCACTCGGCGCCACCACGAGCCTGCCCGGCGTGGTCGACGGGCCGAGCTCCGGGGCGCCCCCGAGGCTCTCGGGCATCGCAGACGCGACGGGCTCACCGGAGCCGCTGCCAACCGCCACGGAGACTCGGCCGGTCATCCGTTACTTGCGCAAGTACGCAAGCTCCTGCTACGATCAGCCCGACCTGTGGTGGCCGGCTCGCGGCCCCAGGTGCCGGAGGCCATACCCGTGTCTCACCGCCAGCGACGACCCCGCGCCCGAGCGCCCGAACAGACCACCGAGCGAACCCCCAACCGGGCGGCCGAACGGCCAGCCGAGCGCGCGCGCGCGACCGCCGAGCCAGCTCGTCGCGCACGACGCCGCCCCGAGCGCTCCCCTCTCCGGCGCTGGGCCTTCCCCGCCCTGATGGGCTTGGCCGGTCTGGCCGCCGTGGCCATCGTGGTGGCTGGCGTACGTGCCGTGAGCGCGCAGCCGGTACATGCGCCGCGCCCAGCGCTCGGCGCGGCCTCGGCGCCGGTGACCATCGTGGAGTATGCGGACTACCAGTGCCCGTTCTGCGCAACCTGGGCGAAGACCATCGAGCCGCAGATCAAGCAGACCTACATCGACACCGGCAAGGTGCGGCTGGAATGGCACGACATGGCCTGGATGGGTGACGAGTCGCGGGACGCGGCCAACGCCGCGCGCTGTGCGGGCGACCAGGGCCAGTTCTGGGCCTATCACGACCTCCTGTTCGCCTCACAGGCAGGTCAGAACACGGGCGCCTTCTCGAAGGAGCGCCTCAAGGCCTTCGGTCGGCAGCTCGGCCTCAACACGGCGGCGTTCGACGCCTGCGTCGACTCGGACAGGTACGGCGACGCGGTCCAGGCCGACTTCGCCGAGGCGACCCGGCTGGGGATCACCGGCACGCCCGCCTTCTTCATCAACGGGCAGCGCATCGACGGCGCACAGCCATACGCGACCTTCCAGGCCGCCATCCAGGCGGCGCTCGCTGGTCAGTAGCCGGGCCGAACGGCGCGCGATGGGCGACGGGCGCCCCGCCCCGGCGGGCGGATAGACCAGCCGTGATCGAACTCGCAGTCGCGTTCGCGGGCGGCTTGCTCGCTCTCCTGAGCCCCTGTTCGGCGCTCCTGCTGCCCGCCTTCTTCGCCTACGCGTTCCCCTCGCCGACCCGTCTCGCGCTGCGCACGGTGATCTTCTACCTCGGGATGATCACGCTGCTCGTGCCGGCAGGCCTGGGCGCCGGGGCCTTGGGAGGGATCCTGCTGGCCGAACGCGGGCCGCTGACCCTGGTCGCGGGCCTCACCTTGATCGCGATCGGCGTCCTGCAGCTGGCCCTGGGCGGCTTCGAGCTCGGGGGCTCGGCGAGCTGGCGGCCGATCAGCGCCGAGGGGGCCGGCAGCACCTTCGTGCTGGGCCTGGGGTATGGGCTCGGCGGATTCTGCGCGGGGCCGATCCTGGGCGCGATCCTGACCATCGCGGCCAGTTCCGGCGGGCTCCTGGCGGGCGCGCTCCTGCTGGCCGCCTATGCCGCCGGGATGGCCTTCCCTCTCTTCGTGCTGGCCCTCGTCTGGGAGCGTCTGGGAACGACTTGGCGGGGCCGACTGCGAGGCCGCACGATCCGGATCGGGACGGTCGAGCGGCACGTCTCGACGGTCGCCTCCAGCGCGTTGTTCGTGGCGATCGGGGCGGGCTTCGTCGTCTTCCAGGGGCCGGGCGCGTTGGCAGGTCTCTACGCCGGGCTCGGCCTGGATGTCCTCGAGCTGCGGCTACAGGCGACGCTCCAGACGTTCGCCCGGCAAGAGCCGCTGCTCGTGGCCGCGGTCGCGCTGGCGGCGCTGGCCGCGCTGCT
Source organism: Chloroflexota bacterium (assembly GCA_021786385.1). GTDB lineage: Bacteria > Chloroflexota > Limnocylindria > Limnocylindrales > CSP1-4 > JAJYNJ01. Next base: position 6,514 of record JAJYNJ010000009.1, read on the forward strand.
CGCCGCGCTCCACGCGCGCCGCCGCGCCGCGACAGACGCGGGGCCGCGCGACCGCTGACCCCCGCAGCTGGAAGACGCCGCGGGGTCGACGAGCGAGACGAGCGCTCAGGCCACCCGCCGCTCAGGCCATCGGACGCCGTGCGGCAAGGACGGCGTCGACCCGCCGGCGGCCGGTGGCGTCCTCCTGCACGACTGCCTCCGTGCGTTCCACCACCAGCCCCGGGACCTCGGCCGCCAGCTCTTCCGCGGTGTACAAGACCCGCTCGTCCCGGGGTCCGCCGTGGCCTTCCTCGAGGTTGCGTCGGTGGTGGCCGACGACCAGTAGACGTCCGGCGGGGGCGACGGCGCGCGCCGCCCGGGCCAGCACGATCCGTCGTTCGGGCGGTGGGAGGTGCAGATAAACGAGCGCCACGAGCTCGTAGGCGCCCTCCGGCGGCACCCATTGCAGCAGGTCGTGGGGCTGCCAGTCGACCTCGACGCCGGCGGCCGCCGCCCGCTGCCGAGCGCGGTCGAGCGCCACCGACGAAAAGTCCACGCCGGTGACGCGCCAGCCGTGGCGCGCCAGCCAGACCGCATTGCGGCCGTCGCCGCAGGCCAGGTCGAGCGCCCGCCCGGGTGCGAGATCCCCGGCGTAGCGGGCCAGGATCGGATCGGGCTCGCCCGACTCGATCGGCTCGTGCGTCGCATGGCGCCGGTCCCAGTGCCGCCGCCGCTCTGCAGGATCGGAGATCGGGAGACCCGGCGGCGGTCCGCCCGCCGCCGCTCCCTCGTGGTCGCTCATCGTGCCCGCACCACCCCGGCACCCTCCTCCGTGAGCGCCTGCCGGATCCGTGCGGCCATCGCGTCCTCGATGACCGTGTCCGGGTCGCGCAACCCGCCCAGTGTCGCACGGACCCCGACCAGACTCGCGTAGAGGGGCGGACAGGTGGGGCAGGTGGCTAGGTGCGCCTCGACGGCGGCCCGCGTCGCCGGGTCGAGCTCGCCATCCATGTAGGCGGACACGTGACGGCGCGCCCGCCAGCAGCGCATCGGCTGCGCCAGGCTGGCCCGGCGGCGCGCGTCGCTTTCCCCGAGCGCGCTCACGAGCATCATCCTCCCGCGGCGCAGCCGCTGTTTGGTCGCGGCCAACCCCACGCCCATCGCCCGGGCGATCTCGCTCGCCGTCCAGCCCAGGGCGTCGTGCAGGACCACCGGCACACGGTAGATCACCGGCAGCCTGGCCAGGGCGTCCTCCAGCTCGTCGCGCAGCTCGGCGCGCTCCAGGACCACGTCCGGACGCACCGAGTACGCATCGTCTTTCCAGTTCGCCTCGACCGCCTCGATGTCGAGCTCGTCGTGCCGGCTTCGCGAACGGTCGATGATGCGGTTGACCAGGCTCCGGCGCAGCCAGGGCGCCAACGCGGCCGCATCGCGCAACTGGTCGCGCCGACGCCACGCGCCGACGAGGGTCTCCTGCGCACAGTCCTCTGCGACGTCCGGGTCACGCAGCAGCCGCGTGGCGAGCCGCACGAGCCCGGGCAGCTCGCCCGCCAGCCGCTCCGCGAACCGTTCGCCCTCGCCGCCTTCGCTCAAGCTCCCCCCGGCTTACCGCCGTGCCGCCGACCGTGTGCTGACATGGATCAGCGCGTACAGCGGGCAGAACCCGCTGATGCCGGTGATGAGGGCGATCGCGGCGATCACCACGACAAGATACGAGACCGGGGCGCTCACCGTCCCGCCCAGTGCGAGCGCGCCCAGGGCGACGCCCAAGACAACCCGTGCCAGGCGATCGCCGGGGTGTTCGTTCTGCCGAATGGACATCGGGTAGTTCCTCCGACTGGCGCGGGCCGGTGCCCGCCATCACCCGGAAGACGAGATTGGACGCGCGAGGGATACATCGCCGCGAGCGAGGTGCGCAGCACGTGGGCGGCACGCTGCAGCAGGTAGCGTCGCGCCTCCGCGGCCCACTCCAGGTCGGCGGCGGGGCTTCCCGCGTCGAACGAGAAAGGCGTCTCCGAGTTCGACTCCCGAGGCATGGTAGGATGACAAGGAAAGAACCTGCAGTTCGACCTGCTCCGGCGGCGCCCCCAGCGGCGCGCCGGGTGTCCGGCCGCCGATCCGGCAGCCTTTCGACCATCCGATCGCCAGCGGGCGCGCGCCTGTCGCGCCCGCCTCGGTCGCCCATGCGTCCCCGGGACGCGAGCAGGAGTTCCCAGCTTGACCTTTGCTACCCTCGGCCTCGCGGCCGATCTCCAGGAGACCGTGGCCCGCGAGGGATACGACGAGCCCACCCCCGTCCAGGCCGCGGCGATCCCGCTCGTGCTCGCCGGCCGCGACGTGCTTGCGGCAGCGCAGACCGGCACCGGGAAGACCGCGGCCTTCGTGCTCCCGATCCTGGAGCGGCTGCGGCCGGAGGCGAGCACGGCCATCTCGCCAGCCCGCCACCCCGTCCGCGTCCTGATCCTGGCGCCCACCCGCGAACTGGCGGTGCAGGTCGCGGAGTCCGTGAGGACCTACGGCCAGAGCCTGCCGCTGCGCTCGTGCGTCGTGCACGGCGGCGTCCCCATGAACCCGCAAGTGAAGATGCTCTGGTCGGGCGTCGAGATCCTGGTGGCGACGCCCGGGCGGCTGCTCGACCACGTCGCCCAGGGCACCGTCAAGCTCGGGCAGGTCGAGGTGCTCGTGCTCGACGAGGCAGATCGGATGCTCGACATGGGCTTCATCCCCGACGTGCGGCGGATCGTCGCGCTGTTGCCGGCCCGGCGCCAGACGCTCTTCTTCTCGGCGACGTTCTCCGACGAGATCCGCCACCTGGCGCAGGAGTTCCTGCACGACCCGGCCATCGTCGAGGTCGCCCGACGGAACACCATCGCCGACAACCTCTCACAGGCCCTCTACCCGGTCGACGGCGCGCGCAAGGCCGATCTGCTGGTTCACCTGATCGAGCGCGATCGGATGACGCAGGTCCTCGTCTTCACGCGGACCAAGACCGGCGCGGGGAGGCTCGCCGCGTACCTCGACCGGCGGGGCGTGCGGGCGGTCGCGATCCACGGCGACCGCAGCCAGCCCGAGCGCACGCGGGCACTCGAGGACTTCAAGCGCGGCGACGTGACCGTCTTGGTCGCCACCGACGTCGCGTCGCGGGGGCTTGACATCGAAGAACTGCCCCACGTGGTCAACTTCGAGCTGCCGGCCGACCCGCAGGACTACATCCACCGCATCGGCCGTACCGGCCGCGCGGGCGCCAGCGGCACGGCGATCTCGCTCGTCTCCCCCGACGAGGTCGACCAGCTGCGAGCCGTGCAGCGGCTCTTACGGGCGGCGATCCCCTGCCGCGTCGTCGAAGCCTTCCTGCCCGGCCAGCCGGCGCCCCGAGACGGCGCACCCTCGCCCGAACGGCGTGCGGGTCGCGCGCCCGCCCCGCGCTCTCGCGACACCTCGCGAGGTCGCCGGACCCCGGTCGCCAGCTCGGGACGCTGAGCCGGACGCCGCACGGACCGCGGCGGACCGCCGACCCGCCGGACACGACGACCGACCGGCGGGGACAATAGCGGTCGGCGGCCGCCATGGCCATCATCGGGCACGCCACGCCGGCCCCGCAGTTCGAGGGGAACGATGCCGATCGAGTGGGACGCCGACGCGCGCCAGCTCCACCTCCACAACGGCCGCATCAGCTACATCGTGCGCGTCCTCGCCGACGGCTCGCTTGGTCAGCTGCACTTCGGCGCAGCCCTCGCCGACGGGCGTTCGTACCGGCACCTGGGAGGCGACGAGTTCCACGGCTTCGCCAACCGGCTCGGAGAACCAGTGGCGCTCGAATACCCGACCGCCGGCCGAGGTGATTTCCGGGTACCCGCACTCGAGGTCGAGCAGCCCGACGGCTCCACGGTCCTCGAGCTCGTCTACGCCGGCCACCGCATCCGCCCGGGCAAGCCCGCGATCCCGAGCCTTCCCGCCACGTATGTGGAGCGCGACGACGAGGCCGAGACGGCCGAGGTTCTGCTCCGCGACACCTCGAGCGGGACCGAAGTGCGGCTTCACTACACCATGTTCCGGGATCTGCCGGTGATCGCCCGCAGCGTCCGCATCACCAACGCGGGGAGCGGCACGCTGCGCCTCCGCTGCGCGATGAGTGCCGCACTCGACCTGCCCGATGCGCAGTGGGAGCTGCTGCAGCTGAGCGGCGAATGGGCGCGCGAGCGCCACGTGTGGACGCGCCAGCTCGGTCCCGGACGGCAGGCGATCTCGAGCCGCCGTGGCGCCTCCGGGCATGAGCACAATCCCTGCCTCGTGCTGCGGCGGCCCTCGGCCACCGAGGAACATGGCGAGGCGTACGGGTTCAGCCTCGTCTACTCGGGAAACTTCCTGGCGGAGGCCGACGTGAGCCCGTTCGGCACCACGCGCGTCCGAATCGGGATCAACCCCGAGACCTTCTCGTGGACGCTTGCGCCGGGGGAAACCTTCGCCACCCCTGAGGTCATCCTCGTCTACAGCGACGCGGGCCTGGGAACCCTGAGCGATACCTACCACCGGCTCTACCGCGAGCGTCTCGCGCGGGGCACGTGGCGCGACCGCCCGCGTCCGATCCTGATCAACAACTGGGAAGCCACCTACTTCGACTTCGACGAAGAGAAACTGATCCGGATCGCGGCCAGCGCGGCCGAGCTGGGCATCGAGCTCTTCGTTCTCGACGACGGCTGGTTCGGCCGGCGCGACGCGGACACGAGCTCGTTGGGCGACTGGTCCGTCGACCGGCGCAAGCTGCCGCACGGCCTGGAGGGGCTGGCGCGCCGCGTCGAGGCGCTGGGCATGCGGTTCGGCCTCTGGATCGAGCCCGAGATGGTGAGTCCGCGCAGCGAGCTCTTTGCCGCGCATCCGGACTGGGCCATCGGCGTCCCCGGCCGGGCGCGGACCGAAGGCCGCAACCAGTACGTGCTCGATATGGCACGGCCCGAGATCGTCGATCACCTGGCCGCCACGCTGTCGGCCCTGCTCGCCAGCGCCCCGATCTCGTACGTCAAGTGGGACATGAACCGGAACATCAGCGAGCCGTACAGCCTCGCGCTGCCGCCGGATCGCCAGGGAGAGTTCTTCCACCGCTACATGCTGGGCGTGTACGAACTGTACCGGCGGCTGACGGAGGCGTTCCCGGACGTCCTCTTCGAATCATGCGCCGGCGGCGGGGGCCGCTTCGATCCGGGCCTACTCGCCTATGCCCCGCAGACGTGGACCAGCGACGACACGGATGCCGTCGAACGCCTGCGCATCCAATGGGGCACCTCCATCTGCTACCCCCTGAGCGCGATGGCGGCCCACGTGTCCGCCGTCCCGAACCATCAGGTCGGGCGGGTCACCCCGCTTGCGACGCGCGCCGCGGTCGCCTTCTTCGGTGTCTTCGGCTACGAGCTCGACCCGACCACCATGTCGCCCGAAGAACGCCGCGCGGTGGCCGAGCAGGTTGCCTTCTACCGGGCCTGGCGCGAGCTCTTCCGGCGCGGACGCTTCCTGCGCCTGCGCGGCCCGTTCGAAGGGGACGGCAACGAGATCGCCTGGATGGTCGTGGCGGAGGACGCATGCTCCGCGATCGTCGGTCAGTACACGGTGCTGAACGTGCCCCATCCCGGCCCGCGCCGACTGCGGTTGCGCGGGCTGGACCCCGCGCGCGCCTATCGCGTCTCCACCTGGCCGGCGACCGAGGAGACGACCGCCCGGTTGAACGCGGGGGTGCGGGGCGGCGACGAGCTGATGCGCGCCGGGCTGCTCCTGGCCCCCGATCGTTGGGAGGCCGCGGCGCGCGGCGACTTTTCCGCCCGCCTCTTCGTGCTGGAGGCCGTCCCCTGACGCGAGGCGGGGCTCGCCGACGCGACGTCGCGGCCGACGCGCTGCCCGCAGACGACGCGCTCCCCATGCCGCGCGTACGACATGCGGAGGCCGGCCCCGTGCAGGACCGGCCTCCGTGTGGCGCGCGTTTTCCACGCGGCGCCGGGCGTGCGGCGCCGTGTGGGGCGAAAGGTCAGCCCGGCAGGACCTCCGAGCCCCACGCCTCGTTGATGACCGCGCGGGCGGAGCCGTAGAAGGCCGCGATCGCCGTCAGGATGCCGACATAGCCGCCGAGCTGCGTCAGACCGCTGCCGGCCGCGCTCCCGTTGAACGCACCGAGCGCAAGCACGACGAACGTGATCCAGAGCAGCAGGAAGACGACCATCGTGACCCGGGCGCCCTTCAGCGTGGCGATCCACATGTAGAAGGTGAAGATGCCCCAGGCGAGCAGGTACCAGGCGACCGCGTTGCCGGCATCTTTGCCCTGGAAGACGACGACGAACGCGGCGAAGCTGACCCAGAAGCCACCGTAGGAACTGAAGGCGACCCCCCCGAACGTGTTGCCGTTCTTGAACTCCCACCACCCGGCGATCAGCTGACCCAGCCCGCCGTAAGCCAGGGCAAGGCCGACGACGATGGCCAACGAGCTACCGGTGATGAGACCCGCGTTGATCAGCGACAGGATCAGCGTCGTGAGGGCGAATCCCGCCAGCCCGAGAGGCGCGGGGTTCGCCTCCTTCGCTGCCGGCATGCCCTGGGCTTGAGCCACGCGCGAACTCCTTTCCGGTCGGGCGGCGCGGTCAGCCGCCCTCAGTCCACCAACCGGTGACCGCTCCCCTGACCAGCTGTCAGATGAGCTGTTCCGCCTCGCTCGACTGCGCCTTGTCGCGGATGGTCTCCACGATCCCGGAATCGGCCAGCGTCGTGACATCGCCCAACGGTCGATGCTCCGCGATGTCGCGCAGCAGGCGGCGCATGATCTTGCCCGAACGCGTCTTGGGCAGTTCCGGGGTGAACATCACCATCTTGGGGCGTGCGATCGCGCCGATCTTCCTGGCCACGTGCTCGCGCAGCTCGGCCGCCAGCGTGTCGCTCGGTTCCACGCTGGCCTTCAGGATCACGAAGGCGAAGATCGCCTCGCCGGTGATCGGATCGCTCCGCCCGACGACCGCCGCCTCGGCGACGGCCGGATGGTCGACCAGCGCCGATTCCACCTCGATCGTGCTGATGCGGTGGCCGGAGACCTTCATGACGTCGTCGACGCGGCCGAGCAGCCAGAAGTAGCCGTCCGCATCGACCTTGCAGCCGTCCCCCGCGAAGTAGTAGCCGGGGAAACGGCTCCAGTACGTGTTGACGTAGCGGTCCGGGTCCTTGTAGATGCCGCGCAGCATCGCCGGCCACGGCCGCGTGAGGACCAGGTAGCCGCCGCCCTGCCCGTCCGGGACGTCCTTGCCGTCGGCATCGACGACCTTGGCTCCCACCCCCGGGAACGGCCGCGTGGCCGATCCGGGCCGCAGGGTAGTGATCCCGGGAAGCGGCGTGATCAGGATCATCCCCGTCTCGGTTTGCCACCAGGTATCGACCACGGGGCAGCGCCCGCCGCCGATGTACTTGTGGTACCAGAGCCAGGCCTCCGGGTTGATCGGCTCGCCGACCGTGCCGAGTACCCGCAACGATGACATGTCGTGCTTGGCCGGCCACTCCTCGCCCTGCTTCATGAAGGCGCGGATGGCGGTCGGGGCGCAGTACAGGACGTTCACCTTGTACTTCTCGATGATCGACCACCAGCGGTCCGGTGCCGGGTACTGGGGCGCCCCCTCATACAGGATCGACGTGGTTGCGTTGGCCAGGGGCCCATAGACGATGTACGAGTGGCCGGTCACCCAGCCGATGTCGGCGGCGCACCAATAGACGCTGTCGGGCTTGATGTCGAAGATGTAGTGGTGCGTCGAGGCGATCCCCACCAGATAGCCGCCGGTCGTGTGCATGACCCCCTTCGGCTTGGCGGTCGTGCCAGAGGTGTGGAGGAGATAGAGGAGATGCTCCGAGTCGAGCGGAACGGGGTCGCACTGCTCGGACTGCCGCTCGACGAAGTCATGCCACCAGTGATCGCGCCCCGGCGTCATCGAGACGTCGTGGCCGGTCCGGCGCACCACGAGCACGTTCTTGATCGTGGGCGCGTTCGCCACGGCGACGTCGGCAGCCCCCTTCAGGTCGAGCACCTTGCCGTTGCGCCAGCCGCCGTCCGCCGTGATCAGCGCCACGGCCTCCGAGTCGATCATGCGGCCCTGTAGGGCGTCCGAGCTGAAGCCGCCGAAGACGACCACGTGCGGCGCGCCGATCTTGGCGCAGGCCAGCATCGCGATCGGCAGTTCGGGGATCATCGGCATGTAGATGCCAACCCGGTCGCCGGTCTTCACGCCGAGCGCCTGCAGCGCGTTGGCGCACTTGTTGACCTCCCGCTGCAGGTCCGCGTAGGTGATCGTCCGGGTGTCGCCGGGCTCGCCCTCCCAGTGGTAGGCGACCTTCGATCCCAGGCCCCGCTCCACGTGTCGGTCCACGCAGTTGTAGGCGACGTTGAGTCGACCGCCCACGAACCACTTCGCATAGGGCAGGTCCCATTCGAGGACCTGGTCCCATTTGCGATACCAGTCCAGCCGTTGCTCGGCTTCCTCCGCCCAGAAGCCCTCGAAGTCCCGCTCGGCGCGTGCGTAGATGTCCGCCTGTGCGTTGGCGTTGCGCGCGATCTCCGCGGGTGGCGGAAACTCCCGCCGCTCTGAGAGCAGAGCCTCGATTTCCGGCTGCACGTTCAGGCTCATGCGGGACCCTCCGTCATCGCGGACTGTTGCGGGGACCGATACAGCAAGATCGCGGCGAGCTTCGCGCGGAACGCTGGCACTCAGCGGGCGCGCTCCTCGCAGCGTAACCACGCGATTCGCCATGTCAAGAAGTGCGAAAGCGTGTATATGCGCTCGATAGGTGGGGCGCCACGGACGATATACGCACGAAGTCTGGGGGGCGCCTGGCAGGGCGCCGGTCCCGAGCGTCGCGGGCGCGGCGGTCAGGAGGAGGAGGAGGAGGAGGAGCGTCGCCCCCAGCGCTGTGGGGCATACCAGTCAGGCCGCGGTCGATTCCTCGATGGCGCGCAACGCGCATGCGAGCGCGGCCTCGGCCGTCTGGCGGTTGCGCTCGACCAGGCTCTCGGGCTCGGGTGCGGCGAGCTCGGGCGGGTCGAGCAACATGAGCGGCGGGGGCGCCTGGTCGAACCGGGCAGCCTCCCCGCTCCAGCGCGCACGCCACTCCGGGGGCGTCTCGAGAGGGAGGTCGCGGTGCGCCTGGGTGAGCCAGACCAGCGCCCAGACCCGCGGGACGACGCGGTACACGTCGTAGCCGCCGCCCCCGGTAGCGAGCCAGCGTCCCTCGGCGTACTGGTGGGCGACCCGGTGGAGCAGCGCCGCGGCGCGGGCCATGGCCAACGTCGTCACTCGCAGGTGCGCAAGGGGATCGAACAGATGGGTGTCGCTGCCGTGCTGCGTGACGAGGATCGTTGGCTGGTAGGCTGCGGCAAGGGCCGGCACCACGAGTTCGACGGCGGCGAGCCACGACACGTCAGAAGTACCGGGCTCGAGCGGCACGTTGACGGCCGTCCCGCGAGCGTTCGGCGCGCCGCAGTCCGAGACGAACCCGGTGCCGGGGAAGAGCGCTCGGCCGGTCTCGTGGAACGAGATCGTCAGGACCTGCGGATCATCCCAGAAGATCGTCTCGACGCCGTCGCCGTGGTGGACGTCCAGATCGACGTAGAGCACGCGGTGCCCCGCATCACGCGCCCGCGCGACCGCCAACGCCACGTCGTTGTAGATGCAGAAGCCGCTGGCGCGTTCCGGCATCGCGTGGTGCAACCCGCCGCCCGGGTGGAAGGCGTGGCAGGCGTCGCCCGCCAGGATCCGTTCCATGGCAGCCAGCGAGCCGCCGGCGACCGCGGCCGCCGCCTCGTGCATGCCGGAGAAGGGCGGATCGTCGCCCCACGCCGAGAAGCCGAGCATCGGTCCCGCGTCCGGGTACTCGGAGAGCATGCGGACGCTCGAGATGTACGCGGGGTCGTGGACGCGCCGGAGCTCGGCCTCCGACACCTCGGGGGGTGGCATGAAGCGGTCGGCGCCCAGGGCCTCCAGCAGCTCGATTCCCGGTCCGAAGCGGCGGGGCGTCAGCGGATGCTGGACGCCGAAGTCATAGAGCAGCGAGGGTGGGCCGAAGACCACGAGGGGCTGGACGGACGCCGTGGTTGAGGGCTGCACGTTGGTGTCGCTGCGCTCCTTCGGGCCGCTCTATCTGTCGGCAAAGGGGGATGACGGCGCGCTGTATCCGAGCACTATAGCGAGCCCTCGCTGGAAGATGGTTGCGCGGCGCGTCCTGGCCCTGGCCGCCACGCACGCTTCGTCGCTCGTGCGCGCTCCCGAGGGCGTGCGGAGCGTGCGCCTCAGCGGCCACGTCGCGCGTACCACCATCAGCGTGAGTTAGACAACCCACGATCAGGGGCCGACCGCTTGGCGTACGCGCCCCGGTCACGTACCGTAGACCTCTGGACGGCGGGGCCTCGCCATCGCAACGGGCCCCGCGGATCGCAACGCCGGCGGGACACGGCACCGCGGGCAGCTCGAAACCGCCGCACCGGACCTGCCGCGAGAGGACGACTGGCCCATGTTGTGCGCCCCACTGGCTCTGGCGGCCGAACTGGAGCCGTGTCACGGTCGTGCCGGCGGCGCGTGGACCGCCGATCCGCCCGTCGACCCGCACGGCCGCAGGCGACCCGGCCGACCCCCAGCGACCGCGACGAAGCAGGAGCCATGAGCATCGCCACATCCGGCCATCGCGAGCGGGACGTCGTCCTGCGCGACGGCTCGTCGATCCACTTGCGCCCTGCGCGCGCCACGGACGAGCCGGCCCTGGTGGCGTTCCTGGAGCGGCTGTCGTTCGAGTCGCGGCGCCTCCGTTTCGCCGGGAGCGTCACCGACCTCCAGGGCCTGGCGCACCGCTGGGCCGTTCCGCCCGACCCTGGCGACTGCTCGCTCGTGGCGCTCGCGGGTATCGATGGCCGGGTCATCGCCAACGCCACCTACAGCCGCATGGGGCCCGAGATCGCCGAGGTCGCGTTCGTGGTGGCGGACGACTACCACGGCCGGGGCATCGCGACACTCCTGCTCGAGGCGCTCGCCGAGTGTGCGCGCGAGGACGGCATCACGACGTTCTGCGCCGAGGTCCTGCCCGAGAACGCGCGCATGCTCGAGGTATTTCGCGAAAGCGGCTTTCCGACCACCCTGCGGATCGAGCCGGGCGCCATCATGGTCGAGTTCCCCACCGAGCTCACCGATGCCGCCCGCGAGCGCTTCGAGCACCGCGAGCAGATGGCCGCCGCCGCCGCGGTGCACGCCCTCCTGCACCCCTCGTCGGTCGCGGTCATCGGTGCCTCCCGCCGACGCGGGACGATCGGCGGGGAACTCTTCCACAACCTGCTCGCCGGGGACTTTGCGGGCCCCGTCTATCCGGTCAACCCGAACGCCGACGTCGTGCAGTCGGTGGCAGCCTACCGCTCGGTGCTGGACATCCCGGGGCCAGTCGACCTGGCGGTGATCGCAGTTCCTGCCGCGGCGTCGGTGGAGGCCGCCCAGGCCTGCGCGTCGAAGGGTGTCCGATCCCTCGTGGTGGTCTCGCCCGGCTTCGCCGAAACCGGCGAGGAGGGCCTGGCGCGGCAGCGGGAGCTGCTCGCCGTCTGCCGTCAGGCAGGGATGCGGCTGGTCGGGCCGAACTGCATGGGCATCATCAACCTCGATCCCGCCGTCCGGCTCAATGCGACCTACCTGCCGACCGCGCCGATCCGTGGCAACGTCGGGTTCATGTCGCAGAGTGGCGCGCTCGGACTGGCGATCATCAAGCACGCCAACCGCCTGGGGCTCGGGCTGTCGAGCTTCGTCTCGGTCGGCAACAAGGCCGATCTTTCCGGCAACGACTTCCTGCAGTACTGGGAAGACGACGCGCCGAGCCAGGTGTTGGCGCTCTACCTCGAATCGGTGGGCAACCCGCGCAAGTTCGCGCGGATCGCCCGCCGTGTGGGGCGCAAGAAGCCGATCATCGTGGTCAAGAGCGGCCGCTCGGGCGCGGGCGCTCGGGCCACCTCGTCGCACACCGGGGCGCTGATCGGCGCGTCCGACATCACCGTCGACGCGCTCTTCCACCAGGCCGGCGTCATCCGCACGGATACCCTAGGCGAGTTCTTCGACGTCGCCTCGCTGCTTGCCAACCAGCCGCTGCCAGCGGGGCGTCGGGTGGCGATCCTGACGAACGGCGGGGGCCCCGGCATTCTCGCTGCCGATGCGTGCGAGGGCGACGGTCTGAGCGTGCCGCCGTTGCCGATCGAGGTGCGCCAGCGGCTGGCGGAGTTCCTGGCGCCCGAAGCGGCGCTCGAGAACCCAGTCGACATGATCGCCGCCTCCGCCGAGGCGTACCGCAAAGCGATCGGCATCCTGGCGGGCTGCGACGCGATCGACGCCCTCATCGTCCTCTTCGTGCCGCCGCTCGTGATGGAGGGCGACGATGTCGCCGCGGCCATCCGCGACGCGGTTCTCGAGCTACCTCGCGCGATCCCGGTGCTGACCGTCTTCATGTCGGCAGAGGGCGGCCCGGCAGCGCTGCGCGACGCGGCCGTCCGCGTGCCCGTCTACAGCTTCCCCGAGGAGGCCGCGCGGGCTCTTGCGCACGCCGCGCGGTACGCGGAGTGGCGCGCCACGCCCCTCGGCAGCGTCCCCCGCTTCGACGATCTGCGCGAGGCCGAGGCGGCGGCGGTCGTGGCGGCCGCGCTGGCGCAGATCGGTGCGCAGGGCACGCCCCACGGCGCGACGTTGTCCGGTTCGGCGCTTCCTGCGTCCCCGGCCGATGGCCGCTCGCGCTGGCTGCGCCCTGACGAAGTCGCCTGTCTGCTGGAGTGCTACGGCATTCCGACCGCGCCGTGGCGTCTGGTGGAGACACCGGAGGCGGCAGGCCACGCCGCCGAGGAGATCGGCGGGTCGGTCGCGCTCAAGGCCGTGGCCTCCGGGGTCGTGCACAAAACCGAGGCCCGGGCCGTTGTCCTCGCACTCACGGGCGCTGGGGCGGTCGAGGCGGCCGCACGGGAGATGGCCACGGCGCTCGAAGCGGCCGGACATCCCGTCGAACGCTTCTTCGTGCAGCGCATGGTGCCGCCCGGCGTGGAGATGCTGGTCGGCGTGGTGCACGATCGCCTCTTCGGGCCGGTGGTCGCCTGCGGGGCCGGCGGCACCGCGGTCGAGCTGCTTCGGGACGTGGCGGTGCGCATCACGCCGCTGACCGACCGCGATGCACACGAGATGGTCCGTTCGCTCGCCACGTTCCCATTGCTGGATGGCTACCGGGGCGCGCCGGCGGCCGACGTACCTGCGCTCGAGCAGGTACTGCTGCGCGTGAGCGCGATGGTCGAGGCACACCCCGAGATCGCGGAGATGGACTGCAACCCGCTCGTGGTGCTCGAGCAGGGGGCCGTGGTCGTCGACGCCCGCATCCGGATCGAGTTGCCGCACCCGCGCTGAAGCCACGCAACCCGACCGGGCACCCCGGTGCGGCGCGGCCCAGGTGGGCGACGCGCGGCCGACGCCGATGCCGACGCAGGTTGGGGATGCGCCGCCGCCGCAGATGGGGGAAACTACCGGGCGTGCCGGTCCCGGACCGTGAGCCAGGCGTGGCACCCACGGGTCCGGTCGGCAGCGCCGACGAGCGAGGCTATCCGATGCGACATGCCGCCATCCCAGTCGCCTCCCTGGCGCTGGCCGCCGCCCTCGTAGGACCAGCCCTCGTGGCGCCGGCCGGGGCGCCGCTGCTCGTGAGCCGGGTTGCCGCAGCAGGTCGCTCCGAGGCGCCGCCGCAACCTGGTCCGACCGAGGAGTACCTGGAAGCGCAGGCCCACGCGCACGATCACCTCTCGCTGCAGCCGCCGCGTCCGGTCACCGTTGCGCTGCGTCCCAGGCCGTTCGCGGCGCTGGCTGGGTCGTCGGCCGGGTCCCGGCGGACCGAGGCGACGATCGGCCCGACCGCCGGCCCGTCCCGCGAGATCTACGGTTTCTTGCCGTACTGGGAGCTCGCCGATCCCGACCTGACGCTCGACTACTCGGTCCTTTCGACCATCGCGTACTTCGGGTTGACCGCGAGCGCGACCGGCGACCTGGAACAGACGGGCTCCAACGGCGCCCCTGAGGCAGGCTGGACCGGCTGGCAGAGCGGCAACCTCACCGCGATCATCGATGCCGCCCACGCGCAGGGCGCGCGCGTAGCGCTCACCGTCGAACGTTTCGCGTGGGACACGGCCGGGACGGCGGCCACGACGGCGCTCCTGAGCAGCCCCACCGCGCGGGCGACCCTCGTCGGCCAGATCGTCGCCCAGGTGCTGGCGCGCGGCGTGGACGGGGTGAACCTCGATTTCGAGCCGGTGCCGGCCGGCCAGTCCGCGAACTTCGACGCGCTCGTCCAGGCGCTCCGCGACGCTCTGAACGCCGCGCGGCCGGGGCTGGAGCTGGTCGTCGACGTGACCGGCGACATCGGCAACTACGACGTCACCGCACTGACGGCACCCGGCGCGGCCGACGCGCTCTTCATCATGGGCTACGACTACCGTCGGGCTGGGGCGGCGCAGGCGGGGTCGATCGCGCCGCTCGTCTCGCCCACCTACGACACCGACCTGACCCGCACGCTGCACGCCTACCTCTCACTCACCACCCCAGACCACCTGCTGCTCGGCTTGCCCTATTACGGTCGCGCCTGGTCGACCATTTCGAACCAGCCGAACGCGAGCACGCTGCCCCAGAACGATCAGAACGGCTATTCGGTGGCGGCCACCTACGCCGCCGCAGCCGACCTGGCGGCGACGAACGGGCTGCAGTGGGACGGCACGGAGACATCAGCCTGGACCACCTACCAGCGCCAGTTCTGCGCCACGTGCCCCAACGTCTGGCGCGAGCTGTACTTCGACAACGCGCAGTCGTTGGCCGCGAAGTACCAGCTGGTCCTCGCCGATGGGCTGCGCGGCACGGGTATGTGGGCGCTCGGGTACGACGGCACGAAGCCCGAGCTGACCCAGCTGCTGCACCAGGTCTTCGGCGCCGTGGCTCCGCTGCCACTTACGGGGACTCTTGCGGTCACGGCCGACAACGCGGGGGGCAACCCGCCCAATGCGTTTTCTCCGAACGGCGACGGCGTGACCGACACCGCGACGCTCTCCTGGTGGATCTCCGCGCCGGCCACCGGCACCGTCGCGATCCGCGGAGGTTCCACCACGCTCTGGAGCGCCGCGGTCGCGGGCTCCTCGGGAAGCGTCACGTGGAACGGCACGAGCAGCTCCGGAACCGCCGTTCCCGACGGTACGTACGCCGTCGTGCTCACCGCGCAGGACGCCAACGGCACGGTGCTGACCTTGACCGCGTCGGTCGTCGTGAATCGCGTGGTGGGCTTCCTGGTCGCGAGCCCGAACCGCTTCTTCCCCCAGGACGGCGACGCCCGCCGGCGCAGCGCCACGATCTCGTACCGGATGGCGACGGCGGGGAACAGCACGCTGCGCATCCTGAACGGCGCCGGGGCGGTGGTGCGGACGGCGTGGTACGCGCGGCGCACGCCCGCCGGCACCTACGCGTGGACCTGGGACGGGCGCGACGGTACGGGTGCCATGGTTCCCCAGGGGGACTACACCATCCAGGTCGTCGCGACGGGGCCCGCGGGCCGCGCCTTCCTGACCAGGCCGTTGACGGCGGCGGCCTACATGGTGCGCACGACGCTGACGGGAGCCGCCCCGACCCTCTCATACCTGGTCGACGCCTGGCCGTCGGAGCCACTCCGCAGAGCCCCTTCGATCACGCTGGCGATCGGGGGGCAGACGCTCGCCGGGACGGTCGTCGACCTCGGCGGCGGCCACTACCAGACCACGTTGAGCGGTCCCGCGCTGGCGGGCTCGGGCACGCTCACGATCGCCGGGGTCGACACGGTCGGCGACTCGGACCGTTACAGCATCCACGTCTCGTTCGGGGATGCGGCGCCCACACCCGCCGGCACGCCGCCCCCGGCCCCCTCGCCAGCGCCGAGTCCGCCACCCGCGCCGACGCCCGTCTCTTCGCCCGCGCCCAGCTCGTCGCCGACGCCGAGTTCCAGTCCCGCCGGCTATCCGACCACGATCACGGCCATGTGCCCATCCATCTGGGTGCGCAGTGGCCCCAGCACGGCCGCCCCGGGCGTGACCACGATCGGGGCAGGCGCGACAGCGGTCGCCAGCGGCGCGGTCCTGGGCAGCGCCTACACCTCGTCCTGCTACCACGTCGGCAACTACCGCTGGTGGTACGAGATCACGGCGCTCAACGGCCAGCCGCTGGCGAACCCGCTCTACGTCGCGACTGCCTTCTGGAACAAGCCCTGACCGATGGCGCCGTTCGCGGCGAGGCATCATTGACGCGAGACGTCGCACAGGGAGACGTGCAGGCCGATGGCGGAGACGGGCGTGGACGGGCCGTTTGAGCCGGTTGAGCCGCTTGCGCTGACGCTCGCTGCCGGCGCAGCCGACGGCCCGCCAAATGACTCGTCCGGCGCCTCATCCGGCGCCTCGGGCGTCGGCCGCCTGGCCGGCCTCGACGGGCTGCGCGCGATCGCCGTGCTCGCGGTGGTCGTCTACCACGCCGACCTGGGCTGGCTTCCCGGCGGCTTCCTCGGCGTCGACGTCTTCTTCGTCATCAGCGGGTTCCTCATCACCACCCTGCTGCTGGCCGAACGCGAGCGCCTGGGTCGGATCGAGCTGCGAGCCTTCTGGCTACGACGGGCGCGGCGGCTCTTGCCCGCCCTCTTCCTCGTTCTCGCGTCCACCTTGACGCTGAGTGTCGTGTGGGCGCCGGACGAGGTTGCGCGTCTGCGCAGCGACACGCTTGCCGCGCTCGGGTACGTCACCAACTGGTACCTGATCGCGCGGCAGCAATCGTACTTCGAGGCCGTCGGCCGTCCCTCTCCCTTGCTCCACCTCTGGTCGCTCGCGGTCGAGGAGCAGTTTTACGTGCTCTGGCCCCTGCTGCTGACCGCGGGCCTCATGGTGCTGCGCCGCCGCGGGATGCTGCTCGCCAGTCTCTTGGGAGCGCTCGGGTCCGCGCTGCTGATGGCGTGGCTCTACGAGCCGGGCGCGGACCCGTCGCGGGTCTACTACGGGACCGACACGCACGCGGCGGGGCTGCTGCTCGGGGCCGCCCTGGCCCTAGCCTGGACACCATCGGCCGGATCCCGGCCGCGCATCTCGGAGACGGCCGGCGGCGCCCGCTTGTCCCGCTGGCGCGCCCGCGTGACGTGGTGGGACGCGCTGGGCGGCGTCGCGCTGCTGGCGCTCGGGGGATGCTTCGTCGCGTTCGACGAGTACCAGCCGCTGCTCTACCGCGGCGGGTTCGTGGCGCTCGGCCTGGTGACCATGGCAGTGATCGTCGCGGCGGTCCACCCGAGCAGCCACTTCGGACGGTCCGTCCTCGATCGCAGGCCACTGCGCTGGATCGGCGAACGGTCGTACGGCATCTACCTCTGGCACTGGCCGATCTTCACCCTGACCCGGCCGCAGCTCGACGTGGCACTCGATCCGCTCCCGGATCTCGCGCTGCGCCTGGCCCTGACGTTGATGGCGGCCGAGCTGTCGTACCGCTTCGTCGAGACGCCGGTCCGGCACGGGGCACTCGGTCGGGCGTGGCGTGCCTGGCGGTTGGTACCCCGGCGCCGCCGGCTCGCGACATACCGTTGGCCACTGGCGAGCGGGACCGCGCTCCTGGCCGTGGCGCTTCTGGTCGGCGCGCGGGTGGCCGGGGCCACGCCTCCCTCGCCCCCGCCGTACCTCAGCGTGGTCTCGGTCGATGTCGGGGCGCCCACGGCCGCGCCCTCCGCGGCGCCGCCATCCGCCACGGGGACGGCCGCGACCACCACGGGATCCTCGCTGACGGCGGGCGGTGGCACTGCAGCGGGGTTGGCAGGTCAGGGGGCCGCCCCATCGGACACGCCCTCCGCACGTGCGCCCGGCGCCCCCGGAGCGAATGGCCCGGGGGCCTCGCCCGCCGCCTCCGGCCCGGCAGCTGCGCCAAGCGCGCCGCCAGCTGCTGCGCAGCGGCCACCCGCCGTCCTGGCGGTCGGCGACTCGGTGATGCTCGGTGCCGTCACCGAGCTCCTCCGGGCCATCCCCAGGATCGAGGTGAACGCCGCCATCGGTCGTTCCTTCGATGTCGGCCTCCAGATTCTCCGCCAGCGCCAGCAGGAGGGTCTGCTGCCCAACACGGTCGTCATCGGCCTCGGCGACAATGGCTGGATCACGAGCCAGCAGGTCGATCAGGCGCTCCAGCTGCTGGGCAGCACCCGGCGTGTCGTCTTCGTGAACCTGAAGGAGCCACGAAGCTGGGAATCGCACGACAACGCCGTGCTCGCCGCCGCGGCCGCGCGCGATTCCCGCGTCGTCCTGGCCGACTGGTACGCCGCGAGCATCCGCCATCCCGAGTATTTCTGGGACGACGGCATCCACCTCCGCCCCGCCGGTGCCGCCGCGTACGCCCGGCTGCTGGCGGCCGCGCTTGCCCCTCCACCAGTGGTGGCCCTCCCGCAAGCGACGATGGGCGCCACGCCCTGGCCACAGGCCTCCGAGACGCCCGCACCGACGGCCGCCACCACGCCTCTGGCATCGGCGACGCCGTCACCAGCATCCTCGGGCCCCTGAGGCGGGCCAGCCGGGGAGACCCCTCTGCCACGCCGCAGGCGTGCCTCAGCGCCCCCCGAGCAGCGCCTCCAGCCGATCGATGAAGACCACCTGCGCCGGCTTGATCCGCCGGCGCGCCTCGTCGGTGGCGAACCACGCCACGCGATCGATCTCGGGGAACGCCCGCGACCGTCCCGACCCCGGTGGCCACTCCAGCTCGAACGTGTTGCTCCGGGCACGTGACGGATCGAGGTCACCCTCGACCGCCCAGGCCGTGACGAGCTTGCCGCCCTTCTGGCGGGTCGAGCCGAGTGGCCGGAACGGCCCGGTCGGAAGCGGCGTCCCGGTCTCCTCCGCGAACTCGCGCGCGGCCGCGACCGCCAGTTCCTCGTCCGGATCCGGCTCGCCCTTCGGGATCGACCAGTCGCCGAGGTCCCTGGCGGCGTGGAACGGCCCACCGGGATGGGCCAGCAACACCTCGGGACGACCGTCCCGGAGGCGGTACAGGAGGACGCCCGCGCTCACCCTGGCAGTCACAGGGCAGAGCCTACGCGCGCGCCACGCGAACGTCCTGCGCCGCCCCGTAGGGGAGGGCACGACCGCACGCGACGCCGCGATCGATGGCACCATGAACAGGACTTGCTCCGCACGGCACGCGCCCGGGTTCCACGGCGTGCGGCCGAGGAGCTGCAATGGAGCATTGGACGCGTGCACCTCGCGCTGGCCGCGGCCTGCCGGTCGTGACCCGATCCGTGCGGGTCGACGGGCTTGGGCCCGTGGATCTCGTCATCTTCGACAACGACGGCGTCCTCGTCGACAGCGAGGCGCTCTCGAGCGCCACGCTCGCCGAGGTCCTCACCGCGTACGGCGTGCCGACCACCCCGGCACAGTGTCGGCGTGACTTCACCGGCGGCACCCCGTCCCTCATCCGCCAGGTCATCGAGGCGCGGGCCGGACGCCCCCTCCCCGCCTCGTTCGAGGCCGCGTTCGCCGCCCGACTCATCGAGCGGTTCCAGCGCCGGCTGCGGCCGTGCCCCGGCATCCCCGCACTGCTCGATTTCCTCGGTCGCGTCGGGGTCCCGTACTGTGTCGCATCGAACGGCACCCGCGAACGGATCGAGGCGGCACTACGGGCCGTCGGCCTGCTCGATCGGTTCACCGGCCGCATCTTCAGCGCCGCCGAGGTGGCCCGTCCCAAGCCGGCGCCGGATCTCTTCCTCCAGGCCTCGGCCGCGCTGCGGGTTCCAGCGGACCGTTGCCTGGTGATCGAAGACACGCCGCCTGGGATCGCGGCCGCCCGCGCCGCCGGCATGCGCGTCTGGGCGCCGGCCGGCACGTACCCCCCGGACGAGCTCGGCGGCGCCGACCGCGTCTCGGCATCCACGGCCGTCCTGGCCGCGGAGCTGCAGGCCGCGCTGGCGGCGCAACGGGGCGTAACCTCCGGCCAGACCGACTGACCCTGCCCGCGCCGGGCCGCGCGGCCGCCCGACCAGACCGCTACCATGCCCGCGATGGATGCGCCAGCGACGCCGCTGATCGAGTTGATCCGTGCGTCGGTGCTCGGAGACGACGAGGCCGTCGCGGGCCCCTTCGGCGTGCGGCGCGTGACCTACGCGGACTACACGGCGTCGGGCCGCTCGCTCACCTTCATCGAGGACTACATCCGCGACGCGGTCCTGCCGCTGTATGCCAACACGCACTCCGAATCGTCTGGCACGGGTCTGCAGACCACGCGGTTCCGCGAGGAGGCGCGTCGGATCATCCGCGACGCGGTCGGCGCGACCAGCGAGCATGCGGTCATCTTCTGCGGCTCCGGCTCTACGGCCGCGATCAATCGTCTGGTCGAGGTCCTCAACCTACGGCTCCCCGCGGACCTCGACGACCGCTACGACCTTCGTTCCCGGATCCCACCGGAGGAGCGGCCGGTCGTGCTGATCGGACCATACGAGCACCACTCCAACGACCTGCCGTGGCGGGAGTCGATCGCGGAGCTGATCACGGTCCCCGAGGATCGCGATGGGCGGATCGATCTGGAGGCGCTCGAGCGCGAGCTGCGAGCGCACGCGGGCCGCCGGCTTCTGATCGGCAGCTTCTCAGCCGCGTCGAACGTGACGGGGATCGTCTCCGACTCGCGCTCGATCTCGATCCTCCTCCACCGCTACGGGGCCCTCTCCTGCTGGGATTACGCCGCGGCGGCGCCCTACGTGGAGATCCGGATGGGCGGCGACGCTGGCCCCGACGGCAACCTCGCCTACAAGGACGCGGTCTGCATCTCGCCCCACAAGTTCATCGGGGGACCGGGGACGCCCGGGGTTCTTGTGGCGCGGCGCGCCCTGTTTCGCAACCGTGTACCGTCCGTCCCCGGCGGGGGCACGGTCGAGTACGTGAACCCGCTCGAGCACCGCTATCTCGCCGACATCGAACGGCGCGAGGAGGGCGGTACGCCGGCGATCGTGGAGTCGATCCGTGCCGGACTCGTCGTGCAGCTCAAAGAGGCGGTCGGGGTTCCGGCGATCCGTGCACGTGAGACGTCGTTCATCGACCGCGCGATCGCGCGCTGGGCGCAGAACCCGGCCCTCGAGATCCTGGGCAGCCGAGCCGCGGAACGCCTCTCGATCGTCTCCTTCGTCGTCCGCCACGG
Source organism: Chloroflexota bacterium (assembly GCA_021786385.1). Taxonomy (GTDB): domain Bacteria; phylum Chloroflexota; class Limnocylindria; order Limnocylindrales; family CSP1-4; genus JAJYNJ01. Next base: position 27,696 of record JAJYNJ010000009.1, read on the forward strand.
CGGCCGCTACCTGCACCACAACTTCGTCGTGGCGCTGCTCAACGACCTCTTCGGCATCCAGGCGCGTGGCGGTTGTTCCTGCGCGGGCCCCTACGGCCACCGGCTCCTCGGCATCGACCTCGAGCGCTCACGGGCGTTCGAGCGCCAGGTGGCCCGGGGCTGTGAGGGGATCAAGCCGGGCTGGGTGCGTGTGAACTTCAACTACTTCATCAGTGAGACGGTGTTCCGGTACATCCTCGACGCGGTCGATCTCGTCGCCTCCCAAGGCTGGCGGCTGCTACCGCTCTACGACTTCGAACCGGCGAGCGGGCTCTGGCGGCACATCGATGGGCTCCCCGAGGCGCCCCTCAGCCTGCACGACGTGCGGTACGCGGATGGGCGGATGACCTACCCCGCGCACCGCCACCGCGAGCCGGAGTCGCGGCTGGCCGAGTATCTGGCCGAGGCCCGGGCGATCCTCGCCGACCCGCCGGTGCCATCACGAGCACCGCGGCCGATCCGCGAGGGGCCGGACTTCGAGGCGCTGCGCTGGTTCCCCTTGCCCGACGAGGTTCGAGCCGGCGCTCCCCGCGCCGCGGCCGGCGGCGCAGCGGCCGGTGGCGCAGCATCGGGCGGGACGTCTCCCTTCGGCACCGCCCGCGGCAGCGGCTGAGCCCCGCCGGACCACCTCAGCGCCCGGAACGCATCAGGCCGCCGGCGCCGATCCCGCGCGCCGGCGCGCCGCCGTGACGGACCCGCCGCCAGCAACAAGCGTCGCCTCCACGACGTGCGCCAGCGCTTCGACGAGGCCGGCATCGGCGTTGAGTGCCCGGATCTGCGCGAAGGCCATCCCCGCGGCGGCCGCCTGCTCCCGGGCTCCGACCGCCAGGTCGTAGAGCGTCTCCAAGTGGTCGGCCAGGAACTGGATCGGTGCGACCACCACAGCTCGGTGACCCTCCGCGCGAAGGCGCGGCACCAGGTCGGCGAAGTCCGGCGTCATCCACTCGCCGGGCTCGTGTCCCGCGCTCTGCCAGCAGAAGTGCCATTGGCCGCCCGCCAAGCCCGCCGCGTTCGCCACGGCGATGGCCGTCTCCTCGAGCTGGCGGAGATAGCCCGGCTCCTGCTCGGCCACGCGCCGCGGCAGGCTGTGGGCCGTGAGCAGCACCGGGACCGCGCCGCGTTCTCGCTCCGGGAACGCCGCGAGCGCTTCCCGAATCCGCAGGGCGAGCGCGCCGACGAAGGCCGGCTCCAGGTGCCACGCCCCGGCCAGGGCCACGATGGGCGCATCCGGCGCGAGCGCGACGCGCGCCGCCTCGATCGCGCGCAGATAACCGCCCATGATCAGCTCGGAGTACTGCGGGGAGAGGATGATCGCCACGACGCGGCGGCAGCCGGCGGAGACGAGCTCGGCAAGGCTGGCGCCGATCGATGGGTCCGAGAAGCGCATCCCGATCGTGACCCGGAACCCGGGGCCGAGACGCCCCGCGAGCGCCGCGGCCTGGGCGGCGGTGATGCGCACCAGCGGCGAGCCGCCGATCACGCGGTAGCGACGGGTGAACTCGCTGACGAGCTCAGCTTCGGGGGCCCGACCGCCCCGCACCGCCGCCAGGTAGCGTGGCACGTCGTCGAGGCCGGCGGGCGACCCGTACGTCATGAGGATCACGCCGACGGGCGGATCGATCGTCACCTGAGGACCTCCATGCCTGCTGCGGCGCCGGTCCGACGCGCGGCCGACGCCTCGTGGACGTACGCGGCGAGACGGGCCAGGAGCGCCGGGTCGGTGCCCGGCACGATCCCCTGCCCCAGGTTGAAGATGTGACCCGCGCGCCCGCCGGCCTCCTCGAGGACACCCCGCGCGCCGGCTTGGGTGGCCTCCCAGCCAGCAAGCAGCCGAGCGCCGTCGAGGTTCCCCTGGATGCCCAGGTGCGATCCGATGCGCGCCCACGCCGCCCGGAGCGAGAGCCCCGCGTCGATGCCGATGACGGTGGCACCGGAGCGGGCGAGCGGCTCCAGCAGCGCCGCGCTGGCCCTGACGTAATGGATCGCTGGGACGCCGCGCGCCCCCTCCAGCAGCCGCATCGCGTGTGGCAGCACGTATGCCTCGTACTCGGCCGGCCCGAGCGATCCTGCCCACGTGTCGAAGACCTGCACGGCCTGGACGCCCGCCCGGACCTGCGCGGCCAGGTAGCGCCGCCCGACTTCGGCGAGCCGCCCCAGCAACGCGTGCCACGCGGCGGGCTGCGCGTACATGAACGCGCGCGCCGCGGCCTGGTCCCGCGATGCGCGACCCTCGATGAGGTAGGCGGCCAGCGTGAAGGGCCCGCCGGCGATCCCGACCAGGGCCTGTCGCCCATCGATCTCGCGCCGCGCGATGCGGACCGCCTGCATGGCGAACGCGAGTTCCTCCTCCGGCTCGTAGAGGCGCAGGCGCTGCACGGCCTCGGGGCTGCGGATCGGCGTCGCCACCACCGGCCCTTCGGCCGTCAGCTCGAAGTCGATGCCCAGCGGACCGACCGGCAGCATGATGTCGGCGTACATCACCGCCGCATCGACCCCGTACGCCGCCACGGGCAGCACCGTCGCCGCGGCCGCCAACTCGGGCGTGCGCGCGATGCCGAGCACGCCGTAGCGTTCCCGCATCCGCTCGTACGCCGGGATCCCCCGTCCCGCCTGGCGCATGTACCAGACGGGGGTCGCGTCCACCGGCGCGAGCTGGCAGGCGGCCAGGAAGCGCTCCGCGCCGGTCATGGCGCGCGTCCCGCGCCGGGCCGCGCCGAGCGCTCGTGCACGAGGTCGACCAGGCGGCGCAGGTCGTCCGGATCGGTCGCCGGCAGGACGCCGTGTCCCAGGTTGAAGACGTGCCCCGGCCGCTCGGCGGCCTGCTCCAGGATCCAGACCGTCTGCTCGGCCACCGCCTCGAACGGGCCCAGCAGCAACGAGGGGTCCAGGTTCCCCTGCACGGCGAGCCCGGGCAGCAGCTCCCACGCCTCCCCCAGCGCGATGCGCCAGTCGAGCCCGATGACCCTTGCCCCGCTAGTGGCCATCAGGCGCAGCAGGCCGGCCGTGCCGGTCCCGAAGAGGACTGTCGGCACGCCAAGACCGGCGAGCCCGGCGAAGAGCCGCCGCATGTGCGGCAGCACGTGGCGCGCGTAGTCGAATGGACCCAGGACGCCCACCCAGCTGTCGAAGACCTGGACCGCCTGCGCACCGGCCCGCACCTGCGCCTCCAGATAGACCACGGTGGCGTCGACGAGCCGCTCGAGGAGCGCGGAGAAGAGCTCGGGCGCGCCGCGGAGCAGCGCGAGGAGACCCGCCGTGTCCCGCGACGACCGGCCCTCCACGAGGTAGCTCGCGAGCGTGAACGGGGCGCCCGCGAAGCCGATCACTGGCACCGGGCTCTCCCGGCGCAGCAGGCGGATCGCCTCCAGCAGCGGCCCGACCGCCGCGTCCGGGTCGAGTGTGCCCAGCACGGCCACGTCGGCCGGGGTGCGGATCGGCCGCTCGATCACGGGGCCCACACCCTCCACGAAGCGGACGTCGACCCCCATCCCCGGCAACGGCGTCGTGATGTCGGCGAAGACGATGGCGGCGTCCACCCCGAGGCGCCGCACCGGTTGGAGCGAGACCTCGGCGCAGAGTGCGGCATCCCGGACGATCTCCGCCAGTCCGACCCGTTCCCGCACCGCGCGGTACTCCGGCAGCGCCCGTCCCGCCTGGCGCATGAACCAGATCGGCGTCGCGTCGACCGGTTCGCGGTGGAACGCGCGCAGCAGGCGGTCGCTCATGCCCGAAAGGCCGTGCGTGCCGCCTCGACCGTGCGTGCCACGTCCTCCATGCCGTGGGCGGCGGAGAGGAACCAGGCCTCCTGGGGCGAGGGTGGTAGCAGGATCCCGGCGTCGCGCATCGCGCGGTGGAAGCGCGCGAAGGCGTCCGCGTCGGCCTCCTGGACCTCGTCGAAGTCCCGCGGGGCCGCCGCGCGGAAGAAGACCGTCAGCAACGAGCCGACGCGCCCGATCGAGACGCGCCGGCCGGCCGTGGCGGCCGCCTCCAACAACCCGGTCTCGAGCGCAGCCCCGAGGTGTTCGAGCCGCGCGTAGAGCTCGGCGCCGAGCTCGCCCAACGTCGCCAGGCCGGCGGCCATCGCGACCGGGTGGCCAGAGAGCGTCCCCGCCTGGTAGACGGGACCCGCCGGCGCCACCAGATCGAGCAGCTCCGCCCGGCCGCCGTAGGCGCCGACCGGCATCCCGCCACCGACGATCTTGCCGAGCACCGTGAGGTCCGGAGCGACGTGGTAGCGGGCCTGGGCGCCACCGCGCGCCACCCGGAACCCCGTGATCACCTCGTCGAAGACGAGCAGCGCGCCGTGGCGCGCCGTCAGCTCGCGCAGTCCGTCCAGGAACCCGGCCTCGGGCGCGACCACGCCCATGTTCGCCGCAACCGGTTCCACGATGACCGCGGCGATCTTCCCCGGGTGGCGTTCGAAGGCGGCGGCCACCGACGCGAGATCGTTGTAGCGGGCGAGCAGGGTTTGCGCCGCGACCACGGCCGCCACCCCGGCACTGGCCGGCAGCGAGAGCGTCGCGAGCCCCGAGCCGGCCCGGGCGAGGAGGCCGTCGGCATGGCCGTGGTAACCGCCCTCGAACTTCACGACCAGATCGCGGCGCGTGGCCGCGCGGGCGACGCGCAGCGCACTCATCGCGGCCTCCGTGCCGGAGCTGACGAAGCGCAGCCGCTCGAGCGAGGGCATCGCCGCGCGGATCGCCGCGCCGAGCTCGATCTCGGCGGGCGTGGTCGCACCGAACGGACCGCCCGCCTCCGCCTCCCGCCGGACGGCCGCGACGACCGCCGGATGGGCGTGCCCCAGGATCAGCGGGCCGAACGCGCCGACGTAGTCGAGATACTCCCGGCCGTCGACGTCGCGGACCACGGCGCCCTTGCCCTCGACGATGATCGGCGGCTCGCCGCCCACCGCCCCGTACGCCCGAACCGGGCTGTTGACGCCGCCTGGGAAGAGCGACGCGGCACGCCGCCGATACGCCGCCGCGCCGGTCTCGCCGGCCCGCACGCTCATCGCGACCCCCGGCCAGCGGCGCGGGTGGCGCCGCGCGGCTTCGCGGCCGCGGGCACGGTCAGGGCGGGTGCGTGGCCATTGTCCGGCACCGACCCGATCTCGGCGGCGTCGAGAAGCCGGAGGATCTCGCCGATCGGCCGGTGGACCGCCGTCAGGATCGGTGTGTCCCGCACGGTCGAGCGCCGGCTGTCGGAGCCACGCAGCTCGCGCACCAGGTCGACGAAGGCCGGCAGATCGTCGGTTTCGTAGGCGACGATGAAGTCCTGATCGTCGAGGCCGAACGAGTTCGCGAGCAGCTGGCGTACCTGCGGATAGGCGTGCCCGATGCGCATATGCTCGTTCATGATCCCCTGCCGGGCATCGCGGCCCAGCAGGTACCAATCGGTGGACTTCGTAAACGGGTAGACGATCAGGTAGGCGCAGCGTTCGCCCTCGAAGAGCGACTGCTCCTGCGGCGTGGGCTTCTTCACGTACTGCGTGGGCTGGATGACGCCGAGCAGGCTCTCGCGGACCGAGAGCCATCTGCCGAGGCCGGCCTGCAGCACCGCCGCGGCCGCCTCTTCGAGCGCCCGCACCGTCGGGCCCAGCCGCCAGATCAGGAGGTCCGCGCCCGGCTGCAGGCCGATCATCGAGTACGTGTGCGTGACGACCGCCGGCACGACGTCGAGCGCCGCGGCGAAGGCGGCCCCGGACGCCGCGCGGTCGACTGCCGGCAGCCGACGCCAGGTCGGGTCGAGGCCCAGCGCGAGCGCGTGGACATAGCGAGCGTCGGTCACGGAACTTCTCCCAGGGTGGTGGTGGAAGCGGCTCCTGGCGCGCGGTTCATCGGGAGCGCTCCTCGGCGAGCCAGGCGGCGGCATCGCGCGCCAGGTAGGTCAGGATGACGTCGGCCCCGGCGCGTGCGATGGCGGTGAGCAGCTCGAGCCCGGTCCGCCGGCGGTCGATCCAGCCGTGCGCGGCCGCCGCCTCGAGCATCGCCAGTTCGCCACTGACCTGGTAGGCGGCCAGCGGCAGGTCGAAGCGCTGGCGGGCACGGGCCAGCAGATCGAGCGATGTGATCGCCGGCTTGACCATCAAGATGTCCGCCCCCTCGGCCGCGTCGAGCGCCATCTCGCGCAGCGCCTCCCGGCTGTTTGCAGGGTCCATCTGGTGGCTCCGCCGGTCGCCGAAGGCGGGCGTCGAGTCGGCCGCTTCGCGGAACGGGCCATAGAGCGCCGAGGCGTGCTTCGAAGCGTAAGCGAGGATCCCGATCTCGGTCTGGCCGACCGCGTCGAGGGCCGCGCGTAACGTGGCCACCTGGCCGTCCATCATGCCGCTCGGCGCGACGATCTCGGCACCGGCCGACGCGTAGGCGAGCGCGGCGTTGGCCAGCTGGGGCAGGGTCGCATCGTTGTCGATCCGGTCGCCCACCACGATCCCGCAGTGGCCGTGCGTGGTGTACTCACACAGGCAGACGTCGGCGGCGAGCACGAGCGGCAGGTCCGCGGCGCGAAGCTGGCGGAGTGCCTCGGGGACGGGCCCGTCGGGGTCGGCGGCGGCTTCGCCGCGGGGGTCCTTCTCGGTGGGGATGCCGAACAGCATCAGGCCACCCACGCCGAGCGCGGCGAGATCCGCCGCGAGCTCGACGACGAGGTCGGGGCTCAGGCGCTCCTGACCGGGCATCGAGGCGATCGGCTCGCGACGCGCCCTGCCGGGGACCACGAAGAGCGGCATCACCAGCTGCGCGGGCGAGAGGCGGGTCTCGCGGACCAGCGCGCGGCGAGCCGCGGTCGCGCGCAGCCGGCGGGTGCGCTCGAACGGGAGCGGCGCGCCAGCGGTCTCGGCGGCGACTTGGCCAGCGTCGCCCTGGGCGCTCGCTGCGGGGGTGGCGGGCGGCGGCGCACCGGCCGTGCCGCGCCTGTGAAGCGTGGACGTCATGACGGGACCTCCGTGGCGGAAGCAGCGACGGTAGGGAGGGTGCGGGCGTCAGCAGGCGCGGTGCCCAGAGCCCCCAGCACCGCATCGACGAGCGCATCGACAGTGGGGGCGGCGGCCTCGGCGGCGAGGTCCAGGCCGAACCGCCGCACCTCGGCCGATGTCGAGGGGCCGATCGAGACAAACGGGAGCGCTCGCAGTCGCGCGGACTGGCCGCGCTCCGACACCTGGCCGGCGACGGGTCCGTCCGCAAGCGCGACCAGTCCGCGCACTGCCGAACCCGACGCGACGACGATGACGCCGAGCAGTGGATCGGCGAGCGCCGCGCGCAGCGCCTCGCGCGACGACTGGGGGCCCTCGACCGTCTCGTAGGCGACCACTTCCCGGACGTCGGCGCCGGCCTCCCGGAGCAGCGCCGGGAGCTCGGACGACGCGGCGCTCGCGCGCGGCAACAGGACGCGCTTGCCGGCGAGCGCCTCGACCCGTTGCAGCGCCGGCAGCAGGCCGCGCCCGGTCGCCTCGGGTGCCTCGACGTCGACGGCGAGGCCCGCCTCGCGGAGCGCCCGGGCGGTGGCCGGGCCGACCGCCGCGCTGCGCGGCGCCCCGCTCGTCACGGCGTGGCCGACGCGCTCGAGCGCGCTCCGCAGCGCCGCCACGCCGACGACGCTCGTCACCACCACCCAGTCGAACCGTTCGAGCTGCGCGACCGCCAGGTCGAGCTCGCCGCCGGGCGGCACCTGACGGGTCAGGACCGTCGGCACGGCGTGGACGCGCAGCCCGGCCCCCTCCAGCCGGGCCACCAGCGGATCGGTGGCGCCAGCCGGCCGGGTGACGAGCGCCGCGCGTCCGGCGAGCGGCTGGCGCCGCGGCGAGCGTGCCACCGATCTGCCGCTCACGCGGCGCCCTCCGGTCCGCCCCCTGCGGCACGGAACCCCGCCGCGAGCAGCTCCCCCGCGAGCGAACCCGCCAGAGCCACCCAGTCTCCGGCCTCGCCCACGCGGCGGGCCACGATCGGGGTTCCCGACGACGGCACCGCGCCGGCGAGCAGCTCGAGCCGGTCACCGCGGAGCGCGGCGAGCGCGCCCAGCGGCGCCCGACAGCCGCCGCCGGTCGAGCGCAACACCTCGCGCTCGGCTTCGACGCAACGCCGCGTGGGGGGATCGTCGAGACGTGCCAGCACGGCGCGGAGTTCCCCGTCGTCGACGCGGCACTGCACCGCCAGCGCACCCTGGCCGGGCGCCGGCGGGACGAGCGACGGGTCGAGCGGCTGATCCGCCCGCGCGCCGTGTCCGAGCCGCGTCAGCCCGGCGATCGCCAATACCAGTGCGTCGACCTCGCCCGCAGCAAGGCGGCGAAGTCGGGTGTCGACGTTGCCGTGGAGCGGCACGATCCGCAAGTCCGGCCGCACGGCGCGCAGGAAGGCCGCGCGGCGGGGGCTGTCGGTGCCGACCCGTGCCCCGTCCGGCAGCGTCGCCATGTCGGCGCCATCGCGCGTCACCAGGGCGTCGCGGGGATCTTCGCGCGGCGGGTACGCCGCGATGACGAGGGCTCCGCGCGCCTCGCCGCGCCCCTCGATCGGCACGTCCTTCGCGCTGTGCACCGCCAGGTCGACGTCGCCCGCGAGCAGCGCACGTTCGAGGGCGCCGACGAACGCGCCCTCACCCCAGGCGGTCTCGGGCGGCCGCACATCGCCTTCGGTCACGACCGTGATCAGATCGACCCCATGGCCCAGCTGCCGGAGGACGCCGGCGACGAGCTCGGACTGCCGGCGCGCGAGCGCCGAACCGCGCGTGCCAAGACGGAACGGGCGGGCGGGCATCACAGGTCGAACAGGAGCCGGGCGGCCTGGGCCGCCGTCCCGTCTACGTCGTCGTGCAGGCGGACACTCGGCCGATGCAGGATCCGCGCCACCAGTTGTTCCGAGAAGGCCGCCACCAGGGCCCGTTCCCGCGGCTCGAGGTCCGGCAGGCGCCGGAGGAGCCGCTCCAGCTCCTGCGCACGCTCGGCCTCGACGGACGCGCGCAGCGCGCGGAGCGTCTCGACCGACGGACGGGCCGCGACCCAGCGCGCGTAGAGCGCGCAGGCCTCCTCGACGAGCGCCTCGGCGCGCGCGACGTAGGCGCGCCGGGTCGCCTCGGCCCTGGCCGCGGTGGCGGGCCGTCGCGCGAAGAGCCGGTCGACGTCGATGAACCGTGCACCGAGCGCCGCACGCACGGGCTCGGGCACCGCCTGGGGCGACGAAAGGTCGACCACGAGCGGCATCCGGTCTGACGGTCGCGCGGCCGCCTCGTCCGCCTCCACGATAGGCCAGGGATCCCGCGACGCGCCGTCCGCGCCGTCCGCGCCGTCCGGCCCCGCCCAGCGCTCCGCCAGCGCGTCCCACCGGCCACTCAGCGCGACCAGGAGCGCGTCCGCCTGCGCCACACGCCCCGCCGCCTCGTCCAGTGAAGCCCAGGAGCCGCCGATCGCGGTCGCCAGCGCGCGTGCACGCTCCGGATCGCGGCTGGCGACCGTCACGGCAGCACCGCGGCGCGCCGCGCCCACGGCCAGGGCCCGCCCCATCACACCGGCGCCCGCGACCACGATCCGTCCGCCTCGGATCCGGCCCTGGTGCCCCGCCAGCCAGTCGAACGCACGATCGGCGAGACTCCGCTCTTGCGGTCGCGGCTGCTCGGCCCGCGCGCGCCGTCCCACGCCGATGGCGAGCTCGAGGGCGCGGACCAGCAAAGGATCCGCCGGGACGACGGTACGCACCGCGTCGAGCAGCCCGCGGACCTGGTGGAGGATCTCATCTTCGCCGGTGACCGCGCTCTCGAGCCCCGCCGCCAGTCGAAAGAGGTACCTCGCGGCCTCGCGCCCGTGGTAGCGCCGCAGGCCCTCGAGGCCGGCCGCGTGGGCCGCGCGCTCGATCGCTGCGGCGGGCGCGACCGCGGCCGGCGCGTCGGCTGCGGCGGTCCCGAAGAGCTCCACCCGATGGCAGGTGACGAGCAGGCCCGCCCGCGCGCGCTCGTCGGCGAGGTCAAGCACGATGCGGGCGAAGCGCGACCGTTCTTCCGCGCCGTGGCGGCCCGCCGGAGCTCCGAGCACCCAGAGGGGGATCGCGTCGCTGCTCATTGGCGTCATAAGCTGGCCCCGCCCCTGCGCCTCGCTCCGCCGTGCCGGAGCCCGCCCGCCGGATGCCTCCCCGCCGCCGCCCTCAGCTGCGCACCAGACGCCACCTCCCCAAACGCCGCCGCGCCAGGTGCCGCCGGGAACGCCCCGGCGTGCCCCTCGATCGTCGCGACCAGCAGCCGATCGAGGGCCGACTCGACCGCCGCGAGGAGCGCGGTGGCCTCGCGCGTGTCGAGGCCGCGACGCCGCGCGATGCGCGTCAGCTCGGTCAGGAAGGGGGCCCGAAACTGCAGGAACGACTCGACCGCCTCCACCGTCGAGCACCCCAGCTCGGCCATCACCCGGCCGTGCTCGGCCGCCAGCCGGGCCGCCCGGTCCAGGTGCTCCGGCGCGCCGGCCGGGCCTCGGTCGAGGTGCAGCAGCAGCGCGTCGACGAGGTCGCGTCCGCGCTGCCGGAATTCCGCTTTCTGCGTTTCGCTCAGGCGCTCCACCCAGGATGGCCCTGTTGCCGGCCAGCGTCGCCGAGGGAGAGGCCCGCGGTAGGCCCGCACGATCCGCTCCGCCGAGGCGCCGAGCCGCGCGAGAGGCGGCCGTTCGCGCCGCACCGACGGGATCATGGCGGCCAGCGCGCGCCGCGAATAGCGGCGGTGGCCGCCCGGCGTGGTGAAGACCGGGACGCGCCCCTCGTCCGACCAACGGCGCAGCGTCGCGGCGCTGACGCCGAGCAGCGTGCTCGCGTCACCCAGGCCGATCCAGTCGCTGGCACTGGGGTGGCCGGGTCGGATGGACGGATCAGATGCTGCCGCGCGCACGCTGGAACCTTACCAAATCTCCACGAACCTGGTGGAACCTGTCACACGGTGCTCGGTCTCGCCGCGCGGCCCTCGCCGCCCTCGCTCCGCGGGATCCCGCGAGCCGCGATCACGGCCGCGACCACGCACGCCGCCACCCCGAAGAGGACGGCGCTCTCGATCGAACGGGACCCCAGCCAGCCCGCGACGGCCGAGCCGATCGGGAAGCCGGCGAAGTTGAAGTTCATCGACACCGCGAATGCGCGTCCCATCCAGGCCGGATCCGTGCGCCGCTGCCGCAGCGTGAACAGCCCGATGTCCTGTGGCCCGTTGAGGAGTCCGATCAGCGCCATCGACGCGATGACCAGGCCCAGCGCCCCTGCGGTCGGGGTCGGATCCGCGGCCGGCAGCAGCAGGACCAGCGCGAGGGCACTCCCGAGCATCGGCAGCACCAGCATGCGGCGCTCCCTCCCGGCGCTGTTGATCCGTCCGAAGAGGACGGCAGCCACCGCGCCGCCCAACCCGAGCACCGCGAAGACGGCGCCGACCGCCGCGGGCCCCTGGTGCAGCCGGTCGAGCACGATGAGCGGCACCACGATCGTGGTCATCCCACTGCTCAGGTTGACCGCTGAGACGGAGAACCCGAGCGCCCGTAGCGTCGGGTTGCGCCAGGTGTAGACCAGGCCCTGCCACGCGTCGAGCAGGAGGCGACCACTGGAGGCCACGTCGGTTTCCGGGTCCGGGATCCCGACCAGCACGAGCGCGGCGAGGGCAAACGTGCCGGCGATCGCGACGAGGGCCGCAGGTCCGCCCCACAGCCCGACCAGCGCCCCTGCCAGCGGCGGCCCCACCACCGTGGCTACCACGTACCCCATCGAGTCGACCGCGTTGATGCGCTCCCAGAGATGGGCCGGCACCAGCAACGGAAACAGACTCCGCAGCCCGGTGCTGCTGAGCGTGGCCGTCAAGGACGAAGCACCCGCGATGACCAGCAGCAGCCAGACCGGGAGCGCATGGGCCATCGCGAGCCCTCCCACGAACGCGAGGGCGACGCCGGCCACGACATAGTCGACGAGCACCAACCGGGAACGTCCATGGCGGTCGAGCAGGGCCCCCGCGATCGGGCTCACCAGCATGCCCGGCACGATGGCCACGAACGTCACGAGCCCCGCCAGTCGGGCAGAGTGGTACGTGGTCAGTGTGAACAGAACCATCGCGACGCTGACCATCGACTGTCCGATCCGGGCGATCTGCATCCCCGCCACCATGCGCGGCAGCGCCGGCACGGCAGCGAGGGCACGGTAGGAACGCTCCGGGGGGATCGGGGACATCGAGGACCATCCTACCGGCCGTCCGCCGGGGGCGTCGTGCCGCCGCCGGCCCGCAGATTGCTCAGGTTGGCTCGACCGACGAGCGACCCACCGCGACGAGGTAGAGCGGGGTATGGGTGGCCGGCAGCTCGAGCACATCGCGCGCCGCCAGGTCGTCAAGGGCCCCCACCGGTATGGCGCAGAATCCCATCGCCGTCGCGGCCAGCAGGACGTTCTGCGCCACATGGCCGGCTTCGATCAGCTGGTACCGGCGCGCCCGAGTGCCGTAGCGGGGTTCCATGCGGCCCTCCACGGCCACCACCACGATCGTCGCGGGTGCCAGGCCGATCACGTCCTGGGATTCGGCTGCCGTACAGAGTGCTGGACGGCGATCCCCGGGCCGCAGCAGCGTCAGCCGGTCGCGCATGGCGTCGTAGTGCGAGATGCCACTGGGCGTCACGACGTACAGTTCGAGGGGATGGATGGCACCGGCCGACGGTGCCGTGCGCAGCCCGGCTGGGCCGGTCACCCCCTGGCCCGCCCAGCAGAGGCGCCGCAACTCGTCCACGCCGAGGGGATCCCAGCAGAAGTCACGCCGGGAGCGACGACTCCTCAGGCACTCCTCGAGCGTGACCATGGCCAGCGGGGAAGCAGCGACCATCCCGGTCGACGGCATGCGACGCACCTCCGTCGAGTCAGTGTCGTGGCCCCAGCGTGGGCGCCGACAGTGCCATCCGGCCGTGCTGAGACGCTCCGCATGACCAGTGCCGGGCCGGACGCCACAAGCGGCGCCCCGCCTGGAGGCGGCCCGCGCGTCGACCAAGAGGCGAGAGGCGCCCCTCGTACGTGGCACACCTCGGCTGCAGCGTCCTGGTAATCGCCTCCAGAGCGTCGCCCGGCGCCGCGAGCCGATCCTGGGTCGGCGGGACCCCATAGCCGTAGGCCAACCACCCGTCCTCTTTCCAGCCGCCTCCGATCCCGAGCTCGAACCGGCCGCCGCTGACCGGTGGCGCGTACGTCTCGGGACAGATGCTCAGGTCGGTCCCCGTGGATCAGAGCCCACACCATACGGGCGACCGTACGGATGGCCCTCGCGGCGCCCCGCGTCACGCCTCCAGATCCCGGAGTCCGCCTAGACCCCGCGACGTCGCATGGGCGGGCCGACCCACATCCCCGCCGAACACCGACTCCCCTCTGCTACGATCCCGCTGGCTGGCCCAGGCGTGGATCCACACCGTGGAGTCGACTGTGAGCTCAGGCCAACAGGTCATCCGAGAGCCATCTCCGGTGCAGTTGGCTCTCGCGTACGCTCTCGGGGCGGTCCTCTGGATCGTCGCCCTGAATCCCGTTCTCAGCGGCGCGAGCGCCCGGTTCGACATGCCCGACCTGGTCTTCGTGGCCGTCACCTCGATACTGCTGTATGCGCTCCTATGGCGGCGCGCCCATGCCCTGGCCCGTGCGCAGACCGAGCGGGACCGGCTCGCGGCCGTGGTGGAGCAGGCCTCCGAGATGGTCTACATCACCGACACGCAGGGCATGATCACCTACGTCAACCCGGCCTTCGAACGGCTGAGCGGCTACACGCGCGAGGAGGCCGTCGGGCAGAACCCGCGGATCCTCAAGAGCGGCGTCCACTCCGACGCCTTCTACCGCGAGCTGTGGGCGACGCTCGGCGCCGGCCAGACGTGGCGCGCGACGCTGGTCGACCGTCGCAAGGATGGCGCCCTGATGACGAAGGAGGTGATCATCCGCCCCCTGCGCGATGCGACGGGCCGGGTCACCCACTACGTGGCCACCGCCCGCGACGTGACCGCCGAGCGGGCCACCAGCGAGGCCCTTCTTCGCGCCACGCGCGAGCGCGAAGAGATCCGCGCCGCGCTGGGGCGCCTGCGCCAGGGCGAGACCGTCGAGGCGACGGCCGAGCGGGTGTGCGCCGAGATCGCCGCGCTGCCCGGTCTCGAGCGCGTGTCGCTCGTGGCGTTCGAGGCGGACGCCAGCGCACGGGTGCTGGGCGTCCACCCCCCCGTCCGCGCGCGGCGAGGCGGGGGGGGGGGGGGGGGACGCC
>JAJYNJ010000030.1 GCA_021786385.1 Chloroflexota bacterium
TGTCGCCGGCCAGTGACTTTGACCGTCCAGGCGGCCAGTGATTCTGTCCAGGGGCAGGCAGCGGTCAGCGGCGCCAGGGATGGTCTGGCGCCGGTCGCCAGGGCGTGCGCGGCGCGGGTTCCTCCGGCTCGGCCTGGAGTGGTTGGAGCAGGTCGGGCTGGCCCGCACTGCGGGCTGAGAGATGGCGCGCGCGCAGGAGGGCGGGGCCAGGGGGAGCGTCCCGGAGTGGGTAGGGCACCCCCTCGTGGCGCACCCACAGGCTCCCGTCGAGACGCTCTTCGACGACCACCGCGCAGCCCGCCTGAGCTGCGGCCGTCGCGCCGGCGGGGCAGGGCCAAGGCGCCGCCGGACCAGCTCACGGTGGCGTCCCGGGCGACCCGACGCGGGTAGTGGAAGCAGAACAGCGCGTCGGCACCGGTGCCCTCGGGGAGGGGGCGCCAGGCTGGCACCGGGTCGGCCGCCGGCACCGCGAAGCGCGCGTTGTGGCGCGGCAGGTAGGCGGCCAGGAGGACGTTGGCCTCCTCCAGGGTGGCCGCATGGGCCAGGCGCAGCTCGCTCACCAGGCGATCCTGGAGGGTGCCCCACAGGCGCTCCACGCGGCCCTTCGCCTGGGGCGAGCGGGCGCCGATCCAGGTGATCCCCGCGTCGTGCAGGGCCCGTCCGACCTGCGTGAAGCTGCGCTGGCCGGTGAGCTGCTCGGCCAGGGTCGGCGGTCGGCGGCGGTCCCGCCAGAAGATGCCGTGCCGATCGGAATAGGTGGCCATGGGCAAGCCGAACCCCGTGGCTGTCTGGCCGAAGGTCACCAAGTAGCCCGCCGCGTCCTCCTGCGCGCGGAAGGCGCCGCCGGTCACGGTGCCGGTCGCGTCGTCGATGCCACCCACCAGGGTGAGCCAGGGCCCCCGGCCCTCCAGCCAGTCGTGGCGACTGCCGTCCACCTGCAGCAGCATGCCCGCCCGCGGCATGCGCTCGCGGCGGCTGCGATGGCGCGGCGGGCGCCGCGTGTGCACCGGGTGGACCCCCGCGTCGGCGAGGAGCCGCCGCAGGGTGCGCTCCGGAACCCGGATTCCCTCCCGCTCGGCCAGCAGGTCCGCGAGATGCGCGTGGTTGACCCCCGCGTAGGGGCCGGTGGCAAGCGCCACCAGGCGCTCGCGCTGGGCGTCGGGGGTGCGGTGGGCCGGCGCCCGACCGGCATTGCCGTGCTGCAGGCCGGCCGGGCCTTCGGCCGCATAGGCCGCCAGCAGGCGGCGCACCTGACGCTCGGAGAGGCGCAACGCGGTGGCCGCCTCCTCGGCCGAGATGCGCCCCGCCAGCAGGTGGCTGAGGATGGTGAGGCGCCGCTGCGCCTGGACACTCAGAGCGACGGTTTCCCTCGGATCCATGCCACCGAGGGTGACAAAGTCACTGGCCGCGTAGCTCGGACAGATTCACTGGCCGTCCACAGAAGCTCGACCTGAGCGGCGACTGCCCCGGCCCCTCCTGATAGGATCGGCGGCCAACGTAACCGCAGCTGACCGCACGCGCGCGCGACCCCACACGGCGAGCCGTGATCCGGACGTTCACCCGTAGCGGCTCGGCCCTAGCCCTCTCAGGCCGATGCCCGATGCCGGAATGGGCGGACACGCGATGACATGGTTATTGTCGTCGCGACTCCATTCGCCCCGACCAGATCAGACGCGCGGAGACCAGTCCCCGGACTGGATGACCGCTCGGTCGCCGCGGCCGCCTCCACCAGGCTGTGGGCTGCGTGGATACCGGCACGGCGACCTCGCGGGCGGCACCTCCGGTCGCGAGTCCGTGCCCGGCCAGCCTTCCAGCGGGCACCTCGGATACCTGTGCGAGACTCGATCTACGTCTGGACGTGCTGGGCGGTCGAGGAAGGTCTGGCAGACGAGGGAGACCCGCGCGCGAGCCCGCCTTCTTCATGAGCAGGGGAGCGCGAGCGTGACGTCGAGCGCGCCCGCCGCGAAGAGCACGTCGGCGACGGGTGCCAGCAGCTGCGGGGCGGAACCCGCCGTCAGTGCTCGCCTGCCGCGCGTCGGACGGTGGGACGTCAGAGCGGGACCGGCGCATCGCCGGGCACGTCGAGGAACGGAGTGAGCGCGACCTCCTCCTGCTCGAGGTGCGCGCTCATCAGCGCATGCAACCGGTAGAGCCGCGCCCGTAGGGCCACCAGCGCGCCATGTGTGGGTTCGTGCCGCAGAGCCAGCACGTCTGCCTCGAGCCGATCGATCGATTGACGGATCTGCTCGTGCTGGAACCGGAGGAACCGCGTCGCCCAGGGGGTCCCGGCGAGCCCATCCATCTCCGCATAGCAGACGGTCTCCTCCCAGTCGAGGTGCCCGCAGAGCGTGTGCTGGATCGCGTCGAGCAGGCCGCGCAGCGCGCTCGCGAGATCCGGGGAGGCGAGGTTGCCGGCAATCTCGGCAGTGCTCTCGATGTGGCCGAGCAGGTGCTCGATCTCGCGGTGGTCATGGGCCAGGATCCGGCGCTCGGTCGGCAGCCGGTGGCGCGTCGGGCCGTCCCGCCTCGTTCCCACGGCCGCGGGACGCGTCAGCTCAGCGGACATCGGCCATCGGGTGCCCCCGAACGCAGGCCCGGGGCTTGGTCTGCGTTCGCCGCGTCGTCGACGCTGCCGACTCCCTCGCACACCCTGCCCCGCCGCCCGGCAATCAGGCGCCCGGTGGTGGTGACGCCGCGGCCCCACGCTGGGTCGAGGAGTCCACCGACGCAGGTGAGCTCGCCGGGACGATGGTTGCGCCTGAACACGACCGGTTGTGTCATCTTCGTCGCGGCCCCTTCCGGATCCGGCCCACGGGGAGACCGATGCGCGGCGGCCCTCGCGTACGCCCAAGTCGCTCGAAGGGGAGCTGTGTGGGGCACCGTGGCCTGCCGGGTCGGCCAGCGGCAAGGACCTCACTGCCTACGACCGGCAGGGCTGGCGCGGGCCGGATGGCCCCTTTCGGACCTGCCGCGTACTGCTCAACCGAGGCGGGATGCCGTGGGCGGTCCGGCACCACCATGGTCGGCGTACGGCAGGCCAAAGATAGAGCCGCAGGCCTTGCCTTGAGGTGAACGAGGCCACTAGGAGCTAGGGGCCTGGGTCCTAGAACTGGGGGCCCCCATGGCCCTATCACCAAAGGCTCATCGGCCAGAGCCTCGCGATGGGCAAACGCGGGGGGCTCGGACTGCACTTGCGTCCGGGCGGGCGTTTGGGGCAGTCGCACTGGAGCTGCAGATGAGCCGTTCCCCCACATCCTCCTCTCCCGAGGCGTACGACGACGTTGCGCCCATCGCGAGGTTCCCCTGGCTGACCCAGCGCCACCTGGTGTTCTTCGTCATCGGCTGGCTGGCCCTCTTCTCGCTCGGCAGCCTGTTCGTCGCGAACCCGTTCACCAGCGAACCGTCCGCCTCGGCATCGCCCGACTACTGGCACGTGATGTACCTGCACGGGCTGCTGGTGGGGATGGTGGGCCTGCTCGCCCTGCTGACCTGCGGCGTGCTCCAGCTGCGCTCGATGCACACCCGGATGTGGATCGTGGGCGGCGTGCTCTTCATGACGGTCCTCACGGCGGTGGGCGGCATCTTCGACCGCCAGGTCCCGGGCGCCGAGGTCGCCATGTGGGTGCAGATCTTCGGCTTCTTCGCCCTGGACGAGATCTGCATCGTGCTGCTGCTCGGGATGATCGCCGAGTGGCGCAGCGGCGTGGCGAGCGCCCGGACGCTGCCGTACGTCTCGGCCTTCCTCGGCGCCTTCTCGATGTTCGTGGCGGCCGTCATGGGCCACCTCGCGGGCTGGATCCTCGAGTTCGGCAACTTCCCGTCGGTGATCGGCTCGTACGCCGGGCTGCTGGGCGAGAAGGTGGATGACTTCGAGGCCAACCTCGTCGGGTCCCACTCCCACGAGATGGTGGTCGCGGTGATGGCCGTCGCGGTCTCGATCGCGGCGGTGCAGTTCGGCTACCAGTCGCTCACCGGTCGCGCCCGCGCCGCCGCGCAGCTGGGCCTCGCGATGGTGGGCTTCGGGGCCGCCATCATGACCGTGATGTACGTCGCGATGGCCTTCGCTCCGTGGGGCCCGCCGACGCTCTTCACCTCCGCGGGCGGTACCAACGGGATCGCCGGTGACGACATCGTCACGGGCGTGTTCGTGATGCTGGGCGGACTGATCACGCTGGTCGCCGTGGTCGTGGGCGACGCACGTGTCCGCGCACTGGCCAACGGTCCGCTCCGGCTCGCCACCCTGTGGTCGTGGGTGCTCCTCTTCGCCACCGTGGTCATCGCCGGCTACACGATCGAGCTCAACGAGGTCCACTTCGGGGCGGGCGACGCCAGCGCTGACGGCGCCGCCAACGACGCCGTCTACACCTGGCTGCACCAGGACCTGGGGCTCTTCCTGATGCCGGCGATGGTGCTCGTCATGCTGGCCGTCGCGCGGTTCGTGGTGCCGCGCCACCAGGACCTCATCGGCTGGGTGGCGATCGCGGGCACCACCGTGACGTTCATCGGCGGGATGGTCTTCGTGTTCGTCAACCCGGCGCTGCACGGTCCCGGCTATGACATCTCGATGATCGGCCTCCTGCTCGTCGGTGTCGCGTTGCTGGCCACCATGTGGTACGGCGCGCTCCATGAGGCGGGGGGCCTGCCGGCCGTCGAGGCGAGGTTGCGCGAGGCCGGTGGCGTCGGGCGCCGCTGAGGCCGCGATCGCGGGCAGGCGGGCGCTGACTGAGCAAGGTCACCGGCGGGCAGTCGCCCGCCGGTGACGCCGCCGGCCTCGGACCCCCCGGCAGGGCGACGCGCGGATCCCCTGGCGGAACGGCGGCCGCCTCGCGGACGCGAGCGCCCTGCCGCGGACGGCTGACGCGATCGGCGAGCATGCGCCGGGTGTCGCCGTTCGAGCGCCGCCAGATCGAGCCGAGCGAGGTGGTCTGCCCCGGGTGCTGATCTAGCGTGCGCCTTGACCGGGGCTGCCCCTGAGCGGCGTCCGGCTCACCCTGGCCCAGCTGTTGCGCGCCCACGCACCCTCGCGCCCGGGACGTGCTCCAGCCGTTGGTCGCTTGCGGGCCGGCGGGGTCGGACCAGATCGCCGAGGTCGAGCGTGGGGCGGCTCGCCAGGGCGCCTGGTCGCCGGACTCGCGCGCCTGCGTGCTCATCTGGCTGGGCCCCGCCGCGTTCCGGGGACAGGGGGCGAGTGCGCAGGGTGGGCCTGGGAGGTCCAGGTGACCCCGCCCAACGGCGCCGTGGGCGCCTGGTGGGCACCGCGCTGCGCCTGGGCGTCGCCGCCGTGGGTGGGCCGATGGCGCTGCCGCGGACCGCGGGCGCGCCTCGACGCGCTCGCGCCAGGGGGAGGAGTCTGGGGCAGCACGTCAGCTCGTCCGCGGGATCGAGGCTCGATCGGTAACCCCCTCGCCGTGCGGGATCATTTCAACCACGGGGGGCGTGGGGGCACGTCGGGACGGCCTGGGCGAGGACGAGGGCACGGGCCCAACGACCAGCCGAAGCACGCGGGCAGGCAGACGAGCGGCTACTTGGGTCGCCCACGCGCCGGTCGGGCCACGCGCGCGGCGAGCCCGGCGGGTGGGCTCGCCGGTCCCACCTCGTCACCTCCCGCGTACGGACCATGCCTGACTCGGACGCCGGGAGGAGGGCCGCCGGTCCGGTCTTCGACCATCGGGGCTGGTTGGGCGGCACGTCCCATCGGACGTTCCATCACTCAGGAGGGGGAGCGGAGCGCCAAGCGATGGACCCCGCTCCCTATGTGGAATGGGCCTGCCAGGGGGCATCGACCATTCGTTAGCGCCAGCCTGACCGGCGACCCACGGGCACGCCAGCGCCGAGCCGACTGTTGCGCCCTGCTCGACTGGGCAGTCTGATGCCTGACGGCCTACCCGGAAGGGGTGGAATGGCCCATCCAATAGGAGGTATCTGCCACGGTAATGCCAGGGCTTCTTGTAGGGCACGGCATGTTGGCATCTAGGCCGCCTGGGCAAGCCCTCCAGCGCCCGCCGTTGGTGACCTTGGCGACTGCCGGCGGGAGCGTGACGGACCGAGAGTGCGCAGCGCAGAAGGGGGGGTGGAGTCCGCCGAGTTGAGGTCGAGTCAGGCGAAATGGCGCAGGTCGAAGAGCTCGGAGTCATCACCTATACCCACGCGTACACGTTTTCGCTGAAGGCGCTCACCGCGGGCAGCATCGCCATCACTGCGGTGATGGGCCTGTTGTACTTCGCGATCGGGTTTCCCCCCGCCTTCGACACCTTCTACTCGGCGATGTACTTCCATGCGGTGGGCCTCGGGCTCGCCGCCCTGGCGGCGTATCTCGTGATGGACACGTTCGATCTCCAGCGCTACGAGCCGCCGATGGACTTCCCCATCCCGTACCGGGCCTTCATCGGGGTCGTCTTTGGCGCCCTGGGCGGCATCCTCAGCTTGAACCCGACGGTGTGGAAGGAGCTGCCCGACCTGGGCATGCTCTGCTATGCGACCGCCTTCCTGTTCCTCTTCGACGTGGGCGGGGCGCTCTTCATCGAGCTCCTGCTCCTGCCGCGCAAGAAGGCCGACGCGTACTGCTGCGAGAGCCACAACGCGGTCGAATACGTGGGCCGCATCCTGCCCCTTCGGGCGGTCGACCGGAGGGCGTACGCGAACGTGGGGGTGGGCTACTGGCTGACCTTGGCCGCGATCGGTTCCGCGTTTCTGGCGGGCGTGATCGGGTTCGTCAACCTCTGGGTGCGCGCCCTCGGGCCGTCGGTCTTCGGGGGCTACCTGGGGTGGCTCGGGCTCGACGCGAAGGGCTTCCTGGACGCGACCCTCGACCCGCACTCCCACATGATGGCGCTCGCGATCATGGCCGGCATCGTGGCCGTCGCCGCGGTGCGCTTCGGGGTGCTCGAGGGGGCCCCGCGCCCGCGGCGGACCGTAGCGCGCGCCGGGATGTGGATCTCGATGCTCGGCGTCGCCGCGATGACCACCATCCTGCTCGCGTGTGCGTTCCTGAACTTCGCACCCCCCACCCTCTTCGCCAGCGGCACGGGCGGCATCAACGGGATCGCCGGCGACGACGCATCGATGAGCATCATCGGCCTGGGCGCGATGGTCGTGGTCGCCGCGCTGCTCGCCGAGCGGCGCTTCTGGCGCGACCCGTTGCGCCTCATGGTGCTGGGCACGTGGGTCGCGGCGGTGATCATCAACGTACTCCAGGGCTTCTACATCGAGCTCAACGAAGACAAGTTTCAGGCCGCGCTGGCGAAGAACGACGCTGCCTTCAGCGTGGCACAGGCGATGACGGGGGTATTCCTCCTCATCGCGGTCTCGCTTGCGCTCCTGTTGGTCGACCGCTATGAGATCAACGGGGGTGCGCGACGGCTCGTCGCCTGGACGGCCGGGATCGGGCTCCTGGTCACGCTGGTGGGCGTCACGCTCTGGACGTTCGTCGATCCGTCGCACGGCGGGATCTCGTTCGGCCTGTACGTGGCCGGGATCGCGATCTGTTGGGTGGCCGTGCTCGTTGCCGCGTGGGTGATCCGCACGGCGCGCGTGGACACGTTCCGACGGGACTACCCGTGAACGCGCACGCACGTGGCCTGAGGTGGACGAATCTGCCCGGTACGCACGACCCGGACGCACCCTGGGCACGGCGGTCGCTCGGCACGCTTGGGGCATACTGGGCAGTCACCGATCCGCGCAGCGCGGCGCTGCTCGTTTTCACCGCCCTGGCCGCGGGCTTGGTCGCGGGCGGCCTGCACGCGCCGGCGCGGCTCGCACAGATCACACTGGCCCTGGCCCTGTGCAGCCTTGGGGCGCGCGCGGTGGCGAACTACGTCGACCGCGACATCGACGCCCTGATGGAGCGCACGAGGCGACGGCCCCTGCCGTCGGGCGCCATCCCGGCCACCCATGCGCTGACCCTCGGCTTGGTGCTACTCGCGGCCGGGTTGCTCGTATCCGCGAGTTTCGGGGCGCTCGTCGTCGCCCTCACCATCGCCGGTCTCGCGGACAACCTCGTCGTCTACGCCGTGCTGACCAAGCGCTCCAGCCCTTGGAGCATCGTCCTCGGTGCGCCGTCCGGCGGCGCGCCGGCGCTTGTCGGGTATGTCGCGCTCGCAGGCAGGATCGACCTGACGGCGCTCTTCCTCCTCGCGTTCGTCGTGTGCTGGACGCCGATCCACATCTGGAGTTTGGCCATCCGCAGCACCGATGACTACGCGCGGGCGAAGGTCCCGATGCTGCCGGTCACATCTAGTCTGCGCCGGGGGGCGCAGGCGATCGGCGTCGCGAGCTTCCTCCTCGGCTGGTGCAGCGTGCTGTTCGTGCTCACCGATTCCACCCGGCTTGTCCTGGTGGTCGCGGTGGCCGTGGTACTGCTCGCGGTCGGGCTCCTCCTAGGGAGCCTGTGGCTGCTGCGCGCACCGACGGCGGCGCGCGCCTGGCGGCTCTTCAAGTTCACCGCGCCGTACCTGGCGCTCCTCTTCGCGCTGCTGGCCGTGAACGCGGTGATGGCTGGCTGAGCCGGCGCCGCGGCCCGCCAGCGAGCGCCGCCGGGCTGGCTACAGGGACACGGGCTCGGGCCAGGCCGCCGACGAGCCCGCCCGGATGACGGATCGGCGAGCGGGCTGCGAGGTCGTGGCGATGAACTGGCTCCGCGTGAACCCGGCGCTGCTCGCGCTGGTGGCATTCGCGGTGGCGGCCTGCCTGCTCTGCTCGATCCTCGTGGCCGAGGGCCCCCTGGACACCGACATCCCCTACAGCGGGGGGTCGTCCTCCTTCCTCGGGCTCGTCAAGGCCGGCAACGTCGACCAGGTCGTCGAGCAGGGGACGCAGCTCACCATCACC
>JAJYNJ010000036.1 GCA_021786385.1 Chloroflexota bacterium
CCGGGCCGGTGCGCCGCAAGCGCCTGGCGGAGCTCGGCGACGATCGCCTCGCGCGCCACATACTCGCGCCGCTCGTTGGTGAGGGGCACGCTGCGCCCGAGCTGGCAATAGACGCAGTTCCAGTTACAGGTCTTGAGCGGGATCGGGTCGATCCCGAGCGATTGTCCGAGGCGGCGCGAGGGCACGGGGCCGAAGACGGCACGCATAGCAGATCCGCTCCTTGCCGGGCGCGGGACGACTGCGCCGATGGCGCGCGAGCACGCCGCACACAGCCCCCGAGCGCGTCAGCGCGGCTGCCGTGCTCCGAGCGGCACATACGAGCGCTCGTGGGCGCCGATGTAGAGCTGGCGCGGCCGTCCGATCCGCGAGGCCGGGTCGTCCATCATCTCGCGCCATTGGGCGATCCAACCCGGCAGCCGTCCGATCGCGAAGAGGACCGTGAACATCTCGGTCGGGAAGCCCAGCGCGCGGTAGATCAGCCCGCTGTAGAAGTCGACATTGGGATACAGCTTGTGCTCGATGAAGTACGCATCGTGCAGGGCGACGTCCTCTAGTTCGCGGGCGATCTGCAGGAGCTTGTCGTCGGCACCGAGCTTGGCCAGGATCGTGTCGGCGGCCTGCTTGATGATGCGGGCCCGGGGGTCGTAGTTCTTGTAGACGCGGTGACCGAAGCCCATCAGGCGGAACGGGTCGTTGCGGTCCTTGGCCCGGTCGATGTACTTGCCTACGTTGCCGCCGTCGGCCGCGATCGCCTCGAGCATCTGCAGCACCTCCTGGTTGGCGCCCCCGTGTAGGGGACCCCAGAGGGCCGCGATCCCGGCCGCAATCGAGACGTACAGGTTGGCGTGGCTGGAGCCGACCATGCGCACCGTCGAGGTCGAGCAGTTCTGCTCGTGGTCGGCGTGCAGGATCAGCAGGATGCGCAGGGCCCGCGCCGCGTCCGGGTCGACGTGGTACGGCTCGCTCGGCACGGCGAACATCATGTGCAGGAAGTTCGCCTCGTAGTCGAGCGACGTGTCCGGGTAGATGATGGGCTCGCCGATCGACGTCTTGTGGGCGAAGGCGGCGATGGTGGGGAGCTTCGCGATCAGGCGCACCGTGCCGGCGTCGACTCCCTGCGGGTCATGCGCGTCGACGGGGCCCTGGTAGAAGGTCGACAACGCGCTGACGGCCGAGGTCAGGATGCCCATCGGGTGAGCGTCGGTCGGGAAGCCCTCGAAGAAGCGCCGGAACTCCTCGTGCAGGAGGGCGTTGCGCTTGATCTTGCCCGTCCATTCCTCCAGCTGGTCCGGCGTGGGCAGCTCGCCGTAGATGAGGAGGTAGGCGGTCTCGAGGAAGGTGGACTGTTCGGCGAGCTGTTCGATCGGATAGCCGCGGTAGCGCAGGATGCCCCGATCGCCGTCGAGGAAGGTGATCGCGCTGCGCGTGGAAGCCGTGTTCGCGTATCCGTAGTCGAGCGTGGTGTAGCCGGTCGTCTGCAGCAGCGTGGCGATGTTGATGGCCGACTGGCCTTCGGTGGCGGCTTCCACGGGCAGGTCGAAGATCTGCTCGCCGATCTGTAGCTTGGCGACGTCGACCGGCGCCGGCGCCGTGAGCCCGCTGGTGGTGCTCATCTGTGGTCTCCTCTTCATCGACGGGACGCATCCCGCGTCGCCCGTCGCGCTTGTGTCAACGACACCGATCGATGCTGTCTCCGGCGGTCACGCGCCCGGCGCCGACAGCGTATCCAGGCGCCCGACGAGCTCGCGCACGGCTGCCGCGGACGCCTTCAGGGCGGCCCGCTCGGCGTCGCTGAGCGCGATCTCGACGATCTGCTCGACTCCCCGCCGGCCCAGGCGCACCGGCACGCCGACGAAGAGCCCGTCGATGCCGTACTCGCCATGCAGGAACGCGGCGCAAGGCAGGATCTCCTGGCGATCTTGGAGGATCGCCTGGACCATGCGGAAGACGGAGGCGGCGGGCGCGTAGTAGGCGCTGCCGGTCTTGAGCAGGGCGACGATCTCGCCGCCGCCGTTGCGGGTGCGCGTCACGAGGCGGTCGATCTGCTCGGCCGTCAGCAGCTCGGTGATCGGCACGCCGCCCACGGTCGCGCGGCGCGGCAGTGGCACCATCGAGTCGCCGTGGCCGCCCAGGACGAGCGCGGCGGTACTCGACACGTCGACGCCGAGCTCCATCGCAATGAAGGTACGGAAGCGCGCCGTGTCCAGGACCCCGGCCATCCCGACCACCCGCTCCCGCGGGAAGCCGCTGGTGCGAAGGGCCACATGGCACATCGCGTCGAGCGGGTTGCTCACGACGACGAGGATGGCGTCGGGCGAGCGCTCGACGGCCTGTTCCACGACCGAGCGGACGATCCCCGCGTTCTTGGCGAGCAGATCGTCCCGGCTCATCCCCGGCTGACGTGCCAGCCCGGAGGTGATCACGACGACGTCGGAGCCGGCGGTCTCGCGGTAATCGTTGGTGCCGAGGATGTGCGCGCCGTGGTCCACGATCGGTGCGGCTTCGGCCAGGTCGAGCGCCTTGCCCTGTGGCAGGCCCTCGATGATGTCGACCAGCACGACGTCGGCCAAGCCGGCCTCGAGAATGCGTTGAGCCGTCGCGGCTCCGACGTTGCCGGCGCCAACGACGGTGACTTTGTTGCGCATACGTGTTCCTCCGCCGCCCTCGGGCCGGTGAGGTGCACCGCGGGGCGGCCTGTGCGGTCCAAGCTCGAGACGAGCCCGTCACGCGCACGGTCGACGCGGCCGCGCGCGACTGGTCACGGAAGCGGCGGGGCTCGGGTGGGCGTGGCACCGGCGCGCCCTCCGCCGGCCGGCCGCCCGCACGCCGACCGGCCGCAGGTCACGGGATCTCGAGCGGCGCGGAGGCCTCCGCCCGAGGGGTGACCTAGTGCGCAAGCGGGCGCCTCTCCGGCAACCCGTGTGTCATCGCCCACGTGGCGGCCTCTCCCCCGGCACCTTCGCACGCTCGGCGCCCCCTGCCGACGGCCAGACCCGCCAGGCACTCAGCGCAACAGCGGCCGTCGCAGATCGCTGCACCTCATCACCAATGTCTGACGGCTGTCACAATGGGCCCTTCGTGCGAAAGCGTCAGGGCCATTGTGGCCCATACCGCAAGGCCGGAGCGCCCAAAGGCCGGGTGCGCACGGTGTGCCTCCGACCGGGCCACGGCCTGCAGGGTCGACCTCCGGCGCTCGACTGAGCTCTGGCTCGGGCTGGTGGCCGACCTGCTGGGGTAGGGCGCGCCGGGCGGTTGCCCGAGCGGTGGCGTTGCAGCTGCGCTGCGCCGGCCGTCGGGCCATGCGGCAGGGCCGGACCTATCCTCCGATCCTCGCACGACGTGGCGAAGGACCCTTCTGCCCGCTCCCCAGATCTCGCCACGCTTCGGGTCTCACCCCCTGGACGATCGCTGGCGGCTGTCGTCACCCGCCGACCGGGTGCCCCGGTGGGTGAGCAGCGGAAGGAGGCAGCGGTGGGTCGACCGTTCGTGATCCAGCTCGAGAACCGTGTGGGCGAGCTCGCGCACCTGACGCGCGCGTTGGCCATCCGTGGCGTCAACATCGAGCACGTCGTCGGCACGAGCGCCGGTGACAAGATGTGCGCGCGGATCACGACCGACGACGACGCGCTGACACGCGAGGTGCTCCGCAGCCTGGACCTCCCGTTCGTGGAAGGCGACGCCCTGCACGTGGAAGTCGAAGATCGCCCGGGCGGCATCGCGGCGCTGACCGAACGGCTGGCCGCGGCCGGTGTCAACGTCACGGGGATCTTGACCGTGGGGCGTCGCAACGGCATGACCCACCTGGCGTTCACGGTCGACGACGAGGCGCGCGCCCGCGAAGCCTTGGGCCTGCCTTCGGTGGTGGTGCCGGCTGGGACCCGGTCAGGGGCCTGATCAGGCCGCCCGCCAGACACCCATGCACTGCATCGTCCTGGTCAAGCAAGTCCCCGACGTCTCGAACATCCCGGAAGCTGCGTGGGACACCGACAAGGGCACCCTCAGGCGCGGCATGCTCGAGAGCATCCTCAATCCGCTGGACCTCCACGCGGTCACGTTCGCCAGCCGTATCACCGCGGCTGATCCAGGGTCTCGCACGGTCTACCTGACGATGGGGCCGCCTCAGGCACGCGAGGTGCTGATCGACTGCATCGCGCGCGCGCCAGGGGAGGGGGTGCTCCTGACGGATCGTGGGTTCGCGGGAGCCGACACGGTGGCCACGGCCTACTCGCTGGCCTGCGCCATCCGGCGCATCGAGCGCGAGTTCTTCGACGGCAGCCGTGCGTACGTGATCGTCGCCGGGATGCAGTCCGTGGACGGCGACACGGCGCAAGTTCCGCCGCAGATCGCCGAGGAACTGGGGATCGAGCAGATCGCCTACGTCGCCGGCCCCGAGGTCGGGCCCGCGTTCGAGGTCCGGCGCATCGGCCCCGAGGCCACGGAGACGGTGCGGCCGCGGCGCTTCCCGGTGCTCGTGACACTGACCGCCTGCACGGAACCGCTGTATCGGTCGTTCCACCGGGCCCGCGCTGCGCGCGGCGCGTCGATCCACGAATGGAGCGCCGCGTCCGTGGAGGCACGACCCGAGCGGATCGGGCTGCGCGGTTCGCGCACCCAGGTCTACCAGCTCTTCTCGCCCAATGAGGGCAAGGCGCGCAGCTGTCTCTTCGCGCACTCGATCGAGGAACTCGTGGCGCTGATCGATGCGCGCTACCGCAGCGGCCCCCGCCGCGCGCCCACCGATGCGGATCCCCCCTATGACCTCGCCGGCCGGACCCCCAGCTACGGGGGCGAGTTCTGGGTCTACGCCGAGCGCGAGGGAGACGGGATCCGCTCGGTCTCCTTGGCCTTGTTGGGCAAGGCGCGGCAGCTCGCCGCGCCGCTGGGAGCGCCGGTCGGGGCCGTGCTGGCCGGTGCCGAGCTCGGTGCGCTTGCCGGCGAGCTGGTCGCGTACGGCGCGGACCGGGTCTACGTGCTCGAGCACCCCCTGTTGCGGCATGCCATCGCGAGTGCCCACGCCCAGGCCGTGGCGAGCGCGGTGCGCACGCACCGGCCCCAGGTGATGCTCTTCGGCGCGACGCCGTGGGGACGCGAGTTGGCACCCCGCGTGGCGTACGCCTCGGACTGCGGGCTCACCGCCGATTGCACGAAGCTTGAGATCGGCGACTATGCGAAAGGGAGCGTCTCGTTGGTGGCGATCCTCAAGCAGACCCGGCCGGCGCTCGGCGGCAACGTCATGGCCACCATCATGACGCGCGCGTCGCCGACCCAGATGGCCACGGTGCGCCCGGGTGTCTTCAGCGTGCCCCAGCCGGACCCGGCGAGGACGGGGGAGGTCATCCGCGTCGCGCCGGAGGTGCGTGAGGATTCGATCGGGCTCGAGATCGTCGCCCTCGAGCCGGCGGCCGCGGCGTCGTCGATCCGCGACGCCCAGGTCATCGTTGCCGGCGGCCGGGGCCTGCGCTCGCGGGCCGAGTTCGAGGCCCTGCTGGAGCCGCTAGCACGCAACCTTGGGGCGCGCTTGGGCGCCCGTAGCGAGATCGGTGCGTCGCGCATGGCAGTGGAGGACGGCTACGCGAGTCGGGATCGCCAGGTGGGGCAGACGGGCCAGACCGTGACGCCGCGCCTCTACGTCGCCATCGGCATCTCGGGTGCGGTGCAGCACATCTCGGGCATGCAGCATGCCGACCTCGTGGTGGCCATCAATCGCGACCCACGGGCGCGCATCTTCGACTACGCGGACATCGGCATGGTCGGCGACCTCGCCCAGGTGGTGCCCGCGCTCATTCGCGCGACGGAGGTCCTGACCCATGCCGCCCATTGACGTGCTGATCGTGGGGGCCGGTCCGGCGGGGCTCGCGACGGCGATCCGGCTGCGCCAACGCCTGGCAGCGGCCCGACGCGAGGCGTCGGTGGTGGTGCTCGACAAGGCAGCGGCGCCGGGTTTCCACAACCTCTCCGGGGCGATCGTGGAACCGGCTGCGCTGGATGAGCTGCTGCCCGACTGGAAGAGCGACCACAGCCGCTTCGCGGACCACGTGACGCCGGTCGAGCGCGACGAGCTGTACCTCCTGACCGCGCGCCGCGCGGTGCGCCTGCCGGCGCCGCTGGTCCCGCAGCCGATGCGCCACCCGGGCGACGTCACGCTCCCGGTGTCGAGCCTGGCGGCGTTCCTGAGCGCGCAGGCGGCGCGCCTCGGGGCCGAGGTGTACCACGGTTTCGCCGCGCGCGAGCTCTTGCTCGACGCTGGGAGCGTGCGGGGGGTCCGTCTGGTCGACGTGGGCCTCGACGAGGCCGGTCGCCCCAAGGCGAACTACCTGCCGGGGGAAGAGGTACACGCGACGATCACGGTGCTCGCCGACGGCTCGCACGGCGTGCTCTCCTCGCAGCTCGCCGACCTGGGCCGCAGGGGCAACGGCGCCAGCGACGGACGCAAGGGGCACGACGTCGGCGCGGGACATGACCCGGGAATGGCGAGTGGCCGGGGAGTGGCGGGTGACCCGGCCGGGCGACGCGACCCGCAGGTCTATGGGCTTGGGGTCAAGGCCCTGGTCCAGTTCGCCGGTGCCAACCCCTTCGGCACCAACCGGGTCGTGCACACCGTTGGGTATCCCGCGTGGCGGGGCATCTTCGGGGGCGGCTTCATCTACAGCATGGGGCCGAAGACTGCGGCAGTGGGGCTCATCCTGGGGCTCGATTGGCGCTACGGCGATCTCGATCCGCGGGTCGAGTTCGAGCGCTTCCGAGCCCATCCCTTCGTGGCGCGTCTGCTCGAGGGGTCGACCACGATCGCGGCCGGGGCCAAGACGATCCCCGAGGGCGGCTACTACGCGTTGGGGCCGCTCCATGCCGCCGGTGCGTTGGCGGTCGGCGACGCCGCGGGGTTCGTCAACGAAGCGAAGCTCAAGGGGGTGCACTACGCGCTGCGCAGTGGCATGTGCGCGGCGGACGCGATCGCCGACGTCCTGCTGGCGGGCGAGCCGCCCGAGGCCGCGGGGGCTCGCTATCTGGGGCGGCTGGAGCAACGCGGCATCCTTGCCGAGCTCTACCGTGCCCGCAACTACCGCCAGGGCTTCCAGTGGGGGCTGCTGCCTGGGGCATTCCTGTCTGTGGTGGGGGATCGCCTGCCCGTGCATCTGCGGATGCCGCCCGATCGGCAGGGCACGCGCCCGGGTGCCCGCCTGGCGCGTCGGCTGCCCGAGGGGGTCGACGGGGCCGGGTTCCTGAGCTTGACCGGCACGTCGCACCGCGAGGACGAGCCCGCGCACGTGGCGCTCGTGGACCCGGCGCGCTGCGTCGCGTGTGGGACGGCGGACGAGGCCGCCTGCACGCACTTCTGTCCCGGCGAGGTCTACCGCTGGAGCGGCGAGCGGATCGTGCTCAGCCCGTCGAACTGTCTGCACTGCATGACGTGCACCGTAAAGTGTCCGCAGGACAATATCCGTTGGACGCCGCCGGAGGGCGGGGAGGGGCCGCGCTACCGGCAGCTCTGAGTCGCCGGCCGACGGGGCCGGCCTCCAGCCACCTGTTGCACGATGTCTCGATCGGCGAGCTCGCTCGGTCGACGTCCGGCGCCGCCGACGCCGCGTTCCACCTTCGACTATCCGGCACGCGTGGGGGAGGGGACCACGGGTAGCGTACGCATCATGGACCGCGAGGCCATCCACGCCCGAAGCGCGCATCTGCGCCCCGGCGGCGTCCGTCTCGTCGACGAGAAGCGGAGCGGGGACGTGCGCAGGGTGCCCGGGGGCATGTGGCCCGTACGGAGCAGCGGGTCGGAATGCCGCGCCGGCTGCTTCTTGCGCCGCTTGCATCCCCAGCAACGTATCCACGAATCCGCGCTGTTTCGTTGCGTAACTTTCACCCGGGGAACCGTATGCACGACCTGGAGCCTCTGGCGCGGCGCCCTGGGTTCGGCGCCGCCCGCGCGCCGCTCCCGCCGGCCGCCTCCACGCACGCCTGGCGGGCCCAACGCCACTCCCGGCACTCGCGACGTGCCCGCCCGGGATGGGGCCGCCTCATCCGTCGCGCAACATCGCGCATACGTTTCCCCCGATGATCGTTACGCAACAACTGGGGCGACCCGCACGGCGGCGCGACCGTATAGGCGGCTGGGGGCGGCAGGGCCAACCTGTTACATAACTTGGCTTATCGGAAGTGCATGACTCGTGCCAGGCCGGCTCGCCACGAGCCGAATCCGGTGCGCCGGCGCACCGCCCCGGCCATGATCGGGTCCTGCGGACCTTGCGGGTCAACTTACAATGGACCTCTCCGCGGAGCGCGATCCGCTGCGGTTCGTTCTTTCGGCCGCCCCGACCACGACGCGCTACTGGCAGGACCGACCCGCGAACTCAGGCGAGCCACGGACGGGCTCGCACCCCGGAGGAGGTGCGCATGCGATCACTCCTGAGCCTGCTGGCAGCCACGGGGCTGCTGGCGGGACTGGTCACACCGGCGGCGCCGGCCACCCTCGCGGCTGCTGGGCCTTCCCTGGTGCCGCTCGCGATCGAGGCGCCCGGCGCGCAGGCAGGACTGGCCGGTGGCACCGCCCCGGCCTGTACGACACCCGGGCCGGTGGTCGTCCACTATACCTGGTACCACTGCTACAGGCCGTCCGACATCGTGGCGGCCTACGACCTCGCCGACGTCCAAACCGCTAGTGACTACGGCGCAGGCCAGACCATCGTCCTCGTGGACGCCTACGGTAGCCCGACGGCCGCCGCGGACCTGCAGCAGTTCCATGACATGTTCTACCCGACCCTAGCGAACCCGAGCTTCGAGCAGGTGTTCCCGCAGGGCAACCCGCAGTACCAGAACACCGCGCACGGCGTCGGGTTGTCGGGACCGAGCGCCGCGGCCGGCTGGGCCGGCGAGGCGACGCTCGACATCGAGTGGGCCTACGCCATCGCACCCCTGGCCCACATCGTGCTCCTGGCGGTGCCGCCCGCCGAGACCGAGGGCGTGCAGGGCTTCCCCAACCTCTTCGACGCCATCTCGTGGGCGATCGACCACTACCCGGCCGGGACGATCTTCTCGCAGAGTTTCGGGGTCACCGAGCAAACCTTCGAGGGCGCCGCAGCTGTGCAGACAGCCCGGTTCGACGCGGTCTACCGGGCCGGCAACGCCAAGGGCGACACGTTCCTCGCCTCGTCCGGGGATGACGGCACCACCGGCGTGGCGAAGCAGCAGATGGAGAGCCGCACCTACCCGCATCCGACCGTTGGCTGGCCCGCCTCGAGCCCGGACGTAACCGCCGTCGGCGGCACGCAGCTGCAGTACGGCTGGACCTGGGCTCCGACGAGCGACACGCCGTTCCTGTCGAGCGGACCGAACCCGGCCTACTTCGCGTACACGACCAGCGGCACCAGCGAGGTCGTGTGGAACGAGAGCTGGCTGCCCGCGGCGAGCGGCGGTGGCCCCAGCGCCATCTACCCGCGGCCCGCCTGGCAGTCGAGCGTGGCGCCGGTGATCGGCGCCAACGCCCGCGGCGTCCCCGACCTCGCCTGGAACGCCGCGGTCAACGGCGGCGTCCTTGTCTACACCTCGTTCTACCCGAACGTGAACCGGGTGGGCTGGCACATCTACGGCGGGACCAGCGCCGCCTCGCCGCAGGTGGCGGGGCTCATCGCCCTGGCGAACGCGCAGCAGGCCACGGCGCACGAGCCGCCTATCGGCGACGTGGCGCCGCTCCTGTACTCGGCTACCTGGACGGGGGCCTTCACCGACATCGTCCCGGTCACCGAGGGGACGGCGGCCTCCGGCAACCTCGCCGACAACACCCTCTGGCAGTACAACGCCGACGGCTCGGTCTCGGCAGGTCCGGTGCCCGGGCATGCGGTCCTGGCGGGCTGGGACATGGGGACCGGCTTCGGCTCGCCGATCGGCGGCCCGTTCGTCGCGGACCTGAGGGCTGCCCGGAACGCGCTGCCCTGACGGCCCAGCGACTCCGGTGAGTCGCCGCCGTCCGCGCGATCCCGCAGGCCCGTCCATCACGGACGGGCCTGCGCTCAAACGCTCGAGGCGTATGCCGCCGCGCGCGGCAACCGCCGCCGTCTTCGTCCTCGTCCGCGTGTGAGAGGAAGGCGGGCGCGGGGACTGCCACGCTCGCCGAGTATCGCCGCACGCCCACCCGGACGATGGTCGGGTCGCCGCACCGGGCGCGCCGCGAGCGCTCCAATCTCGCGCACGTCGCTTCCGCCCGCGCGCTCCAGCCGTTCCACGGCGAGGAGCTTCCGGACCGTGCGGGACGGGTCGTCGTTCCTGCCACGATCAGCCCTCCGTGCCGTCCGCCCCCTGCCCGAGGGGTGCGGGCCGACCGAGCAAGTACCCCTGTCCGAACTGGACCCCCAGGGCTCGTAACGCGGCCAGCTCCGCGTCGGTCTCGATCCCCTCGGCCACGAGGGTGCAGCTGACGGCGTCGGCGAAGTGGCGTAAGCCCGCCAGGAGCGCCTGGCGGATCGGGTCGCTATCGATCGCCGCCACGAGCGTCCGGTCCACCTTGACCAGCGCGGGGCGCAGCTCCGAGATGTGGCGCAGGCTGGCGAACCCAGCCCCCGCGTCGTCCACCGCGAGCCGCAGATCGGGTCCGAGAGCTGCCATCGCGGCACGGACGGCCGGGTAGTCGGCGATGGCTTCCTCCTCGGTCACTTCGAGCACGAGCGGGCGCGGTGCCTCGCGCAGGATCGTGCGCAACGGCTCGCCGGCCAGTACGAATGCCGCTGAGACGTTGACGGAGAGCCAGGCTGCGTCCGGCAGGCCATGGGCCGCCTCGAGCGCCACACGGAGTGTGGCGGCCTCGAGATCTGGGCGCAGGCCGGCGGCCGCCGCGGCCCGGAACTGCTGGTCCGGCGGGGTCCCGTCGGTGAAGCGGGTGAGTGCCTCGTACCCGATGGCGACGCCGCGCTCGAGGTCCACGATGGGCTGGAAGACGGGTCGGAACGCCCGACGCGCGAGGAGGTCGCTGATCCGCGCGCGAGCCTCTGTCGACTCCGCCCGCGCGAGGAGCGACGGACCGAGGACGGCGGCGGCGATGCCGGCAAACTGCACGAGCGCCGGGAGGCGCTCCGTCAGTTGTTCCGTGGCGTCGGGGTCCGCCGAAGCCGCCACCAGGAGCCCGCGGACGGCGCCTTCGACGATCAACGGCGCGTGGGCCAGCGCGCGGATCCCGAGCTCGCGAAACGACTCTCCAAACGGGGAGCCGAGAGGGTTCGTCCAAGCTTCGATCCAGGGTCCGTCGAGGGCACGGGTCCGTAGGTATCGGCTCCGTGCCGCCCCCGGTCGCCGTCTGGGCAGGCGTATCCCTGCGGCCGTCACTGCGCCGAGGATCGTGCCGCGACCGTCGGGGTCGAAGCTCGAGAGGACCGCCGCTGCGGTGCCCGGGAGGCGCGCGATCTGGATGCAGAGTGCGTGCGCGGTCTCTTCGGGGGCGGCGCCCGGGCGGATCCCGGCGAGCGCGGCGGCCACGAGCGTCCGTTCGCGTGCCTCGGCGGCGGCGCGCGCCTCCGCAGCACGCTGGGCAGTCACGTCGCGCAGCACGGCAACGTATCCGGTGTGGCTCCCCACTGGGTCGCGGATCGGGGAGATGGTTTCGGCAACCGTGACGAGGGTGCCGTCCTTGCGCCGGTTGACGATGTCGGCGCGGAAGGTCCGCCCGGCGCTCAGCGCCTCCCACATGGCCGCGTAGAAGGAAGCGTCGTGGACGCCGCCCCTCAGGATGGAGGGGCTCTGGCCGATCACGTCGGCAGGCGCATAGCCGGTGATCCGCTCGAACGCCGGGTTGACGTACTCGATCGTGGGCGATACATCGGTGATCATGATCGCGTCGTCCGACTGCTCGACGGCGGTGGCCAATCGACGACGCTCGGTCTCGGTCCGTGCCGCCACGGCGCGCGCTCGGAGGGTCGTGATCCCGTAGGCGAGATCGGCCGCCAGCTCTTCGAGGAGCGCGAGCTCTTGCGGTCCGAACGCATCCGCCTCCGCGGCGTACAGGCTGAGCGCGCCGATGACGGCGTCGCCGCTTCGGAGCGGCACGGCCGCCGACGATGCGTACCCGAGGGCGCCCGCGCGGGCGCGCCATGGAGCCATCGCAGGGTCGGTCGCGACGTTGCGGCTCACGACCGTCCGGTGTTCGCGCACCGCCGTACCGGTCGGTCCCCGCCCCTGCGGCTCGTCGCGCGAGGTCAGCGACAGCGTCTCGAGATAGTCCTCCAGGGGACCGGCCCAGGCGAGTGGGCGGATGGAGCCACGCGGGTCGTCCTCGGCGTACCCCACCCAGGCGCCGAGAAACGCGCCTTCACGGACGATCGCATCACAGAACGATTGCAGCAGCGCTTGCTCGTCGGGGGCGCGCACCAGGGCCTGGTTGGCCAGACTGAGCGTGCGCAGCACCCGGTTGAGGCGGGCCAACCGCTGCTGGGCCGCCTGCATCCGATCGCGGAAGGCGATCCAGGCCCCCGCGACCAGGACGTAGGCGAGGACGATGCCACGAGAGGAGATGCGGGGGCGCCGGTTCATGCGGGGGACGCCGCGGCGAGAGCCTGCACCGGCCGCTTACGTCGCATTGGCTCGTTCACAGTTACTGATAGCGTCCGACGAGGGGGGTGGACGGGGACTGCGGCGGCCCCAACGCGCATCCGACATACGATGTCCCGGCATCGTGCGCGTCGACGCGACGACTCGCTATCCCCTGAACGTACCTGATCGGCGGCATGACGCCCGCGCCGGTCGAAGATCACCCCGCGGGCAGTTGCCGCGCGCCGGCCGCGAGCACCCCATCCGGCGCCACGCCGAAGACGCGCCGATAGATGTCGGCACCGTGGCTCGTGGGGAGCGGTTCACCCTCGACGAGCCGGAACGTTCGCCGCCCGTCGGGCAGCCGCTCGGCCCGCAGGAACAAGGCGTCGGCCGAACGCTCGCGCAGGAGGCTCGCTGCGAGGTCGAACATGTGCGTCACGTAGCCGACCTTGATGCCCGCCTCCAAGAGGGCCCGCAGGATCTGCCGCGCGATTTCCGAGCCCTCTCGCTCGTTCGTGGAGGCGAATGATTCGTTGAAGAGGACGAGACTTCGCGGCGTGACGTGGTCGACGATCCAGCTCATGCGTCGCAACTCTTCGTCGAGCTTGCCACTCTGGAGCTCGGAATCTTCCTCGCGCTTGAAGTGCGTGAAGATCCCATCCCGCACGTCGGCTCGGAAGGCTTCCGCCGCCACGAAGAGGCCAGACTGCATCATCAGGTGGGCAAGGCCGACGCTGCGCAAGAACGTCGATTTTCCCCCGCGATTGGCGCCCGTGATCACGATCAGCCGCTTGCTGTCGGCCGTCACGTGGTTGCCGGTCACGCGCTCCGGCGTGCTCAGGCTGAGCGAGGGGTCGTACAGGGACCGAGCCGACAGCATCGGCGTTGCGCCCGACACGGGTTCCGGCAGACAGGTCGGCTCGCCCTTGCGGATCAGTTGCTCGTGCAGGTTGAGGCAGCCGACGTAAAAACCGAGCTCGACCCGGAGCTGGCCGAAGAAGCTCAGGATGTGGTCGGCTGATTGGGCCAGCGCGTTGGCCGCGAGCGCGATGCCACGACCCCGCAGCTCCCCCAGTGCCCGCGCGCCCGCCTCGTCGCGATCTGCGATCTGATACGTATAGCTGCCCGGGTCGGCAAGGCCGATTCGCTCCCGCCAGCTCGGCCTGCGGACGCGCCGCCGCAACACGTAGTTCGTCCCTCGATTGGCGGCGCCGAGCTCCGCGCTCAGGAGGACGCCATCGCGGAACTGCAGGCGCCGGAGGTGCTCCTCGACCGTCTGCAGGTAGCCATCCTCCAGCTCGCGGAGCATTTCGGCGAAGAGTCGCGCGAATCCTGCGGATCGGAAGGCTGCCGCGTGGCGTTCGGCGACGGCGCGCACCCGCTTGAGCATCTCGACGAAGAGATGCATGACGTCGACAGACCGGTGGAGCAGCGAGCTGGGGTCCGATTGACCGAAGATCCAGTAGCGCCGCTCGCGTTCGATCGCTTCCACGGCGAGCGCGTAGAGCTCGCGCACGACCGCGGGCTGTGCCAGGCAGTCGATGAGGACGGCCTGTCGGTAGCGGATGGCGTCCGGGTCGGTCAGGCTCGTCAGCACGGCCCTTCTCGCCACATCGAGCAAGAATCGATCACCCGCCGCCATCGCGCCAACGAGCACGTCCAAGCCGAGATCCTGGCTGAGCGCGTCGGCGTTCGGCGGCAGGTCGGCGGCCGGATCGAAATCGCGGTCTTGGTACATCAAGCAGACGTGCATGGCCCAATGCGCGCTCTCACGCCTTCGTAGGTCAACCGGTGCTTCTCTGCGAGCGCCGCGGCGTACGCCAGCCCGTCTGCGGGCCGGCGGACGATCTTGAAGGTCCGGCGTGCCGGTTCCTCGGGATCGACGGTGCTGACCATGCTCACGGTGGATGGGTGGAGCGACGCCAGCTCGTCGAGGAATGTGACGACGACGCCGAGCATCCCGCGCGCGATGGCCGCCTGCAGCACCTCCTGGCTGATGATGAGTTGGTCGGTCACGGTCGTCGAGCTGAAACTCTCGTTCATCAGCAAGAGGCTGTCAGACGTGGCCTGCTCCAAGATCTGTCGCATCCGATGGAGATCGTGTTCCAATTTCCCGGTCAGATCCTCGACGACCTCTTCTCGTTCGAAATGGGTGAAGATCTGGTCGACGAGGTAGAGGCGCGCCTCGACGCCGGGCACGGGAACGCCGATCCTCGCGAGGTGATGGAGCTGTCCGATCGTGCGGGCGAACGTCGTCTTCCCCCCTTGATTCGGCCCGGAAACGACGAGGATCCGTTCGGCCCCTTCAAGGTAGAAGTCGTTGGTGACGACGGTCGCGTGCGCGTCGACGAGCCGTTTGGCGAGAGCCAGATCGAACATGCCTCGGCCGTAGATCGCCTTGGAGTGGTCGCTGACCTCGGGATAACAGAACGGCAACCCGGCTTGCCTGAGCCGGTCGACGTGCTCGAGGTACGCGATGTAGAACTGGACCTCGCGATCGAAACGGCGGATCTTCGGGTCCGGGAACTCACGATGGCGCGCGCAGTACGCGTCGAGCGATCGGAAGAGATCGGGAAACAGCCGCGCGACCCGCTCGACGATCGCCGCTTCGACGTGGTTCATCTCCGACCCTGCGGAGAACTGGAAGCGGTACTCCTTGCCGGCACCCCGCTTGAATTTCGCGAACGACTGCAGCACTTCTGCGCCGTAGTCGGGCTCCCCGTCGTAGCGGCTGACGGTGACTCGGGTCCCGTCGATGCGGAGCTGGTACCGGACGGCGGCGAGGTCGGCGTTGAGCTGCCGGGTGTCGTCCCGCAACGCTGTGAACTCTGGCGACCCGGTGTACCGCTCCAGGTAGTCACGCAACGCGAGCAGGCCGCGCGAGTGGATCTCGGCGCCTGCCAGCTCGCGGGTCAGCACAGCGACCGCGTCGCAATAGATGGCCGCAGCGTCGACGACCCAGCGCTCCTGCTCGTAGCGGTAGTGCGCCTTGTTGGCCCGGGCGAGGTGTGCGCGCATCGCCTGCATGCTGCGGGCGAACGATTCGACGATGCTGCGCGCTGCCGTGCCCTCGAGGTCGCGAAAGACGTCGTGACGGTAGCGGATCGTGCCGACGTCGCGTAGCGGCGCGTAGAAGATGGGAGCCAGGTTGTACGCCTCGCGCCCGGA
This sequence comes from Chloroflexota bacterium, assembly GCA_021786385.1. Lineage (GTDB taxonomy): Bacteria > Chloroflexota > Limnocylindria > Limnocylindrales > CSP1-4 > JAJYNJ01. Next base: position 15,679 of record JAJYNJ010000036.1, read on the forward strand.
CGTGATCGACGCGACGGTCTCGTGGAGGTGCAGGTCGCCGAAGTACTCGGGCGGTGGGAGCGTCTCGGCCGCTGCCTCTGGGTCAGGCCGGTCGAAGAGGATGCTCTCGAACGACGGATCAGGCGGTCGCTCGACCTCGCCCGTGGGTCCCTGGTCCATGATGGACCGTCTCTTGCGGACGCCCTGGACGGACGCAGACGGCGTACGGAGCCGGGGGTCCGAGGCGACCCCGGTCGCGGTGGGGAGAGGTGCTGGGACCTCCATTCGACAACCGGCCTCCGCGTGCATCCACGTAGAGACCGTCAGCGGGCGTCTGCCGCAGATCACCGGACCGCTGGGTCCGATCGGCGAGCCTCATCGCCGACTGCATTCTATCCAATGCGTGCGTGCGGGGGGATCGCGCGCACATCTCCCCGCGAGAGCCGAGCCTGACGCGTTACCGGTTCATGCGCAGACGCCCGTGCAGGGGGGTTGGACTACGTGGGGGGTTGGACGACGTTGGACGGGTCGTTGATGTTCGTGATGTCCATCGTCACCTGATAGCCGCCGGTGGACCCGCTCGCGCTCACCGTCGCGCCGTAGACCGCGCTCACGAGGTACCCACCGTCCTTGGCGACCCAGAGGTCCATCTTCCAGCTGGCCGCGTCGACACCGTAGAGCTTGGCAGCCGCCGCGCGGGCGGCATCGTCGCCTTGGTAGTGGATCGTTTCCACGCCGTTCTTCGACTCGATCCCCACCTGCTGCATGCCGCCGAGGTAGCCCACGTAGGTATCGCCGAAGAGCGTGGTGGGTGCGAACTCGTCGAAGGCCTTCTGCGCGTCGCCGGTCTGACTCTGCGGTAGGGCCATCGCGTGCCCGGCGACATCGAGCCAGACGTTGTTGCCGATGACGACGTAGCTCATCGTGTTGTCAGGCCCGCCCGCGGTACCGCCGCTTGCATGATCTGCGCCCGTGATGCTGAACTTGAGGGCCTTCGTGGGCTTGAAGACGACGGTCCCCTCCATGGTGGCGCCACCGCTCTGGGCTTGGCCTCCGCCGGTACCCGATCCTTCGACCTGGATACGGAACCGGTAGGAGGTGAGGCTGGCCAGCCTGGTGGCGGCGTCCGAGATGGCGGACCCGGTGCCCAGCGACGCCGCGGGTCCCGACGCGGACGCGGACGCCGTGGCGCCCAGCGCCGGCACCGCCGTCGACCCCGCCCCGCCTGCGGGGGCGCCAGTGGCGCCGGTGGGTGCGCCGGATCCGGCCGTCGCAGGGTGGGTGGCGGAGGTTCCGGATCCGCTACATGCGGCCAGGGAGGCGAGGATGAGGACGGGGACGACCGAGCGCGCGAAGCGGGTCGACCGTCCAAAGAAGCGAGCTGACATGGGCGTCCCTTTCGTCGTATGGGTCGTGATCGTCATGCGGCGCGGGCGGCAGCCCAGCCGCGGTACGCGCCGGCCGCCATCGAGACGGCACCGGCGACGGAGAGGAGCGCCGGGAGCAGGTAGGCGCCGAAGTAGGCGATGAACGGAAGCCACCAGAGGAGCTCGAGGAGGGTGACGAGGGCGACGATGGCCGCGTCGACCAAGAGGATCACCTCGGGCTGCGCTGGCCAGGTCACGTGCGCGTTTGGCGCGTAGCGGGCCACGAGGACGCCCAGCGCAACCAGCGCTCCCAGCAAACCGATCGTGTCGGTCGCCCCTGCGGCTATTCCGCCGCCCAGGACGATCCCGATCACCCACGCTGCGAGGATCAGCCCGGACCCAATCGCGATCAAGCGCTCGCCTGGCTGTAGACGGTTCCAGATCTGCGTCGCCATCGTTCCCCCTTCCTCCGTTGCACTGTCACGCTGTGCCGTCGGACTCGTCCGTGTCCGGAGCACCGTCCGGCATCTCCGGGCGCGCACGCCCCAGGTGCTGCTCGATGAACGGCACGATCCCCGCGGTCCCCTCGAGCATCTGATGTTCGTCGCTTCCGACCAGCTCGATCCGGCCCCGCCACCGCGGATCGTCGACGTCCCCCTCCGGGTGCAGGCGAACGACAAAGACCCGGTAGGATGGATACGCGTTCATGGCCCACCTGTGGCACGTGTCGTGCACGGTGTACCGCCCGGCCAGCGACCACGGATGAAACGCCGGTGAAACACGAGGGAGAGCGAGCGCTCGAGGGCCAGGGCCGTGACCCAGAGCCCGCGCAGATCGACGCGGCGTTCGCCGGCGGTGACCTGGATCGTGCCACCGAGCTCGTGGAGGCGGCTGGACAGGCGCTCTTCCTGGGTCGGCTACAGATCCCGCTCGACCGGCTCGAAGGCTGGCTCGACCGGCTGCGGCCGTGGGTCCAGGAACGGCCGTGGCTCCTCTATTACCAGGCATGGATCTGGTCCGGCCAGCGACGGCACGCACTGGCCAGCGTGGCGCTCCGGCGCGTCGAGGACCTCGTTCGTCGAGAGGCAGCCACCCCAGGCCGGGCACAGGCGCTCATTGCCGTCAAGCTCGCGCAAGGCGTCGTCGCTGAGCGTGACGCCAATCTCGTTGCAGCGCGGGAGGCGTTCGCCGCGGCGCGGCAACTCTTGGGCGAATCCCGCTACCCCGAGCCGTGGATCGATCCGGCGGACGCCGAACGGTGGCGCTCGTGCGATCCGTCGGGCGCCGCCGCGTTCTACCTGGAGGCGATTCCAGCCTTCGCGGGCGCCGGCGAGCCGCTCCCGTTGGCGCGCTGCATCCACAACTTGTCGATGGAGCTGCTGCGGCGGGGCGAGCCCGCCATGGCGCGCCGCGCCGCCCGAAGGGCAGTCGAGCTCAAGCGTGGCCTCGGTCCCGAGTCGGCGCTGGCGAATTCGTTGAACACGTTGGGGATTGCGGAGCGCTGGCTCGGGCTCTACTCGGAGGCGCGGGCGAGCCTCATGGAGGCCCGGCAGCTCGCTGCGGCGTCTGGCAATCGCCTGATCGCCGCATACGCCACGAACAACCTCGCCGAAGTGGAACGCGACGCCAGGGGCTGGGCAAAGGCGCAGGAGCTCTACGAGGAGTCCTTGGCGGCCAAGGAGGCACTCCATGACGAGTACGGGCTCGCCTACGGACTCCGGTCTCTGGCCACCCTCAAGCGTTGGACCGGCGATCTCGCATCCGCTCGCGAGCTGATCGAGCGGGCTTGTCGGCTGCGCGAGCCCGCGGCCGACCCACTCGAGGCTGCCGAGCTGCGGCTCGAGACGGGCTTGGTGCTGGCGGGCCAAGGCGACCTCGAGGCCGCTAGGCCGGTCTTGCGTGAGGCGGCACTGCTGGCCGAGGGCGTCGATGCCAAGGGTGTCGCGACGCTCGCACACGTGGCCCTGGCGCTCCAGGACGGTGACGACGATGCGCTCCGGCTGGCACGCACGAGCGCTGAGCGGTTTCGCTTCGCGCCGCTCGTCGAGCGGGAGGTGGAGGCGCAGTCGCGCGCCGTCTCCGGGCCGAGTCCGGGGCCGCATCTCACGCTCCTGCCGGCTGCAGCAGCGGATCAACTGCGGGCTTGGGTGCTGGGCGAATTCCGCCTGGAGCTCGCAGGACGGCCGGTCGATCTCGACGCGTGGCGCAGCAAGCGGGCGGGCGAGCTCGTCCGCGTCTTGGTGGCGACGCGGGCACGGTGGGCCACGCGCGACGAGTTGATCGAGTGGCTCTGGCCGGATGCGGAGCGGCCGGAAGGCAGCCTCAACGCCGCCGTGAATGCCGCTCGGCGCGGATTGGAGCGCGTCGGCGGCCCCGGGCCCTGGATCCTGCGCCAGGGCGAGCGCTACCGGCTCGCAGGGGTCGCGTGGGTCGACGCCGACGTCTTGGCAGCGCGGTACGCGGCCGCGCGCGCTGCGCACGCCCGAGGGGACCGCGAGCAGGCGTGGGTAGCCCTAGCCCAGGCGCGCGAGCTCTACGTCGGTGAAGCGTATGCGGCCGACCGGTACGCGGAGTGGGCCGCGCCCGAACGCGCGCGTCTGGCCGAACTGGTGCAGCTCGTCCGCGAGGGGTCCGCCGCGCTGGCGCTCGAACTGGGGCGCCTGGAGGATACGATATTGCTCGCTCTGGACGCGATTGACGCCGAGCCGACCCGCGAGACCGCCTACCAACTCCTGATCCGCGCCTACCTGGCCCGCGGCGACCGGGCGGCGGCTGTGCATGCCCTGGCCCGTTGTCGGAGTGCGCTGCAGGAAGAACTGGGCGTCGCGCCGAGCCCGGTCACCGAGGCGCTGCTGCGGGATTGATGGCACACCGCGCCGCAGGCCGGGCGAGGGCGCTGGCGGCGGTCCGCCTGCGTGGGTGGAGCGGCTCTGCGCTGCCCGCGGGGCGTCAGTGCACGCGCTTCTCGTAGCCGCGCCAGAACGGCTCCCGCAGCTCGCTCTTCAGGATCTTGCCGGTGCCACCCTTCGGCAGCTGGTCACGGAACTCGATGCGCTTGGGGATCTTGAAGCTCGCCAGCCGCTCCCGGCAGTGCGCGATCAATTCGTCAGCGGTGGCAGCGGCGCCGGGCTTCAGCACGGCCACGGCCACCGGCACCTCGCCCCAGGTGTCATCGGGCGCCGCAACCACCGCGCATTCGAAGACCGCGGGATGCGCGTAGAGGGCGTTCTCGATCTCCACCGACGAGATGTTCTCGCCGCCACTAATGATCACGTCCTTCGCGCGGTCCTTGATCGTGATGTAGCCCTCGTCGTCGATGGTCGCCATGTCCCCGGTATGGAACCAGCCGTCGCGAATGGCGGCCGCCGTCGCTTCGGGGTCGCGGTAGTACCCCTCCATCACGACGTTCGAGCGCACGATGATCTCCCCGAGCTGCTCGCCGTCGGGACGGACGTCTCTCCCCTCCCCCGTCACCACGCGGACCCGGACGCCGGGGATGGCCCAGCCGGTCGTGGCCTGGCGTTCGAGGCGGCGCTCCGGCGGCTCGGTCGTGAGCAAGTGCTGACGCGGCAAGGCGATCGTGAGGACCGGCGAGGTCTCGCTGAGCCCGTACCCCACGACAGCCGTCACGTGCAGGCGCTCCTCCAAGGCGCGGATGAGCGCCGGCGAGGACGGGGCACCCCCCACGATCACGTAGCGCAGGCTCGAGAGATCGTGCTGTTCAAGCGCCGGGCTCGCCAGCACGGCGTTGAAGACGGTCGGAACCCCGAGCAGGTGGGTGATGCGATGGCGCTCGACCAACGCGAGGAGCGCCGCAGGGTCGAAGCGGCGCAGCATCACGTGCTGGCCGCCGACGAGCGTCATCCAGTGCGGCGCGCCCCACCCGTTGACATGGAAGAGCGGCACCACGTGCAAGATCGAGTCCGCGTCGGAGATGCGGAGCGCCAAGGCGGCTTGGAGCGCGTGTAGGTAGAGCGTCCGGTGGGTCAGCGCGACGCCCTTCGGGCGTCCGGTGGTCCCGCTCGTGTAGAAGAGCTCGGCAACCGCGTTCTCGTCGAGCTCGGCGGGCGGTTCGTCGGGCGACCCGGCGGCCAGGAGCCCCTCGTACTCGTGCGTCGCGGGTCCTTGGGGTTCGCCTTCCATGACCACGAAGGCGGGGTGAGCGGTCAGGCTGGGCGCGATCCGTTCCACGAGCGGGGCGAAGTCGGCGTGGTAGAAGACGGCCTTGGAACCCGAATGGTCGAGGATGTACCCGATGTCGTCGGGGGTGAGCCTGATATTGATCGGGTTGAGGACGGCGCCGGCCTCCAGCACGCCGTAGTACGCCTCGAGCAGCTGGTGCGTGTTGTAGGTGATGAAGCTGACACGGTCGTGAGGCTGCACGCCGAGGCCACGGAGCGCGCTCGCCAAGCGATGCGTGCGCTCGGCGTACTCGCGGTAGGTGAGGCTACGCTCGCCGTCGATCACGCCGATGCGGCCGCCGAAGTAGGCTGCGGCTCGGTCGCGAAACTCCAGGACCGAGAGGGGCACGATCATCTCCAGGGCCTCCTCCAGCGTGTCCGGGCATCCTCCGGCGGGAGACCGGGCGGGTGCCGCGTGGTCGCGAGGATAGCCCGCGGCAGGCGCGTGTCAATCGGTCGACGCGGGTCGTGTGGACGCGGGGCGCGTCGTCGCCGCGCGGCGGCCGCGCGGCGTCAACACCCAGCCACGCCCCAGACCGCCGAGCACGCAGCTCGCGCGCAGCGGGCAACCGGAGCAGCCGGCGCTGCAGCTCGCCGCGACGGCCCGCAGATACCCGCGCCGCTCGAGGCCCGCGATGATGGCCCCGACCAGGGCTTCGCTGATGCCGAGCTGCCGGGCCAGGTCGGCCGGAGTCCGGAATCCGCCCACCTTCAGACGCTCGAGCAACGCACCGACGATGCCCTGTTCGCCGGCCGTGGTGATCGGATCACGCACGGCAGCCAGCGCACGGCGGTGGGCGCCCCGCGGCCTAGCCGGCATGGAGCCACGTCCCGACGCGGTACACGATGGCGCCGGCTGAGAGCGAGATGACGAGCAGGAGCCCGAGATCCACAAGCGCCCACTTCCAGCCGCCGCTCTCCTGTCGGATGACGGCGACGGTCGCCACGCAGGGGATGAAGAGCATCTGGACGACGAGGAACGCCAGACCTGCCGCCGGCGTCACGGTGGGGGCCAAGTTGGCGGCCAAGTCGGTGCCGCCCCGACCGGATGTGAAGAGGATCCCGAGGGTGGCGATCGTGTTCTCCTTGGCCACGAAACTCGTCAGCAAGGCCACGATCATCTGCCAGTCGAGTCCCAGGTGGGCGCCGAGCGGGGCGAAGGACCGACCGATCGCCGCGAGGTAGCTGGTCTCCATCTCTCTGGTCGGGAACGTCGCGAGCACCCAGACCAGCACGGAAAGGACCACGATGATGCCGCCTGCCTTCTTGAGGAACGCGACCGTCCGTTGCCACACGGCAAGCGAGATGGTGCGGACGTTGGGCAGATGGTAGAGGGGCAGTTCCATGATGAACGCGGCGTGCTTGCCGCCGAAGGCGAACCGGTGCAGCAGGACGCCGGTGAGCGCGAGTGTCGCCAGGCTCAGGCCGACGAGCGCCCACATCACCCAAAAGGCCGCGGCGCCGAAGAAGATCGGCGCGAGGACCGTCACTACCGCCATGCGCGCCGTGCATGGCACGAGCGGCGCGACCAGGATGGTGAGGAGGCGTGCCTTGGGCGAATCGATGATGCGGGTGCCCAGGACCGCCGGGACGTTGCACCCGAAGCCCAGGAGCAGCGGGAAGAACGACTTGCCGTGCAGGCCCATGAGGTGCATGTAGCGGTCCATGACGTAGGCGATGCGCGCCATGTAGCCGACGTCCTCCAGGAGCGCGAGGACGGCGAAGAAGATGAGCAGGATCGGCAGGAACGTGATGACCGTCCCGGCCCCCGCCAGCACCCCGTCCGCGAGCACGCCCGATAGCCACCAGGGCGCCCCGGCAAGGACCTGGTGCAGCCATGACGCGCCGCCCTCGACGAAATACGTGTCGAGGAGACCCTGCAGCGGCGCGCCGATCGCGTACGCCAGCCAGAAGACGGCGCCCAGGATGGCCAGCACGAGGAGCAGCCCCCAGAACGGGTGCGTCGCGACCCGGTCGATCTCGTCGGTCAGGACGACCTGTCCGACGCGCGGCCGGGAGACGGCGGCGCGCACCATCCGGGCGATCCATTCGTACCGGCTGCTGGCGATCTCGAGGATCGCGTCTTCGTGCCGCAGGAGGAGCGCATCGACCTGCTCCCACTCGCTCGGCGACAAGCGCTCGCGGATCATCTGTGAGATCTCGGTGTCGCCTTCGAGCAGCTTGAGTGCCACCCAGTCGTGCGGATAGGGCGCTGGCACGGCAGGCGCCACCAGCCGCTCGAGTTCTTGGGCCACACGTTGCTGCTCTGGGTCGATCTGCGGTCGCGAGGGGGCGTAGCCCGCTGGGTCGCGGGCCGTGCGCAGGATCACCTGGACCAGTTCCCGGACGCCCTGGTTCTTCACGGCGATCATCGGCACCACCGGCAGCTTGAGGGCGCTCTCCAGCACCGCGGGTTCGACGTGGATGCCACGTCGTTCGGCGACGTCCAGCATGTTGAGAGCGACGACGACGGGGGCCGGCAGCGCGAGCAACTCTGCCAGGAGGTACAGATTGCGCTCGAGGGCGGCGACATTGACGATCAGCACCACGAGGTCCGGGCGCTCCTTGATGACGAAATCCCGCGCAACCCGTTCCTCGGGCGAGTCCGCCGTCAGGCTGTACGTACCCGGGAGGTCGACCAGCTTGATCTCGACGCCTTCTTCACCGCGAGCGTAGTGCACACCCGTCTTCTGCTCGACCGTCTTGCCGGGCCAGTTGCCGACATGCTGGCTCAACCCGGTCAACATGTTGAAGACGGTGGACTTGCCGACGTTGGGCTGGCCGGCCAGGGCAACCGTGATCTGGCGCGTTGCGGCGCCCTGTGTCACGGTCATGCGGGGCGCTCACCCGCGGGCGCGGGCGCGGTCGCGGGCGCGGCGGGCGGCCCGACCTGCACCAGCACGCGCCCGGCTTCGCGACGTCCCAGGGCGATCCGACTCTCGCGGACGAGCGCGATCAACGGTCCGCGGCCGTAGTTCTGCATGACCCGGATCGGGGCGCCGACGGTGAACCCCAAGGCCGTCATCCGGCTCAAGAAGCCGGTGCCGCCACGCAGCTCACAGACGACGCCATGAGCTCCGGCTGGCAGGTCACCCAACGGGGTGGGTGGCGCCCCGCGACCATTCGATCCCTGCATCTCGCAGCGGTCCATCGCCCTCCCCTGAGCGGGGCTCCTCTCACCCCGGCCGAACGACGGGTCGGCCGACGCAATTCAGAGCCACACGGTCAGATTTGTGCTATCAGTACCGCCCACCGGTACGGTCGCTGCCTAGAGCGGAAGGTCCCGTTGCGTGGCGCCATAGGGCCCGCTGGTCCGTCACGGAGCAAGCCCTGGCGCAGCCACGGCGCGCAACTCCGCAGCCAGCTGTGGAGCGACTCGGCCGCGCACTCGCACGTCGGCGCCCCGGTACTCGATCTCGACCGTGCCGCGCTCGCGGACGCGGGCGATCAGCTCGCCCGCCGTGTACGGCACCACGGCGTCCACCTCCTCCCAGAGGTCCGCCAACAGCGCCGAGAGGCGCGCCCGCAGCGTGTCGAGTCCGTAGCCGGTGAGTGCCGAGATCAGCACGGCATCGCCGATGATCGGCGCCGGGTTCGTCTGGTCGCGTGCGCCCGACTCGAGCAGGTCGGCCTTGTTGTAGGCGACGAGACGCGGCTTCGTCCCCGCCCCGAGCTCGTCGAGGACCTGCTGGACGGTCATGCGGTGCTCGGCGAAGTGGGGATCGAAGGCGTCGACGACTTCGAGCAGCAGGTCGGCGCGCGTCACCTCCTCGAGCGTGGCGCGGAAGGCGTCGACGAGCTGGTGCGGCAGCTTGTGGATGAAGCCGACGGTGTCGGTCAGGACCGCAGATTGCCCCTCGCCGAGTTTGACCGCGCGGCTGGTGGGGTCGAGCGTGGCGAAGAGCCGGTCCTCGGCGCGGGCGGCTTCCGCCCCCACCAGCGCGTTGAGGAGCGTCGACTTGCCCGCGTTGGTGTAACCGACGATGGCCACGGTAGGCACGAGCCGGCGGTCGCGCGAACGCGCAGCGACCTCGCGCTGGCGGCGCACGTCCCCCAGTCGGTCGCGCAGCCGGCGGATCCGCTCCCGGATCAGGCGCCGGTCCGTCTCGAGCTGGGACTCGCCCGGGCCGCGGGTACCGATCCCGCCGCCGGTGCGCGAGAGGTGTGTCCAGAGGCGGGTCAGCCGCGGCAGCTGGTACTCGAGCTGGGCCAGCTCGACCTGCAGGCGTCCCTCGTGGCTCCGGGCGTGCTGGGCGAAGATGTCGAGGATCAGGCCGCTCCGGTCGAGCACCTTGCAGCCCAACATCTCCTCGAGCGAGCGCTGCTGGTTGGGGGTCAGTTCGTCGTCGGCGATGAGCAGCGTGAACCCGGTCTCGGAGCGGGCCTGCACCAGTTCCTGTGCCTTGCCCTTGCCGACGTACCAGGTCGGGTCGGGTTGGCGACGGTGCTGCCACTCTGCGCCGACCACCTCGGCGCCGGCGGTGTCGGCGAGCGCGGCCAGTTCGTTGACGGACTCCTCAGCGGTCCAACCGGGCTCGGTCCCGGTATCGACGGCGATGAGAAAGGCGCGCTCCCGCGGCGGCTCGAGATCGATCAGTCGGGTCATGGTCCTCCGTTGGTCAGGTTGCGCGGCAACTGTACCGCAGCGGCCGCCGCGGGCGTGGGCGGCGACTCAACCGGCCCCAGCCGTCTCCAGGAACCGGCGCACTAGCTCCAGCGCCCTGGGGTATGGATCGTGCGCCGCGTCGATCCACTCGATCCCCGGTTCGGCGCGGAACCACGTGCGCTGCCGGCGGGCATACGCACGGGTCCGCACGATCGTCTCGGCGAGCGCCTCGGCGGTGGTGCGGCGTCCGTGCACGACCTCGATCGCCTCGCGGTAGCCGATCGCGCTGAGCGCCGGCAGGGTCGGGTCGTAGCGGGAGGCCAGCGTCGCCGCCTCGTGCAGCAGCCCGCCCGCGTACTGGCCCGCCGCGCGGTTCGCGATCCAGACCCGATGCGTGGCGTGCTCCACGCGCAATCCGATCCAGAGCACGGGAGCCGGGTATCCCTCGGGCTCGGGGGGCGGGCGATCCCCGACCAACGTCGCGCGCTCCAGGGCGCGCACGACGCGGCGGGGGTTGGCCAGGTCCGTGCGCGCAGCCAGGAGCGGCGCGATCTGCGCCAGTCGGGCGGCGAGGGCGGCGATCCCCTGGCGCGCCAGGTCCGCCTCGAGGCGTGCTCGCAGCTCGGGATCGTGTGGCGCCTCGGTGAGCGGCACGCCGCGGGCGACGGCGCGCAGGTAGAGCCCGGTGCCGCCGACGAGCAACGCGACCCGACCGCGGCGGGCGATCGCGGCGAGCGCGTCCAGCGCATGGCGCTGGTAGAGCGACACGCTGAACGGTTCGTCGGGGTTGACGAGATCCAGGCCGTGGTGCGGCACCAGCGCCCGTTCGGCCGGCGTCACCTTGGCCGTGCCGATGTCCATCCCGCGGTAGACCTGTCGCGAGTCGGCCGAGATGATCTCCGCGTTGCCGAGCGTCGTAGCCAGACGCAACGAGAGACGTGTCTTGCCGGTCGCGGTGGCGCCCGCGATGACGACCAGTGGGGGGAGGCGCGGAGGGAGACGGCGTGCGGCCTCGCCCTGCTCGCCCTGCTCGCCACGACCGCCGGACGACGGGGCGAGCATCGGACTATGCCGCGGGTCCGACGAGCGAGCCGGTCAGCGAGTATGGACCGGCGTGTTCGATGCGCACGCGGACCAGCTGTCCGACGAGGTCGGCCGGGCCGGCAAGGTGGACCAGCTTGTTCTCGCGGTTGCGGCCGCCGAGCCGCACTCCGTCCGCGGGCACGGCGCGGCCGGCAACCTCGCGGGGGTCGCCGCGGTCGTCCGCGCCGTGCTCGTGGCCGCGCGGACGGTCGACCGTGTCGACCAGCACCTCGGTCGTACGGCCGACCCACGCTCGGTTGCGTTCCCAGCCGATCACTTCCTGCAACGCGAGCAGCTCGTTGAGCCGGCGGCGCTTCTCGTCGGCCGGTACGTCGTCGGGGAGCCGCGCCGCCGGGGTGCCCGGGCGCGGCGAGAAGGCGGCCGCAAAGACCGTGTCGAAGCGGACCCGTTCGAGGAGGGCGAGCGTCTCCTGGAACTGCGCCTCGGTTTCGCCGCAAAACCCGACGATCACATCGGTGCTGAGGCCGATGCCGGGCACCGCCCGGCGCAAGCGCTCCACGAGGTCGAGATAGGAGGCCACCGTGTACTGGCGCCCCATCCGGTGCAGCACCGCGTCCGAACCGGACTGTACGGGGAGGTGCAGGTGCTCACAGACCGAAGGGCACTCCGCCATCGCGGCGATCAGACGCTCGCCCAGATCCCACGGGTGCGAGGTGATGAAGCGCAGGCGTGGGATAGCCGGAGCGCCATCGGCGGTGCGGATCGCATCGATCGCGCGGAGCAGCTCGGCGATGTCGGGGCGCCCGTCGAGCTCGATCCGGCGGCCGATCTCGCGACTGCGCCGAACGTGTGCGAAGCGCGGCTCCGCAGGCAGGTCGTGGCCGTACGAGTTGACGTTCTGGCCGAGCAGGGTGACCTCCCGATAGCCTGCCGTGGCCAGGCGGCGCGCCTCGGCCACGACGTCGTCGAACGGCCGGCTCCGCTCGGGCCCACGGCTGAACGGCACGATGCAGTACGTGCAGGTCTTGTCGCAGCCGTAGATGATCGGCAGCCAGGCCTGGATCGTGCTGCGACGCGCGACCTGCGCGCCAGCGACGGCCCGAGCACGCACAGCGGGCAGCGCGTCAGCGGCCGGGCGGGCCAGGGGCGTAGCCGCGTCGACCCCCTCGGCCGGCTCCGTGGCGCCGCGCGCCAGGAGGCCGGGCGCGGTCGGGCTCGCCAGCCCGAGGCGCGCCACCAGCTCGGGCTCTTCGTCGGGCCGTAGGAAGAGATCGACGGCGGGGTAGCGTCGGGCCAGCCGGTCGCGGTTCTCGGGGCGTACCGCGCACCCGGTCAGGACCACCCGCAGCCCCGGGCGTGCCGCCTTGAGACGGGCCAGATACCCCTGGCGGCCGATGATCTTCGCCTCGGCGGTCTCGCGGATCGCGCAGCTGTTGATCACGATGAGGTCTGCCTCGTCCATGGAGGGGGCCTCGGCGCAGCCCGCGGCGAGCAGCGCGCCCGCCATCTCCTCCGCATCGGACTGGTTCATCTGGCAGCCGAGCGTCCACACGTGGAAGCGCGGCAACGCCAGATCGTCGGTGGCGAACTCGCCGAGGCCATGGGCGGATGCCGCGGGACGCCGCGGCATCTCCGCGCGCCGGGGGGCCGGGATGTCGAGGACGGGGAGCGGACGGGCACTCATACGCGCCTCAGTCTAGCGGGCAGGTGCCACGGACCATACCAACGGTGGCTGGCCGAGCGCAGCGAGCAGCGCGTCGGCGACCGCGTCAGGGACATGACAGAGAACCTGCGCCTCGGCATAACTGCCCGTGTCGCCGTGGTAGTCGCTGCCCCCCGTGGCGAGCAGGCCGTAGCGGGTCGCGAGGGCCGCGATCCGCGCCCGGGTCGGCTCGTCGAACGTGACGTAGTACGCCTCCAGCCCGCCCAGCCCCCAATCGCGCAGCCGCTCGATCACCTCGAGCCGCTCGGGCGCCTCCCGAAAATGCGCCAGCGAGGCGATCCCGCCGGCGCTTCGGATCGCGTCGATCGCCTCGCGCGGCCCGAGCCCCTGGCGGGGCACGTAGCCCGGCGCACCGCGGGCGAGGATGCGGGTCATGGCGTCTTCGACGCTCTCGGCGTAACCCGCGGCCACGAGCGCGCGAGCGATGTGGGGGCGTCCGGGTGAGCTGACGTCCAGGCCCATCGTCGCGGCGAGCTCCTCTTCGACCGGCATGCCGAGCCCGCGCAGCCGCTCCACGATCAGCGCGGCGCGCTCGGCACGACGGCGCCGCTGGGTGGCAAGGGCGGCCTCGAACGCGGCATCATCTGGACCCATCCCGTAGCCCAAGATGTGCAGCTCGCCCTCCCAGAGATCCGGCAGGTCGTGGGCGATGCTGTTGATCTCGACGCCTGGCAGCAGGCGTGGGTACGGGGCCTCCTCGCCGGCATCGCGCAGCTCGCGGTAGCCCGCGAGCGTGTCGTGATCGGTGATCGCCGCCAGCGCGATCCCCCACTGGCGCATCGCCGCGAGCAGATCGCGGGGCGCCAGGACGCCGTCGGAACGGGCGGTGTGGCAGTGCAGGTCGACGCGATTGCGCGCGGGCGTCGTCACGGATCGACCATCCGGCTCAGGCGCTCGATATGTAGCGCGCGGCCGCTGGTCGCGTCGATGTCGATCTGTACGGCGTTGAAGACGACCGGTCCGGACCCGACCTCGAAGCGGGTCGGCAAGCCGTTCAGGAAGCGCGGCAGGACCGTGCGTGGCTCGAAGCCGATCACGCTGTAGATGGGGCCCGTCATGCCGATGTCGGACAGGTAGGCGGTGCCGCGCGGCAGGATCCGTTCGTCGCCGGTGACCACGTGCGTGTGCGTGCCGCAGACGGCGCTCGCCAGCCCGTCGAGATAGAGCCCGAACGCGTTCTTCTCGCTCGTGACCTCGCAGTGGAAGTCGACGATGCGGACCGGGGGCAGCTCGTCGGCACCCTCTTCGAAGAGCTGGCGAACGCTCAGGAACGGGTTCTCGATCGGCTGCATATAGGTGCGGCCCTGCGCGTTGACGACCGCGATCTCGCTGCCGTCGGCCGCGTGGAAGATGCCCCAGCCGCGCCCTGGCACGCCGTCCTGACCGTAATTGATCGGCCGCAGGATGCGCTCCTCGCGTTCGAGCTCCGCGTAGATCTCGCGTTTGTCCCAGATGTGGTTCCCGCTCGTGATGACGTCGACACCGGCGGCGAAGAGCGCCTGCGCGGTGGGGGCGGTCAACCCCATCCCGCCAGCCAGGTTCTCGCCGTTCGCGGTGACGAAATCGAGGCCGCGTTCTTCGCGGAGTCCGGGAAGGAGCCGTTCGACGGCCACGCGCCCGGGCTTGCCGATCACGTCGCCGATCATCAGGACGCGGACCGTCCCGTTGCCCGGACGCTGTGGCGCGGGGTTCAGCCGGTCCGCGGCCTGGATCTCGGCGACTGCATGGCGCATCGGTGGCTACTTGGCGTATTCCACGGCGCGCGTCTCGCGGATGACCGTGACCTTGATCTGACCGGGATACGTCAGGGACTCCTCGATCTTCTTGACGATGTCGCGGGCAAGCCGCATCGAGGCGAGGTCGTCGATCTCGTCGGGTCGGACGAGGATGCGCACCTCGCGGCCGGCCTGCACCGCGAACGAGCGCTCGACGCCGGGGAAGCTCTCGGCGATCGCCTGCAGATCTTCCAGGCGCTTCACGTACGCCTCCATCGATTCGCCCCGGGCGCCCGGCCGGCTGGCGCTGATGGCGTCCGCGATCTGCACGATGGGCGCCTCGATGCAGCCGTACTCGATCTCCTGGTGGTGTGCGGCGATGGCGTTCACGACGCGCGGTGGAAGCCCGTTGCGCTGGGCGATCTGGCCACCGATCGCGGCGTGGGGGCCTTCGACCTCGTGGTCGACCGCCTTGCCGATGTCGTGGAGGAGCCCGCCCATGCGCGCGATCTGGATGTCGGCCCCGACCTCGGCCGCGATGATCGCGGCGAGCCGGCTCGTCTCGACCGCATGCTTGAGGACGTTCTGCCCGTAGCTCGTGCGGTACTTGAGGCGGCCGAGCAAGCGGATGATCTCCGGGGGCAGGCCGGGCACGCCCGCGTCGTAGGCGGCCTGCTCGCCGGCCTGGCGCATGATCGCCTCGACCTCCGCGCGCGCCTTGGCCACGACCTCTTCGATCCGCCCCGGATGGATGCGCCCGTCCTGGATGAGCTTGGTGAGCGCCACGCGGGCCACCTCCCGCCGGACCGGGTCGAAGCCGCTAATGAGCACCGACTCGGGCGTGTCGTCGATGATCAGATCGATCCCGGTCGCCTGCTCGAGGGCCCGAATGTTCCGTCCTTCGCGGCCGATGATGCGACCCTTCATCTCGTCGGAGGGGAGCGGCACGACCGAGACGGTCATCTCCGCCGTGTGGTCCGCGGCGATCCGCTGGATCGCAGTCACCACGATCTCGCGGGCGCGCTCCTCGGCCTCCTCGCGGGCCTGCCGCTCGATGGCGCGCGCGATGCGCACGGCGTCGTGCTCCGCCTCCTCGCGGACCTGCTCGAGGAGCTGGGCCTTGGCCTGCTCCGCGGTCATCGCGCTGACGCGTTCCAGGGCGGCGATCTGCTCCTGGCGTGCGCGAGCCAGCGCTTCGCGCTGTTCCTGCAGCTCCCGCTCGCGCTCGAGGAGCTTGCGGTCGCGCTGCTCCAGCAGGTCGGCGCGTTGGTCGAGTTGCTCGTCGCGCTGCAGCAGCCTCCGCTCGAGAGTCAGCAGTTCCGCGCGTTTGGCGCGTTCTTCCTCGGCGGCCTCCCGCTGCAGGCGGACTTGCTCCTCCTTGGCCTGGAGGATCAAGTCCTTCTGTTGCGCGCGCGCCTCGGCGACGATGCGCCCGGCCTTCTCCTGGGCCGCCCGTACGGCCTGTGCGGCCCACAGGCCGCGGGCCAGGAATCCAAGCACAGCCCCGCCGGCGATGATGACGAGCGCCACCACCACCGGGACGAGGGCGGTATCCGGCATGTGCGCCTCCCGTCCAGCCGACGGGCTGGAAGGTGGAAGTGTGTGAGCAGGGGTGCCGTGCGCTCCCACCTGGACGCACGGGTCGCCTGGGCCAGAAACGCGTCGCCGTGATCGCGGGCCGAGCGCCCCGGCCGTTGAGTCACGCGCGCCGCACTATCGATCCGGGGCGAAGCCTATACGCGGGTCGGAGGTGGCGTCAAACGTCGGGGTCGGCGTCGGTGACGGCCTCCGCGGCCTCGGACCAGGCGCCCACCGCGGTGCGGCAGGTCTCGGGATCAAAGCCCTGGCGCGCGAGCAAGGCGTACGCCTTCTGACGCCGCTTCCGGGGGTCGAGTTCCTGCAACAAGGCCCGGGTGCGACGTTGCAGGAGCCGTCGCGCGGCCGCCGCGTCGGCGTCGTCGCCGCGCGCTGCGGGCGACGTCATCCACGGGGGCGGGCGGAGCTGCTCGGGCCCGCCGCGCGGCGCAGTGCGCGCCGCAAGGACAGCCGCGATCAGTTCGTCGGAGACGCCCTTCCGGGCGAGCTCGCGCCGCAGCGCGGCCTCACCACGGGGGTGCGCACGGTCGCGGCTCTCCACCCAGGCGCGTGCGAAGGCAGCATCGTCGAGGTACCCGAGATCCTGCAGGCGCGCCAGGGCTGTCTCCACCAGCGAGGTCGGGTACCCGGCGTCGAGCAGCCGGCGGCGGGTTTCGGCGACGCTCCGCGGGCGCGCCTCGAGGAAGCGCGCTGCGGCCTCCAGCACCGGACTGGGGTCGGCGACCGCAGCGCGCTGCTGGCGCGCTGCGGATCGGCTCACATGCTTCGTGCGGCGTGCGTTCACGACGCGCACCGACTACGCCCGCACACAGGCGGCGTCCGCCAGGCGCCGTGGCCGGACCGGCGCTGCGCCGCGGGGCTCTCCCCCGGCCGTCACTCCGCCTCGGCGATCCCTTCGACCGGCAGCTCGATGTTCGCCACCTTGGCGCGGATCTCGGTCTCGAGCTGCTGGGCCACGTCGGGGTTCTGGCGCAGAAACTCTTTGGCGGCCTCGCGGCCTTGGCCGAGACGGGTCTCTCCGTAGGTGAACCAGGCGCCGGTCTTGCCGACGATCTCGGTGGCAACGCCCACGTCGAGGAGGCCCCCCTCGCGCGAGATGCCTGTTCCGTACATCACGTCGAACTCTGCGACGCGGAAGGGTGGCGCCACCTTGTTCTTGACGACCTTGACGCGGACGCGGCTGCCGACCGGCTCCGTGCCTTGCTTGATCGTCTCGATGCGGCGTATGTCGAGCCGGACGCTGGCGTAGAACTTCAGGGCGCGGCCGCCCGGCGTGGTCTCGGGGTTGCCGAACATCACGCCGATCTTCTCGCGGAGCTGGTTGGTGAAGACCAGCGCGGTGTTGGAGCGGCTCACGGCGCCGGTCAGTTTGCGCAGCGCCTGGCTCATCAGGCGCGCCTGCACGCCGACGAACGAGTCCCCCATCTCGCCCTCGATCTCAGCGCGGGGCACGAGCGCCGCCACCGAGTCGAGCACCACGCAGTCCACCCCGCCGGAGCGGATCAGCGTCTCGGTGATCTCGAGCGCCTGTTCGCCCGTGTCCGGCTGGCTGACGAGCAGCTCGTCCACGTTGACGCCGCACGCCTTGGCGTACTTCGGGTCGAGCGCATGCTCGACGTCGATGAACGCCACCACGCCGCCCCGACGTTGGGCCTCGGCGAGGACGTGCTGGCAGAGCGTGGTCTTGCCCGACGACTCGGGCCCGAAGACCTCGGTGACGCGGCCACGCGGGATGCCGCCGACCCCCAGCGCAAGGTCGAGCGCGATCGAACCGGTCGGGATCACATCGACCTGCTGGCGCTCGGACGAGCCGAGCCGCATGATCGAGCCACGGCCGAATTGTTTCTCGATGGCGAGGATCGCCGCGTCGACCGCACGCGCCCGTTCGGCGCCTGCCCGCTCCGTAGCCTGGCCGTTGCGCGCTGTGCCGGCCGCCTGACCGGACCCCGTGATGGCCACCCTGCTCTCCTCTTCCGTGCGGGGCCTAGGCCGGCGTCAGGCTTCCTCCGCAGCCTCCTCGTCACGCGGCTTGCGTCGTGGCTTGATGACCTCGACGTTCTGCGGCGGCGCGTCGAGCAGCGGCTGGATGCGGGCCTTCGACACCGTCTCCTTCGGCTTCTTCTTCGTTTCGCGGTGAGGGCGATTCTTGGATCCCATGTCTCCGCCTCCGCGGTGCACCGTCAGCCTAGGCGATGCACGTTGACTGCGACTTCACCCCTCGTTTGTGTCAGCTTATCTGTCACGCTCCGCGAGGGCGTCGAGATCGTCGGGGACGCGGCGCGCGGACTCGTCGCGCCTGAACTCCTGGAACGTGCCGGCTTCGAGCGCCTGCCTGAGCCGCGCCATGAAGTCTAGGGTGAAGGTCAGGTTGTGACAAGTTGCGAGCCGGTAGGCAAGCAGCTCCTCGGCGCGGAACAGGTGGGCCAGGTAGGCGCGCGAGAAGGTCCGGCAGAGTCGGCAGCGACAGCCCTCGAGCACCGGCCGCGGGTCGTCGAGGAAGCGCGCGTTGCGGATGTTGAGCTTCCCGCCGGGCACCCAGAGCGTGCCGTTGCGGGCAACGCGCGCGGGGAGCACCGAGTCGAAGAGATCGATGCCGCGATCTACGGCATCGAGCATGTCGAGTGGCGAGCCGAGCCCCATCAGGTAGCGCGGCCGCGGGTCGTCGGCTAGCCGCGCCACGACCACGTCGAGCGCCGCCCGCCGCTGCGCACGCGTCTCGTCGCCGGCCAGCCCGCCGATGCAGAGCCCGTCGAACGGCAGCGCCGCGATCGCCTCGCTCGATGCGGCCCGCAGATCGGGGTCCAGCCCGCCCTGGATGATGCCGAACAGGGCCTGGTCGTCGCGGTGGTGGGCCGCGAGCGAGCGCAGCGCCCAAGCGTGCGTCCGACCCATCGCGTCCACTACGGCGTCGCGGGGCGAGGCGTGCGGGGGCACCGGATGGTCGAGCACGACCGCCACGTCCGACCCGAGCGCCTCCTGCACCGCGATCGAACGCTCGGGGGTGAAGCGGTGGGTCGAGCCGTCGAGATGGGAACGGAACGTGACGCCGTCGTCGTCGATTTCGCGCAGATCGGCCAGGCTGACCACCTGGAAGCCGCCGCTGTCGGTGAGGATCGGGCCGTCCCAGGCCATGAACCGGTGCAGCCCTCCGAGCCGCGCGATCCGCTCGTGCCCGGGACGCAGGTAGAGGTGGTACGTGTTGGCGAGGATGATGCGTGCGCCCACCTCGTGGAGGTCGTCGGGGTCGAGCGCCTTGACCGTCGCGTTGGTGCCGACCGGCATGAAGGTCGGCGTCTCGATGGTGCCGTGCGGCACCGCCAGACGGCCGCGCCGGGCGCGCGTGGATGGGTCGATCGGCGTCCCGAGGACCTCGAAGCGCAGGGGCCGTCCCGGCGGGGCCCAGGTGCTGGGCGACACTCAGCCTGTGATCTCGGCGCGCTCGAGCACGAGCGCGGACAGCAGGGCGGAGGCCACGAGGTAGGCGAGGACCAGCAGCAGCGCGGTCCCCTGGTCGATCGTGTAGCGGCCGAGCTGCTCGCCCGAGGCCAGCGTCGCGCTCGAGTCGCGCAGCAGCGAGCTGACCACGCTGAACGGCAGATAGCGCACGTACTCGGGCCAGAAGCTGACCGCGAACGACTCCACAAAGTAGACGCCGATCCCCACCCCTAGCCCGGCCAGCTGGCTGCGCGCCAGCGTGGCGATGGCAAAGCCGATCGCCGCCTGTTCGGCCAGGCTGAGCCAGCCGCGTGCCAGTAGCCACGGTAGGGTGCCCAACGTGCCGGCGTCGGCGATCCCCGCCACCCCGAGCCCGGCGAGGGTCGCCGCAAGGGCGACCGCGACGACGCCGACCGCGAAGGCGAGGAGGGTGCCGGGCACCAACATGATCAGGACGGCGACGAGCTTCGTCAGGATGTAGCGGCTGCGGCTCTCACCGCGGGCCACCGCGACCCGGATCATCCCCCATCCCCAGTCGGCGC
Organism: Chloroflexota bacterium; assembly: GCA_021786385.1. Taxonomy (GTDB): domain Bacteria; phylum Chloroflexota; class Limnocylindria; order Limnocylindrales; family CSP1-4; genus JAJYNJ01. Next base: position 35,867 of record JAJYNJ010000036.1, read on the forward strand.
CCGCCGCCGCTGCGCCGTACGCAATCGCGAAAAGCCCCCCGACGCTGGCGATGAAGCTGACCATGCCGGCATACGCGGCGGGGAACTGCAGGAGCGCCCGGATCGCCGCCTGCGCCTGTGGGCCGCCCCTCTGCTGTGCCGGGAGCGCGGCCATCGTCCGGTAGCTCGCCCCCACCGCGAGGAAGAGCAGCAGGAGCAGCGCCAGGAAGATGCCCAGTGTGATGAACGTCGCCGGCCGCTTGATCAGCTTGCGGAGCTCGCCCTCCAGCAGCCGCATTAGGCGCGCCCCGCCGTGAGCGAGAGGAAGAGCGTCTCCAGGTCGTTGCCGGATTCGAGGCCGGTGGCGTAGATGCCCGCCTCGGCCAACACGCGGTTCACCTCGCCGGCCCGCGACGGGGCGACGCGGACCGTGATCCAGCCGTCGACGCGACCCGAACCGGCCTCCTCCCAGACGGCCTCCGGGCCCGCGAAACGCTCGAGCAGGCGCCGGGCGGCCGGCGCGTCGCCCGGCGTGACGCGCACCCGCACGTGGCCGGTTTCCTGCAGCAGGCGCTCGAGAGGCCCCTGGCGCAGGAGTCGGCCGTGGTCGATGATGCCGACCACGTCGGCCAGCTGTTCGATCTCGGGCAAGATGTGGCTCGAGACGAAGACGGTCCGGCCCCGCGCGGCCAGGTAGCGGAGGGTCCCGCGCATGGCGACGATGCCGGCAGGGTCGAGTCCGTTGGCCGGTTCGTCGAGCACCAGGAGCTGCGGGTCGGAGAGCAGCGCCGCCGCGATCCCCAGGCGCTGCCGCATCCCGGTGGAGTAGTTGCCGACGCGGTCGTGTGCACGGTCCCGCAGCCCGACCAGCTCGAGCACCTCGTCGACCCGTCCGCGGGCGGGCGGCGCGCCGGTTGCGCCGATGACGCGCAGGTTGTCCCTCCCCGAGAGGTATGGGTAGAAGGCGGGCGACTCGATCAGCGCACCGACCCGCGCCAGGCGCCGGCGGTCGCGCCAGGTGAAGGGCTGGCCGAGCAGTTCGATCTGCCCGCTGTCGGGTCGGATCAACCCGACGAGGCAGCGGATCGTGGTGGTCTTGCCGGCGCCGTTGGGACCGAGGAAGCCGTAGACCGTGCCGCCCGGCACCGTCAGATCGAGCCCGACCAGCGCCGGCGTCGTCCCATACGACTTGGTCAGTCCGTGCGTGGCGAGTGCGACCTCCGGCGGAGTCGGCGCGGCAGCGTCGCTCATTGGAGCACCCTCCCCCTCATGGCTGCGCCTCGGCGCCCGTATCCGACGCGGGCCGCTCGGCGTCCGGCGCCGCAGCCGCCTCGGTCCGGGCCCCCTCGCTGAGCAGCCCGTCCCAGAGTCCGACGTCCGTGCGGTCCGCGCGCCGCGGCGCGGGCACTTCGAAACCAAGCCGGCGCAGGTGTTCGCGCGCCCGCTCGGTGGCCACGCGGCCCTGCGGGGTACGGTCGAGGAAGCCGAGCTGGAGGAGGTAGGGCTCGTAGACGTCCTCGACGGTCTCGACCTCCTCCCCGATCACGGCGGCCAGCGCCGCGCCCCCCACCGGGCCCGACGCGAACTTCTGCACGATCGCGAGCAGCAGGCGCCGGTCCGTCGCATCGAGCCCTTCGTCGTCGATCTCCATCTCCCGCATGGCCGCCTCGGCCTGGGAGGCGCTGATGCGCTCCTGGCCGCGAACCTCGGCGTGGTCGCGGACGCGCCGCAGCAGCCGGTTCACGACGCGCGGCGTGCCCCTCCCCCGCCGGGCGAGGACCTCGACGGCGTCGTCGTCGATCGCGACACCGAGGATCGCGGCCGAGCGGCGTACGATCGCAGCGAGCTCGGCGGCGGCGTAGTAATCGAGCCGGTAGATGGCGCCGAAGCGGTCGCGCAGCGGGCCGCCGACCCGGCCGGCCCGGGTGGTGGCCCCGACCACGGTGAACGGCCGCAGTGAGAGCCGCAAGCTGCGGGCGCTGGGACCGCGGCCGATCATCACGTCGATCACGAAGTCCTCCATGGCCGGATAGAGGATCTCCTCGACCGCGTGGTTCAGCCGGTGGATCTCGTCGATGAAGAGGACGTCGCGCTCCTCGAGGTTGGTGAGGATCGCCGCGAGATCGCCGGCGCGCTCGACCGCGGGGCCGCTCGTGGTGTGGATGTTCACGCCGAGCTCGCGGGCGACGATGTTCGCGAGCGTGGTCTTCCCCAGACCCGGCGGACCGTAGAGCAGCACATGGTCGGCGGCCTCACCGCGGCGCCGGGCCGCTTCCAGGAGCGTCCCGAGGTTGCGCTTGACCTGTTCCTGCCCGATGTACTCGTCGAGGTGCCGCGGTCGCAGGCTCGTCTCGACGACGGCCTCTTCGACGGCCAGCGCGGCAGGTCCCACGACCCGAGGGGCGGCATCCATCGGCGTCGAGTCTAGCAGGTGCCGGCCGGTCGGAACAGGGATCTAGAACGTGCGTTCTGAACGACCGTTGGGCGCCGCAAAACCGGCGGGCGCGCGGCGACGTATGGGTTCCCGAGACGGCACGGGTCCGTCTCGTGAGCGGCCACCCCGCCGCCCCCACGCTCTGAGGAGATCGTCGATGCGAACCCTGATGTCGAGGCGCCGTCTGTTTGGACGCGGCCTGGTCTCGGCCCTGCTGGTGGCGGCCACGTCGCTCGGCGGCGCCGGCCTCGTGGCGGCGCAGTCGTACTCGTCCTCGCCATCGCCCCAGCAGAGCGCGACGCCCGCCGCGCCCAGTAGCGTGCAGCTCGGCACTGCGACGAGCGCGACGTTCGGCCAGTACCTGACCGCCCCCGACGGCCACGCCCTCTACACGCTCTCGTCCGATACCGCGACGGGGAGCACCTGCACCGGTCATTGTCTGACGGTTTGGCCGCCGCTCCTGATCGCGCCGGGCGGCTCGATCACGGGCCCGACGGGCGCCAGCGGCGCCTTCTCGACGGTGGTGCGCACCGACACGGGCGTGACGCAGGTGCGCTACAACGGCCACCCGCTCTACCGGTTCCAGGGTGACACCGCGCCTGGTCAGACGAACGGCGAAGGGATCCAGGCGCTCGGTGGCATCTGGCACCTCGCGACGCTGACGGCCGCCACGAACACGCCGGCAGCCTCGACGCCTACGACCACTGCCGCACCGTCCACGTTACCAGCGACCGACACGAGCGGTACGCCGAGTGGCCCGTCTGGCTCGCTCTTGCCCCTCATCCTGGTCGGTCTGCTGGCCCTCGCGGGCGGCCTGATCGTCGCGAGCCCGCTCCGCCACCGCGCGCGCCCGTAGCGCCAGCGTCCCAACGCGCCCCGGACGCGGGGCCCGTTGGGCGGCGAGCGGCCAAGGACGGCGCCAGCGGTCTCTGTTGGCGCCGTCGCACGCTTCGGCGGCGCGGGGCTCGCAGGCTACTCGCGGCTCAGCCGCCGCAGGGCGGCCTTCACGCGCTCTTCGAGCGACGCCGCGGGCGGGGCATCGGCGAGCGCGCCCCGCGCCGCCTCACGCGCCTCGGCCTGCGAGTAGCCGAGGGCCTGCAGGGCCGCCACGACCTCCGACTCGGTGGCCCCGGCCAGCGGACCGCGCCCGGGGAGAGTCGCCGCGGCCATCCCCGCCGCGGCGACCTTCTCGCGCAGTTCCAGCACGATGCGCCCCGCCAGCCGCTTCCCGACGCCGGAGACGGCAGTGAGCACCGCCTCGTCGCCCTGCATCACGGCGAGCTGCAGTTCCGCCACGGGCCGCGACGAGACGATCGCGAGCGCGACCTTGGGGCCGACCCCGGCGACCGTGAGGAGGAGCGTGAAGAAGCCCAGCTCTTCGGTGCTGCGGAAGCCGTAGAGCGCCTGCGCGTCCTCGCGGATCAGGTGGTGCGTGTGCAGCTTGAACCGTTCTCCCTGGCGCGCCGCTGCCAAGGTGGCGGGCCCGGCGAAGACGCGGTAGCCGACGCCACCCGCGTCGATCACCAACGAATCCGCAAGGATCGCGTCGACCGTCCCGTTGAGCGAAGCGATCATCGCGTGGGGCTGGCCGCGCCGATCACGGCGTCCCGCCGAAGGCCCCGGTCATGGTCACTCAGGCCGCGACCGGCCGGCTGTGCGCCAGGCAGATCGCGATCGCGAGCGCGTCTGCGGCGTCGTCGGGGTGGGGCAGATCCGGGAGTCCGAGGACGATCTGCACCATGCGCTGCACCTGCTCTTTCGGGGCGCGCCCGTACCCCGTGACCGCCATCTTGACCTCGTTCGGGGTGAATTCGAAGACCGGCAGACCGTGCTCCGCCGCCGTCAGCAGGATCGCGCCGCGCGCCTGGCCGACCGCGAACGCCGTCTGCACATTGCGGTTGAAGAAGAGCCGCTCGACCGCCACGAGCGATGGCTCGTGGGTCGCGATCAGGTCCGAGATCGCGGCGCGGATCTCGAGGAGCCGCTCGGCGAGGGGCCGGTCCGCTGGCGTCCGAATGCAACCGTAGTCGACGGCCCGGACCCGGGGGCCGATGCGCTCGACCACACCGTACCCGGTGAGCGCCGTGCCCGGGTCGATCCCGAGGACGATCAAACGGTGGCCGCCTCGGCCAGGACCTCATCGGGGATCTCGAAGTTCGCCGTGACGCGCTGCACGTCGTCGTGATCCTCGAGGTGCTCGATCAGTCGGAGGTTCGCGCGCGCCTTTGCTGCGTCGACCTCGATCATGTTCTTCGGCTGCATCGTCAGCTGCGCCGACTCGATCTTCACGCCGGCCGCCTCCAGCCGACGGCGCACCGCCTCGAGCTCGGTGGGCGCCGTGTAGACCTCCAACGGATCGGCATCGGTGTCGACGTCGTCGGCGCCCGCGTCGATCGCCAGCAACGCAACCTCATCGGCATCCTGCCCCTCGCGCGGGATCGTGATCAGGCCGCGCGTCTCGAACTGCCAGGCCACCGCGCCGCCGCCCGCGAGTTGTCCGCCGTGCTTGGTGAAGATGGCGCGGATGTCGGCGGCGGTGCGGTTGCGGTTGTCGGTGGCAGTTTCGACGAGGATCGCCACACCGCCCGGCCCGTAGCCCTCGTACGTGATCTCCTCGTACTGTTCCGCTTCGCCGCCGCCGGTGGCCCGCTCGATGGCGCGCTTGATGTTCTCCATCGGCATGTTGACGCCGCGCGCCTTGTCGATCG
>JAJYNJ010000048.1:0-27606 GCA_021786385.1 Chloroflexota bacterium
CGATTCTTTCGATGCGCATCCTCAGCCCTCCCACTGCTCGCTCAGCCGCCGCCGTGCCGCCAGTCCGCCCGCCGCCAGGCTGCGACCTCGACCCTCAATGAAAGCAGCGTCGTGAAGGCGCTGCAACATCAGCTGGTACCAGACCGCTCTATCGGCCGTCGATTTCTCGTAGCGAGAGCGTCCGCCAGCATCGCCAGGTCTTGCTTCAATGGGGCCACGGTCTATCGGCCGTGGAAATACCGGCAGGCGCGGAAGGCCCGGAAGTGCCAGGCGTCGTCGACGCGCGCCGACTGGCACGGCTGGCGTTGAAGTACGACCCGAATTCGCTCGTCCACGGTCTCTTCCTTGAGAAGGTTGCCGGTCGCTTGCGTCTGCCACGGGCATTGTCGGCGTTCATCGAAGCGACGAACGCACGCCCAGCCGAGTCCGGCGGGGTGAAATTCGACCGAGTCTTTCCGGAAGCTGATCGCGACCGCGGCATCAGTGCGGACGATGGCTTCACGAACGTGCCGTTCCCCAGAACCGAGTTCGTGGCCGAGGCGATCACCGCGTACTTCAATGTTGACCGCGCACTCGTCAAGTCATACGGCCTCGACCGCGCTGCGGGGCGGCTCGTCGTGGCGCTCGCCCTGTGGAAGATCCGTCGCTTCCTCGAGGCCGGGCTGCGCCTGCGCACGGCTTGCGATCTCGAGTGCACTGCCGTGCGAGTAACAGGCGACGATGGGGCTACGTTGCCAACCACGCACGATCTGGACCAGCTGGTGGCGGAATCGATCGCCGCATGCAGCGCCTTCTTCGCATCGCCCACGACGACCTCGGTCAAAGTGTACGTCCCAGAGCGCGGCGCTCGGCGCGCCGCGGCCGCGCCCGCAGGCACCGCCACGGACGCGGGGTGAAGGCGAAGCCGGAGAGCGCGTCCATGACCATCGCGATCAGTTTCCGCTTCCTTGGCGTCGGGTTCCACGCGACGCCGTGGGGCCACCATGTCAACGAAGGGGCGCTTGAGTGGCCCCCCTCGCCATGGCGCCTCGTCCGGGCGATCGCCGCAGGCCTCGCTCGCGCCCGACCCGAGACCAGTCAACGCGAGCTGCGCGAGGGGCTCCTTCCCTTCCTCGAACCGCCGGTTTACTGGTTGCCACCGGCGGCGGCCGCCCACACCCGCCACTACATGCCAGGCAAGGACGCGCGAGACCTCGTCTTCGACACTTTCGTGTTGCCTGAGCGTGGCCAACCGCTGGTCGCAATGTGGCCCAGCGACGTGGACGGTTCGGCGCAACTCGATGCAGCCCTGGTGCTGATCTCCTACATTGGCCGCTCGCAGTCCTGGGTCGTCGCGGAGCGCAGCGAACCGCGCGAGCCGAACGCCGCTCCGATCGGGTGGGATGTCGCCCGGGACAGCGCACAACACGAGCTAGTGCGGCTGCTTGCTCCCGACCCCAACGCGCCGGATCGAGCGCTCGAAGGACTCCTCCTCGGGACGGATGAGGTCCGGAGTCGCCGGCTGGCGATCCCTCCGGGGAGTCGTTGGCTTGAGTACACGCGGCCAGCGATCATCGCTGATCCGCTGCCCCGGCATGATCGAGGCCAGGCGGTCACGGTCTCGTTGCCAACCGTGGCCCGCTACCTGGTCGATTCCCCGGCAGCGCCCCCGATTACGGAGGCCATCCTGGTCGCTGATCTGGCGCGTCGTGCGGTGATGGCCTGGTACGGGCGCTACAGCCGAGGCATGGCGTCTCCCATTCTCGCCGGCAAAGACGCCGCCGGCACGCCACTCGAGGGGCATCGGCATGCGTTCTATCTTCCAACCGATGAAGACGGTGACCGGCGGATCGATCACCTGACCATCGTGGCGCAGGATGGTTTCTCTATCGCCGAACAAGAGGCGCTGGCGAGGGCGCAGACGCTCGAGCCTGGTCGCGGACGCCCAACCGTCCGGCTGGTTCTTCTCGGTTTTGGGGGAACCTCCGCGTTTCACGCTCCGTTGCTCGAGCCCGCGCGTGTGTGGCGCTCCCATACACCGTTCATACCGGTGCGCCACCTCAAGATCCGGAACACCACGGACGGTAAACAGGTGGTCGACGGTCCGATCGATCAGCTCCTCCTCGAGCTGAGCCGGCGAGGGTATCCGCGCCCGACGCGGGTCCGCGCCATCCGCGGCGCACGCTGGCTCGAGTTTCGTCTGCATCGTCCTCGTCAGGAGCCACCGGGCGCTGCCCTCGGCTTCGAGATCGAGTTCAGTGAGCCCGTCGCCGGCCCCATCGCGCTCGGCCGCTCGTGCCACTTTGGCCTGGGCACCTTCCTGCCGGCATGACAGCGGCCGTTCCCCCTCCCCCTCACCCCTCCGGCGCGCACCCGTACGTGCCCAGGATCCGCACCATCGTGGCGTCGGTCCGCAGTTCGGCCGCCGCACGCTCCGCCTGCCCCGCGTCGGCGTCCAAGTCGACCCAGAAGACGTACTCCCAGGCGCGGTCGCGGCTGGGGCGCGATTCGAGCTTGCTCATGTTGAGGCCAGCACGCGCGAAGACACCAAGACAGCGGTGCAGCGATCCGGGTTCGTTCCGCACCGCCAGCACCATGGTGGTACGCATCGGCCCCGCCGGGCGATCCGGGCGCCACGCGAGGGCGGGCGCGGCCCCCCGACGTGCGAGCACCAGGAACCGCGTGCGGTTGTCGGGCACCTGCTGGATCCCGTCGGCCAGCACGTCCAGCCCGAACACTGCGGCGCCCCGGGGGGAGAGGACGGCCGCCGCCCCACGCTCGCCGCGGTCGACGATCATCTTCGCCGCCCCGGCCGTGTTGTAGGTGGTCAGCAAGGTCCAGGGGCGCGTGCGCAGGAACGTCTCCGCCTGGCCGAGCGCCTGGATGTGCGAGTAGACCCGCTCGATCTCGGCGATCGACTGGCCCGGCAGCGCGGCCAGGCAGAGGCGTACCGGCACCACCACCTCGCCGACGATCAGAAGGTCGTGCTCCAAGAGCAGGTCGTACGTCTCGCGGACCGTGCCGTTGACCAGGTTCTCGATCGGCACCACGCCGGCCACGATCGGCGGGGCGTCGGGCGGATCGGTCGGTAGGCAGCCCGTGGTGACGGCCTCGAAGACCTCACGGAAGCCGGGCACGGGAACCGGGACGGGGCCCTCGAACGCAGCGAGGACAGCGTCCTCGGCGAAGGCCCCGGGCTCGCCGGAATAGGCGACGTGCGGCCCAAGCGTCGGGCCTGTCGACGGCACCGCGGTCAGCGTTCGAACCAGCGCGACGGCTCGTGGTCGATCTCGTTGATCTCCACCCCGGGCGCCTTGGCCGCCCCCACGCGTCTCCCGCGCCGAGGCGCCGCCTCGGCGGCCCCGGCCCAATGTTCCTCCGCCAGCAGCGCGTTGATCGCCGCGAGATAAGCTTCGACCGAACAGGCGATCGTGTTTGGACCCTGGCACGAGCCTCGGTAGCAACCCTCGCTGCGCGGCCCCTGGGCGCCCGCCGGCGGCGCGATCTCGAGCTCCACTTCCCCTTCCGCATCGGGCCCTTCACCCAGCGAGACGACTCGGTACGCGAGGAGCCGAGGGTGTCCCGAGAGGACCTCTGCCAGCGCGCGATCGACCGCCTCGAAGAGAGCGTCGATCGGACCGTTCCCTTCGGCCGACGACTCCCACACGTGCTCACCCATCTGCACCACGACCACGGCTCGGCTCTGCACGTTCGAGCCGGTCGAACAGGTCCACCGTGCGACCCGCACGGCCGGACCCTGGGTAACTTCGACCATCACGTGCCTCCTTCGGTCGCCGAGACCGCGGTGGTGAAATGGCGCTCGTCGCGGCGGCGCAACTCCGCGCCCCCTTTCCAGAGCGCGTATTCGAGCGAGTCACCGAGCGCCTGAACCGACGCTGCGATGATGTTGGTGTCCGAGCCGACCGTCGACCAGGTGTCGGACTCGCTGCTCGACTCGATCAGGACCCGCGTGCGAGCCGCGGTAGCCGAGCTGCCGTCGAGGATGCGCACCTTGTAGTCGACCAGGTGCACCCCGTCGAGCTGCGGGTAGAACGCGCGCAGCGCCTTGCGCAGCGCCGCATCGAGCGCGTTGACCGGACCGTTGCCGTCCGCCGCTGTGTGGAGGATCTCGCCTGCCACCTCGACGCGGACGGTCGCCTCGGCGCGCATGTCCCGTCCCTCCCGGCGCTCCACCAACACCGTGTAGTCGAGGAGGCGGAAGGGCGGCCGGTAGTCGGGGTGGAGGCGGCGGATCAGCAGTTCGAACGACGCCTCGGCGCCTTCGAAGCTTGCCCCGTCGGCCTCGAGCCGCTTGACGAGGCGGCTCAGCTCGCGCGGGTCCACGACTCCCTCGAGCCGATGCCCGAGCTCCTCGGCCCGCCACTGCGTGTTGACCCGCCCGCCCAGCTCGCTGACGACCAGGCGCGTCTGGTTACCGACGGCGGCCGGGTCGACGTGCTGGTAGGCGTGGCGCACCCGCGCGGTCGCCGCACCGTGGACCCCGCCCTTGTGGGCGAAGGCGCTGGCGCCGACGTACGGCTGGTGGGCGTCGGGCGCGATGTTCGCCACCTCGGCGACGTAGCGCGAGAGCTCGGCGAGGCCGCGCAGGTCCGCGCCGGAGGGAACCGTCTCCCGCCTGAGCTTCAGCGCGAGGTCGGCCCAGATCGTGACTAGATTGGCGTTGCCGCAACGCTCGCCGTAGCCGTTGATGGTCCCCTGCACGTGGCGCACGCCGGCCCGCACCGCCGCCAGCGAGTTCGCCACCGCCAGGCCGGCGTCGTCGTGCACGTGGATGCCCCACGTGATCGGCAGCTCGAGCGCCTCGATCGTGTCACGCACGATCGCGGCGAGCTCCTCGGTCAGCGTGCCGCCGTTCGTGTCGCACAACACCAGGCTCGTGGCGCCCGCGGCGTACGCGGCGCGTAACGTGGCCAGCGCGTAGTCACGGTCCGCGCGGTAGCCGTCGAAATAGTGCTCGGCGTCGTAGACCACCTCGCGACCCGCCGCGGCGCAGTACGCCACCGAGTCGCCGATCATGGCGAGGTTCTCGTCCGGCGTCGCGCCGAGCACCTGCGTGACATGCAGCAGCCAGCTCTTGCCGAAGATCGTGACCACCGGGGTGGCCGCCTCGACGAGCGCGCGGAGGTTCGGATCGTCCTCGGGACGATTGGCGCGGTGGCGGGTCGAGCCGAATGCCGCGAGCCTCGCGTTGCGCCAGGTGATCCCCCGGGCGAGCGCAAAGAACTCTTCGTCTTTCGGGTTCGAGCCGGGCCAGCCGCCCTCGATGTACGGGAAGCCGACCTCGTCCAGGCGCCGGGCGATCTTGAGCTTGTCGGCGAGCGAGAGGACGAGCCCCTCCCGCTGCGTGCCGTCGCGAAGCGTCGTGTCGTAGAGCAGGATCGGCTCGCTCATCGTCCGCTGCCCCCCGACGCGGCGAGCCCCGCCGCACTGGCCATCGCCATCTCCTTCTCGTGGTCGGCCGCGCCGTCGAGGCGTGCGACGACCGCGTCCGTGAACGCGCGGGTGCCGAGCACACGGAGGTCGCGCTCCCCGGCGCCGACCCGCGCCAGATCGGGCGTGCGAAACCCGTCGCGCAGTGCCGCCCGCACGGCCGACTCGATCGCCTCCGCCGCGTCCCCCCGCCCGAGCGACCAGCGCAGCAACATGGCCCCCGAAAGGATCGCCGCGATCGGGTTCGCGCGATCCTGGCCGGCGATGCCCGGCGCCGAGCCGTGGATCGGCTCGTACAAGCCGTGCAGCCCGTGCGCGGTCCGGCGCGAGCCGACAGAGGCCGAAGGCAGCATCCCGAGCGAGCCGGTGAGCATCGCGGCCTCGTCGGAGAGGATGTCGCCGAAGAGGTTCTCCGTGACGACCACGTCGAACGCCGCGGGTTCCCGGATCAGCAGCATCGCCGTCGCGTCGACGAGCCGGTGCTCGAAGGCCACATCGGGGAACTCCGGTGCGACCTCGTCGACGACCTTGCGCCAGAGCCGGCTCGAGGCGAGCACGTTCGCCTTGTCGACGCTCGTGAGCCGCTTCCGTCGCCCACGCGCCAGCTCGAACGCGAGGCGTACCACGCGCCGGATCTCTTGCTCGGTGTACCAGAGCGTGTCGACCGCCACGCGCCCTTCCGGCGTCTGCCGCTCCTCCGACGGCCGGCCGAAGTAGAGGCCGCCGGTCAGTTCGCGGACGATCAGCACGTCGACGCCGTGCAGCACTTCCGGGCGCAACGTCGAGGCGTCGACCAGCGCCGGCTCGACGGTCACCGGACGCAGGTTGGCGAACAGTTCGAGACCGCCACGCAGCGCGAAGAGCGCCTGCTCGGGACGGACGGCCGCGTTCGGGTCGTCCCAGCGCGGCCCGCCGACGGCGCCCAGGTAGACCGCGTCGGCCTCACGGCAGGCGTCGAGGTCGCCGTCGCGTATCGGCACGCCGTACGCGTCGATCGCCGCGCCGCCCACGACGAGCTCGTGCCAGGCGAGCCCGAACCCGAAGCGCGACGCGGCCGCGTCGAGGACGCGGCGCCCCGCGGCGATCACCTCCGGCCCGATACCGTCGCCCGGGATCGCCACCAGCCGGTACGTGGGGCGCCGCCCGTGACCCGGGACCTCCCCCGCGCGAAGGGCGGCCACGCGGTCGTGCTCCATGCCGTCGTGCTCCATCTGGCTCACGGGAGCCGCCCTGCCGCCGCGCGTGCGGCGTCCGTCCCCTCCGGCCCGCCGGCCGCCAACGCCGCGCGCACCTTGTTCGCCGCCGTCACGTAGGCCTCCAGCGACGCCTCGATGATGTTCGTCGAGAGTCCGTGCCCCGTCACCACCAGCGGCGGCCGGGCCTCGTCGGTCGACCGGTGGCAGCGCACGAGCGTGTTGCCCTGGGCATCCTCACCGGCGGTCACCGCGCGGATCTCGTACTCGTCGAGTACGAGGCGCCAGCCCACGATCGGTTCGAGCGCCTCGTCGACCGCACGGTAGAGCGCATCGACGGGTCCGTTGCCGCTCGCTTCGGCCTGCCGGCGTTCTTCGCCCACGCGGAGCGTGACGCCCCCGGTCGAGCGCCCTCCGTGCGAGCTCGTGACGCTCCAGCCCTCGAGGGCGATCCCGTCGATCACCTCCGTCGCGCGCTGGCCCACGATCGCCAGCAGGTCGGCGTCGGTGACTTCCTTCTTGGCGTCGGCCAGCGCGATCGCCTGGCGGTAGACCGCGTCGAGCGCCTCGCCCTCCAGTTCGAAGCCCAACTCCCGCAGCTTGGACTGGAGCCCGCGCCGCCCGGAGAGCTTGCCGATCGAGAGCGTGCTGCCCGCCAGCCCCACCGACTGCGGCGTCATGATCTCGTAGGTGAGCGGGTTCTTGATCACGCCGTCCTGGTGGATGCCCGATTCGTGGGCGAACGCGTTGGCGCCCACGATCGCCTTGTTGGGCTGCACGACGAACCCGGTCAGGTAGCTGACCAACCGGCTCGCGTTCATGATCTGCTCGGTCTGCACGCGACTGGCGAGGCCCGCGAACTGCGTGGGGCGTGTCCGCAACGCCATCACCACCTCCTCGAGCGAGGCGTTGCCGGCCCGTTCGCCGAGTCCGTTGATCGTCACCTCGACCTGCCGCGCGCCGGCCTGGACCGCGGCGAGCGTGTTGGCCGTGGCGAGGCCGAGGTCGTTGTGGCAGTGGACGCTGACGACGGCACCCGACCCGACCCGCTCGACCACCCGCCCGACCAGCGCGCCGAACTCGGCCGGAATGGCATAGCCCACGGTGTCAGGGATGTTGACGGTCGTGGCACCGGCGTCTACGACCGCCTCGTAGACCCGCAGCAGGAACTCCGGGTCGGTGCGACTGGCGTCCTCGGCGCTGAACTCGACCTCGGCGTCGCGGCCCAGCGCCTGACGGCCGTAGCGCACCCACTGCACCGCCGCCGCCAACGCCTCCTCACGCGTCATGCGCAGCTTGTGCTTCAGGTGGATGTCGCTGGTCGCGATGAAGACGTGCAGGTGCGGCCGCTCCGCCACGCGGATCGCCTCGACCGCGCGCTGCGGGTCGCCGTCCCGGCAGCGCGCCAGCGCGGCGATCGCCACGCCCTTGGTCTCCTTCGCGATGCGGTTGACCGCCTCGAAGTCGCCGGGGGACGAGGCTGGGAATCCCGCCTCGATCACGTCGACGTTTAGCCGCGCGAGGGCCCGCGCGACCTCGAGCTTCTCGGCGGCGGTGAGGCCGGCGCCCGGCGCCTGCTCACCGTCGCGCAGCGTCGTGTCGAAGATCCGGACCCGGCCGGGCGCGATGCGGCTCCCTACTGGTACCCCGCCAGCCACGCTCATCGCGCTCCCTCCCCGCGCGACCGCTCGGCGGACGCCTGGGCCTGCTCAGGGCGTATCTCCACCGGGTTCAGCCAGCGCATCTTCGAGCGCAGGTCGGCGCCGACCCGCTCGATCAGGTGGTTCTGGTCCTGCCGCCGTAGCCGCTCGAACTCCGGGCGGCCCGCCTCGTTCTCGGCGATCCAGCGCCGCGCGAAGCTGCCGTCCTGGATCTCGGCCAGCACCTGGCGCATCGTCTCGCGCACGTGCTGGTCGATGATCCGGGGGCCCGAGACGTAGTCACCGTACTCGGCCGTGTCGCTCACGCTGAAGCGCATGTAGTTGAGTCCGCCGCGGTACATCAGATCGACGATCAGTTTCAGCTCGTGCATCACCTCGAAGTACGCGAGCTCCGGCTGGTAGCCGGCCTCTACGAGCGTCTCGAACCCGGCCTTGACCAGGTTCGACAACCCACCGCAGAGGACGGCCTGCTCGCCGAAGAGGTCCGTCTCGGTCTCCTCGGCGAACGTCGTCTCGAGGACCCCGGCACGCGTCGCGCCGAGGGCGCGGGCGTAGGCGAGAACCCGGGCACGAGCGGTGGCGGTGTAATCGCGGTGCACGGCGAAGAGCGCGGGCACGCCGCCCCCTTCGACGTAGACCGAACGCACGAGATGCCCCGGCCCCTTCGGCGCGACCATCCCGACGTCGACGCCGGCCGGCGGGTCGATCAGCCCGAAGTGGATGTTGAAGCCGTGCGCGAACATGAGCAGCCGCCCGGAGCGCAGATGCGGCGCGATCTCGCCCTCGTAGACCGCCTTCTGGGCGGTATCGGGGACGAGGATCATGATCGTGTCCGCCTGCTGCGCCGCCACGCCGACGTCGGCGACCCGCAACCCCGCCTCGGCGGCGATCGCGCGGCTCTTGCTCGTGGGGGGCAGCCCGACGACGACGTCGACCCCTGAGTCGCGCAGGTTGAGGGCGTGCGCATGCCCCTGGCTGCCATAGCCGATGATGGCGACCGTCCGGGCCGCCAGCGCGGTCGGATCGGCGTCGGGATCGTAGTACATGCGTGCCGTCACTTCGCTACTCCCTCGTACTCCACCACCTGCGGCCCGCGCACCATGACCGTCGCGCCAGTGCGCACCATCTCCCGGATTCCGAACCCCCCGAGCAGCGCAACGAGCGCATCGACCTCATCCTCGGTCCCGGTGGCCTCCAGGATCACCGAGTCGGCGGCGACGTCCACGACCCGCCCCTTGTAGAGCTCGACGATCTTGAGGACCTCGGCGCGGGTGCTGTTGGTGGCACGAACCTTGATCAGCGCCAGCTCGTGTTCGATGCGCGGCTCGGACGTGACATCCTGCACCTTCAAGACGTCGATGAGCTTGTAGAGCTGTTTGGCGACCTGCTCGACCGCGACGTCGTCGCCGTGCAGGGTGATCGTCATGCGGCTCACGTCGGGCCGCTCCGTGTGGCCGACGGCGAGCGAGTCGATGTTGAAGTTGCGGGCCCGTATCAGGCTCGCCACGCGGTTCAGCACGCCGGGCCGGTTGTTCACCACGGCGACCAGCACGTGCCGGTGCGCGGCACCCGTGCCGGGGATGCTCCGGACGCCGGGCGCGGCCGTCGCGGCAGCAGCCGGGTCAGGGGCCGCCGCATAGGCCGCTGCAAACGGTCGGCGGGTCAGCGGATCGCTCATTCGTCGGCCCCTCCCCACTCCTCGATCAGGTCGGACAGCCCCTTGCCGGCCGGCATGATCGGCATGATGTTCTGCTCTTCCGCGATGAGGAAGTGGATGAGCGCCGGGCCGTCGACGGCGCGCGCCGCCTCGATCACGGTGGGCACCTCGTCAGGGGTCGTCGCCCGGAACGCGGGGATGCCGTACGCCTCCGCCAGCTTGAGGTAGTCGGGGCCGAGCAGGTGCGAGGAATGGTAGTTGCCCGCGTAGAAGAGCTCCTGCCACTGCCGGATCATCCCGAGCTTGTGGTTGTCGAGGATCGCGATCTTGACCGGGATCTGGTCCTGCACCAGGGTGGCCAGCTGCTGCATCGTCATCTGGAAGCCGCCGTCGCCGCAGATCGCCCAGGTCTCCTTGTCGGGCCGGCCGATCGCCGCGCCCATCGCAGCGGGGAGCGCGAACCCCATCGTGCCGAGCCCGCCGGAGCTGATGTGGGAGTTCGGCCGCCGGTAGCCGGCGTAGCGCGCGACCCACATCTGGTTCTGTCCGACGTCCGCGACCAGCGTCGCGTCGTGGTTGGTAGCCGCGCCGATCTGCTCGACCACGTAGTCGGCCGAGAGGAGCCCATCCCGCCAGGCGCCGGAGCCGTGCCAGCTGCGCGCCTCGGACTCGCGGCGCCACTCCGCCAGCTCCGCGAAGTAGGCAGCCCGGTCCTCGGGGCGCCGCTCTGCGACGAGCGGGATCAGGGCCGCCAGCACGCGCCCCACGTCACCCACGATCGGCACATCGACCGAGACGTTCTTGCCGATCTCGGCCGGGTCGATATCGACGTGAATGATCTTCGCGCCCGTCGCGTACGTGCTGACCTTGCCGGTGACGCGGTCGTCGAAGCGCATGCCGAGCGCGATCAGCAGATCGGCCGACTGGATGGCCCGGTTCACGTGCTTCCAGCCGTGCATGCCCATGTAGCCATAGCTCAGCGGGTGCGTCTCGTCGATCGCACCGACGCCGAGCAGGGTGTGTGTCACCGGGATCTGTGTCCGTTCGGCGAACGCGCGCAGTTCGCCCCAGGCACTCGCCAGCAGGATGCCGTGACCGGCCAGGATCACCGGTCGGGCCGCCTCGTCGATCAGCTTGGCCGCCAGACGCAGCTGCCGCGCGTGTCCCTCGAAGGTGGGGCGGAACCCGGGGATCGCCGCGAGCACCGCCGCTTCGTCAGGATGCGTTGCCCGCGTCTCCTGTTGGAGGGCGTCCTTGGTGATGTCGATGTGCACCGGCCCGGGGCGACCGGTGCGCGCGATGTGAAACGCCTCGGCGAAGACATGCGGGAGGTCGTCGGCGTTGCGCACGAGATAGTTGTGCTTGGTGATCGGGAGCGTGATGCCGGTGATGTCGACCTCCTGGAAGGCGTCGCGGCCGAGGAGGGCGGCGACGACGTTCCCGGTGATCGCCACCATGGGGACCGAATCGAGCATCGCGTTGGCGATCCCGGTCACGAGGTTCGTGGCCGCTGGGCCGGAGGTGCCAAGGCAGACGCCGACCTTCCCGCTGGCGCGGGCATAGCCGTCGGCCGCGTGCGCCGCACCCTGCTCGTGCCGCACGAGGATGTGGCGCAACTGTGGGTAGTCGCCCAGCACATCGTAGAGCGGCAAGATGACCCCGCCGGGGTAGCCAAAGATCACGTCCACGCCTTGGCGGAGCAGCGCCTCGCACACGACGTCGGCGCCGATGCGGGTGCGACCCCGCGGTTTCGCCTCATGGAGCATCTCGGCCCGCGCGTGGTCGACGGCGGCTGCCTCCGGCGTCCCGGCACCCGGCAGGTGTCGGCCTGGGGCCTGTCTCATGATCGTCATCCCGGTTCTCCCGCTGCGTGTGGGCTCCCTGGTTTCTGCCCGCGGCCCCCGGCGACCCCGCGCCTCGAGTCCGCGGCTTCCTCGCGCGCCTCGCGACCGATCCCCCCACGGCCCCGAAGTGCGCCTACCGCCTCCTACAGACGCCGGACAAACGAAAGACCCTCGCCTCCCGGCGAGGGTCCCTGATCGGTCCGGCGTCTGCGCCTAGCGGCGCACGCTCCGTCTCCCGTCAGGCTCCCGCCGGGAGCCGCTAATAAGGGAGAGCACCCCCTGGCCGAGGAGCCGGAGGATGCCGAGAAGCGTTACGTCGACGATGGAGTCGTTGGGCAGACCGACGGGCACACGTCGACCATCTGCCGTCACGGCGATGGCAACGCGTTCCCGGTTCGTGTTCGTCTGGCCCAACGGGTACTCCGTAGTGGCGGTTTGAGCCGGCAGTCTACGCGCCACGGCGGCGCTTGTCCACAGCGCGCTCGCGGCGCGGATCGATGGCGCAGCGAACCGACCGCGTGAGCCAGGCTGCGCCACACGCGCCGGTCGGTCGGCAGCGACGCCCTCCGCCCGCCACAATGGCACCCATGGATCGATCAATCGGGCGCCTCCGCAGCCTCACCCTCACCTCGCTCGCCCACTTCACGAACGACGGGACCGTCTTCTTCGTGCCGGTGATCGCCGCGATCGTGGCCTCACACCGGGGCGTCTCGCCGGGCGTGGTCACCCTGCTCTTTCTCGTCTTCTACACGACCTCGACCGTGCTGAGCCTCTTCGTGGGGCGACTATCCGACCACCTGGGGCGTCCGGCTTCGTTGATGGGGTTGGGACTCGGGATCCTCTCGGCGGGGTTGTTCGGCTTCTACCTGACGCTGGCGGCGACCAGCGGGCCGCTGCTCGTCGCGGCGCTGCTCGGCTCGGCCTTTCTGACCGGCGCGGGGAGCTCCTTCTACCACCCGCTGGGGGCCTCGGTCCTCCAGGCGTCGTTCCGCGATCGATCGATGGGCATGGCGCTCGGGATCAACGGTGCGCTGGGCAGCCTCGGGCGCGCGTTGTACCCCTCGCTCTACTTCGCGGCCGCGGCGGTCATCGGCAACTACGGGTCGGTGGCGCTCTTCGCACTGGTGGGGCTAGCCGCCGGCGCGGCGATCTGGCTCGGGGTGCGGGTGCCAGTGGCGGAAACCTCCGCGGCGCCCGCTCCCGAACCTGCGCGCCAAGGCGGCCGGCTGGCTGGCGCCACACCCACTCCTGCCCGCCCCGCCGACGCTCTGACCCGCGGGATCCTGACGCTCACGGTGGTTGCGTTCCTGCGCTCCTCGGCCACCCAGGGGATCGCCTCCTGGATCCCCACCTACCTCGCCACGCAGCGGGGGCTTGGGGTGAGCGCCGACCTGGGCGTGGCCGTCACCACGATGTACGCGGCGGCGATCATCGGACAGCCGGTCTTCGGTCTGCTGGTCGATCGCCTCGACAAGCGAGCCGTGCTCGCGGCCAGCTCGATCGGCTCGGCGGCCGCCATGCTGGGCTATCTCGGCGCGCCGGGCGGGTGGATCGGGACCGCGTGGCTCTTCGCCTTCGGTTTGTTCACCTTCAGCGGCTTCCCGCTCTTGCTCTCGATGGCGACCGACTACGTGCCGCGGGGGGCGAACTCGCTGGCCAACGCGCTCGTGTGGGGGTTCGGTTCGACGGCGGGTGGCGCGATCGGCCCGCTCGCCACGGGCGTGCTGATCGGCGGGGACTACGCGCGGCTCGGCTTCGCGTTTGCGGTGCTCGCCGCGGTTGCGGTGCTCTCGGGCGCCGCGACCGTCTTCGTGCCGCGCGCCGCACGCACGACCCGCATGCGCGCGTTCGGCTGACGGGCTCGCCTCTGACGGGCTCGCCTTCCGCATCTGCTACGCTGACGCCCCAGTTCGCTATCCGTACGAGATCGAGCCATGCCCGAGACAACCCGCCCGCGCACGCTGGTCGAGAAGATCTGGGAGGAGCATGTCGTCCTCCAGGAGGAGGGCGCGCCTGCCATCCTCGCCATCGACCTGCACCTCGTCCATGAGGTGACGAGTCCGCAGGCGTTCACCGGGCTCCGGGCGCGCGGCCTGCCGGTGCGCCATCCGGAACGCACCGTCGCCACAGCGGACCACTCGATCCCGACCCTCCCGCTCGGCCGCGGCCTGCCGATCGTCGACACGCAGGCGGCGTTCCAGGTCTCCGAGCTCGAACGCAACTGCCGCGATTTTGGGATCCCCCTCCACGGTATGGGCTCCGAGACGCGCGGTATCGTCCACGTCATCGGCCCGGAGCTGGGGCTGAGCCAGCCGGGCATGACGATCGTCTGCGGCGACTCGCACACGGCCACGCACGGCGCGCTGGGCGCGCTCGCCTTCGGCATCGGCACGAGCGAGGTCGAGATGGTGCTCGCCACCCAGTGCCTGCTGCAGCGACGGCCCAAGACGTACGAAGTGCGCGTGGACGGGCGGCTCGCGCCGGGCGTGTCGGCCAAGGACATCATCCTTGCGCTGATCGCCCGGATCGGTGTCGGCGGCGGGACGGGACACGTCTTCGAGTACACCGGCGAGGCGATCCGGGCCCTCGGTATGGAGCAGCGCATGACGATCTGCAACATGTCGATCGAGGGCGGCGCACGGGCCGGCCTGATCGCGCCGGACGAGACGACCTTCGAGTACCTGCACGGCCGCCGGCACGCCCCGCGGGGGGCGGCATGGGACGCCGCGGTGGCACGTTGGCGGACGCTCCCGTCGGATCCCGGCGCCGCCTACGACCGCTCCATCACGCTCGATGCGTCGGCGCTCGAGCCGATGGTCACCTACGGCACGAACCCCGGCATGGGCATCCCGATCACGGGCCGCATCCCGGCGCCCGAGGACGCACCCGACGAGGCCAGACGGCGTGCCCTGGAGCGGGCGCTGGCCTACATGGACCTGCGCCCCGGCGAACCGATCGCCGGCCGCCAGGTCGACGTCGTCTTCCTCGGTTCGTGCACCAACAGCCGGATCGGCGACCTGCGCGAGGCCGCGGCGCTGCTCCGGGGGCGCCACGTCGCCCCGGGAACACGGCTGCTCGTGGTGCCCGGATCGCAGCAGGTGAAGGCCCAGGCGGAGCGCGAGGGGCTCGACGAGGTCTTCCGCGCGGCCGGTGGGGAATGGCGCGAGTCGGGCTGCTCGATGTGCATCGCGATGAACGGCGACCAGCTCGAGCCGGGGCAGTACGCGATCAGCACCAGCAACCGTAACTTCGAGGGCCGCCAGGGTACAGGGGGCCGCACCTTCCTCGCCTCGCCGCTGACGGCCGCGGCGAGCGCGATCGCCGGTGTCGTCGCCGACCCGCGCCCGCTCGTCGACCGGACGGCGGTCCAGGTAGGAGGCCGCTGAGATGCCCGAGCCCGTCACCGCGTTCACCAGCCGCGTCGTACCGTTGCCGGCCGAGAACGTCGACACCGACCAGATCATTCCGGCGCGCTTCCTGAAGACGACCGACAAGGCCGGCCTGGCCGAGGGGCTCTTCTACAACTGGCGGTATGGACCCGACGGCACGCCGCGCCCCGACTTCGTGCTGAACCGGCCAGAGATGCAGGGGCGCGCGATCCTCCTCGCGGGTGCGAATTTTGGACCGGGGTCGTCGCGCGAGCACGCCCCTTGGGCGCTGCTCTCGTGGGGCATCCGCGCGGTGATCTCGACCGGCTTCGCCGATATCTTCCGCGCCAACGCTCTGAAGAACGGGCTGCTGCCGATCGTGGTCTCGTCGGAGCGGCACGCGGCGCTCTTCGGTCGGGTCGCGGCCGACCCGGACGTGGAGCTGACGGTCGACCTGGCGGCGCAGACGGTCCGCGTAGGCGATGCCGACACCTTCGCGTTCGAGATCGACCCGTTCGCGCGGAGGATGCTGCTGGAAGGGACCGACGAGATCGGCTACGTGCTCGCCCGGCTCCCGGCGATCGAGGCGTGGGAGGCGGCGCACCCGGCAAGGGTGAACACGCTGGGGTAGGCCCGCTGGCTCCCTACTTTGCGACCACCCGGCCCTTCGCCGCCTCCTCGGTGGCGCCGCCCGGCTCCTGACGCACCCGAGACGGCCACCACGCGCGATCGCCGACCAGTGTCGTCACGGCCGGCACCAGGATCGAGCGCACAAGGAACGTGTCGATCAGGACGCCGACCGCCACCGCCACGCCGATCTGGAAGAGCACCACAAGCGGCGCGCTGGCCATCGACCCGAACGTGCCCGCCAGGATGAGCCCGGCGGACGTGATCACCGCCCCGGTCCGGCCCGACGCGAGGCGAATCCCTTCCCGGATCGGCCGGTGCTCGCTTTCCTCGCGCACCCGGCTCATCAGGAAGATGTTGTAGTCGGAGCCGAGCGCCACCAGCAGCACGAAGACCATCAGGGGCAAGAAGAAGTTCACGCCCGGCTGCCCGAAGACCGACTGGTAGAGCCAGGAAGTGAGCCCCAGCGTGCTGAGGTACGAGAGCAGGACCGTCAGCACCAAGTAGATCGGCGCCACCACCGCCCGCAGCAACAGGACCAACACCAGGAAGACGCCGAGGACCGTGATCACCGCCACGTGCTGGAAGTCCGTGTCGAGCGCCGTCTGCGTGTCCGCAAGCTCGGCGGTGGGGCCACCCACGAACGCCTGCGCCCCGCCGCCGAACCGCGAGGCGGCCGGGTCGAGCACGGCCCTTGCCCGCCGGACCGCGTCGAACGCGGCGGTGGAGTACGGGTCGTCGCTGGTGATGATGAAGAGCCGCGTGACCGCCTTGCTGCTCGACAGGTAGGCGGTCACGGCCGACCGCACCTGCGCCCCGCTCTGACCGCCGAGCGCGGTGGGGATGAAGAAGTCGTCGGGGAGCGCCGCGTACTCCCGGGCGAGCGCGCGCAGGTCGCCGGGGAGCCGGCCGAAGAGGGCGCTGATCTGGCTCTCCAGCGCGGTCGACTGCGCGCTGGCCGGCAGGCTCTTCGGGAAGAGCACCGCGTTCGGTTGCGCATCAAAGGACGCGGCCAGCGAACCGAGCGCCGCCGCGAGATCGGCCACGGCCGCCGGGGTGGGAGCGCCCTGCAGCGTCGCCAGGTCAGACTGCGCCCGGGTGAACGCCGGCAGGCTCGCGGTGCTCGGATAGGCCGCCACCAGCTCCTGCAGATAGCCACCGACGGTCTGCAGCGTGGCCCGCGCGTCGCTGCCCGGGGCTGCCGGCGCCTGCAGTGCGGCGCTCAACGACCGGAGCTGCGCGGAGACACGCGCGCTCTCCCGGAGCTGCGCGATCAGGCCCGGAGCGGTGCGCAGGTCGGACTGCGCCGTCGTGTACGCGGCCGAGGACGCCACCGTCGGAAACGGCGCCGCGAGTGCGCCCACGTAGTCTGCCGCCGATTGGAGCGCCGTGGCTAGCTTCGGCTCGAGGAGCGCCTGTGGGCCGCCGCCTGAGGACGCGAACCCTGACGCCATCGACTCGAGCTGCCGGGCCGGGACGAACGCGTCGGGCACGCTCCCGTTCCCGGTCGGCGCGATCAGGCTGCTCACGCTTTGGACGCCGGGCGTCCTGGCTAGCGCCAGGGTGACGTCGCGCAGCTGGACGAGCGAGGCGGGCGCCAGCAGATCGGTCCCGCTGCTCGCTTCGATGACGCCGTTGACCGGCATGATCTTGCCCTTGCCAAGGTGCTGTGCCACGAGGTCGAAGCCTGCCCGCGCATCCGACGTGCGGGGCAGGTCCGCGACCGCGTCGAAGTTCGTGCGCATGGCCGGGATCCCGGAGACCGGCACGAGGAGCGCCGCCAGCAGCACGAGGCTCACCACGGCCGGCCGATGGGAGACGCCGGCGGCCAGCCGCACGAAGAAGCTGCGCGGGTTGACGCTGGACTCGTCCCGGTCGTGCAACGGCCAGAAGAGGTAGTGCCCGAAGATGCCGAGCAGCGCTGGGGTGAACGTCAGCCCGGCGAGCAGCGTCACGAAGATGGCGATGGCCAGCGCCGGGCCGGTGGTCTGGATCATCTGGAACTGTCCGAACGCCATCGAGCCGAGCCCCACGATGACCGTCGCTGCGCTGGCCGTGATGACGGCGCCGATCCGCTTCACGGTCGCCTGCGATGCGGCGTGCCAGTCGCCACGGCTCACCTCTTCCCGGAAGCGCGAGATCAGGAAGATCGTGTAGTCGGTCCCGACGCCGAAGACGAGCACCACCACGAAGGTGTCGAGCAGGGAGGAAATCTTCCACCCCGCGTTCGCCAAGTAGCCGAGCACGCCGCGCGACACCAGGTACGCCACCCCAATGGTCGCCAACGGCACGAGCGCCGCCAACGGCGCGCGGTAGACGAGCAGGAGGATCACCACGACCAGCACGATCGTCACCAGCAGCGTGCTGTCGGTGCCCTTCATGATCGCGTTCATGTAGTCGAGGCTGATCCCCGCCGAGCCCGTGACGTGCGCCTGCAGCCCTGACGGCGTCGTTTGTGCCAGGTGCGCCCGCAGCGCATCCACCGCCCCGCCGGCGCCACCGGCCAGCGACGCCACGGTCAGGTTGACGTTCATCAGCTCGAGCTTGCCATCGGGACTGCGCATCATCGCGGCGAGCTGGGGATCGGACTCGGGCGTCTGGACGCTCGACACGATGTTGCGCAGGTTGGCGGGCGCCTGCGGACCCGTGATCCAGGAGGCGACTTGCGCGATGTAGGCGCGGTCGGACGCGCTCAACCCGGACGCACGAACGAAGGCGATGCTGGCGGATCCCGCCGACACCTCGTGGGGGAATGCCCGCTCCAGCAGTGTCCGTGCGCGGATCGACTCCGTCGTCGAAGGCAAGAAGGAGCTCTGATCGGTCGACCCGACCTGCGCCAGAGATGGCGCCAGCGCCAGTGCCGCCCCGGCCGCGGCGATCCAGGCCACGAGGATGACGAAGCGCAGCCGAAACGCGAGCGAACCCAACCGTTCGAACATGCAACGCACCTGTTCCGCGAGCCGCCCGCGGGCACGCGCCGCCAGTCGGCAACCAACGCGGGTCTCCTCACGATAGTCAGCTGCGCGGAAACGGGCCAGCGCCGCCCGACCCGCCCCGCACGGGCAGCTTGGCAGGCAACGCACCGGTCACCCCGCCGAGCCGGTCCCGCTTCGGCGAGACGCCGGTCCCGCTCCGGCGAGACGCCGGTCCCGCTCCGGCGGCACACGCGCATCTCAGGCCGGATCTCCACCCGACGGAACCGCACCATCCAGCACCCGATCCGTCCGTGCGAAGCTGCAGCAAACCCGCAACGAAGCCCGGAGGCGCAACGTTCGGGTCGCGACTCGTCGACCTGCAGGATCTCTTCGCGACGCTCGACCGCACGGTGCGGTTCGTGCCACCGCCCCGCGCCCGTCCGACCATGCCCCGAGCGCCCGGCCGGCCAGACGCGGCGTCCGACCAAGGCCGACCATAGAATGGAGACCACCATCCGAGGAGGCGAACCAGGTGCCCGAACGACCACTGCCCTACGACCAGCCGACCGACCCCGCCAAGCGCCACTCCGCCGCGATCACCGACGGCCCCGACCGCGCTCCTGCGCGGGCCATGCTCAAAGGCGTCGGCTTCACCGACGACGACCTCGCGCGCCCCCTGATCGGCGTGGCCACGACCTGGATCGAGACCATGCCGTGCAACCTCAACCAGCGCGAACTCGCCGAGCACGTGAAGGCCGGCATCCGCGCCGCCGGCGGCACCCCCATGGAGTTCGACACCATCGCCGTCAGCGACGGCGTCGCCATGGGCACCGAGGGCATGAAGGCGAGCCTCGTCAGCCGCGAAGTGATCGCCGACTCGATCGAGCTGGTCGCCCGCGGCCACCTCTTCGACGGCCTCGTCTGCCTGGTCGGCTGCGACAAGACGATCCCCGGCGCCGTGATGGCCCTCGGTCGCCTCGACATCCCGGGCGTCGTCCTCTACAACGGCACCATCCTGCCAGGCAGCTTCCGCGGCCACGACGTCACCGTGCAGTCCGTCTTCGAGGCCGTCGGCGCGTACGAAGCCGGCACCATGAGCGGCCAGGACCTCTGGGAGCTCGAGAACGTGGCCTGCCCTGGCGCAGGCGCGTGCGGCGGCCAGTTCACCGCCAACACGATGAGCACCGCGCTCGAGTTCCTTGGCATCTCCCCCGCCGGGCTCAACGGGATCCCCGCCCCCTTCCCCGAGAAGCTCGAGGCCGCGCGCCGCACGGGCGAGCTCGCCGTCAGACTGGTCCGCGAGAACGTCCGGCCCAGCTCGATCATCACCCGCCAGGCCCTGGAGAACGCCGTCGCCTCGGTCGCCGCGACCGGCGGCTCGACGAACGGCGTGCTGCACCTGCTCGCGATCGCCCGCGAGTTCGGGGTTCCCCTCGCCATCGACGACTTCGGCGAGATCGCCGACCGCACCCCCATCCTGGCCGACCTCGTCCCCGGCGGGCGCTATGTCGCGCTCGACATCTACCGCGCCGGCGGGGTCGCCCTCGTCATGCGCGAGCTGCTGAAGCGCGGCCTCCTCCACGGCGACGCGCGCACCGTGGACGGCCGCACCATCGCCCAGATCGCGGCCGCCGTGCAGGAGACGCCGGGACAGGATGTGGTCCGGCCCATCGAGCGTCCGCTCAAGGAACGCGGAGGCCTGACGATCCTGCATGGGTCGCTCGCCCCCGACGGCTGCGTGATCAAGCTCGCCGGCCACGAGCGACGTCAGTTCCGCGGCCCCGCCCGCGTCTTCGACTCGGAGGAGGCCTGCTTCGCCGAGGTGAAGCGGCAGCGGATCCGGCCCGGTGAGTGCATCGTGATCCGCTACGAGGGACCGGCGGGCGGGCCCGGCATGCGTGAGATGCTGCACGTCACCGCGGCCCTGGCCGGCGCGAAACTCGACGACAGCGTCGCGCTGCTCACCGATGGCCGGTTCAGCGGCGCCACGCACGGGCTGATGGTCGGCCACGTCGCACCGGAGGCGGCCCTCGGCGGGCCGATCGCGTTGGTGCAGGACGGCGACACGATCGCCATCGACGTGGACCGGCACACGCTCGACCTGGAGGTCCCCGCGGACGAACTCGAGCGGCGCCGCGCGGCCTGGACGCCGCCCGCGCCGAAGTACCGGAACGGCGTCTTCGCCAAGTACGTCGCGCTCGTCTCGTCAGCCAGCGAGGGCGCGATCACGGACCCGGCGGCGAGGCGCTCCCCGATCCCGACGCGCGCCTGACCGCGGGCGTCGCCACCCGCCGGTCACCCCGTTCCCGGGGCGGGCATGCGGCCCTCCGCCACGGGCCCGCGTCCCCCTGGCACACCGCACAGCTCGAGGCAGCCGGAGCGCCAGGCGGGGCGTTGCGATCCTGAGGTCGAAGAGCGGCCAGAGCGGGTGCGGCATGAGCGGGTGCGACGCACCCGACTACGCCGACGTCGCCTTGATCAGTTTCCCGCGCCGGGTGATCGCCCGCTCGGCGAGCGCTGCCACCCCCATCGCGACGAGCGCCCGCTCCGCGGCGGGCAGCGGGCGGACCACGGCCAGGAACTGTTCGGCGCGCGCCCGGTCCACCTGGCCGAGCAGCGCGGCGCCGGCCTCGGTGAGGGTCAGTGTCCGCTCGCGCCGATCGGCCTGTTCCTCCTGGCGCACCAGCAACCCACGACGCTCGAGCCCGGTGACGATCCGGCTCGTCGCAGACGGCGACCGGCCGAGATATCCGGCCAGCTCGCCGACGGTCACGGTGACCGCCCCGGCCACGGCATAGAGCGCGGCGAGCTGCGTGAAGCCCAAACGCAGTTCGGCCAGTTGGCCGGCGAACCCGATCACCAGTTCACGCCAGAGCGCCCGGCCCATCGCGATGCGGTCCGAGAGCTGGCGGGGATTCTGCAGCTCGGCTCCCGCCGCCTCCACCACGCGGCTCATCACCTCTTCCGATCGGGCGCTGCCCGCGATACGTGACAGATCCATAGCTGGAGGGTAGCGCGTCCGGGGTCGATCTGTGCAGCGACACACACGAATGCCGCGTTCTGCCCGTCACCGCTGGTACCGTGTTGACACACGTGGCCGACGCCGCCCCCCTATCCGTGGCGCGACGCCCGTGTCGCAGAGGGAGGAGCATGGGCAGCCTCGCGTTCGTCTTTCCCGGCCAGGGCTCGCAGTACGTCGGCATGGGCAAGGCATTGGCGGAAGCGTCCCCGGCCGCTGCGGCGGTCTTCGCAGAAGTCGACGCGGCCCTCGGGGAACCGCTGTCCAACCTGGCCTGGTCGGGCGAGGCGGCCGACCTGGATCGCACCGAGAACGCGCAGCCCGCCCTCCTCGCGACCTCGATCGCGTACCTGCGTGCGCTCGAGGCACGGCGCGCTGCCGCCGGCGACCCGCCCCTCGCTGCCGCCTACTACGCCGGCCACTCGATGGGCCAATACAGCGCGATGGTGGCGGCGGCCGTCATCTCGCTCGGGGACGGCGTGCGGCTCGTCCGCGAACGTGGACGACTCATGCAGGCCTCGGGGCAAGGGCGCGAGGGGGCGATGGCCGCGATCATCGGCCTCGACGACAGCCGACTGCCAGAGCTCGAGGCGGCGGCCCGTCGCGCCGGCATCTTCACGATCGCGAATCGGAACTCGCCCGGCCAGATCGTCGTCAGTGGCGAGCGGGACGCCGTCGAGGCGGCGGTGGTCGCCGCGAAGGGACTCGGCGCCCGCCGCGCGGTGCAGTTGCCCGTCAGCGTGGCGGCCCACTCGCCGCTGATGGCGGAGGCGGCGGCCGGAATGCGCGCGGCCCTCGCCGACGTCCCCTTCCGCGACCCCGCTGTGCCGCTGCTCGCGAACGCGGACGCCCATCGCCTCACCACCGGCGATGCCTGCCGCGCCGAGCTGATCGAACACCTCACCGCGGGCGTCGACTGGGTCGCCGCGGTGCGCACCATGGTGGCGGCCGGCGTGACCACGTTCGTCGAGGTGGGACCAGGTCGGGTCCTCACAGGGCTCGTGAAGCGCATCGCGCCCGACGCCACGGCCCTCGCCCTCGACGACCCGGAGGCCCCGGGCCGGCTTGCCATCCCCGCCCTGGTGCCTGACGTGCGCTCCGCGGCAGCACCGACCAGTTGAACCTTCCGCCGCACCGGTCCGCTCATCCCATTCCGAGGAGAACCCTGCACCATGCGTCGCCCTGACTACAACCGCCGCGTCGTCGTCACCGGCCTCGGCGTCATCAGCCCGATCGGCAACGACGTCGACACCGTCTGGAGCAACCTGGTCGGCGGCTGCAGCGGCATCGGCCCCATCACGCGCTTCGACGCGTCGGCCTACGAGGCCAACGCGGCGGGCGAGGTCAAGAACTTCGACCCCCGCGAGTGGATGGACTTCAAGGCGGCGCGCCGTACCGGCCTCAACGTGCAGTTCGCCGTCGCGGCCGCCAAACAGGCCCTGGCGGACTCCGGCATCGAGGTGACCCCGGCCAACCGCGACGAGATCGGGATCGTCTTCGCCTCGGGCGCCGGCGAGCCGAAGCTGATGATGGACAACAAGGAGATCTGGGACAAGAAGGGCCCCCGGCTCGTCAGCCCCTTCTTCATCGCGAACATGCTCGTCGACACGGCCTCCGGCCAAATCGCCATCGAGACCGGCATCCGCGGCCACAACATGGCGGTCGTCACCGCGTGCTCGACCGGCACCCACTCGATCGGCGAGGCGGCCGAGGCCATCCGCCGCGGCGACTGTACGGCGGTGATCGCGGGATCGACCGAGTCGCCGATCTACGAGATGGTCTGGGTCGGATTCGGCAACATGCGCGGCATCGGCACGCCCCGGCCCGGCGAGCCGCTGCAGACGGTGTCGCGGCCCTTCGACCTGACCCGCAACGGCTTCATCCTCGGCGAGGGCGCGGCGGCACTGATGCTCGAGGACCTCGAGATCGCGAAGGCACGCGGCGCGAAGATCTACGCGGAAGTGGTCGGATACGGCTCCACCAACGACGCGTGGGACCTGATCCAGCCGATCGAGGGCGGCGACGGCGTAGCGCGCGCGATGCAGATGGCGCTCGACCGGCGCGGGGTCCCGGCCGAGGAGGTCGACATGATCAACCCACACGGTACCTCCACCACGCTCGGCGACCTGGCCGAGGCCCAGGCCATCCATCGGGTCTTCGGCGACCACGCGGCCGAGATCGCGATCAGCGCGACCAAGTCGATGACGGGCCACATGATGGGCGCGGCCGGCTCCTTCGAGGGGCTCGCCACCGTGCTCAGCGTCTACCACCAGGTGGTGCCGCCCACGATCAACTACCGGGATCCGGACCCCGAAATCCAGCTCGACATCTCGCCGGTCGCGCGGCCCATGCGCATCCGCTACGCCCTCTCCGACAATGTCGGGCTGGGCGGGCACAATGGAGCGGTGATCTTCAAGCGCTACGACGGCGACTGACGGCTGCTCTGGCCAGTGCTCGAACCGCTGCCGGTGCAGGCACGGGCCGCCGAGCGGCGCGTGCGGCCCGCTACAATCGAGAAGATCTGACCCGAGGAGGACGTATCGTGCCCCCGAGCTCCGACCCCGCCCGCCGCGCCGTCGTCACCGGCCTCGGAGCCGTGACGCCGATCGGCAACGACTATCCGACCTACTGGCGCAACCTGCGCGCTGGCGTCAGCGGCGCGGGGCCCATCACGTCGTTCGACCCGACCGGGTTCGACGTGCGGATCGCCGCCGAGGTCAAGGGCTTCGACCCGACCGTCGCCATGGACCGCAAGATGGCGCGCCGCATGAGCCGCTTCATCCACTTCGGAATGGCGGCGGCACAGGAGGCGGTGGAGGACGCTGGCCTCGACTTCGCCGCCTGGTCGCCCGAGCAGCGCGACCGGGTCGGCGTCGCGATCAACACGGGCGGCGGCGGACTGGAAGAACTCATCGACGGGACACACGCGCTCGAACAGAAGGGTCCGGGCCAGGTGAGCCCGTTCGCGATCCCGGCCCTCTCCGGCTCGATGGCCGCCTGCATGGTCTCGATGAAGTACGGCCTCACCGGCCCCGTGATCACCCAGGTCGCGGCCTGCGCCAGTTCGGTGATCGCGTTCCTCGACGGGCTGCGCCTCATCCAGGACGGCGACTGCGACGTCGTGCTCGCGGGTGGCTCGGAGGCACCACTGCTGCCGATCGCCTTCGCCGCGCTGGGCAACATGGGGGCACTCTCGAAACGCAACGACGACCCGACTCATGCCTCCCGGCCGTTCGACCGCGACCGTGACGGTTTTCTCTTCGCGGAAGGGGCGGGCGTCGTCGTGCTGGAGTCCGCGGCCCATGCAATGGCCCGCGGCGCGCGCATCCGCGCCGAGGTCTTAGGCGGCGCGCTGACCGCCGATGCCTACCACGTCAGCGCCCCGGAGCCGACCGGCCGCGGCGCGGCGCGCGCGATGGAGCTGGCCTTGCGACACGCCGCGGTCGCGCCCGACGAAGTCGACCTGATCGTGGCGCACGGCACCTCGACGCCGCTCAACGACGTCACCGAGACGCGCGCCATCAAGGCGGCCTTCGGCGCCCACGCGCACCGGGTGCCGATCAGCGCGCCCAAGTCGATGGTCGGCCACATGCTCGGCGCGGCCGGCGTGGCGAACGCGCTGGCGGCGATCTCCTCGATCTGCGACGGCGTCATCCCGCCGACGGCGAACCTCGAGAACCCCGACCCTGAATGCGACCTGGACTACGTCCCGCTGGTGGCGCGGGAGCAGCGGGTGGAGACTGCGATCGTCAACGGGTTCGGGTTCGGCGGTCAGAACGCGGTGGCGGTCTTCCGGCGTTTCGACCCCTGAGGGGCCCCGCATGCCGCGTCGGATCCGAGCGCACCCGGCCGCTCCCCCGCCCGCGGTCAGCCGCGTCGCTCGGTCGTGAGCGATCCCCCGGCCCGTCTCGTGCGGACGGTCGTGGGGGTGGTCGTGACCGTGCTGGTCGCTTCGGGATGCGCGTCGTCCACGGCACCGTCACCCGCGTTGGCCTCCGCCGCGGCAGCATCGACCGGCGCGCCGGTCGGCTCGGGCGACGCCGGCGCGGGCGACGCCGGCTCCGGCGGGCCGAGCTCGCCGCCCCCGAGCGGGTCCCCCGGGTCCTCGGGCGCAGGCCAACCGCTCGTCCCGCTGGCGGTCGTGACCGGCTTCGCGAACGACCGCATCGACAGCGTGACGACCGCAGGGCTCGCCGCGCAGCTGCACGCGGGCACGCTCCTCGTGCCGTGTGGGGCCCACGCGGCGGTCGCGGCCGCTCTGGGGGTCCGCGCGGGCAGTGCGGGCCCACCCGGGTCGGGCGGCGCGGGCGGCGCGCCACCGGGCTGCCTCGCGGCGGATGCCATGCCCGCCCATCTGCCTGCCTCGTCCAAGGCGCTCGCCCTCCTCCCGCCCGGCCTCGTGACAGCCGCGCTGCGTGTGGTGCCGATCGGGAATGCCGACCTGTTCGGCGAAACGCCGGCCCGCACGACCCCCTATCCGCTCGAAATCCCGGCCCCCGCCGGCTGGCCGACCGCCTGGACCGCCTACGATCCGAACGCGGTACGGGTCGTCTTGACGACCGGCGTCAACTGCCCCGACCGTGGCGTCAGCTACCAGACGAACGTGCTCGGCAAAGGCTGGGACTGGCTGCTGCAGGCGGGGACGGCGCGCTACACCGGCCGGCACTGGGACGAGCGGTTCGGTTGGTGGGTCGTCGATGCGGTCCGCACAGACCATGCGGGAGCCGTCTGGAGTCTGATCCGGAACGCGGACGTCGCCGTGAGCGACTTCGAGTGCTCCGTGACGCGCCACTTCGTCCAGCACGACAGCGGCACGCTCTTCTCGATCGACCCACGGGTCGCGCCGCTCATGGCGAAGGCCGGCTTTGATGTCGCGACGATCGCCGCCGACCACAACACGAACCCCGGTCTCGGGGCGATCGGCGAGACGGTCGACCTGTTCCGCGCCAACGGCATCGCGCCGGTGGGGGGCGGGCGCACGCTGACGGAGGCGCTCCAGCCGGCGGTCCTCGACGTGCACGGCGTGCGTTTCGGGTTCGTCGGCTTCGATGCGATCGGGGGATCGGCGTATGCGACCGCCGACAGCCCCGGCGTGGCACCGCTCACGGCGGCGACCGCGCGTACGGCGATCGCCGCCGCCAGGAAGGCGGGGGCCCAGGTCGTCTTCGCGCTCCCGCAGTGGAGCTCGGTCGAGTACCGTGCCGCGTTCACCGGGTTCCAGCGCTCGCTGATCGCCGAGCTGGAAGCGGCGGGGGCAGACGAGATCATCGGCGCGGACTTCCACTGGGCCGGCGCGATCTCGATCACGCCCGGCGGCCGTTCCGGCGACCGCTTCGTCACGGCGAGCCAGGGCAACTTCTGGTTCGGGCAGAACTGGAGCCGCCAGACCGAGGAGGGGGTCATGACGATGCTCACCTTCGTAGGCACGCGGCTCGCCCAGGTGCGGCTGATCCCGACCGTGGTGCTCGACGACGCGCAGCCGAACCTGATCGATCCGGCCACGGACGGGCAGTTCGTGCTGCACCAGGTGCTGTCGGTCTCCCGGCTGCTCGAACCGTAGACCCGCGACGCGAGGCGAACACGTCGGCCGCGGTGGGCTCCGCTCGAGCCCCCTGCGCTGCGGTTACGGAAGGCCGTCCGCCGCTCGCTCCTCGCGCGTTGGCGCCGGCCGGCCTTCGTACGCCTCGAGCATCCCGAGCAGGTCGGCAGGGAGCGGCTGGACCCTGCCCGCGGCGTAGTCGTACATCACCTGGACCGTCTCCCCGTACGCCACGAGGCGTGCCCGCCCGAAGGGCGAGTCTTCCGCGAGCAGGCGGTACTCGATCGAGAACGACGAGCGGCCCACCCATCCGACGCGGCATTCGCAGACCAGCGGCTCTCCGAAGCGGACGG
>JAJYNJ010000048.1:28282-40594 GCA_021786385.1 Chloroflexota bacterium
GTCCAGAACATCACCGACGTGGGGCATCTGCGCGACGAGCGCTTCGACCGCGGCGAGGACCGCATGCTGGTGGCGGCGAGGCTCGAGGACAAGAGCCCAGCCGAGATCGCGGCCGCGTACGAGGCCGCCTTCCACGCCGACGGCGCGCTCGTCAACCTGCTCCCGGCACACGTCTTCCCCCGCGCCACCGAACACGTCCCCGAGATGGTCGAGCTGGTCGAGCGGCTGCAGGACGCCGGCTACGCGTACGCGACCCCGGACGGCACCGTCTACTACTCGGTGAACCGGTTCCCAGGCTACGGCAAGCTCTCCGGGAACACCCTGGACGAGCTGCGGGCCGGCCACCGGGTCGACGTCGAACCCGACAAGCGCGACCCCGCCGACTTCGTGCTCTGGAAGCACGCGGGCGAGGGGCGGCTCGTGAAATGGCCGACGCGCCGCTGGGGCGAGGGCTACCCCGGGTGGCACATCGAGTGCTCCGCCATGTCGATGCACTACCTCGGCGAGCGGTTCGAACTGCATACGGGCGGCGTCGACAACATCTTCCCGCACCACGAAGACGAGATCGCACAGTCCGAGGCGTTGACCGGGCACGTGCCGGCCGCCACGTGGGTCCACGGCGAGCACCTCCTGATGCGCGGTCGCAAGATGGCCAAGTCCGCCGGCAACTTCCAGCGCATCACCGACCTCGCCGCGGCAGGCGTCGATCCGCTCGCCTTCCGCTACCTTTGCCTGACCGCGCGCTACGCGCACAAGCTCGACTTCTCCACGGATTCCGTCAAGGCGGCGGCGACCGCGCTCGACTCGTTGCGGTCCCGCCTCCGCGCGCTCGGGCCCGCCCCGGCGGACGGTCCGTGGGCCGCGCCACCGCCGCTCGTCGCCGGGGCTGCGGGGCCGCGTCCGGCAGGCGTGGCCGACGGGCCGCGCGGCCACCAGCTGCGACCGGACGCGCTCGCGGATGCCTACCCCGTCGAGGACCGCGCCCACAGCGTGCGCGCCCCGCTCTCGGACGCCGGCCGCGCCTTCCATGAGCGCTTCGTGTCGGCGCTCGACGACGACCTCGACATGCCCAGCGCGTTGGCCGCCGTCCGCGAGGCGCTCCGCGCACCTCTCGAGGACGACGAGCGGCGCTGGCTGGTTCTCGACGCGGACGCCGTACTCGGCCTCGACCTGCACCGGGTCTGGCAGGCCGGCGACCAAGCCGTGGCCACGGGCGACGGCCGCGCCCACGTTGCGGGCCGCGTGGAGTCCGACGGCCGGGTCACTGTCGCGGCGGCCGCGGACGCGCTCGCGGTGGACGCGCTGCCCCCGGGCGCGGCGCGCCTGCTCGAGCAGCGTGCGGCGGCGCGTGGGGCGCGCGACTACGCGCTCGCCGATCACCTCCGCGACGAACTCGCCGCGCTCGGCGTGGCGGTGATGGACCGGCCCGGCGGCGTCACCGAGTGGCAGCTGCGGAGTTAGGCGTTCGGCGCCGGCCGTCGCTCGGCCTCAGCGCGCCGGTTCCACCACCAGCACCCCCCACGCTCCCGGTGCGGTCCCTGGCCCCGCCATGCCCCGATCGAGCGGATACCGTCCCGGCGCCGGCGGCATGAACCGGAGCGCGGTCGTCTGGCCGGGCCGCGCCGGGAGCTCCACGCTCGGGAGCCCCCCGATCGTCAAGTCGTGGAACGTCGCGTCGTCGTTGGTGAAGCGCAGGTAGACGTACTGCCCGGCCCGCACGTGGATCTCGGTCTGCGACAGCGTCCCGCCGCGGGCCACCACTGCGACCTGCTGGGCCGACGTGTCCAGCCAACGATTGCCGAGGATGACAGCGGCCGCGAGCAGGACCCCGGCCGCAGCGATCGCCACCAGGTAGCCAGCATCGCGGACCCGCGCCGCAAGCGGCTGGCGCCCGAGCGGCGTGTGCCCTGGCCGCGCGTCGAATCCTCGCAGCCGCAGCGAGTTCGTCACCACGCTCACCGAACTGATCGCCATGGCGCCGGCGGCCAGCGCCGGGCTCAGCGTCGTACCCGTGAACGGGTAGAGCAGGCCCATCGCGACGGGGATCAGCAGGACGTTGTACCCGAAGGCCCACGCCAGGTTCTGGCGGATCACCGCGATCGCGCGCCGCGAGAGCGCGATCGCCGACGCCACCCCGCGCGGGTCACCGCCCACGAGCGTGACATCGGACGCCTCGATCGCGACGTCGGCGCCCGTCCCGATCGCGATCCCCAGGTCCGCCTGCGCCAGCGCCGGCGCGTCGTTGATCCCGTCTCCCACCATCGCGACGCGGCGACCCAGCGCCCGCAGCTCGGCGACCTTCGCGGCCTTCTCGCCGGGCAACACCTCGGCCATGACGCGTGCCGGCGGGATCCCGACCTGCCGGGCGACCGCCTCCGCCGTCGCGCGGCGGTCGCCGGTCACCATCCAGACCTCGATCCCCTCGGCCGCCAGCCCGCGTACGGCGGCTGCGGCCTCGGCCTTCACTGGATCGGAGACCACCACGAGCCCAACGACGCGAAGCGCCCCGGCGCCGTCTTCCTGCGCGACGTAGACCGGCGTGCGACCGTTCGCCGCTTCTTCGGCCGCCACCGCTTCGAGCGCGCCCGTCTCGACGCCGCGCTCGGCCAGCAGGCGCGCATTGCCAGTCAGGACGCGTTGGCCGTCGACCAGCGCTTCCACGCCGTGGCCTGGGACCGCCTGGAACTCCGTCACCTCGCGGCGCCCGAGCCCGTCGGCGTCGGCGGCCGCGACGATGGCGGCCGCCAGTGGGTGCTCGGAGCGACGCTCCACCGACCCGGCCAGGTCGAGCAGGTCGTGCACGGTGGTGCCAGTGGCCGGGACCAGCGCGGTGACCGCTGGCTTGCCCAGCGTGAGCGTGCCCGTCTTGTCGAGCACGATCGTGTCGATCCGATGGGCCTGCTCCAGCGACTCGCCGCCGCGGAACAGGACGCCGGCCTCGGCGCCCTTGCCGGTCGCTACCATGATCGCGGTGGGGGTCGCGAGCCCCATCGCGCACGGGCAAGCGATGACGACGACGGCGATGAACGCCGTCAGCGCGAGCGTCAGCCGCGGTTCCGGCCCGACCAGCATCCAGAGCGCGAACGTGAGCGCTGCGATGGCAAGCACGAACGGCACGAAGTACGCGCTGATCTGGTCCGCCAGCCGCTGGATCGGCGCCTTCGATCCCTGTGCCGCCTGCACGAGCCGCACGATCTGGGCCAGCGCCGTGTCGCGCCCGACCCGAGTTGCGCGGAACACGAACGATCCGTTCGTGTTCAGTGTCGCGCCGATCACCTCGTCGCCCGGGCCCTTCCCGACCGGGAGCGCCTCGCCGGTCAGCATCGACTCGTCGACCGCGGAGAGGCCTTCCACGATCACGCCATCGACAGGCACTTTCTCGCCGGGCCGGACGCGCAGCAGATCGCCTGGCTGGACCTCTTCGAGCGGGACGTCGACCTCGGCGCCGCCGCGCACGACGCGCGCGGTCTTCGCCTGCAGCCCGATGAGCGCCTTGACCGCGCCGACGGTCTGGCCCTTCGCCCGCGCCTCGAGCCAGCGCCCGAGGAGGATCAACCCGATGATGATCGTGGGCCGACGGTCTGGCCCTTCGCCCGCGCCTCGAGCCAGCGCCCGAGGAGGATCAACCCGATGATGATCGTGGAGCTGTCGAAGTACGTGTCGGGCCGGATCCCGGCCGAGACCACCACGTCGGGGTACATCGTGACGAAGACGCTGTAGACCCAGGCGGCGCTGGTACCGACCGCGACGAGCGTGTCCATCGTGGCGCTGCCATGGCGCAGGGCGCGCCAAGCGGCCCGGTAGAACCGGCCACCCGCCCAGAACTGGATGAACGTCGCCGGCCACAGGACCAGCTTGTTGAGGTCCTCCATCGCCCAGGGCAGGCCCGGCCAGAACATCAGCAGCATGATGAGCGCCGCGACGGCCAGGCTGACCAGCGACTGGATCGCCAGCTCGCGTCGTTCATGCGCGCGCTCGAGGTCCTCCGCCGTCGGTTCGTCGACGAGCGCGGTGGCCGTCGTCGACCCGGCCGGCGCCTCGGCAGCCGCGTTGCGCACCTCATACCCGGCCGCCTCGATCGCACGGACCAACTCAGCACGTCCAGTGACGGTCGGCAGGAAGCGGATCGTGGCGCGCTCGGTGGCGAGGTTGACGCTCGCCTCCTGGACACCCTCGGTCTTCTTCAGGAAGCGCTCGATCCGGTTGACGCACGAGGCGCACGTCATCCCCTCGATCGGCAGCGTGACCTCGACCGCGTCACCCGGCCTCGTCTCCGGTGCGCGTGCTGTGACAGACGACTCAACCGACAATGCAGGCTCCCAATCTCGGCGGCCGCCGGTGGCGGACGGACGTCTCGCCGCCTGGCCGGCCTGATACTCCCCCCTAGTATATGTCCGAGCGCGCGCTGGCACCAGGGCACTCGGCCCAGCGACGGGAGCCGGGTGGCCGACCGCCGTCTACCGCCCCGCGAGCAGCGACAGGAGCAACGTCAGTAGGATCGAGAGCAGCAGGCTCGTGCCGAGCGGGATGTAGACGGCGACGTTCCCGGTCCGGATCGAGATGTCGCCCGGCAGACTACCGAGGGGCAGACGGATCCCCAGCATCGCCGCAAGCCCGATCGCGGCGACGACGAGCCCGAGCACGAAGAGTAGTCGTCCCAACTCCGGCGACATGCGCAACCTCCCGCGCGCCAACCCAGCTCAGTCCACCATGCCATCGGCCGGCCGGTTCACCGTGCTCCGGTCATGCCCGCTCGTCTTCACTGGCCGAGCGGGCAGCCGCGCCTCGAAGCGTGCCCCACCCTCCGGCCGATTGCCCGCCAAGATCGTGCCACCGTGGCGCTCCACGATCCAGCGTGCGATCGAGAGCCCCAGGCCGGTCCCCCCCGCCGGCGCGTCGTCCGCCCGCCAGAACCGTTCGAACACCTTGTCTAGGTCGGCCTCGCGGATGCCCGAGCCCTCGTCGAGCACCTCGAGCACCGCGGACGGCGCCTCCATCCGGACGCGGACGAGCACCGAGCCACCCGCCGGAGTGTGCCCCACCGCGTTGTCGACCAGGATCGTAACGAGCTGGCGCAGCCGCAGCGGGTCGCCTTCGACCTCGGCCGGGCGCGGATCGACGACCACCTGGACACCGCGTTGCTGTGCCAGCGGAGACAAGATACCGGCTGCCTCGGCGGCCAGGTCCGCAAGGTCCAACGGGACGTGCTCGATCTCGACCGCGCCCGAGTCGGTCCGCGCGAGGAGGAGCAGGTCGTCCACCAGCGCCGTGAGATGCCCCACCTCGCTCTCGATGTCGTCGAGCGCGGCGCCCACCTGCTCGACCGGCCGCGACCGGTTACGCCGCAGGTCCGCGACGCTCGCCCGGATCACGGTGAGCGGGGTGCGCAGCTCGTGGCTGGCGTTGGCGGTGAACTCCCGCTGGCGCCGCAGCGCGTCCTGCCGCCGGCGGATCGATTCGCGGATCGGGACGAGAGCGCGCCCGGCGTAGATGTACCCCGCCGCGACGGCGAGCAGCACCGCCCCGCATGCCCCAAACGCCAGCACCAGGACGAGGGTACCGAGGAGTCGTTGCTCGGCCGTCCGGTCGGCCACGACCTGCACCACGTAGGTGCCGTCGGGGGCCTGCACGGCGAGCGAATAGATGCGCACCGGGATGCCCGAGATCGTAGCGTCGCGGACGTCGCGGCCCGATCGCAACGACGCGCTCAATCCCTGGGCGTCGGGCAGGCCCGGCGGCAATCCGAGCCCCGCCGCACCCTGCACCGCGCCGCCCGGGCCGACGATGAAGGCGACCGTGCCGGCGGCGTCGCCTCCGAACGCGATCCCGACGCGTGGTCGCTGTGGGAAACCGGGGCCATGCTCGACGAACCGGCTCAGCTCCTGCGCCCGCCGTTCGAGCTGGGCGGTCGCGCTGGCATCGAGCGAACCAGCCACCGCGGCGTAGACGGCGATCCCCAACAGGACCAGGATCAGGAGCGTCAACCCACCGCTCCAGGCCATGAGCCGCCAGCGAGTACGGCGGAGGAGCGGGGCCTCCTCGACCTCGCCGGAGCCCGTCGCGGGCTGCATCGCGGGATGCGTCGCCGGGTCAGTCGTCACGCAGGCGGTACCCCACACCGCGCACCGTCTCGACGCGATCCGCGGCCGGCCCCAGCTTCTCGCGGAGCAGATGGATGTACGCCTCGACCGTGTTCGGCGTCAACGCCACACCGTATGGCCAGGCGTAGTCGAGCAGCTGATCGCGGGTCAAGACCTGGCCTGGGCGGCGCAGCAGGCACTCCAGGATCGAGAACTCACGCTGGCTGAGATCGACCGTGCGCCCCTCCACCGTGACCCGGCGTTTGGCCTCGTCGAGCACGATCGGTCCGGCCGCCAGCCGCAGGTGCGCACGAGCGGGCGGACGTCGCCCGAGCGCGCGCAGGCGGGCGAGGAGTTCCTCGTACGCAAAGGGCTTCACGAGGTAGTCGTCCGCGCCCGCGTCCAACCCCTCGACGCGATCGCTCACCGCGTCGCGGGCCGTCAGCATCAGGATCGGCGTCTGACAGCCGTCGCGGCGCAGCCGCCGGGCGACCTCGAAGCCGGAACGGTCCGGCAGCCCGATGTCGAGGATGATCGCGTCAAGCTCGATCGACGAGGTCGCGATCTCCATCGCCTCGGCCGCCGTCTCGGCGGTCTCGACGACGTGCCGGTCCTGGGTCAGGAGCCGCTTCAGCAGCCGGACGAGCCGGGCGTCATCCTCGACGACGAGCAGATGCACGGAC
This sequence comes from Chloroflexota bacterium, assembly GCA_021786385.1. Classification (GTDB taxonomy): domain Bacteria; phylum Chloroflexota; class Limnocylindria; order Limnocylindrales; family CSP1-4; genus JAJYNJ01. The sequence continues at coordinate 35,046 of JAJYNJ010000048.1, forward strand.
CGCCTCCTACGGCGTCGTCACCAGCGTCACGTCGCTGGCGGTGAACGTCCGCGCGGCGCTGCTGGCCTGTGGCGCGCCGCTGGCCACGGGGCCGGCCCCGAGCGCCGTTCGGTTGAACTCTACCTGCACCAAGACCTGGCTACCCGCTGTGACGTCGCTCGCAGTGGCGGCCGCCTGCCGGTGGTACGTGGTCGAGCCGCTCAGCTCGACCGTCACGGTGCCCCCGCTCGCCGTCTGCAAGGTCAGCGTCTTCCCGTTGATCGACTGCACGGTCCCTCGCAGCGCGACCTCGCCGCTGCGGAACGCGCTGCCGAGACGGCGCCCCGGTCCCGGTGCAGTGCTGGCGTCCGCGCCGAAGCCGGCGCGCAACCCGCCCGAGCCAGCGCCCAACCGGCCGTTGGCCGCGGCCGCCGGCGGGGCGGTCAGGCGGCCGACCGCGAACGCCAGACCACCCACGGCGATCAGCCCGGCCGCCGCGAAGAGGATGGTCGTTCCGCGGGACGACCCGCGCGGGGCCGGAACGCGTCCCGGAGCGGGCGCGGGGCCGGGTCCGGAACCTGGATCGGGAACGGTGGCGTTGGGATACTCGACCATCGTGGACTTCCCTTTCATTCGTAGCGCAGCGCGACCACCGGGTCGAGCCGGGCCGCCTGGCTCGCCGGCCAGACCCCGAAGACGACCCCGACGATCAGGCTGAAGACCACCGAGACGATGACCGTCAGCGGGTTGAACGTGAAGGCCCAGCCGGCGATGACCGCGATCACGGCCGATGCGGCCACCCCGAGCACGATGCCGATCATGCCGCCGGCGACGGACAGCATCAGGGCCTCGAAGAGAAACTGCAGCAACACGTCGCGGCCGCGGGCCCCGATCGCCTTGCGGATCCCGATCTCGCGGGTCCGTTCGCGGACCGAGACCAGCATGATGTTCATGATGCCGATGCCACCCACGACCAGCGAGATCGAGGCGATGCCGGCGAGGAGCACCGTGAGCAGCGTGCTGATGGAGCCCACGGTCGAGAGCAGCTGCGCCTGGTTCTGGATGGTGAAGTCGGGCGTGCCGCCGGCGCCGATCCCGTGGCGCTGGTCGAGCAACGCTGTGATCTCCGCCGTGGCCGCGTCCATCTGCTTCGCCGATGCGACGCTCACGCCGATCGTGCGCACGCTGTCGGTGCCGACGAAGAGGTCGCGCGCCGTGGTCACCGGGATGAGGACCTCGTCGTCGGGGTTCTGGAAACCGATGCCGCCTTTCGGTTGCATGATCCCGACCACCTCGAAGGGCAGCCCGCTGATGTCGATGGTGCTCCCGATCGACGACGGGCCCACGCCCAGGTTCGAGGCGGTGGCGTTGCCGAGGACGGCGACGCGCAACGCGTGGTCGACGCTCGCCTGCGTGAGGAACGAGCCCTGCCACATCGAGTACGCGAAGACGAGCGGGTACGCGGGCGACGTGCCGATCACGGTGGTCGTCTCGTTCTGGTCGCCGGCGACCACGAGACGCTGGCTCGCGAGCTCGGGGGCCACTCCGGCGACGTCCGGCAACGTGGCGAGTGCGGTGGCGTCCTCGATCGTCAGGGTCGTCACCGAGCCGAGCGCTCCGCGCGTGACGCCCGTGGTGGTGCTGCCCGGGATGATCGAGAGCAAGTTGGTGCCGAGCCCCTGGAGCCGGCTGTTGATGCCCGCGGTCGCGCCCTGGCCCACCGAGACGAGCGCCACCACCGACGCGACGCCGATGATCACGCCGAGCATCGTCAGGGCCGTGCGCAGCTTGCCGGTTCCCAGACGCGAGAGCGCCAACCGGACGAGATCGCCGAGCTTCACGCGGCGATCCTGCCGTCACGGATGTGCACCTGGCGCTCCGCCGCCGCAGCCACGTCCGGGTCGTGGGTGATCAGCACGATCGTGCGGCCCGACGCGTGCAGCCGCCGGAAGAGCTCGATCACCTCGGCGCCGGCGCGGCTGTCGAGGTTGCCGGTCGGCTCGTCCGCGAGCAGGAGCGCCGGCTCGGTCACGAGCGCGCGGGCGATCCCGACGCGCTGCTGCTGCCCGCCCGACAGCTCGGTCGGTTGGTGGTGCAGCCGGTCCCCGAGGCCGAGCGCCTCGAGGACAGCCTGCGCCCGCGCCAACCGCTCCCGTCGCCCGACCCCTTGATACGCGAGCGGCGTGGCGACGTTCTCGAGCGCACTGGTGCGGGGCAGCAGGTTGTACGACTGGAAGACGAACCCGATCGAGCGGTTGCGCACGGCCGCGAGACCGTCGTCGTCGAGCTCCTCCACCGGCGTCCCGTCGAGGATGTAGCGCCCACCCGTCGGACGGTCCAGGCAGCCCAGGATATTCATCATCGTGGTCTTCCCCGACCCCGACGGACCGATGATCGCGACGAACTCGCCCGGGTCGATCGTCAGGTCCACGTCGACCAGGGCCGGGACCAGGACCTTGCCGGTGTCGTAGACGCGCGAGACGTCCTCGAGCCGGATGATCGGCTCACTCACGGCTGGGCCCGCCCGCCGGCCGCGCCGCCCTTCCCGCCGCCGGCCCCACTACGGCCTCCACCGCTGGTCGCACCCCGCAGTCCGCCACGGAAGCCGCCGACGCCGAACCCGCCGCCGGTCGTCGTCGCGTCGAGCGCGCTGACCGTGCCGACCACGACGGTTTCGCCCGCGCTGACGCCCCTCTGGATCTCGGCCAGCGAGCTGCTCATGAGACCGACCTGCACCGGTACCACCTGGACTTGGCCGTTCGCGTCGAGGACGCGCACCTCGTAGTTGCCGGCTGAGCCCAGCACCGCGATCGCCGGCACCGTGACCACGTTCTGCGCCTCGGCCGTGGTCACGGCGACGCTGGCGGACATGCCGGCGAGGACACTGGCCGGCGGGTTCGCCAGCGACACGACGACGGTGTACGTCACGACGCTGTTGCTGCCGGAGCTGGTGCCGACCGGGACGATCTCACTGACGGTGCCGTCGATGGTGGCGTTCGCCGCGGAGACAGTGACGGTCGCCGGCTGCCCGACGTTGAGCGAGGCGATCGAACTCTCGGCGAAGCTCGCCGTGGCCTCCAGGGTGCTGTCCTGCACCTCGATCGCGTGGCCCGGGGGCGCGACGATGCCCGGCTGGATGTTGACCGCGACCACTAGCCCATCGACCGGCGCCGTGATCGTCGCATGGTCCAGCGTCTGCTGGGCGGTGGCGACGACCGACTGTGCGCTGGTCACCGAGGCCCGGTCCGCGGCGATCAGATCGGCCGTCGCCGGTCCGGTCGACTTCGCATAGTTGTGCTCAGCCGACAGGAGCGACTGCTGCGCCTGCGCGAGGCTGTCGCCCTGCTGGATCTGCGCAGCGGCCAGGCGCTGCTGCGCGGCGGTGAGGTTGTCCTGCGCGACCTGCACGGCCTCCTGCGCCTGCGTGATCGCGGTCTGCGACGGGGCCGAGTTGAGTTTGTAGTTGTCCTGGGCAGCGTTGAGCGCGTTCTGTGCGGCGGCGACCTGGGCGGCCGCCTGCTGCTCGGCCGCCTGGGCGTTCAGCTGCACCGAGGCGGCGTTGTCCTGGGCCGCCTGCACGGCCTCCTGCGCCTGCGTGATCGCCGCTTCGTCGGCGGCGATCGTCGCAGGGTCGGGGGGGACCGGCGAACTCGACGGCACCGGGACCGGCTGCGAGTCGCGCTGCAGCTTCGCCTGGGCGTTCGCGAGGTTCACCTGTGCGTTGGTGACGGCCTGTTGGGCCTGCTGGATCGCGAGTTGGTCTTTCGCGACCTGGTTCGCTTGTGCCTGCTGGGCGGTCTGTAGGTTGAGCTGCGCGCTGTTGACGCTGTCCTGGGCCACGGCGAGCTGCTCGGGGGTGGGGCCTGCCTCGGCGGTCGCGAGCTGGGCCTGGGTGTTGGCGAGCGCCTGCTGGGCCTGCGTGACCGCGAGCTGGTCCTGCTGGATGGTGACCTGCTTGGTGTGGCCGGCGGCCGTCAACGCGAGGTTGGCCTGGTTGATGGCGTCCTGCGCCGCGGCGATCACGGTGCTCGACGCGTGGCCTTCGTCCACCGAGAGCCGGGCCTGCGCGGCCGCCAGGTTCGCCTTCGCCACCGCGAGCTGGGCCTGCGCCTCGGTCGGGTCGGCGGTCGCCAGCACCTGACCCGCCTTGACCCTATCGCCCACCTTGACAGCGACCCGTTCGGTCACCCAGGTCAGGGCGCCGTTGCCGCCGGAACCGGTGCTCGTCCCGCTAGTTGCCAGCTCGGGATCGGCGCCGAACGCGAGCCCGTAGGTCGCGCTCGCGCCGATGGTCCCAGTGGCGACCGCTTGGACGACGACCGTGCCGCGAGAGGCGGTCGCAGTCAGATACTGGGGAGCGCCAGACGCGGTCAGGCTGGGACCGAAGACGGCGAAGCCGACTGCGCCGATGCCCACCGCGATCATGACGATCGCTGCGATCACCTTGAGTTTCATCGACGGTCCTCGTCACCCCGCTGCCGGCATCGTCGTTACGCCGCTGGCGTACCCGCCAACAGGCTCTTCGCGGCGTTGATCGGCACGGCGAAGCCGACGCCCTGGGCACCGCTCGCTTGGGCCGTGATCACGCCGATCACACGGCCCGAGGCATCGAGCAGCGGGCCGCCGCTGTTGCCAGGGTTGATGGCCGCGTCGGTCTGGATCAGCCCAGTGAGCTGCGTCTGCCGCCGCGACCCAGGCTCCGAGACGTCGATCGTCCGACCGAGCGCCGAGACGATGCCGTTCGTGACGGTGTCGTTGAAGGTGCCGAGCGGGCTACCCACCGCGATCGCGAGCTGGCCCACGGTCAGGTTGCCCGAGTCGCCGAGCGGGAGTGGCGTGAGCCCGCTGGCGGCCGCCTTGATCAGCGCCACGTCGTGCTTCGGATCGGTGGCGACGACGGTCGCCGAGACCTGGCGGCCGTCCGGGAGCGTCACGGTCAGCGAGGTGCTGCCGGTCACGACGTGGTTGGCGGTCAGGATCAACCCGTCGGACGAAACCACGAACCCGGAACCGACGCCGGTCTGGGGGACGGAGAACGGCGAAAAACCGCTCATGCCGGTCGATGTGATCGTCACGACCGACTTGCTGGCCTCGGCGGCGACCCGCACGATCGCGTCGCTGGCGCTGATGGTCGCCGGGGCCGTGCCCGCGCCGGTCGAGGCGAGCCGTGCGACTGGGGCGTTCGGCGACGCCGGCGGGGCCGTCAACGTGACGACCGCGTAGGTGCCGCCGGACGACAAGACTGCTGACAAGACGGCAGCCGCGAGCACCGTGCCGGCGGGGATCCGGCGGCGGCGCCGGGGTAGGGTCGCCGCCGGTTCCGGGCCGAGTCGTCCGGGCTCGTCGGCGCGGCCCGTGGCCGACGCGGCGGCCTCGCTCGGCGCGGGCGTGTCGGTGCCGCTCGGCGCGGCGGGCGCGGTCATCTCGGGCTGAGGCCCTGCCTCGGCGCTCCAGCGCGGCCCTGCGGGCAGCGCCAGCTCTGCGGGCAGCGCCGGCGGCGCGGCGCGCAGCTCGGGCTCGCCAGGATCGCTCGGCATGGCCGGCGGCTCGCGGCGGAGTCCGGTCTCGTC
>JAJYNJ010000070.1 GCA_021786385.1 Chloroflexota bacterium
ACCACCGCGGCGGTGTGGCGCACCAGGTCGAAGCGGACCACGGTGTGCGCGGCGCGGTCGATCGCGTAGGCGGCCCCGTCCGGCCCGAGGACCAGCCCTGAGAGGTCCGCCGCTGGGTCGAGCTTCTGCATCGTCACCAGCGTGCTGGCGGCAGTCCGTACGGTGCCGTACAGCTGATCCAGCCCGCCCGCGACCTGGTCCTGGTAGTACTGCACAGTCCCGGCGGGCACGCCTGCCTGTTGGGCGGCATCGAGCTGCCGCCACGCGCCCCGGAGGTCGGTGAGCGCCCGCTGCGGGTCGGCCTTGACGAGGTTCCCGCCGCCCCCGAAGACGTGGGCGAGCTGGGCGCGCGCGGCGGCCAGCGCTTCCTCCCCGCTGTTCACGCGCTGGATTTCGGCCGTCTTGCCGTGCAGTCCGCCGCCCAGCGCCCAGGAGGCGACGCCGCCGAGCAGCAGCACGGCCAAGACGCCCAGCGTCGCCCGGGCCAGGCGCCGTTCCTGGTCGCGGCGGACGAACGGCGAGCGGACCTGCTGCACGCCGAAGTGGCGCCGCGGCAGGAACCGGAAGGCGCGATCGACGAGCGCGGCGAGCGCGCTGGCCCCGGCGTCGCCCGCGCGTCCAGCCGTGCCACGCACCGCCGTGACACCCTCGGCCACGCTGTCGGCGAGCGGGATCGGTGACCGCTCTGGCGCTCCGGCGAGCGGCTCCGCGGGCCGCACCGGCACCAGGTGGTGTTCGACGCGCGTGGCCGGCACTTCGGCTGTCTCGATGACGAGCAGCGCGTCCGAACCGTCGGCCCCTTCCGCGACGAGCTGATGATGCAGGTGCTGGGCGGCCGCGGCCGGCGGTAGGGTCGTGATCGTCCGGCGCAGCTCTTCGGTTCCCAGCTGGAGGGCCAGCTCCGCGGAGGCGAGGAGTAGGACGTCGCCGACGAGGCGCTCGCCGCGCCAGACGTCGACGCGCAGGTCGGCCGGGGTGGGCAGGCCCGGCCCCCGATCCTCCTCCGGCAGCGTCAGGAGGCGGCCCTGGCGTGCCAGAAAGGCGTCCGCGTCGCCCACGGTCGCCACGTAGATCTCCCGTTCGCGCACCACGGCGACCACCGCGCCGATCCCGCAGCCGGGTGGCAGGTGCAGATCGCGGCGGTGGACGAGCCGCCGGTTCGCGGTCCGGATCGCCTTCTCCAGGCAGATCGCGATCCCGGCCGACTCGTCGTAGTAGTACTCGTGCTGGATCGTCTCGAGCAGCAGGTGGGTGGCATCGCGGGCGCGCGGGCCGGCACCGCGCGCGGTCGCGATCGCGTAGAGGCTCCCCTTGGTGCGCGCGGTCGCCCCGATGGTCGGTTCTTCGACGAGCGTGGCGTCCGGGGAGGACTCCAGCCGTTCGTCGGCCGGCACCAGGCCGAGGTTCGTGTGCAGCCGGACCGCCATGATGGCCCGAGTCTACACGGCGGGGCCGGAGCGCCGATCGCCCCCGGCCGCCCGCACCGCAACGCGCAGCTCGCGCGCGCGCACCCCGCCCGGCGCGGCAGCGACGGCGGCCAACAGCACCGCGGCGTGCAGCTGGAGCTCGGTGGCGACGGCACTCGAGCCCGCCGTCACCAGGAGCGCATCGCCACGCAGGCCGATCAGATGCGACGCGCCGGCCGCCCGTGGGACGTGCTCCGCCACGACGCGGTCCCAGACGGCCATTGCGCGCGCGAGCCGCAACTCCTCCTCGAAACCGAGCGCGGCCGCGGCTTCCGGGAGAAGGTCGCCCAGGCGACGCATCGGGCGCCGGCGGACGCCGCTCATGTGAGGCGCTCCAGCTCTCCCCCCGCGACCCGCCATGCCGTGGATTCAGCCACCAGCGCAGGGTCCAGGTCCTCCAACGCGGCGGTCGTCACGAACGCCTGTGGCAGGGCTCGGATGCGCCGCACGAGGTGCGCGCGACGGTCCAGGTCGAGCTCGCTGAAGACGTCGTCGAGCAGAAGGAGCGGCGCGACGCCATCGTGGCGGGCGAGCAGATCGAGCTCGGCGAGCTTGAGTGCCAGGATCGCCGTCCGCTGTTGGCCCCGCGACCCGAACGTCGCGAGATCGCGCCCACCCAGCAGGAAGCGCACGTCGTCGCGGTGAGGTCCGACGAGCGTCTGGCCCTGCCAGAGCTCCTTGTCGGCCGTTTCGGCCAGCCGGCGCCGCAGCGCGTCAGCAGGACGCTCCCCGCCGCGTGCCGGCGCGTTCGTCTCGTACGTCAGCGCCAGGGGTGCTTCGGCGGGGGCGATCTCCACGTGGGCCGCTCCCAGCGGGGCCGCCAGGTTCTCCAGCGCCGCCATGCGACGCTCCACGATCGCCGCACCCTCTGCGATGAGCACCTGATCCCAGTACGGTAGCTGGTCGCGCTCGGCCTCCCCTTCGCGGATCAGCCGCAGGAGGCTGTTGCGCTGTGTCAGTGCACGGGCGTACGTGGCGAGGGCACGCGCGTGGAGCGGCTGGAGCTGGGCCGTGAGCGCGTCGAGCTCGTCGCGACGCGCCACCGGCGGGCCACTTACTAGCGACATCGATTCGGGCGCAAAGAGGACCGTGCGCAGCAGCCCCGAGAGCGCCTCCGCACGCCGGCCGACCCCGTTCACGCGGATCTGCTTGCGGGCCTGAACGCCGCTCCCCGGCGCGGCCACGGCGACCTCGAGGCGCTCTAGGCTCGCGGAGAGGGGCTCGCGGGTGATCGTCGCGGCCACACGCGCGACCGTGGCACCCCACCGGATCAGCTCCTGGTCGGCGTGCGCCCGGTGTGAGCGGCCCAGCGAGAGGAGCACCACGCCCTCGAGGAGGTTCGTCTTGCCAGCCGCGTTCTGCCCGACGACCACCTGCGGCCCCGGCCCGAACGCCGCATCGAGCCGCTTGTAACTACGGAACTCCGCCAGCGACAGCTCGCGCAGGCGCATCGTGCCGGCCGTCGATGGCGCTGGTGCAGCTGCCGGCGTGGGGGCTATGAGGCCGTCCGTACGGGCATGATCACGTGAACGTAGTCGGGGTCCCCAATCGGCCGGAGCACACCCGGCGCGAGCGACCCATTGAACTCGAGCGCCAGCTGGTCGCCACTCATGTTCTGCAGCACCTCGATCAGGAACCGGGCGTTGAAGGCGATGCTGGTCCCCTCGCCCTCCACCGCCGCCTCGATCTCACCCTCGTTCTCGCCCACCTCGGCGTTGGCTGATATCGAGATCGCGCCGGCGCCCTCTGGCGGAACCGTGAGCTTCACCACATTCGCCGACGAACTGGCGATCAATGCTGAGAGCCGAGTGGCCTTGAGTAGTTCCTCGCGTTCGACCACCGCACGCGTGCTGTGCGTGGCGGGCAGCACCTGCTGGTAGTTCGGGAACTGCCCGTCCACCAGGCGGGTGATCAGGTCGATGCTGTCGACGTGGAAGAGCACTTGGTTGCGGGCTGGCGCTAGCACGAGATCGACAGGGTCATCGGTGTCTGACAAGATCCGTGCGAGCTCGGTGTACGAACGCGCCGGCACCACCACTGACTTCTCCTCCACTGGATCGAGCACATCGAGTGTCTTCACCGCGATGCGGTAGTTGTCAGCGGCCGCGAGGGTAAGGCGGTCGCCGACAAAACGGGTCAGGACGCCTGTGAGGATCGGACGCGCCTCATCGGTGGCGGCCGCGAACGTGACCTCAGCCAGGGCGCCCCGCAGCGCCTTCTGGGGCACGCGGGTGGTTGGCCGTTCCCCGGCTGTGGGGATCGCCGGGAACTCGTCGGCGTCGATCCCCTTGATGTGCGCCCGAAAACGGCCACTCCGGATGCGCAGGCTGGTCGGGGTGTCGCTCTCGAGGTCCACCCGTTCGCCTGCTGAGAGCGAATTGACGATATCGGCGAAGAGTCGCGCAGGTACGGTGAGGGCGCCGTCGGTCTCGATCTTGCCGGGGAGCCAGCACGTGATGCCGATCTCGAGGTTGGTGGTGGTGAGCTTGAGCCCGGCGTCCTCCGTCCGCAGCAGCACGTTCGACAGGACCGGGAGCGTTGCCCGACTCGAGACGGCGCGGCCCACGACCTGCAGTCCGCGTGCCAGGTTCTCCTGCATGAGCGACAGCTTCACGGATCCTTCTCCCTCAGCGCCCGAGGTGCCCGCCATCTCCACGTGGCTGGCGGCGGACGCCCCGAGATTTATATCTTCTCATTCCCTCATCATCGTCATCAGGGTGTGGATGGTGGGGATGCTGGTGCCTGGCGGAGCACGGCGGCTGGGTGGAGAAGCCGGTCTTCATTGTGGTCCGCGGGTAGGTTCTGGTGGAGGGGCATCTGGAGACCTTGTGGACGGCGGAACCACCCGAGCATGGGTCCTACACCAACGCTTCCGATTTGTCCACAACCAGGGCTCTAGGCGCGCCCCACCGGCGTCCTGGCTGGCCACGCTTTGTCCACAATCGCGGCGCGTTTTCCACTGATTCTAGCGACTTGTCCACAGCGTCTCTCGTGCTTGGCACCCGCCGCGGCGTACGCCCAGCGACCTCGTGGGGGCCCTGCAGCCGTTCAGTCGCCCGCGTAGATCAGCTCGCGCAAGGCCGCGATCTCGCGCCGCAGGTCGTCGTTCTCTTGGCTCTCCCGGTTGATCTTGTCGCAGGCATGAAGCACCGTCGAATGATCCCGACCGCCTAGCTCCGCCCCGATCCGCAGGAGCGAGACATCCGTTTCCTCGCGCATCAGGTACATGGCGATCTGGCGAGGCACCACGATCGCCTTGTCACGCTTCTGCCCGCGGAGTACCTCCAAGTCCACGCCGTAGTACTCGGAGACGGCCCGCGCCACGCGCTCCGGGGTGACGGTGCGCCGCTTAGGGTTGTACAGCACGTTCGAGAGGACAGCCTGCGCTAGGTCGATCGTGACCGGCACCGCGTTCATGCTCGCGTAGGCCAGGATCCGGTTGAGGGCCCCCTCGAGCTCGCGGATGTTGCTGACGATCTTGCGCGCGATGAATTCGATGACGTCCGACCCGATCGCCGCGGATTGTTCCTCGGCCTTGGCCCGCAGGATGGCGATGCGCGTCTCGAGATCTGGGGCGGTCAGGTCTGCGATCAGGCCCCACTCGAAGCGGCTGCGCAGCCGCTCTTCGAGTGTCATGATCTGCTTGGGCGGCCGATCGCTGGAGAGGACGATCTGCTTGCCGTCCTCATGGATGGCGTTGAACGTGTGGAAGAACTCCTCCTGGGTGCGCTCCTTGTCGGCGATGAACTGGATGTCGTCGATCAAGAGCACGTCGATTTTTCGGTAGCGCGCGCGGAACTCGTCGATGCGACCCTGCTGGATGCTGGTGATGAATTCGTTGGTGAACTTCTCGCTGGTGGCATAGACGACCTTCTTGCGCGGGAACCGGGCGATCACCTGGTTGCCGATCGCGTGCATGAGGTGCGTCTTGCCCAGCCCCACGCCGCCGTACAGGAAGAGCGGGTTATAGGCGTGGCCAGGCCGTTCGGCCACGGAGAGGCTGGCCGCGTGGGCGAGTCGGTTTGCGGAGCCCACGATGAAGTTGCCGAACGTGTAGCGCGGGTTCAGGTTGCTCGGCCCGCCCTCACCGCCCACGCGCGTCGGCTCCACCCGCACCGGTTGGGCGCCGACCGCCTCGGCCGCCGCCGCGGGCTGGGCCGCGACCTCGAAATCGACCTGCACGTTGTACCCAACGATCCGCGCCAGGGTCTGGCTGATCAGCGAGCGATAGCGGGACTCGAGCCAGTCCTTGGCGAAGGCGTTGGGCACCGCGACGCGGAAGCGCCCTTCGTCGACCGCGACGAGGGCGGTGTCGCGAAGCCAGGTCTCGTAGTTGGCCGGTGAGAGCGAAACCTGGAGCTCCCCGAGGGCGGCGCGCCACACCTGCTTCGCGTCCATTCCGTTCGCTCGACCCCATCAAAGCGATTCGCCGTCGCTGCCGCGACCGCCGCTGGATCGGCGACCGTAGCCCGGATCAGCCGTAGCAGAAGCCGCGTGCGTGTCCCGCTGGTGGGCGCCGGCGGGCCTCTCAGGGACCTCCTGTCGCGCCCCGGGCGTCGGGAGCCCGGAAAGCCTAGCACCGGCCGGCGGGGCTCCGCAACGCGAAACCGCGATACTGGATGGGAGTATCGAAAGGACCAGCCGGGCGGCGGCTTCAGCCGATCGGGTCGCCCGGAGCGGCGCCCTCGTCGACCGAGAGGAGCGGGATCCGGCCGTCGGCGGCGAGGGCGCCGAGCACCAGGACCTCGCTGACGAAACCGGCGATGCGACGGGGCGGGAAGTTCACCACCGCGACGACGAGCCTCCCCACGAGGACGGTTGGATCGGGGTATGTGGCGGGCAACTGGGCGGAGGAGGAGCGGACCCCTCCCGGCCCAAAGTCGATGCGGAGCCGATAGGCAGGGCGGCGCGCCTCCGGGAACGCTTCAGCGGAGAGGACGCGCCCCACGCGGAGGTCGAGCCGCCCGAAGTCACTGATCGTCGCGCTCCCCGGCGGCAGGAACGGGCGGGCTAGCGTTTCTCCCATCTGGCCTCCTAGCAATCGGGTGCGGCACCCGCGCGCCGCGCCGCGCCGCGCCGGGCGCCGTGGACGGAGCGGAGCAGCGGAGCGCTGCAGCAGTTTGACACTCGTTCCGGGGGCTCCATATAATCCCCCGGCACGAGACGCGTCGCAGCGCCGTGGGCGCCGGCGCGTCGTATCGTATCCACCCGAGGGCAGGTGGGCCTCGATCCGGCCCTGCTGCCGCCATTCGAAAGCCGTCCTGCCAAGGAGCCGTGGCGCCCGATGAAGCAGACCTATCAGCCCAAGAAGCGACACCGCGCCAAGGAGCACGGCTTCCGCGCCAGGATGAAGGCGCGTGGCGGGCGGCGGGTGCTCGCCGCTCGTCGCGCAAGGGGTCGGCAGCGCCTCACCGTCTGAACGCCAGGATCGCGATGGCGATCCCGCTGGAGATGCTGCGCCGGCCGGCCGACTTTGCGGCACTCCAGCAGCACGGGACCAGCCGGGCCCACCCGCTCGTCGTCGTGCGGACGGTGCGGAACGGCCTGGAGCGGACCCGCTTTGCCTTCTCGACCAGTCGGCGCCTTGGAGGGGCCGTGATCCGGAACCGCGTCCGCAGACGTCTCCGCGAGATCGTCCGGTCGTTGGCTGGCCGCGTGGAGCCCGGCTGGGACGTGCTGATCGTTGCCCGTCCTGGCTGCGCCGCCGCCAGCTATGCGGAGCTGCGGGACGTCGTGGCGCGGCTCTTCGGGCGGGCCGGTATCCTGCGGCCGCAGAGGGACAGTGCATGAAGACCCTGGGGATCGGCGCGATCCGCTTGTACCGGATCCTGTTCGCGTGGCTGCCCTCGTCGTGCCGCTTCGAACCCACCTGCTCGCGCTACACGGAGCAGGCCATCGTGAAGTACGGGCTCCTGCGCGGCAGCTGGATGGGGGCGCGCCGGATCGCGCGTTGTCACCCCTGGAACCCGGGCGGCTATGACCCCGTGCCGTAGGCCCGCGGGAAGGGAGCGCGCGACGAGGTGACCATCCGCCGACTCGGCCTGCTGCCGGTGGCCGCGGCACTGGCGCTCCTCGCCCTCTTCGCGGTCGACCCGTTCGCCCTGGCGGCGTCGCCGGCCCCGAGCGCGTCACCCACAGCGGCCTCGGTGACCACGACGCTCGCCGCAGGGAGTGGGACCGCGGCCGGCGGCCCGGCCGCGCCCGTCACGCAGCCGCCCTGCCCGAACCCCGCGCCCACGCCGACCCCGAGCCTGCGGCCTGGAGAGACGCCGGGACCGACCCGTCACCCGAACCTCTGTCCGGCGCAGCCGAACGCCGCCGATCCGTTCAGCCTCCTCGCCTGGCTCTTCACCCCGATCTTCCAGGCGATCTTCCTGGTGCTCATCTTCTTCTACAACATCGTCGGCGACATCGGCATCGCGATCATCGTCGTCACGCTGCTGATTCGGCTGCTCTTGGTGCCGGTCTACCGCGCGCAAATCGTCTCGCAGCGACGGATGCAGATGCTGCAGCCGGAGCTCAAGGCGATCGCGACGAAGTACAAGGGGGATCGCCAGAAGATCAGCGAGGAGCAGATGCGGCTGTACAAGGAGCGCGGCGTCAACCCCGCGTCCGGGTGCCTGCCGACGGTGCTCACCATGGTCCTGCTCCTGCCGATGTACTCGGTCTTCTCGTCCGGGCTCACGGCGCCGAACATTAGCTCGATGCTCCGGGTCTTCGGTGTCCAGGTGGTGGATGTCACCTGCCAGGCCGCCGCGGCGACCGGTGGCCCATGCATCCAGCCGCATGTCTGGTGGCTGGGCGGCCTCGATGCCAGTCAGCCGGAAATCCTGTTCAAGATCCCCGTCATCGGCTTCGGGTTCAGCCTGCTCGCGCTGATCTCCGCCCTCCTGCAGTTGCTGCAGACACGGATGATGATGCCGAGCACCAGTGACCCTCAGGCCCAGGCCCAGCAGCGGGCCTTCCTCCTGTTGCCCCTCTTGTCGCTCGTGTACGGCTCGTTCCTGCCGGCCGGGCTCTTCATCTACTGGATCGTCACCACGATCTTCTCCATCGTGCAGCAGTATCTGATTGCCGGCTGGGGATCACTCTTTCCCCTGTTCGGATGGACACCGGAGTTTGCCGCGCACCACGCGCCTCGTTTCGCCCCGCCACCGCCGAAGGCGGCGGCCGCGCCAGGCGACCCAGCGCCGCGCCGCGCCCCGAAAGACAGCGCGGCGGGGACGGTGCGACCGAACAGAGAGCGAGCCCGGACGAGCCGGCGAGGGAGGCGTCGATGAGCAGCGCGTACCAGGAGTTCACCGGCAAGACCGTCGAGGAGGCCTTGCGTCAAGCGCGTGAGGCGTTCGGGGTCGCCGGGCTCGACGACCTGGACTTCGAGATCCTGACCCCCGGCAGCCGCGGCGTGCTGGGGATGGGGGCCGAGCCGGCGCGGGTGATCGCCGCCCCGCGGGCGGCGCTGGGCGGCGCCGCCCCACGGCGGGCGGCCGCCGAAGCGCAGCCGCTGCCGCCGCCCCCCGAGCGGCCGCCCCGCGAAGAGCGAGGTTTCGGAGAACGCGGGCGCACGCCGTTCGGCGCGCGCGAGCGGGCGCGCCACGAATCGGTCACCCGCGAGGTGCCCGCCCGCGAGGTGCCCGGGGCCGAGCCGCGGGCGGGCACTCATGCGGAGTCCCATCCGGCAGATCGCCACGAACGCCCGGCGCGGCAGGCGCCCGACCGTTCGGTGCGCGGTGCCCGGGGCGCACGGGGTGAGCGGCCCGAGCGCAGGGGCGAACGCACTCCCGACCGGCGCCCCGGATACGAGCAGCGCGGCCCCGCGACGCTGACCGAAGGGGAGCGCGCGGAGGTGGCCGCAGCGCGCTCGCTCAGCGTCGAACGCGAGGAGTTGCAGGCCGCAGAGGCCAGCCCCGAGGCGCTCGAGGCCGGGCGGGAGATCCTCCAGACGATCCTCGGCCACCTCGGCTTCGACGTGCGGGTGACCGTGCATACGGGCGATACCGCGAAGCTCGACGTGACCGGCGAAGGGGTGGAGAAGGAAGCGCTGGGCGCTCTCATCGGCCGCAAGGGCGAGCGGCTCTCGGCGCTGCAGCACCTGGTGAACCTGTTGCTCTCCCGCCGCATGGGCGAGTGGACGCGCGTGCTGGTCGACGTGGAGGACTATCGTGGGCGCCGCGAACGCCAGCTGCGCGAGATCGCGAACCGCGCCGCCGACCGCGTCGAGGAGACCGGCAAGATGCTGCAACTCGAACCGATGCCGGCGCTCGAGCGGCGCTGGGTGCATCTGGCGCTCCGCGACCGGCCCGGGGTGACGACCCAGTCGATCGGGGAGGAGCCGAACCGGCGGGTGGTGGTGATCCGGCGCGAGGCGTAGCGGGCGCGAGGCGTAGCGGGCGCGAGGCAGCGGCGCGCCCTCGCAGGGTCACGCGCGCGCGGAACCGGCACGCGCGGAACCGGCCAGTGTCGCGGTGCGTCTTCGTGGCATGCCGGATGCGGCCCCGTACGAACGTGGCACACCGCGCGGACCAACGTGTCTCCGCCGCGGCATGGCAGAGCCGCGTAGGATACCCGCACCATGACCGCAGAAACTCTCGACGTCGGGCTGGCCCGGCCGCTGGCCTGGCGCCGCGCGCTCACGGGATTCGGGATCACCCTGCTCGTCAGCGCCGCAGCCGTGGCGGGCTTCGCGCTCGGATATCAGCAGGCGTTCGCCGGGCGCGCCATCCCCGGTGTCACCGTCGGCGGGGTGGCCATCGGCGGTCTGGACCGGGCTGCGGCGGCGGCCCGGCTGCGCGCCGACCTCCCGGACGTCGCGCGCGGTGCGCTGATCGTGCGGGGGCCGGGGGGCGATCACGCGATCCCGTTCGCGTCGCTCAGCCGGACGTACGACTACGCCGGCATGCTCGACACGGCGTTCGCCGTTGGCCACGACGGCGACCTCCCGATCCGCTTGGCCGAGGATCTGCGCGCGCTCGTCCGCGGGGCGTCGGTGGATCCCCGCGTCACGTACGACCATGCGGCCCTGCAGGCCGCGCTCGGTGCCGTCACCGGTAGCTGGGACGCCGCGGCGGTCGACGCGTCGGTGGTCCTCGGGGCGAACGGCCAGTTCGTCCTGAACCCGGCCGCCGGGGGCGCCGCCGTCGACCGCGCCGCCGCTCTCACCGCCGCCGATCGGGCGCTCTCGTTGCCCGTAGCCGGCAACGCGGTGGTCGAGCTGGCGACCCGGCCCGTCGCACCCACGGTCACAACGGCGCAGGCCGCCGCGGCGCTGCAGGCGGCAGAACAGATGACGAGACAGCCGCTGACACTGCGCGCTGCCGGCGACCCCGCGTTCTCGGCCACGATCAGCCCGGCGGCGCTGCGCGCGTGGGTCGCGTTCGGCGCCACGCCCGGCGGCGGATACGGCCCTACTGTGGTGACCGACGCGGCGCGTGCCGCCCTGGCGAAGCTGGCGCCGAAGATCGCGCGTGCCCCGCGCGACGCCACATATCTCGTTGGCGACGGCAAGGTGATCGGCGTGTTGGCGAGCCGAGATGGTACGCAGCTCGACGTGGACGCCAGCCTGCAGGCGATTGCCAACGCGCTCGCCACCCAGGCGAGCGACGGCCCGCCCCCGACGGTGCAGCTGGCGGTCACCAGCGTCCCGCCGGCGCTGAACACCGCGGCGGCCCAGCAGACCGCGCCGTTGATGACCCTCGTCGGCAGTTGGACCACACACTTCACGCCGGGCATCTCGAACTACTGGGGCCGCAATATCAGCATCCCGGCCGCGAAGCTCGACGGGTATGTCGTGCTGCCTGGGGCCTGGTTCGACTTCTGGCAGGCGGTCGGCGTGCCCACCGCGGACCAGGGGTACGGGCCCGGCGGGGCGATCATCAACGGGCACACGGAGGAGACCGGGGCGATCGCCGGCGGTATCTGCAGCACGTCGACCACGCTCTTCAACGCCGCGCTGCGGGCCGGATACCAGATCGGTGAACGCGCCAACCACTACTACTACATCTCGCGCTACCCGGTGGGGCTCGACGCGACGGTCGCCATGGGGACGGGTTGGGAACAGGACATGACGTGGCGTAACGACACCGCATATCCTGTCCTGATCCACGCGATCAAC
Source organism: Chloroflexota bacterium (assembly GCA_021786385.1). GTDB lineage: Bacteria > Chloroflexota > Limnocylindria > Limnocylindrales > CSP1-4 > JAJYNJ01. The sequence goes on from JAJYNJ010000070.1 coordinate 11,578, forward strand.
GGTCCCGGGAGCGTGACGTTCCAGCTGTTCAGCGTCGACCCACATCGCACGGTGACGCTCTCGACGCCGATCATCAAGAACTACACGCGTGCGACCACCAGCTACGAGTACGTGACCACGCTCCCCCCGGGGCAGGAGAACCAGGTCGAGTACGCGTCAGATGGCTTCGATGCATGGGTGACGCGCACGGTACGGGACGCGACCGGCGCCATCATCCACCAGGAGACGTTCTACTCGCACTACGCGACCGTGAACGGCCTGATCCAGATCGGCGTTGCGAAGACCCCGTCGCCGAGCCCGAGTCCGTCGCCGAGCCCCTCGCCCAGGCCCTGAACCGCGCTCAAGCGAGGTGGCCCGGGGGCTCTTCCCGCGCACGTGCCCATACGGACGGCCGAAGGCGGCCACTGCTGTGCGGCCGCCTTCGGGGGCTCGCGGACGGGTGCCACTGCGCGGCCGCTCGCCTGGCCACGGGCGAGCGCGGCCGGGGTCAGGGGGCCAGGTAGCCGAGGAGCGAGTGGACCTGCGCGTCGTCAGAGGCGTTGCCCAGGTAGCCCAGGTTCCAGGCCTGCTCGATCGTCTTCAGCAGGGAGTAGTGGTTGAAGTCCTCGTAGCCCTTGAAGTGGCGACGTCCGTGGGTGGTCACCACCACCGCGGGGATGAGGCCGCCGCCGTACACCCCGCCGGCCCAAGTGTTGCCGTCCGGGGTGACTCCATCGGACTTCAGGAACCTGTATCCGGGCGGCAGGATCGGCGAGTCGCAGCAGCCGGCCGCCGACGCCCACCCGTCGGTCGCCGTGTTGCCCGTGTAGTCGTTCTCGTCGGTCAGGATGAAGATGGCGCTGTTCCCGGTCCACGCGCTCGAGGTCATGATCGCGCGGACGGTCTTCTTGACGAACGCGTCAGCTTTCTGCTTGAGCGCCGCATCGTGCGCATCGTCGTTTGCGCTGCCGTACGGGCAGGGCGCCTCGGGGAACCCTGCCACGGCGGAGTAGACCCCGCCGTGCATGTCGTTGCACTGATCAGGCGTGATCCAGACGAAGTCCGCGACTTTGTTGTGCGCGAGGTCGGAGGCAAGGCTCGAGTACGGCTTGATGTTGGCGAGCCGCCGCGGGCTGTTCCGGATGTCGGTGAAGAGCACGAACGGGTTGTGCTTGCTCGCGTAGAGCCCGCCGTTCGCCGAGTCGCCCAGGTAGCCCACGGACGGCATGGCCTCCATGTACGCCGCCCAACTCTTGTGGTGGGCCTCCAGCTGGTCGACGAGGTTGGTGTGGTCGTAGCGGTTGGCGGGGTTGTCGTCGTTGACGAACCAGTTGCTGCCGCTGATGGCCGCCACGTAGTTGGGCTCGCTCGGGTGCGTCACGCCGTAGTAGCGCTCGGCGACCGCGAACTCGTTGGCGAGGGCGTTGATATACGGGGCGTTCGGATCGCCCAGCACGCTCGATCGAGAGTGGTTCTCGAGCATGATCACGAAGATGTGCTTCGGGCTCGCGCTCGTGCTGTTCGCGTTGGCAATGGACGACTGCGCGGCCGGCGACACGAGCGCAGCGAGCAGCGCGATCGACGCGCCCAGGCGCAACCACCTGGCACGGGGGACGACTCGGACCACGGCTCAACCTCCAGGGGCGACGCGACCATGAGCCACGGCCGGCGCCCATCCGTGAGGCACGCCAGCGGCGCGACCTCGCGGGCGAACGCATGCCGGCTCGTCTGGGTGGGGAGTGTGCGACACGCGCCGGGGTCCCCGCAAGCCCCGTGCGGCGGGCCGCGTCACCGGGGTCTGCGCGGATCAGGTCGGCGGTCGATCGCGACGCCCTTCGGCAGGGCACAAAACGACGGCGACCAGCTGGGCGGATCGCCGTCGCGGACGAGTGCTGGTGGAGATGGGGGAGGGTCGAACTCCCCGTCCAGAACCGTCGGCCAGGGACCACTACGAGCGTGTCCGATGCTTTGTCGTCGACCGCCCGGTCCGCCATCGGCAGCGTCCCGAACGGTCCAGTCACGTCCCCTCGCGGGCTTGAGCTCCGGCTACGTGACGCTCGCCAGAGCCGCATCCCCGCTGCATGACGCTTCCACAGCCCACGGGGACGAGGCTGCTTCCACGCTCACCCTACCGCCTAAGCGGCGAGGGCGAGAGCAGGCTGGCGGTTGCCAGTTACTTCGTTTGCCGCCTGTTTAACGAGGCCAGACGGCACCTCGGCTCGCGTTCCCTGGGGCTCGGGCCCTGTCGAAACCACGCATCCCCATACCGAACTTCCGTTCGGATCTCGTATTCTAGCCGATGCCGGCGCCGATTCCAACCCCCTACCGACCGCGATCGCTGTCCGCGAGCTCGCGCGCGAGGTCGCGCCGGGCATCGCGCTCCGCGATCTCGCGCCGTCGGTCGTGCTGCTGCTTGCCGCGCGCCAGGCCGAGCTCCACCTTGGCCAACCCCCGGTCGCTGATATAGACGCGCAGCGGCACGAGCGTGAGTCCCTTCCTGGTGGTACGTCCCAGTAGCTCGTCGATCTGGTCGTGGTGCAGCAAGAGCTTGCGGGTCCGCCTCGCCTCGTGGTTGAAGCGGTTGCCGCCTTCGTACGGGGCGATATGGGCGCCGACCAGCCAGGCCTCCCCATGCTCGATGCGGGCATAGGCGTCCTGCAGGTTGATCTTCCCGGCGCGCACGCTCTTGATCTCCGTCCCGGTCAGCACGACGCCCGCCTCGACCGTCTCCTCGATCGAGTACTCGTGGCGCGCTTTTCGGTTGACGGTGACCGTGTGCTCGGGCATCTGAGACTCCTGCGGCCGGCGTCCCGACCGACGCCGACGGGAGACAGCATAGGGCGACGGCGAGACGAGATCGGAGCGGGGGCGGCCGAAGGCGCCGGCAGGCGCCACGGCGGCACAGAGAGGACAGCCAAGGCGCCGAACGCACGAACGCCGGCCCACGATGGGCCGGCGTTCGTCTGCGTACCAACCGGCGGGACTAGGCCGAAACCTCCCGCGGGGTGGTGCAGCGTTGACGATCTATCACTGCACATCACCTCCTTTCGTTGGCACGCATGGTAGCGGCTGCAGCGGGCGAAGACAAGCGCCCCGTCGAGCGGTGCCCCGTGACGCTCTGGTCGTTGAGCCACTGCACCGCCCGATCCAGTGCTGGATCGGAGCCAGGCGGCGCGTTGGGTGACGGCTCGACCACCACGTTCGGTGTCAGTCCGTGGCCGTTGATCCAACGCTGCGACGGTGTCAGCCAGCGGGCGACGGTGAGGCGGAACCCACCCATGTCGCGGCCAAGCAGTTGCCACTCCTGCACGGTCCCCTTGCCGAACGTGGTGGTGCCGATGAGCGTGGCGCGGCCGGTGTCCTGCAGTGCGCCAGCCAGGATCTCCGACGCGCTGGCCGTCCCCTTGTCGACCAGCACCGCCACCGGCAGGCCGCGGTCGGTGGCGATTCCGCCGGGCTCGGCGCTGAACGGGCGGCGCGATCCGTCCGCGAGCTGTTCCCAATAGATCGGACCGTTGCCGATGAACTGGCTCGCGATCGTGCGGGCCTGGTCGACGAACCCGCCCGGGTTCTCCCGGAGGTCGAGGACGATGCCGCGGACACCGTCGGCCAGCAGCGCGTGCAGCTGCGCGGTGAAGTCGGCGGCGGCCCCGGAGCCAAAGCTCGCGATGCGGATGTAGCCGATCGTGCCGTTGGCGAGCCGGTGGCTGGTGACGTCGACCTGCGTGATGATCGCGCGCGTGACGTGCAGCTCGAAGGGGGCGCCCGCGCCCCGCGCGATCCGCAGCGTCACCTGTGTGCCACGCGGGCCGCGCACCAGGCCGACGACCTGATCGATGGTGCGCCCCATCAGGCTGCGGCCGTCGACGGCGAGGATCGCGTCGCCGGAGCGGACGCCGACCCGCTCGGCGGGCGATCCGGGGACCGTGCCGGTGACGACGACGTGGCAGCTCGCGCCGACTGGCGTGCAGCCCTCGGCTCCCGCCGCATTCCGGGTCGTGATGAACGCGCCGATCCCCTCGAACTGGCCCACGAGGCTGGTCAGCGAGGCGCGGTACGCCTCACCGGTCATGTACGACGAAAACGGGTCGCCGAGCGCCCGGAACATGCCGTCGATAGCGCCCTCGACGATCGCGTGGCGGTCGACCGGCGGCCCCGCGTAGCGCAACTCGATCGAGTCGAAGGCGTCCCAAAACGGCTGGAGGTCGGCGGCGAGGCGCTGCGGCGTCCCGTCGGTCAGGACAGTCTGCCGGCCGAGCATGAAGCCGCCGGCGAAGAGGGCGCTGCCGCCGATGATTGCCGCGCCGAACGCGGCGATCCAGGTGGCGGCGCGGCGTTGCCCCGACCCTCGGCGACGGTCGGGGCCGTCCCCGGGACCCGTAGCTGGGCCCGTGCCAGGAACCGAGCCCGGGTCGGGGTGCGAGCCCGCGGCAGGACCTGTCGCCGGGGCGATGTCAGGCGGCCGGAGTGGAATCTGCATCGACGGGTGCCTCGTGGTGCGCCGGACTGCTCCGGCAGGCCGCGATTCTGCGCCGATCCTGCGCCGAGGGTGCTCGGTGCGACGGTCCTCCTCTAGCGGATCAGGTAGGTGCGTACCGAGATGAACGCGCCCAGTCCGCCGAGCGCGAGGCCGGCGCCGCCGACGACGAGGACGAGCTCTTGGGCAAGGTTCTGGTCGAACTGGATCGGCACCTGCCCGACGAGCGTGGCCACCCCTTGGCCGATCGGCTGGGCCGCCAGCGCGAGGATCCCGAGCGTGAGCGCCGCGCCCAGCAGCCCGACCAGCAGCCCCTCGAAGATGAACGGCCAGCGGATGAAGGCGTCCGAGGCGCCCACCAGGCGCATGATTTCGATTTCCTCGGCCCGGGCGACGACGGCTAGACGGATCGTGTTGACCACGATAAAGAGGACCGTGACCCCGACCAGCACCAGGACCACCACGCCGGCGGTGCGCAGGAAGCCGGTCACGCTGAGCAACGCGTCCACGACGTGCTGTGTCTCGAGGACGTCCGTGACGACACCCTGCGCGCTCTGGAGGGTCTGCACCACGTTGCCGTACACATGCGGGTCCCGCAGCTTGACGCGGATGCTCGCGGGGATCGGGTTGGTGCCCGTCTCGCTCGAGTAGTCCGGCTTGCCTTGGGCGCGCAGCTGCTGTTGCCACTCCGCCAGCGCCTGCTGCTTGTCGACATAGTCGACCTCGGCCACCTCGGGGAGCGCGCGCACCTGGGCGATCAGGGCGTCGATCCTGCTCTGTGGCGTGCCGTCGGCGATGAAGGCCTGCACCTCGACCTTCTGCTCGACGAAGCGCAGGCCGGCGTCCATCCCCGAGAGCCCGATGACGAGGCCCGCCAGCATCAGCAGCATCAGCGTCATGGTGACGGTCGCGGCGAGGCTCATGACCGCGTTGCGCCAGAAGCCCTGCCAGGCGCGACGGATCGAGAAGAGCAGGAAGCGCAGCACCGGTCAGTACTCGCGGTGGTAGCCGCCGATTCCGTCGCGCACCACGCGCCCGTCCTCGAGGGCCACGACGCGGCGGCGGAGTGCCGTGACGACCTCGGCGTTGTGGGTGGCCATCAGCACCGTGGTCCCGAGCTCGTTGATCCGCAAGAGCAGCTGGATGATCTCCCAGCTGATCAGTGGATCGAGGTTGCCGGTGGGCTCGTCCGCGATCACCACGCGCGGCTCGTGGACGAGCGCGCGCGCGATTGCCGTGCGTTGTTGTTCGCCGCCGGAGAGCTGGCTCGGCAGCTGGTCGGCTTCGGCGGTCAGGCCGACCAGGGCGAGCACGCGCTCCACGGCCGGTCCGATGCGCCGCCCCGGCGTCCCGGTCACCTCGAGCGCGAACGCGACGTTGTCGCGCACCGACTTGTACGGCAGCAACTTGTAGTCCTGGAAGACGATGCCGACCTGGCGACGCAGCCTGGGGACCTCGCGGCGCGGCAGCCGGCTCACGTCCCGGCCGGCGACGAGGACCGTCCCGCTCGTGGGGAGCTCGTCGCGGATCAGCAGCTTGATGAGGGTGCTCTTGCCCGCCCCGGAAGGCCCGACGATGAAGACGAAGTCGCCGTCGGGGACGACGAGGTCGACGTCGGAGAGAGCGCGGCGTCCGTTGGGGTAGACCTTGCTGACGTCCTGGAGGGCAATCGAGATGCCGCGTGGGGCTGCCATGTCGCGCTCCGCCGGTCTCGTCGTGGTCGCGTCGGCCGCGAGCCCGGCGCCGGAGGCGACGATCGGGGCGCCCGGCAGGTGGGGCGTGGAGGTGGTCATGTCTGGCTCCGCGGACGGACGCTGCAGGGGACTCCGCACGCGGGCACGGCGAGCAAAGCCACGGTCGCCGACAGGGTAGCACAGGGATCCGCTGGCCCACCGCGCGCGGCGCGAGAGCCGTCGATCAGCGCCCTGCCGAGGCCGGCGCCCGCAACGTCACCAACAGGGCCTGGTGCAGCCGGCCGTTCGACGCGACCACGCTCCCCATGTCCACGCCGCGCGCCCCGCCGAAGTCGCTCAGCCGCCCGCCGGCCTCCTCGACCAACACCAGTGGTGCCGCCAGGTCCCACGGCTTGATCCCGACCTCGATCATCGCCTCCGCGGCGCCCTCGGCGACCAGCGCGTAGCCCCAGAAGTCGCCGAAGCCGCGGTCGCGCCAGGCTGCGGCGACGAGGTCTGGGAAGCCGGGTGCCCAGCCGCTCCGCATGATCTCGAACGGGGAGCCGTAGAGGAGCTGGGCGTCGGCGAGCTTCGCGACGCGCGAGACCGCGATGCGGGTGACCCCCGCGGGCGACGCAGGTGCCGATCGATCCGCGCCGCCCTGGCTCGCACCGGACCCACCCCGGGTCGCCCACGCCCCGCCGCCCCGCCAGGCGAACCAGCGTTCGCGCAACGCCGGCGCGGAGAGGACGCCGAGCTGCATCTCGCCGTCGCGCTCGACGCCGATCAGCGTGCCGAAGAGCGGCACGCCGCGGATGAAGTTGTGGGTCCCGTCGATCGGGTCGATGTACCAGCGGACCGCGGCCCCGGCGGCCTCGGTCCCGTACTCTTCGCCGACCAGCCCGTGCCCGGGGTATGCGGCGAGGATGCGCTCCCGGATCAACGCCTCGATGCCCCGGTCCGCATCGGTGACGAAGGTGCGATCTGGCTTCGTGTCGATCGCCAGGTCGCGCCGGAAGTGGCGCAGGGCGATCTCGTCGGCCGCGTCGCAGCATGCCAGCGCCAGCTCCAGCCACGCGCGCAGCTCTGCATCCGAGCCGCGGCGCAGGCTCGCACTCCAGGCGGGCCCCCAGGCGGAGGCGTCGAAGGACGCCGCGTCGAAGGGCACCGGTGCGCGCGGATCGGGATCGCGGAACTCGCTCACGTCTTCCTCGCTGGTTCTGCCGCAGGGGTCGGCGGCCCAGGACTGGTGGGCGGTCGACCGTCAGTGGCGGGCGGCTTCGCTAGGGTAATGCGAAGCTCGCGGGCAGATATCGCTCCAGCCCGTCCCATGGCCGCGTGGACGCCACGATCCCCGGGAAGCCCTCGAAGCGGAAGCCGGCTCGGAGGAGCGCCACCATCGCGCGGTGGTTCACCCCGGGGACCAGCGCCAGGTACGGGCCCGCAGGGGATTCGCGAGCGGCCAGGGCGCCCAGCACGGCGGGGTAGAGCGTCTCATCGAGCAGGGCCACAGGCCCGAGCCGCCCGGATGCCTGGGCGTAGCCGTAGCCCAGTGCCTCGCCCGCGCCGGCCCGACGGAAGAGCACGCCTCGTCGTCCCTCGTGGGCCCAGAAGCGATGGTCCTGCGGCCGCGTGCAACCGAGCGTCGCCCGGTCGATCGCGGCCAGCGCAGCGGCCAGGGGATACGTCGCAGGCAGGGCCTCGAAGCCCGTCGCGACGACGTCGCGAGGCAACGCTGGCAGCGTTCCCTCGGCAGGCCGGCCGATTGCCGTGAAGAGCGGTACGCGGGGCACGAGCCCGTAGCGCGCGTACAGTCCGGTGGAGATCGGCTGGATCGAGTCGACGCATGTGCCCATCAGCCCTCCGTCCGACGACCGCGCCGTCGCGCCGTCGCCGAGGTCGTAGGGTCGGGGCGCAGCGAGGGGGCCGCGCGGGAACGTGCGCAGCAGGAGCCGGCGCCCGAGACCGCTCGCCTGGGCCTCGGGACGCACGAAGAGGAGCGCGAGGTACCAGGTCGATTCGCGCTGCCAGGCCGTCCCGAAGCCGAGCACCCGCGGCGGCTGCGGATCGCCCGTCGCCGACGGCGTCTCGGCTAGCCAGGCCCGCTCCGCGTCGTGGTCGAGCAGGTGGCCGAGCAAGTGGGCCAGCGACGTCGGATCTCGCGGAGGGATGGGTTGGTCGAGCCGGCGGTAGAGCGGATCGACCGACTCGTAGAAGACGTCGATGCAGGCGGGGATGTCGGCGGGGCCGATCGGCCGGAGGATCGCCTGTACGGGATCTTCCCTCACGCGCGTTCGGTCCCGACGGTCGTCGCGACCCGCTCGAGCTCGGCCTGCATGAAGGCGTCGAGGTTGCCATCGAGCACCGCTCCGGTGTCGCTGGTCTCGTACTCCGTGCGCAGGTCCTTCACCATCTGGTAAGGATGCAGCACGTACGAGCGGATCTGGTGGCCCCAGCCCGCCTCGACGTGTTCGCCGCGGAGCGCCGCGAGCTGCGCCTCACGTTCCTCCAAGGCGCGTTCGAGCAGCCGAGCCCGCAGGATCTTCATCGCGGTCTCCTTGTTCTGCAGCTGCGAGCGCTCGTTCTGGCTCTGGGCCACGATCCCCGTCGGCAGGTGCGTGATGCGGACCGCGGAATCCGTCTTGTTGACGTTCTGCCCGCCGTGCCCCGTGGCGCGGAACGTGTCGATGCGCAGATCGTCGGGGTCGATCTCGACCTCCACCTCGTTCTCCACCTCGGGCAGCACCTCGACCAGGGCGAAGGTCGTCTGGCGGCGCTTCTGCGAGTCGAACGGGCTGATGCGCACCAGCCGGTGGACGCCCCGCTCCGCACGCAGGTAGCCGTACGCGCCGCGGCCCTCCACCGCCACGGTCACGCTCTTGATGCCGACCTCTTCGCCCTCGGTTTGGTCGAGGATCTCGGTGCCGAAGCGATGCCGCTCGGCCCAGCGCAGGTACATCCGGAGCAGCATCTGCGCCCAGTCGGTCGCCTCGGTACCGCCGGCGCCCGCGCTGATCGTGAGCAGTGCGTTCCGGTCGTCGTACTCGCCGCTGAAGAGGAGCGCCGTGCGCTGCGCGCCGTAGGCGGCGTCGAGCTCGGCGTACTCGGCCTCCACGGCGGCCGCCAGCTCGGGGTCGGGGTCCTCGACAGCCAGCTGGGCGAGCTCCAGCAGCTCGGCGGCACGCCGTTCGAGGGTGCGCCAGGTCGTCAGTTCCTCACGGAGCCGGTCGGCCTCGCGCAGCAGCCGCTGTGCCGCGCGCGAGTCGTCCCAGAGATCCGGGCGCGCGGTCTCTTCATCGAGCTGCCGCAGCCGCTCTTCCTTGGCCGCTAGGTCAAAGCCGCCCCGAGGTCGCGCGGACGCGCTCCACGAGGTCGCGGACGGCTGCGAAGTCCATCAGCGACGCGCTCGCAGATCCTGCAGCAGGATCGGGCGCAACTCGATCATGCGTAAGGCGCTCTTGCTCCGGGCGACGACGGGGTTCACGCAAGGACAATACGCGTTATGCGGGCAGACGCCGCAGTTGCCATCACAGTCCAGGCTCGCGGCGTAGCTGCACTTCCGGCAATCGCGTTCACACGCGATCAGATCGAGGAAACCTTCTTCGACGACCTCCGCCCGCACGACACCCTCGCTGCTGCGATCCACCGCTCTTGGACACCCTCGGGGGACGTCGCGGGTGGCAAACGGAACGCCAGAGCTCGGACTCCGGCGTCTCGACAGAGTATACGGACGCGCGCCGGTGTTCTCAATAGGTTACGGCCCGAAATCGCGACATTCCGCGCACGCGCTCTGGCGGGCCCGCGTCCCGGCCTGCGCCGGACCTCAGCGGCCGGTCGTCAGATAGAGCGCGAGCGCGCCCAGCTCGTGGAGCGTCGCCTGCGCCCATGCCGCCGGATCGTGGTCCACCGGGCTCGTCGCGGTCGGTGAGCCGTAGGCTCGGATCCCCAGGTCGACCGCGATTCGCAGGACGCGCAGCATGTGCGTGCGGTCGCTCACGAAGAGCGCGGAGCGGAGCCCCCGCGCATGCATGATCGCCGCGACGTTGCGCAGCGACTGCGCGGTGTCCCGGCCCGTCCGCTCGGCGAGGATGGCGTCCGCTGGCACGCCGTGGTCCTGTGCATAATCGCGGGCCACGTCCGCCTCGGCCGACGTGTCGCCCTCCGCCGCGCCGCCCGTGACGATCAGGTACGGCGCCACCCCCTCCAGCCAGAGCTCGACGGCGTGGTCGAGGCGGGCAGCGAAGACCGGCGAGGGCATGGCACCGTAATGGGCCGCCCCGAGGACCACGATGGCGTCAGCGGGACGGCCGCGCTCGTCGACCTCGCCCTGCTGCCAGATGCGGACCGTCGCGTAGGCACCGAGCGCTGCGGCCGCCACGAGCGCCGCGAGCACGAGCCGCAGCAGGGCCTCGCTCAACGGCCGTGGCACTTCTTGTATTTCAGCCCGCTCCCGCACCAACAGGGGTCGTTACGCCCGATCTTGGGCGTACCCGCCGGCCGCGCCGCGCCCCGTGCCCCATCGATGCTGGACTGCATCATCTGGTGCGTGGGATCGCGTCCCAGGCCCTGCAGCGCCGCCCCCGGCACCGCCGCGCCGGGACCGGTGGCGAGCCCGGCGCCCGCGGCCGGCGCGCCACCCGGGGCAGCCTGAGTGCCCGGCGCTGTGTCGGCCGCAGCGGCCGGCGAGGCCGCCCCGGTGAGCGGACCGCTGCCCTGCGGAGTCCAGCTGCCCACCCCGCCCCGCGCCGCCCCCGCGGGTCCTCGCTGGCCGGGGCCCGGCAGTGGCTGGGCCAGCGGCGCTGGCTCCTCCCGTACCACGTTCACGCGGAAGATCGTGGTGGCCACCTGGTGGCGAATGAGCTCGCGCAGTTCCTCGTAGAGCGCGAAGGCCTCCTTCTTGAAGGCGTTCAGCGGATCCTCGCCGCTGTAGCCGCGGAGGCCGATTCCGCGCCGCATGTCGTCGAGCTCGGTGAGGTGCTCCACCCAAAGCGAGTCGATCGCGCGCAGCAGGACGATCCGCTCGACGAGCGACCAGGTCTCGGCCCCGTGCTCTTGTTCGAGCGCCTCGAGTCGCGCGTCGGCGAGATCCCGCAGATGGGCTTCGATCGCCGCCCGCCCGCCGATCTCCCAGAGCTCGTCCGCCGAGGTGCCCTCGCCGCTGAGCCCGAGCGTCTTGACGGCTGCGGCGAGGCCGTCCATGTCCCAGGCCGTGGCGTCCTCGCCCTCGAGATACCGGTCGGCCAGCGAGCGGATCTCCTGGTCGAGGAAGGCGCGGACGGTCTCGGTCAGGTCCTCGTTGCGCAGGACCTTGTCGCGCTCGGCGTAGATCGTCTCGCGCTGCTTGTTGATGACGTCGTCGTATTCGACCACGCGCTTGCGGATGTCGAAGTTGTAGCCCTCGACGCGCTGCTGGGCGCTCTCGATCGTGCGCGACACGAGCTTCGACTCGATCGCGACGTCTTCCTCGAGGCCCAGCCGTTCCATCAGCCCGGCCACCCGGTCGGAGGCGAAGCGCTTCATCAGGTCGTCCTCGAGGGACAGGTAGAAGCGCGACGACCCCGGGTCGCCCTGGCGTCCGGCGCGCCCGCGGAGCTGGTTGTCGATGCGCCGCGCTTCGTGCCGTTCGGTGCCGATGATGTGCAGGCCGCCGGCGGCCACGACCCGCTCGTGCTCCTCCGCGCAGAGCCGGCGGGCCTCGTCGAGGGCCGCCTGGTAGACCTCGGGCGGGGCGTCCGCGGGGTTGATGCCCCGCTGGTGGAGCGCCTCGGACGCGAGCCCGGCGGGGTTGCCGCCGAGCAGGATGTCGGTGCCGCGCCCGGCCATGTTGGTGGAGATCGTCACTACGCCGCTGCGTCCGGCCTGGGCGATGATCGCGGCCTCGCGCTCGTGGTGCTTGGCGTTCAGGACCTCGTGGTGGATGCCGCGCCGCCGCAGCAGCTCGGAGAGCCGTTCGCTCTTCTCGACGCTCACGGTGCCCACCAGAACGGGCCGCCCCTGCTCGCGCAGCTCGACGATGTCGTCGATCAGCGCGTTGAACTTGCCCTGCTCGGTCCGGAAGACCAGGTCGGGCAGGTCCTCGCGAATCATCGGGCGGTGGGTCGGGATCTCCACGACCTCGAGCTTGTAGATCTTGTGGAATTCCTCCGCCTCGGTCATCGCGGTGCCCGTCATGCCGGCGAGCTTGTGGTAGAGACGGAAGTAGTTCTGGAACGTGATCGTCGCCAGGGTGACCGACTCGCGCTGGACGCGCAGTCCCTCCTTCGCCTCGATCGCCTGGTGCAGCCCTTCGCTCCAGCGCCGACCGGGCATCTGGCGGCCCGTGAACTCGTCGACGATGACGATCTCGCCGTCCTTGACGATGTAGTCGCGATCACGCTTGTAGAGGGCATGCGCGCGCAGCGCCTGCTCGAAATGACGGGCCAAGCGCGGGTCCGCGTCGAAGAGGTTGTCGATCCCGAGGAGCTTCTCGATCTTGTCGATCCCCTCCTCGGTCGGCGAAACGGCTTTTTCCTTCAGGTCCACGAAGTAGTCGCCGCCCTCGTCGGCACCTTCCGGCCGGGGCTTCAGGCGGGGCACCAGGCGGGCGAAGCGGTAGTAGAGGTCGGCCGACTCCTCCGCCTGGCCGCTGATGATGAGCGGTGTGCGCGCCTCGTCGATCAGGATGTTGTCGACCTCGTCGACGATCGCGAAGTAGCGCTCTCGCTGCACCCGCTGCGAGAGCTCCACCACCATGTTGTCGCGCAGGTAGTCGAAGCCGAACTCGTTGTTGGTCCCGTAGGTCACGTCGGCGGCGTACGCCTCGCGCCGCTCGACGGGGCGCAGGTGGATGAGCGACTCTTCGCTCGCCCGGTAGTCGGGGTCGTAGAGGTACGCGGCCTCGTGTTGGATGATGCCCACCGATAGGCCGAGCCCGTGGTAGATCGGCCCCATCCACTGCGGGTCGCGTTTGGCCAGGTAATCGTTGACCGTCACCACGTGGACGCCGCGGCCGGACATCGCGTTGAGCGCCGCGGCCAGCGGGGCGACGAGGGTCTTGCCCTCGCCGGTCTTCATCTCGGCGATCTTCCCCTGGTGCAGCACGACGGCGCCCAGGATCTGGACGTCGAAGTGGCGCATCCCGAGTTTGCGCCGGCTGATCTCGCGGCCGGCGGCGAAGACCTCGGGGAGGACTTCGTCGAGCACCTCGCGGAGGCGCTCCAGGTCCGCCGCCTCGCGCGCCCGGCGCAGCTCGGCGCGGCGCTCGGACTCGGGATGCTCGAGCTCTTCACCCGACGGTTCGGTCGGGGCAGCCTGCTCGGCGACCTCCGCGCGCACCTCCAGCATGCGCTGGCGGATCTCCTCGTCCGAGAGCGCCTGGAACTCGTCTTCGAGGGCGTTGGTCTGGTCGACGAACGGTTGGATCCGCTTCAACTCGCGCTCGTTCGAGTCGACGAAGCGGGCAAGGAAATTCAGCATGGACACTCAAGTATAGGCTGCGGCACGTGGGGTCCCGCGCCGACGCGTCTGCCCGTCCGGCGGCCGGCCGGCACCGCGGTCAGTGCCAGAAGCCGGCGCCGTAGCCCGCGACGAGGATCAGGAACGTGAGCAGTGCCAGGCCGCCCAGGAACAGGACGGCCGCGGCCGGCGTCACGGGCTGGGCCTCGGGGTTGCGGAGCGGCGGGAGGCGCCAGCGCCGCACGCGGAGCCGCGTGCGGTAGTCCTCGTCGATGGCGGCGGATGGCTCGAGGCCGCTGGGGTCGGGCCGGTACAGCTTCAGGGGCACCGTGCACCTCGGGTCGCGCCGACTTGCGGCGTGGCTGCGGGCGTCGTCGGTGTCGCGTCGGCGTCGTCCCAGAGCAGCATCTCCTCGACCAGGTTCAGCTCGCTCGAGAAGAGCGCCCCCACCGACTCGCCCAGGTGGATGCGCCGGATCGCCTCGCCGATCAGCGGAGCGACCGACAGCGTTTGGATCTGCGGAATGCGCTTGCGCGGGGGGAGCGTGACGGTGTCGGTGACGACCACCTCTCGGATCCCGGAGTTGGCGATGCGGTCGACCGCCGGGTCGGAGAGGATGCCGTGGGTGGCGCAGGCGTAGATCTCGTCGACCCCCTCCCGCTGGAGCGCGCGTGTCACCTCCATCAACGTGCCGGCCGTGTCGATCTCGTCGTCGACGATGATGGCTCGCCGCCCCCGTACCTCGCCGATCACGTTCATCACCTCGGCCCGATCGAGGTTCCCCACGCGTCGTTTCTCGATCACCGCCAGCGGTGCGTCGAGCAGCTCGGCGAAGGTGCGCGCCCGCTTGGCGAACCCGAGGTCGGTCACCACCACCGGGTTGGCCAGCTGCTTCTTGCGGAAGTAGTTCGAGAGCATCTGGACCGCCGTCAGCTCGTCGACCGGGATATTGAAGAAGCCCTGGATCTGTCCCTGGTGGAGGTCCATCGTCAGCAGGCGGTCTGCGCCGGCCACCGTGATCATGTCGGCGATCAGGCGGGCCGTGATGGGGACGCGCGGCTGGTCCTTCTTGTCCGAGCGGCCGTAGGCGTAGTACGGCACCACGGCCGTGATGCGCCCGGCGCTGGCCCGCTTGAACGCGTCGATCATGATCAGGAGCTCCATGATCGACTTGTTCACCGGCGAACAGGTGGGCTGGATCAAGAAGACGTCCCGGTCGCGGACGTTGTCGAGGATCTTGACGAAGATGTTCTCGTTGGCGAACTCGAACACCTCGGCGCGGCCGAGGTCCATCTTCAGGTAGCGGCAGATGCTCCGCGCCAGGTCCGGGTTGGCGTTGCCCGTGTAGACGTCGAAGCGCTCGACGTAGACCGATGTGTCGCGCGCGCCGAAGACGCTCACGTCGTCATTGCTCCGGTCGCCCTCCGCGTGCCGCGTCGGGCACCTTGGCTGTCCACCGCCTCATCGCTCACCGTCTGTCCCACCCGGCTGCGCCGCGGGCTGACCGTCACGCCGGGCCCCGTCATGCCGGGCCCCGTCATTGTCGCCCATGGCCCGGTGTTCCGCTAGCCCGGCCCGGAAGACGGCGATGCCGGCCACCTGGTCGCCCTCGTTGAGGCGCATCACGATCACGCCGCGCGCCCCCGCCGAGTAGCGGTTGATCGACCCCACCTCCGTGCGGACCACCTGGCCGCTCCGGCTGATCAGCAGCAGCTCCTCATCGCGCTCCTCGACCTGCTCGACCGCGGCGACGCCGCCGGTCTTGCGGCCCTCCAGCGCGATGAGCTGCACGCCCTGGCCCCCCCGATGCTTGCGCCGGAACTCCGAGAGCCGCACGCGCTTACCGTAGCCCGTTTCGGTGAGCACGAGGAGGTCCGCGTTCGGCTGGACGACGCTCATGCCGATCACGTGGTCGCCCACGCGCGCGAGCCGGATCCCGATCACACCGGCGGCCGCACGGCCCATCGGCCGGACCTCGGTCTCGGAGAAGCGCGCCAGCTTGCCCTGGGCGGTCGCGAGGATGATGTCGTCGTGCCCCGTCGTGACGTCGACCCACGCCAGCTCGTCGTCGTCGGCCAGCGTGATCGCGATGATGCCGCTGGAGCGGACCTTCTCGAACTGCTCGAGCGGCGTCTTCTTCACGATGCCGCGGCGCGTGGCGAGCACGAGGTAGCCGCCCTTCTCGAAGTTGGTGAGCGTGATCGTGGCGGTCGGGACCTCCCCCGGTTCCACCTGGACGCCCTCGAGGTTGATGATCGGGATCCCTTTGGCGGTCCGACTCGCGTCGGGAATCTGGTGGACCTTCGAGCTGAAGACGCGGCCCCGGTTGGTGAAGAAGAGCGCCCAATCGTGGGTGTTCGCCACCAGGAGGTGCTCGAGGGCATCCTCTTCGACCGTCCGGGCGCCGATGATCCCCTTGCCGCCGCGGGCCTGGCGTCGGTAGGTCGCCAGCGGCTGGCGCTTGATGTAGCCGCGGCCGCTGACCGTGATCACGACGTCTTCGTCGGCGATCAGGTCCTCGTCGGTCATTTCGCGCGACGCGTCGTCGGCGATCCGCGTGCGGCGTTGGCCCGCGTACCGCGTGCGCAGCGTGCGTAGCTCTTCTTTGATGATCTCGTCGATGCGACGGGGATTCGCGAGGATGTCCTCGAGCTCCCCGATCAGCTCGATC
The DNA here is from genome assembly GCA_021786385.1 of Chloroflexota bacterium. Taxonomy (GTDB): domain Bacteria; phylum Chloroflexota; class Limnocylindria; order Limnocylindrales; family CSP1-4; genus JAJYNJ01. The sequence continues at coordinate 27,812 of JAJYNJ010000070.1, forward strand.
ACCTGGCGGTACTCGTCCTCGATCTTCTGCCGCTCGAGGGCGGCGAGGCGCGCCAGCCGCATGTCGAGGATCGCCTGGGCCTGTAGCTCGGAGAGCTCGAAGCGTGAGATCAAGTTCTGCTTGGCGGTCTCGACGTCCTTCGACTCGCGGATGGTGCGGATCACCGCGTCGAGGTTGTCGAGCGCCTTCTTGAGCCCTTCGAGGATGTGGGCCCGTTCGCGGGCGCGGGCGAGATCGTATTCGGTGCGGCGACGGACCACGACCCGCCGGTAGTCGATGTAGTGCTGGATGACGCCCTTGAGCGGCAGGGTCTGCGGCTGTCCGTCGACCAGCGCGACCATGTTCATGTTGAACGCGAGTTGCAGCGGCGTGTGCTTGAAGAGGTTGTTGAGCACCTTGTGTGGGTTCGCGTCGCGCTTGCACTCGATCACCAGGCGCATCCCGTCGCGGTCCGATTCGTCGCGCAGGTCGGCGATCCCCTCGAGCTTCTTCGCACCGACCAGGTCGGCGATCTTCTCGACCAGTTGCGCCTTGTTGACCTGGTACGGCAGCTCCGTCACGACGATCGCGACACGGTTGCCGCGGGTCTCCTCGAAGGCGCAGACCGCCCGCATCACCACACGTCCGCGCCCGTTGGCGTACATCTGGCGGATGGCGTCGACGCGCTCCTGCTGGCCGGTCAGCGCATTGCGCTGCTGCTCGTACCGGAAGATGGTCGCGCCGGTCGGGAAATCCGGGCCCTTGATCTGGTCGCAGAGCTCGTCGGAGGTCAGCTCGGGGTTCTCGATCAGCGCGATCGTGGCGGCGACCACCTCGCCGAGGTGGTGCGGCGGGATGTTGGTGGCCATGCCGACCGCGATCCCCGACGAGCCGTTGACGAGCAGGTTCGGGAGGCGAGCAGGCAAGACCGTCGGTTCGCGCTTGGTGCCGTCATAGTTGTCGGCAAAATCGACCGTTTCCTTGTCGATGTCCGCCAGCATCTCGGAGGCGATCGCGGTCAGCCGCGCCTCGGTGTAGCGCATGGCGGCGGCCGGGTCGCCGTCGACCGACCCGAAGTTGCCCTGCCCGTCGACGAGCGGGTAGCGCATCGAGAAGTCCTGGGCCAGCCGCACCAGCGCGTCGTAGATCGAGACGTCGCCGTGGGGGTGGTACTTGCCCATCACGTCGCCCACGATGGCGGCGCACTTGCGGTAGCCGGCTCCCGAGGTCAGCCCCATCTCGTGCATCGTGTAGAGGATGCGGCGCTGGACCGGTTTCAGGCCGTCGCGCACGTCGGGCAGGGCCCGGCTCACGATGACGCTCATCGCGTAGTCCAGGTAGGACTGCCGCATCTCGTCTTCGACGCGAATCGGGAGAACGCGGCCCCGTTCCTCGGTCACTCGGCAAGGCTCCTCTCGGGTTCGTCGATGGTGGGTGCCGGCTGCGGCGCCGTGGAGCGCGACGCCGCGGGCGGAGCGTCACGGCCCGCAGCGTTCGTCGCATTCCCGATCGCGGGGCCGCGCTGCGGCGCGGGGCTGATCGAGAGCAGGTCCGCAAACGCTGCGGCGGCCCGCGCGGCGGCGCTCGTGCTCGTCGCACCCGGCCGTCGGCGCAGCGTCGCGATACGGGCGCGCACGTCCGCGGCGCGTGCCGTGTCCAAGGCCGGGAGTGCGTGGCGCAGCACGCGGGCGCGCTGCGCGTCCCGTTCGGCGGCGGCGCGTGCGGCGTGCTCGTCGACGAAGCGCGCGACGCCGGACGGATCGACCCGGTACCACGATCGCAGCGCCCAGCCCAGCGCCCTCTGCACCGTCTCCTCGGCGTCGCCGAACAGCGCGCCCAGCAACTCGAGCGCCGGACCATCCGCCAGCCGGTGTCGATCGGCCGGCACCACTTCGAACGGCAGCAGGGCGATCGTGGCGGCGACGAGCCGTCGCTCCCAGGGCGATGGCGAGTAGACCAGCTGCTCGAGTTCGGCCCAGCGGTACGGCTCGAGCAGGATCCCGAGCGCGGCCACGCCCGCCAGCGCGTCGACCGCGATCCAGTTGCCGGCCGTTCGGGCGAGGCGGCGGACCAGCTGCCAGCTGCGCTCCGGATCCTCTTCCAGTGAGAGCCGGAGGAGGACGCAGGCCAGCTGCAGGTCCTCCAGGTAGGGTTCCCGCTCGACTCGCTCGGCGAGCCAGAGCGCCACATCGGGGCGGCCGCGGCACGCCCGCCGCACGGCGGAGTGGAGTGGGGCGGACAAGGGGGCGCGGACCCCGAACGCCGGCCCCAATCCGGGCGTCGTCGCGTGGAGGAACTGCAGGTAGGTCGGATCGGCCAGCTCCCGGTAGCCCGACTCGAGTTCGGCCACGCAGCGATCGGGCTGCTCGACCAGGGCCGCGACGCGTGCGGCAAGGGCCCGTGACCGCGCACGGTGGGCGGCCACGAACGCGTCGGCGTGCGCGCGGGCGGGGCTGCTCGAAACGCGCGTCACCGGTCGGCCCCGTCGTCGCGGCAGCGTATCGGCCCGAGCCCTGCAGCTGGGCGGAGGGGCGGCGGCTCGTCGCCCGCGCCGGCGGGCGTGGCCCCGTCGTCGCGGTCTCCGGCCGTTCGCTCCAGCGGCGCGGGCGCGGCTTCCACGCGGAACTCGTAGCGGCGCTTGAGCTCGTCCTTCCTCTCGGGCGGCGCATCGACGTACGTGGCGGTGGCGGTGGCGTAGAGCGCCCCAGTCTCTGGGTCGATCAGGCGGCCTTCCGTGCGGATCACACGGCGCCGACGCTCGAGCACCCGCCCCTCGGCGCGCAGCCGGCGCCCGATCGGGACGGGGCGACGGAAGTCGACGGAGAGGTGAGCTGTAACGCCCCAGCAGTCCTCGTCGACGAGGGCCCAGGCCATCACCTCATCGAGGATCGCACAGACGATCCCGCCGTGGGCGATACCCTCCCAGCCCATGAAGCGTTCGTCGAGCGTCGGCTCAGCCCAGCAGACGCCGGCGTCGGCGTGCAGCTGCAAGTGCAGCCCGGACACGTTGAGCTCGCCGCAGGCGAAGCAGCCGTGCGGGCGCATCAGAAGGCGCCGGTCGCCGAGCGGGATCGCCGTGACCGCCGCGGTGGAAGGTTGTCGGACGGAGTCGACCATCGCGTCAGACGTCGAGGTTGCGGACGCGTCGCGCTTCGGACCGGATGAAGTCGCGGCGCGGCCCGACCCGCTCGCCCATCAGCGTCGTAAAGACCTCGTCGGCCACGGCGGCGTCCTCCGTGGTCACCTGCAGGAGCGTCCGTGTCGCTGGGTTCATCGTCGTCTCCCAGAGCTGCTCCGCGTTCATCTCCCCGAGACCCTTGAAGCGCTGGATCGTCACGTTCTTCGTCTTGAGCTCCTTGACGATCCGGTCGCGCTCCTTCTCGTCTGCTGCGTAGTGCGTGACCTTTCCCGTGCTGACGCGATACAACGGCGGCTGGGCGATGAAGAGGTACCCGTGCTCGATGACCGCTGGGAGGTGCCGATAGAAGAAGGTCAGGAGCAGCGTGCGGATGTGGGCGCCGTCGACGTCGGCGTCGGAGAGCAGCACGATCCGGTGATAGCGCAGCTTCGCGAGGTCGAGGGATTCGCCGATGCCGGCCCCGAGCGCGACGATCAGGGGTCGGACGTTCTCCGAGCCCAGGATGCGATCCAAGCGGGCTTTCTCGACGTTGAGGAGCTTGCCCCGCAAGGGGAGGATCGCCTGGAAGCGGCGATCGCGCCCCTGTTTCGCCGAGCCGCCCGCCGAGTCGCCCTCGACGATGAAGAGCTCGCTGCGCGCGGGGTCCCGTTCCTGGCAGTCCGCCAACTTGCCGGGGAGCGCCGCGCCCTCGAGGGCCCCCTTGCGGATCACGAGGTCGCGGGCCTTGCGGGCCGCTTCGCGGGCGCGCGATGCGGTCAGACACTTGTCGATGATGCGGCGCGCGTCGCCGGGGTTTTCGTCGAGGTATTGGCTCAGGCCCTCGGTCACCGCGGCCTGGACCTGCCCCTTCACCTCGGCGTTGCCGAGCTTCGCCTTCGTCTGCCCTTCGAACTGCGGCTCCATCAGCTTGACGCTGATCACGGCCGTCAGCCCTTCGCGCACGTCGTCTCCGGAGAGGTTCGCATCGGAGTCGCGCAGCACACCGGCTCGTCGCGCCCAGTCGTTGAGGGAGGTCGTGAGCGCCGCCCGGAAGCCGGTGACGTGGGTCCCGCCGTCGACCGTGTTGATGTTGTTGGCGAACGCCAGGACCGTCTCCGTGTACGTGTCGTTGTACTGGAGGGCAACTTCGATCGAGGTCTGCCCCTCGCGCCGTTCGACGTAGATGGGGCGGGCGTGGAGCGCCTCCTTGTTCTTGTTGAGGTGCCGCACGAAACTGACGAGGCCCCCTTCGAAGTAGAACGAGCGCTCGCGCGGCGGGTCGGTGCGGTCGTCGACGAGGCGGATCCAGAGACCCTTGTTGAGGTACGCGGACTCGCGCAGCCGTTGTGCGATCGTGTCGAACGACCAGTCGACCGTCTCGAATACGTCGGCATCGGGCATGAAGTGGGTGAGCGTGCCGTGGCGTCCGTTCGAGGGGCCCAGCTCGCGGACCGGCGTCACCGGCTTGCCGCGTTCGTACGACTGACCCCAGACCTTGCCGTCGCGCGCGGACTCAACGTGCAGCCACGCCGACAGCGCGTTGACGACGCTCACGCCGACGCCGTGGAGACCCCCCGAGACCTTGTAGCCGCCGCCGCCGAACTTGCCCCCGGCGTGGAGGACCGTGTGCACGACCTCGAGCGCGTCCTTGCCTGTACGATGGCGCCCGACGGGGACGCCACGGCCGTCGTCGCTGACGGAGACGCTGCCGTCGGCGCGGATCGCAACGTCGATCCGTGTCGCGTACCCGGCCATGGCCTCGTCGATCGAGTTGTCGACGACTTCCCAGACCAGATGGTGGAGGCCACGGGCGTCGGTAGAACCGACGTACATGCCTGGGCGGCGACGGACGGCCTCGAGCCCTTCCAGGACCTGGATGCTGCTGGCGTCGTATGCTGGACCAGGGACGTCCGGCCTGTGCCGACTGCGCCGCGTCCCTCCCGGGGCTGCCTCGGCGGCCGACGGCTCGGCGGCCGGCGCCCTGCGACCGGCCGGACCCGTCACGCGACGCCCCCGAGCAGCTTCTCGTAGAGGCGGGCAAGATCTGCTTCGTCGTAGTACTCGATCACGATGCGACCTCCCTTTCGAGAGCGCGTCACGCTCACTTTGGTCCCCAGCGCGGCCCGCAGTTCCGATTCGATGCGCTCGGTCTCCGGGTCCGGCTGGGGGTCTGCGGACACTTCCGCAGCGGGTGCCGTGGCGGGATCCGTCTCCGGCGTGGCCGTCTTGAGGCGGCGGGCGAGATCTTCGGTTTGGCGGACCGAGAGCCCGCGACGCGTGACTGCCGCGAGCAGCGCCTCCTGTCGGGGCGCACCGTCGATCGATGCGATGGCCCGCGCGTGACCCTCGGTGATGCTGCCGTCTCGAACGGCGGCCTGGACGGCCGGAGCAAGCTCCAGAAGGCGCATCGTATTGGCGATGGTGGATCGGGCCCGCCCGACGCGCCGGGCCACATCGTCCTGGCTCATGCCGAAGGTATCGGTCAGCTGACGGTACGCCTCGGCCTCCTCGAGCGGGTTGAGATCGGCTCGCTGGATGTTCTCGACGAGCGCGACCTCGAGCTGCTCGTGGCCCGCCAGCTGCCGGACGACCGCAGGGATCTTCGTCAAGCCAGCCATGCGAGCCGCGCGCAGGCGTCGTTCCCCGGCGATCAGCTCGTAGCCGTCGAGGGTCTCGGTCACGAGGACTGGCTGCAGCACGCCGTGTTCAACGATGCTGGCAGCGAGGTCCCGGAGCGCCGCGTCCTCGACGGACTTGCGCGGCTGGTACGGATTGGCGCGGATGCGATCGAGGGGGATCTCCGCCGGGGCAGCCATGGCTGCAGTACCGGACGGGATGAGCGACGCGAGGCCGCGCCCCAGGCCGCCGGTCTTGGGGCTCATGAGAGGACCTCCGGTGCGAGCAGCTCCGACGCGGGCAGTTCGGGCGTGCGTGCCTCCGGTGGGAGCAGCTCCGACGCCAGGATCGGGAGCGGCCCCGGCGGACCACCCGCGGTCGGGTTGCCACGGACGATGAACTCGCGGGCCAGGGCCTCGTACGCTTCGGCGCCTTTCGACTCGGGGCGATACAGGGCGATTGGGAGCCCGTAGCTGGGCGCCTCGGAGAGCCGGACGCTACGCGGGATGATCGTGTCGAAGACCGCCCCGCCCAGATGGCGGCGGGCCTCGTCGCGCACCTGCGCGGAGAGGAGCGTGCGGGAGTCGAACATCGTGAGGACCACGCCGCGGACGGCCAACGTCGGGTTCAGATGGTCGCGCACGAGGTTGATGGTCGCGACCAATTGACTCAGGCCCTCCAGGGCGTAGTACTCGCACTGGAGTGGGACGAGAACCGAGCCGGCTGCGGTCAGTGCGTTCACGGTCAGAAGTCCAAGACTGGGCGGACAGTCGATGACGATATGGTCATAACGCGGCGCGAGCGGAGCGAGCACCCGCGACAGGCGACGTTCCCGTTGCCGGAGCGGAGCCAGTTCGACTTCAGCGCCTGCAAGCGAAAGTGCCGCAGGGACGAGGTCGAGTCGCTCGACCATCGTCGGGACGAGCAGCTCGTCGAGGGGCGCTTCATCGCAGAGCGCCTCGTAGACGGAGCGGGCAACGGCGGACTTGTCGACGCCGAGGCCGCTGGTGGCGTTCCCCTGTGGGTCGAGGTCGACCACCAACACTCGGCGTCCGGAGCGGGCCAAGTAGGCGCTGAGGTTGACGACGGTCGTCGTCTTCCCGACGCCGCCCTTTTGGTTGGCGCAGGCGATGATGTCAGTCGTCGAGCTTCGCTGTTCGTTCAAGCCCACCGGTGCGATTCTATCCGATCAGGCCTTCGCTCGCCCTTATCGGCTGTTTCACGTGGAACAAACACCAGCGTACGGTCATCCGGGGGTATCGCATCGAGCGTGCGCTGGCCGCCCAGCGCGTGTCGCGCCCGGAGAAATCCCGCGGCCGTCGGGACTCTGCGCGGGACGGTGTATCCGCATGCACGCACGAGCGCTCGTCGTTCCCGCGCCGCGCGAGGGTACGATACCTCACGGTCTCCGCCCGTTCAGGGGGTGCAGGGCGCGTCCGTCCAGGACGACTGAGGCGCCCCCCTTCCGCTCGGGTGCGCCTGTCCCACGGTAGGGTGGGTCCGGCCCCGGCGCTGATGATCACCGGCGCTCAGACGACAAGGTGCGCAGCGGCCGCTGCGCATTCCCGCGCGACCTCCTGAGCCGCGCCGTAGCGCCGCCGGACGTGGCGTCTCACGGCGGCGGCCGTACCGGATGACAGTCGTCCCCTGGCAGAAGCGCCGTGCGACGGTCGGCGTGGCGTCACGAGCGGGCCGCTGGTCTGCCGAAGCGCCGCGCAGGTGTGGCTCCAGACGGCCCCCGCGAGGCAAGTGCCCCCGCGCAGACGCGGCTCGTGCGCGGCACGCAGCTCGCATCCACGGCGGCGGACGGCGCTCTCGGCAGACGCCACCGTGCCGCGGCACGGTGGGTGTGCCGTAGAACCGTGGGTGGCCGCCGTGAGTGAGAGTGGGTAGAGAAGCCCGGGGCGTGCCTGTATACTCTGCCGGGCGATGACCCTGGCGCGTGCTGCGAGCCCCAGTTCTCTGCCGCGCCGGCAGGCGCGGCACCCACGAGGAACGGCACGATGCAAGTCGCGCTCGCCGTGGTCGGATCGATCGTGGCTGCGTTGTTCGACACCAGCGTCGCTCCATTCGCGACGATCGGCGGGGCGAAGCCTGACATGGTCCTCGTGACGAGCCTGGTGGTTGCCGTGACGATCGGCAGCGAGGCGGGGTTCGTGTGGGCATTCACGGGAGGCCTGACGCTGGATATGCTCAGCGCACCGGCCCACCCGGTCGGCGCCACCGTCGTCGCGCTGCTGCTCGCGGTCGGCGTCGCCGCGCTGGTCGCCCGGTTCGCGGGGCGCAACCGTGTCGTGACGGCGATCGTCGTCACCTTCCCGTTGACCTTCGTCTTCCAGGTCGCCTTCGCCCTGCTGGTCGCCGCGGCACTCGGTGGTGTTCCGGTCTCGAACCCTGTGGCCCCGATCTTCCCTGCGGCCGTGGAGAACACCATCCTAGCCGTGCCGCTCGCGCTCCTCGGCAGGTGGATCTGGCTGCGCTGGGGTGCCTACGACCGGATCGAGTGGTGAGTGCATGACGCCGCTCATCGAGGGACAGCCGCGTAACGCACGCCTCCTGCCGCGATTTCTCCTCTTCGGACTCGCCGTGCTGCTGGTGCTCTCGACGCTGACGGCGCGGCTCTTCTACCTGCAGATCGCCAGCGGCGGGTACTACCAGGGCCGGGCCACGGCCAACATGACGGTGCTGCAGCCGATCCCCTCGAGCCGCGGCCTGATCCTCGATCGGGCGGGCCGCTCGCTCGTCGTCAACGTACCGTCGTTCGCCGTCAAGATCCGCCCGGCAGACCTCCCCTACAGCCAGCGCGATCAGGTGGTCGCGCGCCTGAGCCGGCTCCTGGCGCTCACGACCACGCAGATCAACGAGACAATCGATAGCAACCCAGGCTCGAACTTCGACCTGGTCCGGATCGCCAGCGACGTGCCAGAGGATGTGGCTCGCCTGATCAGCGAGGAGCACCTGGCACTGCCGGGCGTCCAGGTCGTCACGGAGGCGCGCCGCGACTACCTCTACGGTCCCCTGGTGTCCCAGATCCTCGGCTACACCGGGCCGATCAACGCCGACCAGCTCCGCCGGCTGCAGCGCCAAGGCTACTTGCCCGACGACGTCCTCGGGCAGGCGGGCCTGGAAGCCCAATACGAGGCGCAGCTGCGTGGCACGTACGGCGCGGAGGAGGTTGAACGGGACGCCTCCGGCCGCCAGATCCAGGTGCTCGCGACGCCCACGCAGCCGCAAGCCGGCGACACCCTGCAGCTTTCGATCGACGTCAAGACCCAGGAGCAGGCCCAGCGGGCGCTGCAGTGGGGGATCCAGGCGGCGGGACTCAAGAAGGGCGTCGTGATCGTGATGAACCCCCAGACCGGCGAGATCCTCGCCATGGTGAGCCTGCCCACGTACGACGACAACCTCTTCGCGCGGGGCATCTCCAACGCGGACTACCAGAAGCTGATCGGCGACCCCAACCAGCCGCTCCTCAACCACGCGATCGGTGAGATCTACCCACCGGGCTCGACCTACAAGCTCGTCACCGGCAGCGCGGTCCTCGCGGACGGGAAGCTGACGCCGACGGAGACCCTCAACACGTACCCTTACCTGATGCTCGGCAACTACCGCTTCAACGACTGGAACGGGGCCGGCTTCGGGCCACTGAACATCGTCGGCGCCTACGCCCAGTCGAGCGACACCTTCTTCTACCAGGCGGCGGCGCTCGTCGGGATCGACCGATTGGCGTACTGGGCCCACCAGTTCGGCTTCGGAGCGCCCACCGGGATCGACCTGCCCGGCGAGGCGGCGGGGATCGTGCCGTCCAACCAGTGGAAGCTCCAGACGTTCGGCCAGGCGATCTTCCCGGGCGAGACCTACCTCGCGGGGATCGGCCAGGGCTACGACGCGGTGACGCCGATCGAGCTGCTCGACGCCTACTGCGCGCTCGCCAACGGCGGCAAGCTCTGGGCCCCCCAGCTCGTGCACCAGATCCTGGGGCCCACCGGGGAGGTGGTGCAGACGTTTCAGCCCAAGCTGCGCTGGCAGCTCAAGATCAGCCCCGCGATCCTCGCCACGATGCGCGAGGCCGCGCGTGAGGCGGTCGTCATCCGCCACACCGGCAACGTCGTCGACATGCCCCTCTACGTGGCGGGCAAGACCGGCACGGCCGAGTTCGGGACCCGCAAGATCGGTGGCCACCTGCCCTTCCACTCCTGGTTCGTGGGCTTCGTCTCACCCTCCGGCGACTTCGCCAAGACCGACTCGCAGCTCGCGATCCTGGCCTTCGCCTACGATACCTCGCGCAGCATCGGCAACGTGGCCACCGAGGTCGTCAAGTACTTCCTCCAGCTGCACTACGGCATCAAGCAGGACTACCGGAACCTCTTCCTGATCCGACCGGGCGCGGGGAACTGAAGATGGGCGCGATCAGACTGCAGCAGGATCGGCTGAAGTGGGCCAGCCAGACCGCCGTCGCGGCGTGGAGCGCCTTCGACGTCCAGCTGGTGATCTACGCTGGACTGCTGGCGGGGATGGGCCTGGTGATGGCGTACACCAACAGCTACGAGGCCGGCGTGTCGCCCCTCTCGGCGGGCTCCACTTTCACCCGCGGCCTGGTCTGGGCGGCCCTCGCGATCGTCGCGTTCCTGGTCGCGGCCGCGTTCGATTACCGGTGGCTCAAGACCTTCGCCTGGCCGCTCTACTGCATCAACATCGGACTGCTGGCCGTCTCGCTGGCGATCGGGTCGGGCGTCGGCGGGTCTGCACGGTGGGTGACGATCTTCGGCATGCAGTTCCAGTTCTCGGAGCTCGCCAAGGTACTCATGGCGGTCGTGCTCGCGAACTGGATCAGCTCACGCGAGGCGCAGGTCGGCGGCCTCTTCACGATCCTCGGCGCGCTGGCGCTCGTGGTTCCGCCGATCATCCTGGTGGCGCTGCAGCCCGACCTGGGCACGTCGCTCGTCTTCGGCGCCATGCTCGTCGGGACGCTCTTCATCTCGGGCGCCAGCCTGCGTTGGTTGGTGGTCCTCGGCGCGGGGACGGTGGCGGCGATCCCATTCGCCTGGACCTATCTGCTGCGCGACTACCAGAAGCAGCGGTTGATCTCGTTTCTCGATCCCACGGCCGACCCGCAGGGATCCGGCTTCCACGTGATCCAGTCGATGATCGCGGTCGGGTCAGGCGGCTTTCTCGGCAAGGGGCTGACGAACGGGACGCAGAACCAACTGGACTTCTTGCCGGTCCAGTCGACCGACTTCGTCTTCTCGGTCCTGGCCGAGGAACTCGGCTTGGTGGGCGCGGTCGTGGTCTTCCTGCTCTTCGCGGCCCTCATCTGGCGGGTGCTCCTGGCAGCGTGGCGCTCGGAGGACACGTTCGGACTGGCGTTCGCCGGGGCCATCGCGTCGATGCTGCTCTTCCAGGTGCTCGTAAACGTAGGGATGACGATCGGGATCATGCCGGTGACGGGCATCCCGTTGCCGTTCATCACGCACGGGGGCGCGTCGCTGATCAGCATCGCGCTGGGCCTCGGTGTGCTCCAGTCGATCAACCTGCGACAGGTACGCCCGAAATGGTGACTGTGCGCGGAGCGACGAGCGCGTCGGTTGCGCCGGGGCTCTGCGGCGGCCTGGGGGTCGGCTTGTAAGGGGTCCGATCGGGGGAGGGCCGAGCGTCCGCTTCACGACCGAAAGCGGTTCGGCCGAGCGAGCGGGTCGACCGCCGCCGGGCGCCTGCCGAGGCGCCGCAGCAGGGCGTCGATCTCGTCGCGGTACCCACGGCCGGACGGCGCGCGCTCCAGCCACTCGAGGAACTCGGGATCGTGCCGTGCGATCTCGCCCAGTGACCACCCGGCATAGCGGCTGAACGTGAGCACCGCGCCTTCGGGACGCCCGGGCGGGGGGCCGGCGGCATGCACCGTTGCGGCTCCTGCGCCCGACGCAGGTTCAGCCGCCGCCGGCCGAGCCTCCGACGGGCGGGCTCCCGCCGTTGGGCGCGGGGCGTTCGCGCTGCCGGAGCCACCAACCGGACGCCGTGCGCTCCCCTCCGTCGGCGTGGAGCGGATGCGTCCGAAGCGTTCGTCGTTGGCGCCGCCTGCCGGCCCGGTCGGGCTCGCCCACGGCGCGGAGCGGGGAGCGGCGTAGCCCGGCGTGGGGGCCGCGCGGCTGCGGTCGTAGGCCGCGCGCTGCACGGGATCGCGCAGCACTGCCCATGCCCGATTGATCTCGCTCATGCGGCGTGCCGCCGCCGCGTCGTCGGTGATGTCGGGGTGGTAGCGCCGAGCGAGCCGGCGATACGCGGCGCGAAGGGCGCGCAGATCGGCGTGCGGCTCGACCTCCAGGATCCGGTAGAGGTCTTCCTCCAGCGTCACGCCCGACCTCCCCCCACACGATGGGGCGCCGCCCATGAATCCCGGCGCCGCCTGCCGGCGGGTCGCCCCGCCTTCGACCGGGTCGAGGGTACCATTCCAGGAGCCCCCCGCGAAGGGGCGCCTCTGCGGCGTGGCCGCCGTTGGCGCTCGATGCGAGGCACTGCCCGCGGGCGTGTGCGAGCCGCAGGCCCCCGCCGCACCGTGACGAGGAGCCGACGAGTGGGGAGCGACCGTCGCGTTGACGCTGGCTGTGGTTGCTCAGTGAATCTGACAGCCCGAACTGCTCAGTGACTCTGTCAGTCTCTCCGGATGCGAGAGGGGCTGATATTGACGACACAGGACCAGCAGCGTATCGAGGTGCTGGCACGCTGGGTGG
>JAJYNJ010000005.1 GCA_021786385.1 Chloroflexota bacterium
CGGCCGGGCAGCGCCTCGAGGAGCGCGCGCTGGCGGCCGTGGCCCGGCTCGTGCGTCCCTTCTACGACGTCGCCGGGCTCGCCTTCTTCAAGGACAAGTTCGCGCCGCGCTGGGAGACGCGCTACGTGGCGGTTCCGTCGCGGGTGCATCTCGTGGGCCTCGCGCTGGCCCTGGCGCGCCTGCACCTCGGCAGCCTGCGGGGTGCGCTCGCCCGCACCGCGGCCGACGTGGCGCGCTCGCAGGCAGCCTTGATCCGTCGCGCGAGGCGCGCCGCGGGCTGCCCGAGGCCCCCGGTGGGATCGCGGCCATGACCTGCGCGGCGGTAGCTCGGACCCTCGCCGATCGCCGGCGGCGGGCAGGTGGCGGGTGCCCGCCAGCAGCGGAGTGGGAAGTGTGTGACCGACCGCCACGAAGGGCTAGTTGCCGCCTCGCGTGGCCGCCAGGCGGCAGTGTCGGGCCCCGGATGGGGCTTCGGTCCGCATCTGCTACCGCATCCCTGGCCGAGTCGACGACGCGGAGGACGTCGCGCAGGAGCGGTTTGTCACAGCCTGCCAAGCCATCGGCTCCTACCGCGGAGAACGCCTTCTGGGGGCCTGGCTGGCGCGCATTGCCAGCCGACGCGTGATTGGGAGGTTCCAGCAACGGCCGAACAAGGAGCGGCCTGAGGGTGTGGTCGAGGGGGTGGCTCGGGCGAGCGTGCCCGAAGACCGGCTGCACCGGACGCGTCACGTGATCGTGCCGTTCCTGCCGTACACGACGAAGGGGCGCCTGCCGCAGCATCCGCGGCTGGTGCGCGCGGACCTGCGCCTTCCGCCCGCGTGGTGGCTCCTGGGCAGTCAGACGCTGTACGTTGGTGGACGACGGTGAGCGCCGGGGAGGCAACCGGATCCGGCCGGGGAGTGCGGCGCCGCCTGGCTGCGCCGCTGGGCGTGCTCGTCAGTCTCCTGGCGCTGTACGTGGCGCTCCAAGGCGTGGACCTCCAGTCGGCGCTGGCGCGCCTCCAGCGCGCGGAGCCGCTCCCGCTGGTCGCGATCCTCGGGGTCATCGGCGCCCAGCTGATCCTGCGCACGGTCCGCTGGCGGGCCCTGCTTGCCATCGCGCGCCCCGCCATGCCGATTCGCCTGGCCACACTGCTCCCCATCCTACTGATCGGGTACTTGGGTAACACGGCCCTTCCCGCCCGCCTGGGTGAGCCGATCCGGGCGTTTCTCGCAGCCCGGGCCGAACACCTCGACTCCGGCGTGGTGTTCGGGACGGTGGTGCTGGAGCGCTTGCTGGACACCGCGAGTCTGGCGGCCCTTGCGTTTGGCGCCGCGCTCGTGCTGGGGGCGCCGGCCTGGCTCACCCAGGCGGCCGGCCTCGCCGCGCTGGGCGGGGTCGCGGTCGTGACGGCGCTGCTGGCAGGAGGTCTGGGGCTCCTCGGACGCGTCCTGGTGCGTGCGGAGGTTCGTCTGCCGTCGCGCCCGCTCGCCGGCGCCCTGCGCTTCGTGCGGTTCGTGGCGGCAGGCGCCGCCGCTAACCGCGAGCGCCGGGCAGCGGGCTTGGCTCTCACGATCAGCGGCGCGTGCTGGCTCCTCGACGGGACCACGTTCTGGCTCGTGGGGCAATCGCTGGGTGTCGAGTTCGCGCCTGCCGCTGCCCTGCTGATCGCTGCGGTCACCATGCTCGGCACGGCGCTCCCCTCGGCGCCCGGGTACCTGGGCACGTTCGAACTGGCGGCCGCCGGCACCGCCGCCGCGCTCGGTGTGCCACCATCCTCGGCGTTCTTGCTCGCGGTGCTGGCGCACGTCATGACAGTCGCCCCCTCCGCGCTCGGGGGCGCGGTCGCCCTGAGCGTCTCAGGCATGGGGATGGCCTCGCTGTCGAGCGCCGTCAAGGAGGATGCATGGATAGCCGCCGTCCGCTGACGGGTTGGGGCAGGACCAACCCGAGCGTCGCAACGGTCCATTCGGCAGGCGATGATGCCGAGCTTGCCCGCCTGGTCACTGAAGCCGGTCGGCGAGGGGTGCTCGCTCGTGGGCTGGGCCGCAGCTACGGCGACGCCGCGCAGAACGGAGGCGGCGTCGTGGTGGACATGACCGCCCGTAACCGCGTGTTGTCGGTGGACACCGGCACGGCGCTGGTGAGCGTCGAAGCCGGTGCCAGCCTGGACCAGCTGATGCGGCTCCTGCTGCCTTTGGGGCTGTTTGTGCCCGTCTCCCCGGGCACTCGGCACGTGACGGTCGGGGGAGCGATCGCGGCCGACATCCATGGGAAGAACCATCACCTCGACGGCAGCTTCGGGCGCCACGTCGTGGCCATGGACCTACTCTGTGCCGATGGCACCATCCGCAGGCTCACCCCAGAGTCCGAGCTCTTCTGGGCGACCGTCGGCGGTATGGGACTGACCGGCCTGGTCTTGCGGGCGACCCTGAGGATGAAGAAGGTCGAGTCGGCCTACTGTCTCGTCGACACCGAGCGGTGCGCGGACCTCGACGACCTGCTGGGGCGCATGGCCGCGGACGACCACCGGTACACATACTCCGTGGCCTGGATCGACTGCCTCGCCCGCGGCGCCTCCCTGGGGCGCTCAGTCCTGACCCGAGGCTGGTCGGCGACCGTCGAGCAGCTGCCCCGGACGTTGCGGGAGCATGCCTTGGACTTCCGGCCCAAGCAGCTGGCGGTCGCGCCCTCGGTCTTTCCGAGCGGCCTGCTAAACCGCGCGACCGTCGCCGCCTTCAACGAAGCGTGGTACCGCAAGGCCCCGCGAGAGCGCCGAGGCGAGATCCAGAGCATCGCGAGGTTCTTCCACCCCTTGGACGCCGTGGCGCAGTGGAACCGCATCTACGGCCCCAGGGGCTTCCTCCAATACCAGTTCGTCGTGCCTTTCGGCGCCGAGGAGACGCTCCGCCGCTGCATCCAGATGCTCAGCGACACCGGGCAGGCCTCGTTCCTGGCGGTACTCAAGCGGTTCGGGCAGCCCAGCCCGGGCCACCTGTCCTTTCCAACATCCGGCTGGGCCCTGGCTCTGGACGTGCCGATCGGCGCGGCCAGCTTGGGCGGCCTGCTCGACCGCCTGGACGAGGAGGTCCTTGCGGCTGGGGGCCGCGAGTACCTCGCCAAGGACTCCCGGCTGCCGGCCTCCGCGATCGCGCGAATGTATCCCCGCCTGGATGCGTGGCGCGTCGTGAGACGGGCGGCCGACCCCCACGGGGTCTTCACTTCTGATCTGGCCAGGAGGCTCGGGCTGTGAAGGACGCCATCGGTAACGTGCAACGGATCGTCGTTCTGGGCGGTACCTCCGACATCGCCCTGGCAACGGTCGTGAAACTGACCCAGGCACGCCCCGGCGTTCAGGTCACGCTGGCCGCTCGCCCCAGCGAACGCCGCGCCGCCGCGGCGGCAGCCCTGGAAGCCCGCGGCATGCAGGTCACCGAGATCGACTTCGAAGCCACCGACCGGACCTCGTATGAGCGCGCCATCGCCTCCGTTTTCGCGACCGGAGGGGACGTCGACGTCGTCATGTTGGCGTTCGGTCTGCTCGGCGATCAGGAGCGCGCGTGGCAGGACGTCGACGCGGCACTGGCGCTCGTGCAGGTCAACTACGCCGCAGCGGTCGCCTGCGGCGTGCTGGTCGCCGCGCGGCTGCGCGCACAGGGGCACGGCGCGATCATCGCGATCTCCTCCGTGGCCGGCGAACGCCCCAGGAGATCGAACTTTGTCTACGGCTCCACCAAGGCCGGAATGGACGCCTTCTACACCGGACTCGGCGACGCGCTCGAGAGGGACGGTGTGCAGGTCCTGGTTGTTCGCCCCGGCTTCGTCCGGACCAAGATGACCGCTGGACTCGCCGCGGCGCCGCTGTCCCAAGCCCCCGAGCAGGTCGCCGAGGTCATCGTGGCAGGCCTGCGGGCTGGACGGCATACGGTGTGGGCGCCCCCGGCGATGCGGTGGGTCATGTCCGTTCTGCGGCATCTTCCCCGTCCCGTGTTCAAGCGCCTGCCGGTGTGAAGACCACACGCCCAAGCGGCGGCTACAGGTACACCGAGCCCATGAGGCAGGCTACCCAGAGGCCACCGAGCAGTAGCAGCAACCGGTCGTGCAGAAGGACCTCTTCTGGTTCGCCCGCGGCACCGCCGTCGACCTCCACGGCATACCTGAGCAGGGCCACGACGAACGGGACGATGGACACGATCCTCCACTCGTTCGACGTGGCCGGGCGAATCGTGAACGCCCATAGGGCGTAGGACGTCACCAGCACCCCCGCCGACAACGTCCACACGAACCGCAGATAGGACGGGGTGTACCGCCGCAGCACCGGACGGATGGCCGCCCCGGTGTCCTGGACCAGACGCATCTCGGCGTACCGCTTGCCGGCGGCCATGAACAGCGACCCGAAGCCGGCGACCACGAGGAACCACTGCGACAGCCCAACGTGCGTCGCCGCGCCTCCGGCGATGGCCCGAAACAGAAACCCGGACGCGACGCTGGTGAGCTCGATGACCGGTTCGTGCTTCATGCCCAGGCAGTACCAGAGCTGGACAAGCTCGTAGATCACCACGACCACGAGCAACTGCCACGTCAACAGTGCCGAGATGACCAAAGCGCCGGTCAGGAGCACCACCGCAGCGGTCCAGGCTGCGCGCGCCGACAACTCGCCGGACGCAACCGGGCGCCGCCGTTTGGTGGCATGCGCTCGGTCGGCCACGACGTCGACGGCGTCGTTGACCAGGTAGATTCCCGACGAGGCCAGGGTGAAGGCCATGACCGCCACGGCCATCGCGAAGGCCGCCCGCGGTTGGAACGCGACGCCAGCGGCGATCGGTGCGGTGAGCACCAGGATGTTCTTCGTCCACTGACGGGGGCGGCACGCCCGGATCAGAACCCGCAGCCGCATCACGATCGTGACAGCGCCCGGGCCCCCGCCCAGCGGCCCATCACGGCGCCAATCATGCTCCCGGCCAGGACATCGCTCGGGTAGTGCACCCCCAGCATGAGCCGGCTGGCCATCATCAGCGGGATCGAGAACAACGGGTAGCGCCGTCCCAGCAACCTGGAGTACGCCACGGCGGCTGCCGTGGTCGAGGCCGCGTGTGAGGAGGGAAAGCTCCAGTGACTTGGCGTGCCGACGTGCACCTGGATGCGCGGGTCGCTGGGACGATGCCGACGCACCACCCGCTTGAGCACGATACTCACCGCGTGAGCGCCCACCACGGTCGCGGTGGCCCGCAGCCAGGGGCGGCGCTGCCGCGGGTCGAGCGCTGCACCCGCTAATCCCAACGCGGTCCAGCACAGAGCATGCTCACCCACGTGGCTCAGGATCAACGCACCCTGGTACATCTTGGGCGACGCAATCAGCGATTGGAACCGGATGAGGGCGGCGACCTCGTCCTCGTGCACGTCCCAGCTGAGAGCCGACGTGTGTGGGGTCACGGTCCACCTCGCCCAGCCCAGGGACCGGGATTGCGGTCAGTGCGGTTCACGCGCGCGGCCCTGGCGGGCCCATCAACGCGCCAGGACCGCAACGAAGTCCCGCGACGAGGGGTGGAGGTAGCGATAGGGGTTGGGGTGTTCGTCCCGGGTGAGCAGGTGCGGCACCGCCACGCCCTTGCTTGGGTGGGTGTAGGTCATGAAGTTGGTCCACGAATAGTTGATGTCGAGTTCCATGGCGCGCACGGCTCCCGCGTCATGGACGATGTTGGCCAGCGTGCGCACCGACATCGAGGCGCCAACCACGAAGACCAGCGAGCCGTCCTCGCGGACCCCCAAGGCAGTACGCCACACGTACTTGTGGTTGCCGATCGTGATCCCCCAGGCCCTCGTGGTCCGGCTGTCCACCTCGGGCGAGATCGTGCCGTGGTCCACCAGCAAGACGAGGTTCTGGCGTACGGCAGCCACGTCGGGGCCAGGCGTCGCCGCGTTCCACTTGACCACGTCGACGTGGCCATCCTTGTAGAACACCATCGACGCTGCGCCCTGGCGTAGCGGCGCACCGGTCTTGCCGTCCTGCCAGTAGCCGCCATTCGCGTCGACCATGGTGAAGCCCGAGTTGAACGTCGCGAGCAGGCGGTCTCGCTCCGATGCCGGCACGTCGAAGGGCTGAGACCAGCCCGAGCCGCCGGGCACTTGGAAGCCAGGATGCAGGACCAGCTCGACCAACTTCTGATCGAGCCACGCCACCCCGACTAGATAGCTGGTGTGCAGCCGGTCCGGACGCAGGAACGCGGCCCGGATCGCCGGTTCGCCGTGGAGGCTGACCAGCGTTTGCCAGGCGCCCTCGGATGGCAGGGGTGGCTGGACCTGGGGCGGAATCGGCGCGGGCCCAGGGCTGTGGCTGGGCGTCGGCCGCGCTGGAGAGACGGATGGCATGGGCCGTGGGAGCGAAGGGGACAGCGTCGGCCAGGTGATCGAGGCGCCGCTTTGGCTCGGCGTTGGCTGATCGGGAGAGACGAGGGGGATGCCGCCGACGAGGCTTCCGCCAACCTTGGGCGGAGCGAGCTGGTACTGGACCTGCTCCAGATCGCTGACCACCCAACCAAGCTCGTGGTGCCGGGCCCACTCGGCCACCCGTGCGGCGGTGCTGTCGGTACCCGGAGCCATCAGGGCACCACCGATCGACCAGGCCAGCCACACCAGGAAGACCACCGTCACCGCGCCCGCGCGGCGCACCCAGGACGGACGCCGATTCGGGCGAGATGCTCCGTGCCGTGGCGGTCGGCTCCGTGGTTCGGCGTACGGGCGCCTGGTGCGAGTCATGCTGGCATCTATGGTCCGCGTGGCGTATGAAGGGCCGATGAATCAGGGGGGCCGGCAGATTCATCGGCGCTTCATCGAGCGCCTGCCAGGCTTCGTGCAGCAGTCGGCGAACGGACCCGGTATGGAGGAGCGCTCGCATGGATCTCGCACGCCTGCCCTGCGCGGCGATCGGCGATCCGGTGGCGCGGTCGCTAGCCCTGTTCCATCCGGGCCGATCCCATCAGCGACGGCCGCAGCGGCCAGCGGCGGACAGGAGCGAGGCGGCAGAAGTAGTGCCCCGGAACAGCCGGGCGCGTCCGGGCAACCCGGACCGGCTGACTCCGGCGGTAACGTCAACCAGTGATGAGGAGGGCGTCGCTCCATCGCCTGCCGACGCCAACATGCAGCCGCAGTCTCGCGCTCGCCGGCATCCTGGCACTCCTCCTAGCGGGCTGTGGCGGCGCGGCGGCGGACCCCGGCGGGGGCTCGAACAGCTCGGCGGGTTCGACGGCTGCCCCCGGCAGGAGCGGCGTGACGGGGACACAGTGAGGGAGCCGCTCGCTCGTATGAACACGCTGCGCGGAAAGGCTAAACCCACGTGTCCTGCGGCGGACGTCCGCGGATCCACTCGCGGTGGCGGGCAGGCGTTGGTCGAATTCGCAGTAGTCCTGCCCTTCCTGCTCCTGATCATGCTCATCATCATTGACTTCGGACGTGCTCTCTACATCTACACAGCACTGCAGAACGGAGCCCGGGAGGGGGCACGCTTTGGGACGGTCCATCCTACGTGGATCAGCTCGGCCGACAACCCTGATCCGGACAACATCGATTACCGGACGAGCAGCGAACCGGGCAGCGCCTCGAACGGGCTGGCCATTCAGGTCACCTGTATAGCGCCAGGCGGCGCCACCTTCGACGCCGCGACCAACCGTGCCGGATATCTGACCTGCGCAGTGTCAGGGAGCAGAGTTGAAGTCGGCGTGCGCACGCGGTTCCAGGCCATCACGCCGGTGATCGGGAACCTGCTCCCGTCGGGCGGCATCACGTTGGCCGCGCGTACGGTCATGACCATCGAATGAGGCATGCTCATGCGTAGCTCAGGATCGAGTCGCCTCGCGCGACATCCACGGGAGCGCGGCCAGGCCGTGGTCGTCCTTGCGCTCTCCATGGTGGTGCTCCTGGGCATGATCGGCCTCGTCCTCGACGGTGGCTTCGCATACGCCCACCGTCGCCAGATGCAGAACGCCGCCGATGCCGGCGCGCTCGACGGCACCCGCGTCTTTGCCAAGCACTTTGACAGCGTCTGTGCCTACAAGTCCGCCGCCCGACAAGCGGCCACCGACGCCGCGCTCGCCAACGGCGTGGCGACGGCGAGCGATGTGGTCGTGGGTCTGACTGACGTTTACGGCAACCCGACGCCGAACTGCGACAACGCTCGCACCAAAGGTGTGTCGGTCCGGGTAAGCCGATCCTACGACACGTACTTCGCGCCGGTCATCGGGATCAACCACATCACGGTCGGAGCCGACGCAATCGCCCGCTTCGGATTCGTGAACGCCTTGGTCGGAGCCCTGCCGGTCGTGCTCAACCGTGACTCCGTGCCGACGAACACGAACGACGGACGGGGGCACAAGGCCGTGCTCACGCCCGCCGCAGCCAACGGGATCGGGCCAGTGAACTTCGGCACCATCGATCCGAGCAACTACGGCCAAACGCTGGCGGACGCCCTCGCCAACGGCCTCCGCGTCAGCGTGACTGCATACAAGGGTTGCGGGGTCCCACCTGCGCCGTGCACGGCCGGCAGTATCTTCTCCATCGACTCGTCCATCATGAACGCCATCCAGGCACGGATCGACAGCGCCCCGAGCGAGACCTGGAACCACCACGCCCCGAACAGCCGGCGCGTCGCCGTGCTACTCGTGCTCAACGGCGATATCGGCAACGCAACGGTGGTGCCGGTCGGGTTCGCGGTCGTCTTTCTCGATTCGATCGCGGGGGCGCCCAATAACGCCTTGACCGTTCATTTCATTACCGACTCGATCGCAGCCACTGGCGCAACGATCGACTTCGGTCTGGCCACGGCCCCACAGGGGACGCCCACACTCATTCAGCTCATCCGCTGAGAGCAATGGCGCCTGACCCAGCAGGTCATCGTTCGACGGAGGGCCCCGACCATGCGCCATCCACGTCATGGTGCCATCCGCGTCCCGTTGGGCTCGTTGACGCCGCCCCTACCGCGCTCGTAGAATCGCGCCACCGCGAGCGGGAGTAACTCAGTTGGCAGAGTGCTTGCTTCCCAAGCAAGATGTCGCGGGTTCGAATCCCGTCTCCCGCTCCATTCCCTCCGGCACGACCCCAGCAGCACGTCGCGGCGGCCGTCAGCGTTGCGCACTGGGTTTCCGGTGCTCCGCAGCCCGCAGCCGGACTCCGCAGCCCGCGCCCCGGTGATGCCCGAGCTCCTTCCCTTCGATCACGACACGCCCTGCCCCGCGTGCGGGATCCAGCTCCAGATCGAGCGGCTCTGCCGCGAGGCGCACCCGGTCCCCGGGGAAGCCCCGACGGAGCCCTGGCCCCGAGCACCTGCATCTCCGCTGCCCCGGCTGCGCCTGGGCCGGAGTCCTGGCGACGGCCGGGAACCCTGAGGCGCGAGCGGATCACTCGGGCGGCGGAGGCCCGATCCTCGGCCCAGCCACGGTCCAGGCCACCCCGCGGCCCCAGCCCGACCCGCGCCGCGGCGGGCCATTGGCGATGGATCGTCGGGCCTCGCTAGCGGCCAGACGCCCGGCCCCTTCCCGACCCCGCTGACGGACGGCTACCGACACTTCCGCGCCAACCGCTTCGCCGCGGATGCGGAACGCTATCGCCGTCTGGCAGAAGAGGGCCAGCGACCATCGGCGATGGTGATCGCGTGTTCCGACTCACGGTTGGCACCGTAGACGATCTTCGATGCCGGGCCGAGCGAGCTCTTCGTCGTCCGCAACGTTGCGGCGCTCGTGCCACCGTACGCTCCGGACAGGCGCCACCACGCCACGAGCGCGGCCCGGAGTTTGCCGTACTCGCGCTCGGGGTGCGCGCCATCGTCGTGCTGGGCCACGCCCGGTGCGGCGGCATCGCGGCCGTCGTCGGGCAGACAGCGCCGCTCTCACGCAGCGACTTCGTGGGCACCTGGATGAGCGACGTCCGGGATCTTGCGGCGGCGGCGCGTGACAACGAGCCGATCGGATCGGACACGTCAGCACGCCAGACGGAGCTCGAGCGGGCCGCGGTTGCACGCTCACTCGCGCACCTGCGCGCGTTCCCATGGATCGGCGACCGCGAGGCGGCGGGCGATCTGGTCCTGCGTGGCGCCTGGTTCGACATTGGGCTCGGAGTGCTGTACGTCCTCGATCCGGCCGGTCACTGGCATCCGCTCTCCCTCACCTGAGAGGCACGCACAGAGCCGCCGCGGGCCCCGACATCCTTCGTGTCGGTTCCGATCCGCGCTAGCCTTGATCCGGTGCGGCGCGTGCGGGGCCCCGGCGGAGCGCCACCTACCGGCGGAGCGCCACCTACGTCACAGGTGCCAGAGCCGCAGCGGAGAGCGGGTACGACGCGACCGCTCGGACGCCTCGGCGTCGTTGACGCGCGCGGCGTGCCAGGACTGCAGGGGGCCCGGCCGCGGCGGCAGCCGACGCTGGCAGTCCGGGCAGATCTCGCCCCACTCCCCGCGATCCGACTCGCAGAGCGCGACGCAGGCGGTGGTGCTGATGGTTGGGGTTGCGACAGGGCTGGACTGAGCGTTCATGAACATTCCACCCTGATTCTGCACCGATCGGCGCAAGCGTGTGCGAGTGGGGGATGGCGGCCGTCCGGCGACCCCGGCGACTGGGCCGTCCGCCGCCCCCGGCGATTGGGGCGGCAGACGCCCCCGGGCCATCAACAGACGCGACCGAGCGATCGTGAGGCGTGCCGCCGGCAGGTGAGGGAGGCCCGGTACGGGAAGCCCGACGATCGCGGGCCGAACGGCTCTGGTACGCCCCCGGCCGCGCGACCTACGGTCGGGGCCGTGATGAGGACGAGGACTTCGGCCCTAGCTGCTGCCAGGCCCACCCAGCGCACAGATCATCGCGGGGCACCAGCCGGGCGCGCGCTCGGCGCGACGGCGGAGGCATGGCGGCCGTCGGGCGTCGACGACGCCTGGGAGGTTCTCGACCGGATCGGCCGCTACTGCGTCTACACCTGCGAGCCGTCCGGCGAGCGATGCCGCGAAGCGGCGTGCGAGGCATGGAGACTCGAACGGCACGCCGCGGACTATCTGGTCGGACGCTGGCTCGACGTGCAGGACTGAGCGGAGCAGGCCGCGCAGCGCGGACGGTGGCCCCATCCCCAGTGGTCGCCGCCCTCCTGGTGACGCGCGTCCGTCAGTCGCGGCGAGCGGTGATCGCATCCACGATGCGACCCACGGCACGCATGAAGGTCGTGTGCGCGAGCCGCTCGACATCGCCTAACGCCGCTTCGTAGGCGTCGTCGAACGGGATCGCTCCGAGCAGCGGGACGTCGAACCCGGCCAGCTGGGCCGCGAGCGGCGGTTCGTCGCCCCGGTGCATGTTCTCGACCACGCCGAGCACCGGCAGGCGGAGCTCCCGGAACAGCTGCAGGGCCTTGCGGACCGTCTCGGTGGTGAGGACGGACGGTGTGGTGACGACCAGGTACTCGGCCCGCCCGAGCAGGCGCGCCGCGTCGAGGAGCGGATCGCTGAAGCCAGGTGGCATGTCGATCACGAGCCAGTCGAGATCGCCCCAGCGCGTGATCGCCAGCAGCTCGATCAGGGCGTTCGAGATCTCCTGGCCGCGCAGGGGTGCCGGTCGGTCGTCGATGAAGTGGACGATCGACATGAAGCGCAGGCCTTGCGCGATCGCGGGGACCAAGCCGCCGTCCTCGACCGGCCGGGCGTCCCGGATACCGAGGATCACGTGGGTCGACGGCCCGCAGAAGTCGAGGTCGAGCAGGCCGACCCGTTCGCCCCGTCGGGCGAGCCAGAGCGCGGCCGTCGCCGCCAGCGAGCTCTTGCCGATGCCCCCTTTGCCGCCGGTGACCGCCAGGATGCGCCGCACGCCGGCCATACGCCGGTCGATGATCTGTAGCCGCGGGTCCACCTCGCGTCATCCTCCGATCGAGATGAGCGCGACGCCGCGCCCCGCGACGATCTCGAAGTCCGGGCTTTCGCACGCCGGACAGGTGACGTAGATGTGGACGGTCTCGGGCAGGAGGTGAATGGCCTCCCGCTGGTCGGCTGGCAGCGCAGCGAACGACTCGGCGAGCAGCCAGGCGTGACCGCAGGCGAGACAGCGCAGTTCCGCCGGCTCGGCCTCGATGATGAACTGCACGCCCGCGAGCATCGGATCGTCGGGCGGCAAGACATGGCGGAGGGCGAACTCGAAGACCTCGCGGTCGATCTGCTGGAGCTCTCCGAGCCGCAGGTTGATCTCCCCGATCTGCTGCAGCCCTTGCTGCTGCGCGATCTTGACGGCGGTGGCGACCACCGCGTCGGCGAGCGCCCATTCGTGCACTGATCGGCCCTCCGCAGCTCTCCCGACGCGCGCGGTGCGCGGACGGCTACGCCGAACGTGCCGCAGCCGCGGTCACCGCCGTGCGGGCGTCGCCGGCCGCACCCAGTCGAACGGCGAGCCCCATCCGCTCGAGCATATGGTGCATCTCCTCGCCCATGTGGTGCGCCACGACGGCCTCGACGTGGTGGTCCCGCAGGAAACGGGCCACCCGCGCGTGGTGCGAACCTTCCGTGCCGGCGTCGTGAAGGTCGCCCCACCCGACGTCGAACTCCTCCCAGCGCACCAGCGTGCCCGCCTCCACGCCGGCGATTGCGACGCGGGCGGCACGTCCCCAGCGCGGATCGACCTGCCCGTCGCTCGTCACCGGCACGCAAACCACCATCGAATACCTCCTGCGATTCGCCCCGCGCTGCGCTTGGCTGCAGGTCCTGTCGGACGTGCCGCCAGCGATGCTGTCACTGCCGTCAGGCGCCCCGCGGGGGGATGCCCAGCAGCCCGCGCAGGCGTGCCGCGTTCATTCCGCCACGGTCACCCGCCCGGCCCCGATCCCGCGTGCGCCGCTCTTCCCACGCCATGTCGTCGAGCAACGCCTCGAGCTCGGGGCGGGCCGCGTCGTCGGCGGCTGCCTGGCGCGGCGTGAGTCCTCCGAGGGCCGGGATCGGCTGGTCGACCCAGCGCCCCTCGTAGTCGCGCATGAACGTGTCGAGGGCCGCGGCCACCTCCGGGTGGGCATCGAGGTCGATCGGCTCGGCGGCCGACCTCTCTCCCGCGGCGGACGACGCAAGCGCATCGTCGACGGAGCGCTCCTCGCGTCGAACGAGCCGCGCCCCGGGGGCGGCCTTCCGGAGCGTGCGGGCCAGCCGTTCTGCCCGCCTGGCGGAGTTCGCCTCGATCGTCGCGTGGTCGCCCGAGAGCTGGATCGTGCCACGGAGCCAGCGTTGGCCTTGGCGGGTGACGGTCTCGACGAACCGGCCGTCGCCCTCGTCGTCGAGCGTGTGGGCCAGCGCCGTGGCGGTGGCCACCGGATCCGAGACCTGGTAGGTGGCCGTGACGAAGCGGAGCGGCTCGCCCTCGGTGTTGCGCACCTCGATCGGCAGCGCGGGCGCTGCGAACCAGCGCAGCAGCGCCACGCCATCCGCGGCGCGCAACAGGTCGACCACTCGGCGACGCTGCAGTCGAGGCACGAGGAAGCCACCGGCCGTGGTGACACCGCCGGCGCCGTCCGGCAGAAGCCGCAGGCAGAGCAGGTCGAGCGGTTCGGCTCGGCTCGAGATCGTCCGGTCCGCGAGCTCCACGATCCCGTCGCCCAGCAAGTCCCTGAGCGTCACGCCCGCTCCCGGTCGCACCGCCTGGACCTCGTAGAGCGATCGACGTGACGCCAGCCAGGCGCGCCCAAGCGCCCGTTCCCGCTCCGGCAACAGGGTGCCACGCACCTCGAGGAACCGCGCCAGCTGCCCCTGGTCGAAGAGGAGGATGTCGTTCACGAGCGGTTGATCGACGAGGTCCTCGGGGGGATCACCGGCGTGTTCGTCCTGTGCCAGACGCACGAGTTCGGCCGCTCGGTGCTGGTTGTCCGGCTGGGCCAACCACCAGGAAACCTTGTGCAGTAGCGCGCTCGCGGGATCGACGCTGCTCTCCACGGGCCTCGCACGAGTTCGGCCGCTCGGTGCTGGTTGTCCGGCTGGGCCAACCACCAGGAAACCTTGTGCAGTAGCGCGCTCGCGGGATCGACGCTGCTCTCCACGGGCCTGCCGAGGTGGCACGCCTTGTATTTGCGGCCGGAACCGCAGGGACACGGCTCGTTGCGTCCGACCGCCGGGAAGGCCGGGCGGAGGACCGTCTCGAGCCAGGCGCGTTCCGGATCGTCGGGCGGCACACCGGCGGCGCGCAGGTCCGTCAGCGCACCGCGATAGTCGCCGCGGTCGACGTCGTAGTGGGCGAGCTCCAGGCAGACCGGGCCGTAACCCGGTTCGGCGGTGGCGGCCGAGCGCAGCAGCCCTTCGGCAGCGGCCACGTCATCGCGCGCCTCAGCGCACGCGGCGAGGACGAGGTCGACGCCCGCCACGTGTCGGCCGCCCGCCGCGCGGCCGATGGCGGCAACGAACGGCTCGAGCGCGGGCTCGGTCCACGCCCGGGTCGCCACCAGGTGCGCGATCGACGGCAGGGCCAGGATCTCGGCGAGACGCGCGAGGACTTCCCGATCGGCGATGCCGCCCAGCCGTCGGTGGAGCTCGAAGGCACCCATGACGATCCGCAGGGCGTCGAGCTCCATGGGATCCAGCCCGAGCGCGCGGGCGATGGCGTCGTCCGATGCATCGTCCTCCGCCGTCCGGTCGTCGTCCGGGTCGTCGTCGTCCGCCCAGTCGTCTTCCTCTTCGTCGAACGACCAGAACTCGTCGACCAGCGACCAGTCCGTGCCGGGGAGCCCGACCTGGGCACGGTGTACCTCGAGACCGGCCGCGCTGAACGCCTCACTGAACGGCGCGACGGGCTGCCGGAGGAGCGCCGGGTCGTCGGCCAGCGCATCGAGCACGAGCGTCTCGAGGAGCACGGTGGGCGGCACGAAGGGCAAGGCGGGGGCCTCGAGCCGTGCCTTCGCGGCCTCCGTGAGACGGCGCGCGACCATGCGCGATGCGGCGGGCGGCGGTGGCGCGGGGGAGATCTCGAGGGTGCTGCCGGCGACCCTGACCTGCACGAGGGTCCCCGTCCGCTGGGCGAGCCAGCCGGCAGGTCCGACGAGCGCCGCGTCGCAGTCGAGCGGCACGGCGTCGCGAGCCTCGGCGTCGAAGACGAACGCAAGTGGGCGCCCATCGGGCAGGCGCAGGCCCACCGGCGCGAGCATCTCGAGGGGGGCCAGATCGGCGTCGAGCGCGAGCGCCCTGTGCTGCGCCTCTTCGCGTCGGAGTCGGTGGGTGAACGTCGCGCCGTCGAGCAGCTGGCTGGGGACGGCCCAGCGATCGTCGGTCAGCCGACGGAAGCGGGGATCGTTGCCAAGGGCGCGCGAGACGGCCCGGGCCGGCCGCTGCGCGCGTGTCCGGCCGTCTGCAGCGAGTGCGCGACCGAGCTCGTCCGCCGCCAGAACGCGGTGTTCGGCGAGGAGCTGGAGTGCGGCGTCGGCAAGTGTGGTTCGCGGCATCGGTCTCCGGTTCCGTGGATCGTGCCCGGCCGGGAGGTGCAGCGCTATTGTCGCCGAAGCGGACCGCTGTGGCACGCTGTCCACGCAGCGAGCCAGCGACAGCAAGACGGCCGAGGAAGGGCGGAGCTCCGCCATCCGATCCTCGACCGCCTTGCGCGCCCGTCCAGCAGGGGATGCTGGTCCCGGTAGCGTCGCTCCGGGATACCGGTTCGCCCCAGGGCCGATCGACGCGAATCTAGCTACCCGATCGAGCAGGGCACCCGATCGAGCAGGGCCGGCGGAGACGATCGAACGCCACGCCAAAGGTGGGCTGATCTCAGCGACACCCGCCCGGCGCCGTCGCCACCGGCGGCTCCCTCGCCGCAGCGGCGGCCTGCGCGACCGTGACGTACCCGTCGTCGACCATGGCGTCCAGGACCTGGGCGCGGCGTGCCAGTGCAGCCGCCGGGTGCAACAGCGGATCGAGCGCGGAGGGTGCCTGCGGCAGGCCGGCGAGCAGTGCGAGCTGGCCGAGATCGAGCTCGCCGAGTGGTCGGTGGAAGTAGGCACACGCGGCGTTCGGCATGCCGTAGCGTCCGTAGCCGGTGGGGACCTCGCTCAGGTAGTCGGTCAGCACCTGGGCCTTGCTGTAGCGGAACGCGACCTTGAGGGCGAGCACCATGTCGACGAGCTTGGTGGGACCGGCGTCGGAACCACCCAGGTAGACGTCCTTGACGAGCTGTTCGGTGATCGTCGAGCCGCCTTGGCATGCGCACAGGTGGCTCACGTCGTAGACCAGCGCACGCCCGACACCGATCAGGTCGATGCCGTGGTTTTCGTAGAAGCGCTCGTCCTCGGTGGCGATCACGGCATCGGCAAGCAGGGGTGGAATGGCTGCCGCCCGCATGAGACTCGCGTGATGGGCCGTCAGCAGGCGATCGACTCGGGCCTGCAAGTCGGCGGCCGAGGGGGTGGATATCCAGAGGAGGGCGCCACCGAGCAGCCCGGTGAGTCCCAAGAGGAGCGCGCTCCGGGCGAGCCAGCGCAGGAAGCGAGCGCCGCGGGTCGGCGCACGCGCGTCGTACACGACGCCGAGATCGCCACTGACGGGGCGCGTGCGGTCAGGGTGCCCGATCAGGCTGCGGGTGGCTGCGTGTCGTTCCGGCCCGCGACCCCCGGGCCATCAGATGCTTTGGGCCCCTCCGCCGCCTCCCGGAACGAGCGAATGGCTTTGCCGATCGCTTCGCCGGTCTCGGGCAGCTTGCCCGGGCCGAGGACCAGGAGCACGATGACGAGCAGGAGGAGCAGGTGCCACGGTGTCAGTCCAGCCATGTTCCTCTCCGATGCGCTCCACTTCGATGGGGCGCCGTTGAGAGCGGTCGCCACCGGCGGCGACCGCGCGCGGCGCGGCACGATATCCAGCATCGTACGCCGACGCGTGGCCAGCGGAGCGTGCAATCCCCCTGGCGTCAGGAGGACCGACGACATGACGAAGGACCTCAGCGCGCTGCCCGTCGGCGCCCCTGCGCCCGCCCGACCCCCCCTGCGTCTCGCGCACCGGGGCGACCATCGCCGATACCCCGAGAACACCCTCGCGGCGTTCCACGCCGCGCTCGCGCTCCCCGGCTGCGATGGCCTGGAGTTCGACGTGCGCGGCGCGCGCGACGGTGCCCCGATCGTGCTGCACGACGCCACGCTCGCGCGCGTACAGCGCCGGCCCGAGCGGGCGGCGGAGCTCGACGCCGCCGAGCTCGACGCGCTCGGGGTGCCGACGCTCGCGGCCGTCCTCGCCGCGGTGCCGCCGTCGGCCTTCCTCGACATCGAGCTCAAGGAGGACCTCGCGGCGCCCGTCGTCGCGCTGCTGCGCGCGGCGCGCGGCCCGGCGCTCGCCCATGCCGCGCTCTCCTCGTTCGACCCCGCGATCCTCGCACACGTCCGCACCCTGGCGCCCGGCGCGCGCTGCTGGCTCAACGCCGAGGATCTCGACCCGGCGATCCTCGCGCAGGCAGCGGCGCTCGGCTGTGCCGCCGTGGCGGCGGAGTGGCACGCCATCGATCGGCGCAGCATCGCACGGGCGCACGGGCTGGGGCTGGCGGTGGTCGCCTGGACGGTGCGTCGGCGCGCCACGTTGGCACGGCTGGCGGGGCTGGGCGTCGCGGGGGTCTGCGTCGAGGGGGCGGCGCTCGACGGCTGACGGCTGCTCGGTGCGCCTGGGCCGAGCCGAAGCGAGCAATTCCGCCGTGCCGCAGTAGGATCGTGCCGAACAGACGGAGGCGCCATGGCGCGGATCATCGTCTACACGGGCAAGGGCGGCGTCGGCAAGACCAGCGTGGCGGCCGCCACGGGCCTGCTCGCCGCCGAGCGCGGCTATCGCACGATCGTGGTCTCGACCGACGCTGCGCACAGCCTTGCCGATTCGTTCGACATGGCGCTTGGCCCCGAGCCGGTGGCCGTCGCCCCGAACTTGTGGGGCCAAGAGTCGGAAGTCACCCACAACATCGAGAAGTACTGGGGGACGATCCAGGCCTACGTCTCGAGCGTCTTCCAGTGGCGGGGCCTCGACGAGGTGATGGCCGAGGAGATGAGCGTGCTCCCCGGCATGGACGAGCTGGCGAGCCTGCTCTGGATCGCCGAACATCACGACCGGGGCGGGTACGACGTGATCGTGGTGGACGCAGCGCCCACCGGCGAAACGCTGCGCCTCCTCTCGCTCCCCGAGGCGGGCAAGTGGTGGATCGAGAAGATCTACCCGATCCAGCGGAAGATCGCCCAGGTGGCCAACCCGATCGTGGGCCGCGTGATCGGGATGCCGATGCCAGGCGACGCCGTCTACACAGCCGGCGAGGAGCTCTTCGGCCGGCTCGAGCACATGCATGACCTGCTCGTGAACCCGGAACTCACCTCGATCCGGCTCGTCCTGAACTTGGAGAAGATGGTGATCAAGGAGGCGCAGCGCGCCTTCACGTACTTCCACCTCTACGGGTATCCCACCGACCTCGTCATCTGCAACCGGGTCGTCCCCGACGACGCGGGCCCCTATTTCGAGGCGTGGCGGCAGGTGCAGGCCCGCTACTGGCCGGAGGTGCAGGCCGACTTCGACCCGATCCCGATCCGCCGCGCGCCGTTCTTCGAGCACGAGGTAGTCGGTATCCCCATGCTGCGGGAGCTGGGTGGCGCCCTGTTCGGCGACGAGGACCCGACCGCGTTCTTCTACCGCGGTCGGCCCTACAGCGTACACCGCGAGGACGGGGCCTTCGTGCTTTCGCTCGAGCTGCCGTTCACCGCGAAAGACGAGGTCCGTCTCCGCCGCAGCGGCGACGAGTTGGTGGTGCAGGTGGGGTGGTGGCGGCGCAACCTCATCCTGCCCCGCGTGCTGGTGGATCTGCCCACGGCCTCCGCGGGATTCGACGATCATGTGTTGAAGGTCAGATTCGCGGCGAAGCCGCATAGGCAGGCAGGAGCGTCGAAGCAATGACCGATCTCGAAGCGCAGTTGGCAGCACTCGAGCAGCGACTCGCGGCCGTCGAGGCACGGGCGGAACGCGAGCCCGGAGGACTCCTCGGGCTCTGGCGGGAGGTGTTCCCGGCAGAGGCCCGGGCCCACATGCGTGCGGCGCGCAAGGAGCAGCTGCTGGCGGCCAGGGCCTTCCTGGACCACTGGATTGCGCGCCTGGAGAAGGAGCCCAGCGAGAGACTTCCGCGCCGGGAGAGCATCTCGCTCGACTAGGGCGCGTCGGCGGCCTGTTGCCGGCGGATGGCGTTGGCGGCCTGTTGTCGCCATATCGCGCTGGCGGCCTGTTGCCGCCGTCTGTTCCGGCGGCGCCAGCGCTGCAGGGGAGGGAGCGGATGGGCGCCCAAGAGCGCTCGCATGCGTTCCTGCCGCACACGGCGGACGCGGGCCTGGTGGCCCATGCTGCCACGCTGGCGGAGCTCTTCGAGGAGGGGGCCCTTGCGCTCGCCGAACTGGCGGCCGACACCGCTGGCGCGGCGGGAGCTCCCGTCGTCGTCGGCCCGCTCGCCGCCGACGATCTGGCCGGGCTGGCCTTCGCCTGGCTCAACGAACTGATCGGGATCGCCGAGTCCGAGGGGCGTGCGCTGGTCCGAGCGCAGGTGGAGCGAGTGGAGGGGACGGCCGACGGCTGGACCATCGCGGGTTCCGCGTTCCTCGCGCCGTACGACGCCCCGAGTGTCCGAGCGCGCCGGCAGGTCAAGGCGGTCAGTTTTCATCGGCTGGGGGTGGAGGAAGGGCCCGACGGGTACGCCCTGACGGCCTACGTGGACGTGTGAACGCGCGACGCGACCGGCTACGACCGTCTGCCCGAACCGAGTCACCGCTCGTCGGTCCAGCTCGTTCCGAGCAGGCGCCGCTGCGCCTCGAGCGCATCGACGCGTGGCGCTGGCGGATCCCCCGGGACGAACGGCGCGGGATGCGCGTGGACGGCTTCGTCTTCGCCGACGATCGCCTGATGGCGCGCCTCCGCGACGATCCGGCGCTGGTGCAGGTCGCCAACGTGGCGACGCTGCCCGGGATCGTGGGGGCTTCGCTGGCGATGCCTGACGTCCACTGGGGGTACGGCTTCCCGGTGGGGGGCGTGGCGGCGACGCTCGCCGATGGTGGCGCGATCAGCCCGGGCGGCATCGGCTTCGACATCAACTGCGGCGTCCGCCTGCTCCGCACCAGCCTGCTGCGCGGCGATCTGGAGCCAGTCGCGGCGCGCCTTGCCGACGAGCTCTTCCGGGCCGTCCCGTCGGGGGTTGGCGCGCACGGCGGGCAGCGCCTGGCGCAACGCGATCTCGACGGCGTGCTGGCCGAGGGTGCGGCCTGGGCCGTGCGGCACGGCCTGGGAAACGCCGAGGACCTGGAGTTGACCGAGGAACGCGGGACGCTCGCCGGCGCGGACCCCGTGGCGGTCTCCGACCGGGCGCGGCAGCGCGGCGGGGATCAGTTGGGGACGCTTGGGTCCGGCAACCACTTCCTCGAGGTCCAGGCCGTCGACCGGATCCTCGACGGCGATGGCGCCCGGGCACTGGGGCTCGCGCTGGAGCAGCTCGTGGTCCTGATCCATTGTGGATCGCGCGGCCTCGGGCACCAGGTCTGCACCGATCACCTGGCGGTGATGGATCGCGCGGCCGGTCGGTACGGCATCGTGCTGCCCGACCGCCAGCTCGCCTGCGTCCCCCTCGGCACGCCCGAGGCGAACGCCTACCTCGCGGCGATGGCCGCGGCCGCCAACTTCGCCTGGGCCAACCGCCAGGCCATCACCCACGCAGTACGCGGCGCGTTCGGACGGGTCTTCGGCGCCGGCGTGGCTACCGCGATGGGGCTGGTCTATGACGTCAGTCACAACATCGCCAAGCTAGAACGCCACCAGGTCGCCGGACGCGAGCTCGAGGTCTGCGTGCACCGCAAAGGTGCCACTCGCGCCTTCCCAGCCGGGCACCAGGACGTGCCGCTGCGCTACCGCGCGGTGGGGCAGCCGGTCCTGATCCCAGGGGACATGGCCCGCTACTCGTTCGTGGCAGTGGGTGCCCCGGGGGCCATGGAGCTCTCGTTTGGATCGACGTGTCATGGGGCCGGGCGCGACCTCTCGCGACACGCGGCGATCCGCGAGCTGCGCGGCGTCGACATCGCGGCCCAGCTGGCGCACGAGGGGATCGTGGTCCGCGCCCAGCGGCCGGACCTGCTCGCCGAGGAGGCCGCCCTGGCCTACAAGGACGTCGCGTCCGTGGTCGAGGTAGCCGCGGGGGCGGGGCTGATCCGTCCGGTGGCCCGCCTGCGGCCGCTCATCGTGATCAAGGGCTGAGGCGCGGCCGACAGCCGCGCGGGTGGGCCGCAGCGCGCGAACCCACCGCCCCGCGCGCGAACCCACCGCCCCGCGCGCCTCTCGGCTGCGGTCAGACGACCTGGCCCGTCGGCACGAGCGCGGCGTCGCCGAGCCGCAGCGCGTTGAAGAGCGCGAGGTCGTCGCGCAGGTTACGGGTCGAGAGGAAGTTGCGGCGCACACGTTCGCGCCCAGCCTCGCCGAGCCGCTGGCGCAGATCCGCGTCGGCCAGCAGCTCGAGGCACGCCTCGGTCGCCTCGTCGTTGGTGGTGACCAACCGTCCGCCGATCCCCTCGCCGATCTGCATCGGGATCCCACCGACGCGCCCGCCGACGACCGGCACGCCCTTCCAGAGCGCCTCGCTCACGGTGAGCCCGAAGCCTTCACGGAGCGATTTCTGCAGCACCAGATCCGCGGCGCGTTGAAAGGCGTTCACCTCGAGTGCGCCCACCCCGTCGAGGTTCGTGAGGATCGTGATATCGGGGTCGTCGTCCGCGTAACGCACCACGTCCCGGTAGATCTCCCAGCCCTCGGGATCGTCGCTCGCCATCGAGCCGACCAGTGCGAGCTGGACGTCGGGGATGGTGCGTTTTACGGCGCGGTAGACGTCGATCACGCCTTGCGGGTCCTTCCAGGGATCGAAGCGCGAGACCTGGAGCAGGAGGGGGCGCTGCGGGTCGACGCCGAGCCGATGGAGCACGTCGTCGACCAGCGCGGGCGCGAGCGGCATGTTCTTGGGAGAAAGCGGGTCGATCGACGGCGGGATGAACGCCAGCACGTCCAAGCGCAGATCGGGCTTGACGTAGTCAGGGAGGGTGAAGATCGCGGCATCGTAGGCCTCGACCAGGGGGCGCAGAAAGCCCCAGACATCTGGGTTGGCCGCCGTCAGATCGATGTGACAGCGCCAGATCCATCGGCCCGGCGCCTCCGACCGTAGGGAGCGCAGCGCCGCGGGTTGCGGGTCGTGGACCACGACGTAGTCGTAGGTGCCCTCGAAGGCGGTGGCCAAGCGCCGGCTCGTGCGTTCGTAGATCTGGCGCCGCTCCGCCTCGAGCGCCACGTCCATCCCCTGAAGGCCGTTGTGCATCAGCTTCGTGACGTTCCAGAAGCTGTCGTCGCCGGGCATCAGGCGCCATTCGGGCTGGAGCCCCACGTCGCGCAGTAGGCCGGTGAGGGTGGGCAAGATTTCGGCTACTCCGCCGCCGAACTTGGTGGCGTTGACGTGCAGGACACGGGCGCCGCGCAGCGGCTCGGCCAGGCGCCTGATCTCGGCGATCGCGTCCTCGCCGGCGATCGCGCCGTAGGCGTCCAGCGATAGCGGCGGAACGTGGACTTCTTCGAGCATGCCTCTGCTCCTCTCCGCGCCGGACCTCGGTCGTCCCGGCGCCCCGGCCGCCCAGGACGTCACCTGCGGAACATCCTGGCGGAGAGCGCGGCAACTCCTGAAAAACGGGTTGACGCGCGTTAGTAACGCGCGTTAGTCTAGCGACGCTCAAGCTCCGGTCAAGCCCCTGCGGGACAGAACGAGGAGGCGGACGCCGATGGCGATCCAGAAACGACCGACCAGCACCGACGTGGCTCGGTTGGCCGGCGTCTCCCGCACGACCGTCTCGTTCGTCCTGAACGACCATCCCGCTGCGCAGATCAGCGCGGCCACACGCGCCCGAGTGCTGGCGGCGGCCGAGGCGCTCGGCTACGCTCCCAACGCCTCGGCGCGCACGTTGGCGGTTGGTGCGAGCCTGGTGCTCGGCCTGGTGCTGCGGCAGCGTCCGGAACAGGTCGCCGTCGATGCCCTGCTGCCCGAGACACTCCGCGGCCTGACCGATGCGGCACGGGAGGGTGGCTACCGGGTGATGGTCGAGCCACTCCCTCCGGGCGATCACTCGTACACGACGCTCCTGCGGGCGCACCACGTCGACGGCCTGGTGGTCTCGGGGCCGCGGGCGGACGACCGTGCCCTCGTCGAGCTCCAGGAGGACGGTTTCCCGCTCGTGTTACAGGGTTCGCTGCCCGGCGTGGCGATCCCGAGCGTGGACGTCGACAATGTCAGCGGCGCACAGCGGGCGGTCGAGCACCTGATCGCCGTCGGGCACCGACGGATCGCCTGCATCACGAATGCGCCACTCGCCTACACGGCCGCCGCCGAACGGCTCGCCGGGTACCGCGCCGCCCTCGAGGCCGCCGGCATTCCGTACGACGAGCAGCTGGTGGCGCACGCCGACTTCGACGCGGCGAGCGGCCATGCGGCCATGGGGCGGCTGCTGCGCCGTGGGGCGGTGTTCAGCGCGGTCTTCGCCGCGAGCGACGTCGTGGCGCTCGGGGTGATCGGAGCAGCCCGGGCCCATCGGGTCCGCGTCCCCGAACAGCTCGCCATCGTTGGCTTCGACGATATCCCGCTCGCGGCGCATTTCGACCCACCGCTCACCACCGTCCATCTTCCCGCCTATGAGCTCGGCAGCAGTGTCGGCCGGGCGCTGATCGATCGGATCGCTGGCCGGCCGGTGCCCCCGCGGTCCGTTCTCGAGACCCAGCTGGTCGTGCGTGGCTCGGCGCCGGGCCCGCACGGTGGGGAGGCCGGCGGGAATCCGCCGGCGTAGCTGAGTCCGGGTGCTGCCGGTGCGGTCTACGGTCGGGTCGGCAGGGATCCCGGAGATGAAAGGAGCACGGACATGACCTATAGAGCATCGCGCGGGATCCGGATCGGAGCACTGGCCGCCGTCGTTGCGCTGGTCGCGGCGGCGTGCGGCGCGGCGGCGTCCCCGTCTCCGCCCGCATCGGCAGCGAGCCCGGCACCCTCCGCAGCCGCATCGGCAGCGCCGAGCAGCGCGCCGGCCAGCCCTGGCGCCAGTGCCGGGGCTTCGACGGGCGCCACGATCAACGCCGCGGCCATCGCCGCGGCCCAGCAGTATGCCGCCACCCTCGGGCACATCGGCGGGTCGGTCAGCGTCCTCGCCGTATGGGGCGGCTCCGAGCAGCAGCAGTTCCTCAGCATGGTCAAGCCGTTCGAGGACGCAACCGGGATCACGGTCAACTACACCGGCACCCGTGACGAGCCCGCGGTCCTCACGACCGGCATCGCCTCGGGCCAGCTGCCCGACATCGCGGGCCTTCCCGGGCCTGCCCAGATGGTCCAGTACGCCAACGCGGGCAAACTGATCGACCTATCCGGCGTGCTCGACCTCAATGCGTACCGGTCGCAGACGCCGGCCTCGCTGGTGCAGCTGGGCACGGTCAATGGCAAGCTCGTCGGCGTCTTCCTCGACGTCTCGGCCAAGGGACAGATCTGGTACGACCCGAAGGTCGTGGGCGACCTGGCGAGCAGCCCGCCCAAGACCTGGAGCGACTTCCAGACGCTGATCGCGCAGGACAAGGGCAAAGCCCAAGCGCCCTGGTGCTTCAGCGTCGAGTCCGGCGCGGCGTCTGGCTGGCCCGCCACCGACGTCGTCGAATCGTTCGTGCTGCACACCGACGGGCCCACCTACTACAACAACTGGTGGCAGGGCAAGGTCAAGTGGACGGACTCGGGGATCAAGCAGGCCTGGCAGGATCTCGGCCAGATGGTCGCCCAGAGCTACGGCGGCTCCAACCGTGTCCTGACCACGAACTTTGCGAACGCGGGCGATCCGCTCTTCACGACGCCGCCCGGCTGCCTCTTCCTGCACCAGGCGAGCTTCATCACCGGGCTGGGTCAGTTCGCCCACGAGCAGAAGCTCGTCGACTACAACTTCTTCCCCTTCCCGGCGATCAACCCGCAGTACGCCGGGGCTGTCGAAGGGGCCGGCGACCTGTTCGGCATGTTCCACAACACGCCGCAGGCGGCCGCCCTCATGAAGTACCTGGTCAGCGCGCAGGCGCAGACGCTCTTCGTCGGCGGCGGCGAGTTCTTGTCGGCCAACAAAGGCGTGGCCAACTACCCGAACCAGATGAATCAGCGCCTGGGGCAGATTCTGTCTGGCGCCACCTCATTCGTCTTCGATGCGTCGGACCAGATGCCGACGCCGATGCAGACGGCGTTCTACCAGGGGCTGTTGAAGTATATCCAGTACCCGAGCCAGCTCGACTCGATCCTGCAGAACCTCGACTCCGTGCAGTCGAGCGCGTACACCACGCACTAGTCGAGCGTTGACCACGCGTGGGCGGGGCCGCACTCGCGGCGCCGCCCACGCCACTACCCATCCGGAGGCAGACCGATGGATCCCCGGCTGATCACGGCGATCATCGTCGTGGTCTGACCAGGCGTGGGCGGGGCCGCACTCGCGGCGCCGCCCACGCCACTACCCAACCGGAGGCAGACCGATGGATCCCCGGCTGATCACGGCGGTCATCGTCGTGGTCGGCGTCCCTGCGGTGCTGGTCGGATACATCGTGGCCACCGAGCAGCTCCTCCGGATCTTCCCGGAACGCGTGCAGCCGCGGATCCGGCCGTGGCTCTGGCTGGCCCCCGCCCTCGCGTTTCTGTTCGTCTATCTCATCTACCCGACCATCGGGACCGCGGTCCGCAGCCTGCAGGACCAGCTGGGCACGCGTTTCGTTGGGCTCGCCAACTACGCCTGGTTCTTCTCCGACAACAGCACGCTGCACGCGCTGAAAAACAACGTGATCTGGGTGGTCCTGCTGACAGCGCTGACCGTGGGCCTTGGGCTGGTCATCGCGGTCCTCGTCGATCGCGTCCGCTACGAGCCGGTTGCCAAGTCCGTCATCTTCCTGCCGCTCGCGATCAGCGCCACGGCGGCCAGCGTCATCTGGCTCTTCATGTTCGCCTACCAGCCGCCGGGCGCGCCGCAGACCGGCACCTTGAACGCGGCCCTGGCGCCGCTCGGCGTGGGGCCGGTGCCGTGGCTCATCATCAGCAACTTCAGCTTCAATACGATCCTCCTGGTGGTCGTGATGGCCTGGATGTGGACCGGCTTCTGTATGGTCATCATCTCGGCCGCGCTGAAGGGGATCAACCCGGAGCTCCTCGAGGCGGCGCGTGTCGACGGCGCGACCGAGTGGCAGGTCTTCCGCAACATCCTCCTGCCCCTGCTGACGCCGACGCTGGCGGTGGTCTCCACCACGATGATCATCACGGCCCTGAAGGCGTTCGACATCGTGTACGTCATGACCAACGGGAACTTTGACACGCAGGTGATCGCGAACGCGATGTACCAAGAGATGTTCAACTTCGACGATTTCGGCCGCGGCAGCGCCATGGCCATCGTCTTGATGCTCGCGATCATCCCCGTCATGGCCGTCAATATTCGTCGCTTCCAGGCGCAGGAGGCCATCCGATGACGAGCGTGGCGGCGTCGGGCCTCGCCAGCGGTGTCGTTTCCGGGCGGTGGCGCCGCCGGATGCGCAAGCTGCCCACGCACTTCGTGGTGCTCCTCCTGGTGTTCATCTGGCTGATCCCGACCATCGGTCTCTTCGTCAATTCGTTCCGACCGTCGCAGGCTGTGCAATCATCCGGCTGGTGGACCGTCATCGTTCAGCCGTCGCAGATCACCCTCCAGAACTACGCGTACGTGCTGGCGCAGAGTGGCCTGTGGCCGGGTTTCATCAACAGTCTGTTCATCACGATTCCGGCGACGATCATCCCGATCTTCGTCGCTGCGTTCGCCGCGTACGCCTTCGCCTGGATGAGTTTCCCGGGGCGCAATGTGCTGTTCGTCGCGATCGTGGGGCTGCTGGTCGTCCCACTGCAGACGACGTTCATCCCGATCCTGCAGCTGTATGCGTCGATTCGCATCAATCTCGGACCGATCCAGATCCCCAACGGGCTCAATGGCCAGTTCCTCGCGGTCTGGCTCGCTCACACGGGCTACGGGTTGCCGTTCGCGATCTATCTCCTACGCAATTTCATGGGTCAGTTGCCTCGCGAGGTCTTCGAGTCCGCCGCGATCGACGGCGCCAGTCCGGTGACGGCGTTCTTCCGGTTGGCGCTGCCGATGAGCGTGCCGGCGATCGCGGCACTGGCGATCTTCCAGTTCCTCTTCGTCTGGAACGACCTGTTGGTCGCGCTGATCTACATCGGCGCCGCCAGTCCGCAGAACCAGCCGTTGACGATCGTGGTGGCGAACCTGGTGAATTCGCTGGGCAGCGGCTGGTGGTACCTCGCCGCCGCGGCGTTCATCTCGATGGCGTTGCCACTGGTCGTCTTCTTCTCGCTGCAGCGCTACTTCGTGCGCGGCATCGTGGGGGGCTCCGTCAAGGGATAGGCGAGCGCGAGCGCTCGGTTCGGCGGCATACTGCTGCCATGGTGACGATCGACGAACCCGATGGGTCGGGACTGCTCCATCTGTCTGCCGGGGCGGCTTCGGCGACTGTCGTTCCGGCCGGTGGTGCCCGCATCGGATCGCTCGAGGTGGCCGGGCGGGAGCTGCTCGTGACCGAGGCCGCGAGCCCGTACGGCTGGGGCATCTTCCCGATGGTGCCCTTTGCCGGCCGCATCCGTCGTGGAATCGTTCGCTTCCGCGGCCACACGTACACGCTGCCCACGACACTGCCACCGCACGCCATCCATGGCACGTTGAGCGACGCCACGTGGACGGTGCTAGGAGCACCCCGCGTCGACCACGTCGTGCTGACCGCAGCGCTCGGGGCGCCATGGCCGTTCCGAGGCCGGGTGATACACCGCGTGCGCCTGGAACCCTCCGCGCTCCACGCCTCGTTGGAGCTCGATGCGGAAGAGCCGATGCCGGCCTGGGTCGGCTGGCATCCGTGGTTCCGTCGGTCTGTCGAAGGCGCGCGTGACGAGGTCGAGCTGCGTGTGGAACCCGGCTGGATGCTGGCCCGGGACGGGGAGGGGATTCCCGCTGGTGAACGGGTCAGGCCCGGGCCGCGACCGTGGGACGACGCGTTCACAGGCCTGCGGGAGGCCCCGCGGTTGCGCTGGCCCGGGGTGGTCGAGCTCACCGTGGAGTCGAGCTGCCGCTACTGGGTGATCTACGACGAGGAGCCGCACGGGATCTGCGTCGAGCCGCAGACGGCGCCTCCGGATGCGGTGAACTGGATGCCCGAGGAGGCGGTGCTGGTCGAGCCGGGACGGCCGCTGATCGCGACACTGACGCTGCGCTGGAAGCCCGATGGGGGCGCCGGGCGCTGACAGGGGCTATGGGGTACCTGGGCCGGGCCAGCGGCGACGCCGCTGGGCGGAGGCCGCGATCGGTCGGGCGGCGCAGGCGGTCTGGCCTACGTCGCCAGCCAACCGCGCGCCGGCAGATCGACGGGCCCCGCCAGGTCCTCGGGTCGGTCGACGTCCTGCAGGCTCTCGCCCGCAGGGTCGACGGCGCGCCACTCGAGCTCAGGAAGGGGCGCGACTCCCAGCTGTTCGAGCAGCGCGAGCAGCGAGCCGTGGGGCCGTTCAGCGACTTCGCGGGCGGCGGCAACCCGCACCGCGCAGGGGAGGGGCTGGAGGACCCCGCAAAGGATCGCCGCAGCCGCACCGCGGTGGTCGGCGTCGAGGCGTTCGAGCAGCAGCTCTAGGAACGCCGGCTTCAGCCAAGGCATGTCGGCACCGACCACGACCGCCAGCGGGTGCGAGGCGGCGCTGGCCCCTGCCAGCAGCCCGGCGCGCGGCCCGGCGAAGGGCTCGGCGTCGTGGATCACGTGGAGCGGCACGGCCGGCATCTCGAGCGACGGGGCCGGCCCCTGGCCGACGACCAGGATGATCTCGTCGCACACCGCCGCGGTGGAGGCGAGCGCGTGTTGGAGGATCGGCCGCCCGCCGAAGGTCGCCGCGAGCTTGTCGGAGCCGAAGCGCGACGCAGCGCCACCCGCCAGTACGATCCCCGTGGCCCCGCTGCGGTGGCTCATGGTCGCAGCGTAGCGGGCCGTGCCCGCACCTGCAGGCGGCGCCCGCCGCCGGCAGGCGGCGCGTCCTGGCTAGCGGCACGCTCCGCCACGCGGCCCGTCACGCGGCCGCAGTTCCCCGCCACGCGGCCGTAGCCCGCCACGCGGCCGTAGCCCGCCACGCGGCCGGCTCCCGCCGCCCGGCCGCAGCTCCCCCCGTGGCCCATGTCGGCCTACGCGAACCCGATCGCCGCGTAGCCCACGGTACGCTCTGGATCGCCGTGCGGCACGTCCGCCGACGTCCCCGCGGCGAGGAGCGTGCCCGCCCGCAGGCCCATCGCCCGGAACGCACCCAGCGCGAACACCACCGGCTCGATGCCGCACATGCCGCACACGAGGCCCGGGATCCCCGCCTCGCGCAGGTCCGCCTCGCGCCGTGCCAGCTCCTCCCCGTCCAGCGCGAGCAACGGTGGCAGGAGCGCCCGCGTCACGGCCTCGGCGTCCGGGGCCGGCGGATAATGCGCGAAGTCGGAGCTGGCCACGAGCGCGATGTCGTGCCCGCTGTCGCGGAGGCCCGCGAGGAGCCGTCCGAGCTGCGCGCCCGCTGCCAGGCCCGCGCGCGGGTCCTCGAACGAGACGAGCAACGGCACGATCTCCGCCGTGGGGCAGCTCCGCACGATGAAGGGCAGCTGGACCTCGATCGAGTGTTCGCGGCGATGGGCGGCGGGCGATGCCCCGAACGGTGTCCCCAGGGCGAGGATCCGTGACGCCACCGCCGCGTCCACGGGCACGTCGCCGAGCGGCGTCCGCCAGGCGCCGTCCGGCCAGATCGCGACCCCGCGCAGGCCGGCCACGTAATGGTTGGTGCCGGCGAGCACGATCGTGGCCGGCGGGCGTGCGGCCAACGTTGCCCAGGCTGCGGCTGCGATCGGCCCCGAATAGACGAGCCCCGCGTGGGGCACGACGAAGCCGACCCAGGACAGCCCGGGCCGCGCCGCCACGGCCTCCGCCAGCTGCGCGTCGACCAGTCGGCGGAGCGCCTCGGGGGCCGCCGGGTAGAAGGTGCCCGCGTGCGCGGGGGGCCGGATCTCCCCGCCGCCTGCGTGGGCCACAGCGCTGTCGTCTCCGCCGTTCACCTCGCGCCTCCTCTTGCCCTCCGTTCCTCCGTTGCTCAGCCCGCAGGCGACCCAGCCTCTGGCGGTGCCGCGTCGAGGACGATCCCGGCGAGTGGGTGGCCGCAAGCGGGGCACGCACCATCCCGTAGCGCGACGCGGCTGACCCGATACCCGGAGCGGCGGATCAGCACGCGCCCACACCCCGCGCAGCGCGTGTCGGTGTCATCCTCGCCCGGCGCGTTCCCCACGTACACGTGGCGCAACCCTGCCTGCCGGCCGATCTCGGCCACTCGGCGCAGTGTGGTCACCGGCGTCACCGGCACGTCGGCCATCCGATAGGCGGGGTAGAAGCGGCTCAGGTGCCACGGCGTCTCCGGCCCCAGTTCGCGCGCGATCCAGTCGGCCGCCGCCGCCAGCTCGGCAGGATCGTCGTTCCAGCCGGGGATCACCAAGGTGGTCACCTCGACCCAGATGCCCAACCGGCGCATGCCGACCAGCGCGTTCTTGACGGGTTCCAGACGCGCTCCGCAGACCTTCCGGTAGAACGCGTCGTTGAACGCCTTCAGGTCGACGTTCGCGGCATCGAGGACCGGCGCCAGCAGCTCGAGGGCCTCCGGCGTCTCGTACCCGTTGGTGACGAAGAGGTTGAGTAGCCCCGCGGCACGGGCCAGCCGAGCCGTGTCGAGCGCGTACTCGAGGAAGATGGTGGGCTCGACGTAGGTGTACGCGACGGACCGGGCGCCCGCCGCCAGCGCCTCGCGCACGACCTGTTCGGGCGGCAGCGTCCGAGTCGGCAGCCGGAAGCCCTCGCGGGGGGCCTGCGAGATCTCCCAGTTTTGGCAGTAGCGGCAGTGGAAGTTGCAGCCGACGGTCGAGATGGAGTACGCGTCGGTCCCGGGCGCCACGTGGAAGAAGGGCTTCTTCTCGATCGGTTCCACGTGGACGGCGACAGCTTCGCCGTAGACCAGGCTGACCAGCGTGCCGCCCCGGTTCTCTCGGACCTGGCAGATCCCCGAGCGTCCCTCGCGGATCACGCAGCGGTGGGCGCAGGCGTCGCAGCGGACGGTCGGGGCGGCCGTGTGCCCCGAGAGCCGGGCCAGTGGATCCTCGATCGGCGTCGCCAGCACGGCCGGGGCGATCCCCCGGCCGTGGAGCGCCGAATCACGCGGGCGGCGGGGGTCGGGCGGCGTGCCGGCCTCGACGCCCGGCACCGCCGGCGCGTTCGTGTAGGTGTCCTCGATCTGCGTGCGCAGTGTCATCGACCAAGTATGTGCCGCACACCCACCCTCGTCCTCCATCCTTTCTACCATCGATGAACAGCGCGTCGCCCGCACGACATCTGCGCGCCCTGGCATCCTCGCGCGACCCGAAACCGAGGCGCCGCGGCGGCCCCAGCGGTGCCGCAGCACCCGCGCACCGGGGCCCCGAGTCGACCGGGCGGGGCGCGTCGCTGGTCAGCGCTCCGCTGCTGCAGGCGCGCCGGCGAGCAGACCCTCGTCCTGCCCGGGGGCTGTTCACTCATCGTCGAATGCTGTCGCGGGGCGAGCCTCTGGGCGAGCGGCGGGGCGAGCGGCGGGGCGAGACGCTCGTCTCGCGCACCGCGGCGACCGATGCTGCCGCCGGGTCGAGCGCGGCGAGTCCAGCGCGAGCGGCAGCACGGCCGCGTCCCCGGGTCCCGCGGCTCAGTGGCGCAGCAAGTGCGGAGTCAGGCGGACCGCGAGCTGAGGCTTGGGCAGCGCGCCCACGATGCGGTCGACGACGCGGCCGTCGCGGAGGACGACGAGCGTGGGGATGCTGAACGCCTGGAAGCGCTGGGCCAGGGCCGGGTTCTCGTCGACGTTGACCTTGATCACCTTGAGCCGTCCGGCGTACTCGCGGGCCAGCTCCTCGAGGATCGGCGCG
This sequence comes from Chloroflexota bacterium, assembly GCA_021786385.1. Lineage (GTDB taxonomy): Bacteria > Chloroflexota > Limnocylindria > Limnocylindrales > CSP1-4 > JAJYNJ01. The sequence goes on from JAJYNJ010000005.1 coordinate 31,987, forward strand.
ACGAAGCGGCAGGGAGCACACCAGGGAGCCCAGAGGTCGACGACGACCGCAACGGGCGCCGCGGCCTCCACGTCGAACGTCCCATCGGTGGCGTGGACGAGCCATGGCAGCGGCGCCTTGCACGAGGCGCAGACCGGCACCCCGCGCGTGCTTGGACGGATTCGGTTCTTCGTGCCGCACGCCGCGCAACTCAGGATCGAGACGGGTCCCTCCGCGACGCCCGGGCGGTCCGGCGCTCCCGAGCCGCCTGCCCCGCTCGAGCCCATCGACCCGCCTGGCGCACTCGACCAACCCGAGCCGCCTGCCCCGCTCGAGCCCGTCGACCCGCCTGGCGCACTCGACCAACCCGATCCGCCTGCCTGCACCGGCCCGTCGGACGTCGGTCGTGCCCCGTTTGCCCGCAGGTGTTCCGGCCCCTCGTGCGTGTCGCTCATGACGGCTTCGAGAGCAGTGCGACCGCCCGCAGCAGCTGCGTATCGCCGCTCGCGGCGAGCTGGGCGGCGCTCATGTGTGACAGGTCGGAAGGGGTCAGCGGTGACACGGTGGAGGGCAGCGGCACGACGTCGTTCGGTTGGATGCCCTGGTGCCAGATCTGGTGCCCCAGCGGCGTCAACCATTCTGCCACACCGATCCGCACCTCGGAACCGTCGCGCAGGGTGAAGGTCTCGAGCACGGTGCCGGTGCCGAACGTCTTCACGCCCACGATCGGGGCGCGCCCGTTGTCCTGCAGCGCCCCAGCGAGGATCTCGGCCGCGCTCGCCGTCCCATCGTCGACGAGCGCCACCAGCGGGATGCGGGTGGCGACCCCGCCGGCCGCCGTCTTCGAGGTCGTCTCGCGACCGCTCGCGTCGCGCTGGATGAAGACGACCTTGCCGGCCGGCAGGAACTGGGACGCGGCGCCGACGGCTTCCCCGACGTAGCCGCCGGGGTCGCCGCGCAGGTCGAGCACGATCGCCGTGGCGCCGGCCTTCTCTGCGGCTTGCAGGGCGCTGGCAAGCTGCCCGGCGGCGTGTTGCGCGAACTGCTCGAGCCGGACGTCGGCGATGTGCGAACCGGGCAGCATGGCCCAGGTCACGTTGGGCACCTTGATCGGTGCTCGCGTGACGGTGACCTCGCGGCTGACGGAGGCGCCCGGATCGAGGACTCTGATCCGGACGGTCGAGCCGCTCGGGCCGCGCAGTTGACTGGCGAGCGTGTCGAACGAGTCGGTGGTGACGTTCTTGCCGTCCACGGCCAGGATCAGGTCGCCGGGACGGAGTCCCGCCTTCTGCGCCGGACTGCCCTCGAAGACCGAGACGATCGCTGGCCCTTCCTTCTTGATCGAGATCTCGACGCCGATCCCCTGGTACTGCCCGGAGAGGTCGGCCGAGAGCGCGGCGGCCTGTTGGGGCGTCAGGAAGTCGGTGTGGCCAGTGTCGCCGAGCGCCTGTACGAGGCCGCGGATCGCCCCGTAGGTGAGCTGCGTCGGGTTCAGTGCCGCCCGGTCGACGTAGTGCTGCTCGACCAGGTTCCACGCCTCGTAGAGGAGCCCGATCTCGCTGCGCGCATCGGCGGGTGGTGCGGCGTCGAGCTGCGCACCGCCAGGCGCCAGCGTGCCGCGTTCGTAGCCGACGCCGGCCATGAACCCGGCCGCGGCGACGATGACGACGATCAGGATGCTGGTCGCACCACGCAGCACGCGACCGGGACGCCCGGACCTCGTCGGCTGCCCCGCCAGGGGCACGGGCGGCTGCGACCAGAGGAGGGGCTCCCGACCCGGTTCGGCCGGGTGCCACGCCGGCTCCTGGTCCGATGGCACGTCGGGCACACGGCCGGACGTCGCCGCTGCAGGCCGTGACACGTCGAATGGATCCATCCGCTGGTGGCCTAACGGCGGCGCGGGCCGGGGCCCCGCCGATGCGCCGCGGCCAGCGACGTCGTCTTCAGTCGACCGGGCGCTCGGGCGGCTGCGCGGGCTGGGTGGGCGCGGCCGGGTTCGCGGGGCTGACCGGTGCGAGCGGGCTGGTCGCGGCGGTGGTCGCGCTCGGCCTCGTCGAGACCGCGTCGTCACGGCCGTTGACCGCATCTTGGAAACTGCGGATCGCCTTGCCGATGGCCGCGCCGGTCTCGGGCAGCTTGCCAGGGCCCAGCACGATCAGCGCAATGCCGAGCACCAGGAGCAGATGCCAGGGTGAGAGGGCGCCCATGCAGTTCTCCTCCGTCGATGATCGCACAAGAGCATACCGCATCGGTCGGGCCGCAGCTCCTGCCATCGAAGTTGCGGTGACGATCGCAGCGGCGTGTCAAGCGGCCGCCCACCGCTGGTAAAGAACCCCCAACGCACGCCACGGTCTGCGCCTGGCAGGTGTAGGTGCGGCTAGGCCGGTACGGTCTGCGCCTGGCAGGTGTAGGTGCGGCGGGGCCGGTGCGGCGGGGCCGGTCAGTCGGCCAGGTCGGCCACGACGGGGGCGTGGTCGGACGGGATCGGGTTCTTGCGCGCTTCCCGGTCGATCTCCGCCGCCACCAGCCGCGGCACCAGCGGCCGCGTGGCGAGCAGGTGGTCGATCCGCATGCCCTGACCCTTGTGAAACGAACCTGCGCGGTAGTCCCACCAGCTGAACCGTCCACCCTCGGGATGCCGCAGGCGGTAGACGTCGACCAACCCCCAGTCGAGGAGCGCGGCGAACGCCGCGCGTTCCTCGGGCGTCACGTGCGTGGCGCCGGCGAAGGCAGCGGGGTCCCAGACGTCCAGGTCGGTCGGGGCGACGTTGAAATCGCCGCCGAGCACGAACGACGCGGCGGGGTCCTGCGCCGCCAGCCACGCCCGCAGCCGCACGTACCAGTCCAGCTTGGCGGTCCAGAACGCGCTGCCCACCTCGCGGCCGTTTGGCGCGTACAGGCTGGCCACGCGGATGCCGCGGCAGACCGCGGCGATGAACCGGGCGCCCTGCGGATCGGGGCCACCACCGAAGCCGCGCTGCACCTCGGCCAGCCCGACTCGGCTGGCGATCGCGACGCCGTTCCAGCGGCCCTCGCCGTAATGGGCCAGCTCGTAGCCGACTGTGCGGAACGGCACCTCCGGCGCCGCGTCGTCGGCGAGCTTGGTCTCCTGCATGAGCAGGACGTCGACCCCGTGACGGGTGAGCCAGTCGATGACCTTGGGCAGCCGTGCCCGCAGCGAGTTGACGTTCCACGTGGCGATCCGCATGCCGAGATCAGTCTGCCACGTGGAGACGCGCGTGAGGGGCCTGCGCCGCTCCGCGCGGCGCGGCGCTAACCGACGAGGGTCGCTTCGACGGAGATCGAGACGTTTCCGCGCAGCGCCCGCGAAACCGGACAGCCATCCTTGGCGGCGTTGGCTGCGCCGCGGAACGCGTCGGCCGTGATCCCAGGCACGTCACCCATGACCCGTAGCTCGGAGGTCGCGACTGTCCATTGCCCGGCGACGCGGTCGAAGGTCACCGTGGCGCTGACCTCGAGCCGTCGGGCCGGGGTGCCGCCCTTGGCGAGCTCGTTCGAGAGGGCCATCGAGTAGCACGCGGCGTGGGCCGCCGCGATCAGTTCCTCGGGGCTTGTGCGGCCGTCGGCGCTCTCGGTGCGCGAGGCCCACGTGACCGGCAGGTCGGCGAACGCACCGCTGGTGGCGGCGCTGACGATGCCGGAGCCGGACATGAGGTCCCCCTGCCAGACGGCCTGGGCGCGACGGATGGCTGCCATGGCGTTCCTCCTGGGGCGGTTGCCCGCGTTGTCAGTGCGCGCCGGCAGGCGCCGAGCGTGCGCTGCGGCCATCCTCCCACAGGTGTGCGCCGTGCGCGCGGGGTATCCTTCCCGACCGGATCGAGAGGCGACCGACCACGCTCGGACGAACGGCCGCGTGCGCGCGAGTCGCCAACAGGAGGGCGGCATGGCGATCTGGTTCACGGTCCGGCTCGACGATCGTCCGGGTTCGCTTGCGCGGCTCGCCTCGACGCTCGGCGATCGCGGGATCAACATCACCGGCATCGTCGGCGTCGCCGAGGACACCGACGGGGCCCTGATGCTCACGACGTCGGACGCGGCCGGCACCCGCGCTGCGCTCGGCGCTGCGGGGATCGCGTTCGTGGAGCACGACTCGTCGTCCGAGGCGGCGCCGGAGGGCTTCGCCGGGCTGCGCCAGGGTCTGGCGGAGCGAGGCATCGACGTGGAGGCGCGCTAGCGGGCGGCGGCCGCGGCGGCGGTTCCGACAGCAACGGCTCCGACGGCGACCGCTCCGGCCATGCCCGCCGATCTTCGGCAAGGGGTGCAGATCTTCGGTCGCCGTGACTCGCGCGACACCCAGAAGGCGCTGCGCTTCTTCCGGGAGCGGCGCGTGCCGGTGCACTTCGTCGACATCGCGCTGCGCCCGCCGGCACCCGGTGAGCTGCGCCGTTTCGCCCAGCGACTCGGGACGGCCGCGCTCCTCGATGCCGGTGGGCGGCGCTACCGCGATCTGGGCCTGGCCTATCTGCGCGTCACGGACGAGGAGTTGTTCGAGCGGTTGCTGGGGGACCCTGGGCTGCTCCGGTTGCCGCTCGTCCGCGCCGGCAACGCGTTCACGGCGGGCCTGGCGGAACCAGACTGGACGGCCTGGGTTCGGGCGGCGGCCGACGTCCGCGGCGGCTGAGAGGCGCCCGCGGACGCGGGCAGCGGCGCCGTGAGGACGACGGGACGCCCTCAGAACGGATCCACGGTGTCCCAGCGCAGCGTTGGGTCGAGCACGCGGATGGTGGCACGGAACGCCGTGCCCGTGGAGATGAACTGGTAGAGCCGGGTCCCGGCGTCGCCGGCGTTGTACAGCACCACGAGGTCGCCGCGGCCATCGCCGTTGAGATCGGCAGCGGCGATCTTCGAGGCGCTGGTGCGGAAGGCCGTCGAAGTCCAGAGCGTCGTACGCGCGAAGCTCTTCCCGGTCGAGAGCAGCCCCACGAGCTGGCTGCCCGCCGCACCGAAGGGGCGCAGCAGGACGACGTCGCTGCGCCCGTCGCGGTTGAGGTCCTCCACCACGGTCCGCGCCGCCGCCTGGGTCGTGTCGGTCAGGTCGATCCAGTCGTCGAGGGGGCCAAACGAGCCGTCAGACATCGCTGGCGCGACCGAGAGCCGGATGCCGATCGGCAGCTCGGTGCCGTCGGGAGCCAAAGTGGGCGGGGCGGTTGCGGCCGGGGTCGCCTCCGCGGCCGGGGTCGCTTCCGCGGCGGGCAGGTCGGCGGGGTAGAGGTCCGCTTCGACCACGAAGTCGGCGCGGCCGTCGCCCGTGGCATCGGCGGCGAAGACTTGGGCACGGCTCACGTCCAGCGGCCCGGTCCACCAGGTCTGCGGCGGCGCGAAGCTGCTCCCCGTCGAGCGCAGCACGAAGAGCTTCGCCTCCGGCACTACGGCTGGGATCGCGGGCGTCCCGTTCGGGCCGGACGCGATGGGCGGTCTCCCGGGGATGCCGGCCAGGATCGCCGCATCGTCGACCCCGTCCCCGTCGAAGTCGCCGACGAGCAGGCGCACCACCGCGTCGGGCGCCAGGTCGAACCGCGTTCCGACATTCGACCACCAGGTGGCGGCCGGGCTGAAGACGCCGTTGCCCTGCGAGAGCGACACGGTGATCCGGTAGCCGGCGGTACCCATCCGCAGCAGGCGGACCAGATCGGCCCGCCCGTCGCCGTTGAGATCGCCGAACGCCCAGCCCAGCGTCGTGACCGGGTCGAGCGAGCTGCCGGACGGGAGCGCTGCCGGCTGCCACGGCTGTTGCGGCGCGTCGGTCCAGACGAGGTCGTAGAAGGTGGGCACGGCCGACGGGCCGGGTGTCGGGCCGGGGGCGGCGGATGCTGCAGGCGATCCGGACGCGCCCGGCACGGGCGACGCGGACGGCAGGGGCGTCGGCGTCGGCAGGACGCCGCCGGGGGCGGGACCCGTCCCGGGGACAGCGATGCCGATCGCCCCCAGCCCATCGCCGTTCGGGTTGGGCAACCCGGGGCGCACGATCTCGAAATGCGGGCCGTAGTAGGTGCGCAGGATCTCCGGGTAACGCATGCCCTGCAGGGCGCAGCGGTAGGCACTCGCCTGGTAGAGGCGCCATCCATCGGCGTCGGCGCCGCACGCGGTGCCCGGCACGCCGGGCCGGTAGCCCGTGAGCAGGAAGCCGCCGTTCTTACGGACACTCACCGGCCAGGTGTCGAGCACCGCTTGCCGCTGCCGGTCGTTGGCGTCGTACCGCTCGGGCCAGTAGACCTGGTCCCAGCTGTTGTCCAGCACGTCGTAGCAGCCGGCCCCATGTGGGGCGGTGCGACCGCGCCAGACCATCGTGTAGAACCAGCCGTACTCCTTCACCGCGACCGCGCCGGCACGCAATGCCTCCGTTGGCGCGGTCGGACCGAACTCTGCGGCGACCACGGTGGTGACGTACTGCTGGAATGGCACGACTTGCACCGTCCCGCGCGCCGGCCCGAACGTCCGATAGACCCGGATCGTGGGCGGCGGCACGTATTCGTTGCTCCACCCCGTGCAGGTACCGCCTGCCGCGAGGGCGAACGGTGACGCGGGCGGCGCGACGAGGAGCAGGACGAGGGCAACTACAACCGATCCTGCCGCCAGGCGGCGGAGCATGGGCGGCACCTTACTCGGCTCGGGCCGCGTTGGCAACTCGGCCGCCCAGCCGGAGCCGTTTCACCGTCGACACGGAGGGGTGCCGCGGGGTCGTGTCGAGGGCGCCGCGCGGGGGATCAGCACGCGGGGGTCAGCGCGCGGGGGGTCAGCGCGCGGGGATCACCAGACGCTGCCCGGTGTAGATCGTGTTCGGGTCGCTGATCCCGTTTGCGGCGGCGATCGCCTGCACGCTGACGCCGTACCTGGCCGCGA
>JAJYNJ010000042.1 GCA_021786385.1 Chloroflexota bacterium
TCTTCTCGACCCTCTACCTGCTGCGGTAGGAGGATCCGGTGCGCCGCCGCCTCGTGCGTTATCGCGCCCCGCTGGCCCTGGGCGGCATCTTCGTCGCCGTCGGGGTGATCTACTGGATCGCGCAGGTCGCGCTCGGCGCGCCGCGCGTCGACCTGACCGGCGTCGTCGCGCTCATCGCGTTGGGGCTCGCCATGGCGTTCACGTTCAGCGTCCTGCTGAGCGGCAACGAGCCCGAGGAGTAGGCGGCGCCCCATGCCCGCCCCGATCGCCGGCGTTTGGTCGGCGCTGCTGGCAGCACTCGACAAGGTCGTCTCCCCCGACTGGAGCGACCCGATCCACTGGCTGCCGCTCCTTTTCAGCGCCCTCCTGCTGGTCGCCTTGGCAACGATCGCCACTCGCTGGTGGTCGATGGCGGCGATCAACCGGCCCCGCGTGCCGCGCCCGCTACGTGCCGGGACTCCACCCGCCGGCGTCCATCTGCCGGGTCCGAGCCCCTGGCCCTTCTTCCTGCCGATCGGGCTGACGATCGTCCTCTTCTCGCTCGCCATCCATCCGGCCGACCAGCACGCCAACTTGCCGCTGCTGGCGATCGGCCTGGCGGTCACGCTCGCCGTCCTGGCGGGTTGGATCCGCGATGCCATGCGCGACTGGCAGCGCGTCGAGCGCCTGACGGCGCCGGGTCCGCGGCCGGTCCCCGGAGAGGGCGGCCACACGACGCTCACCGCGCAGGCCACCGCCGTCGCCGCGCTTCCGAGCGGTACGTGGGTCGTGCCGCGGCGCGCACGGCCCACGACTCCCTCTGCCGAGGGGGGCAGCTCGGCAGCCGAACACGACGGTGCGGCCTCGCCCACCGCCCCCGCACCGCACGGCGCGCACCTGCCGGTCCCGAGCCCCTGGCCCTTCTTCCTGCCGATCGGGGCCTTCTTCGTCCTCTTCGGACTCGTCATGAACCCCACGATCATGGTGGGCGGCCTCGCGATGACCCTCATCGCGCTTGCCGGCTGGTTCCGCGACGTCGGACGCGAGTTCCGCCAGATCGACGCGGGACACGCACCAGAGCCGTCCTCCCGTGACCCGGAGCGGGCGTTCCCGAAGGGGCTCGTCGTCGTCTACGCCCTGCTCGCCACGGCGAGCGTCGTCGGCGCGACGGCACCGTCGCTGATCGCGTCCCTGAACGCCACGCCCCCGGCCGCGCAGGCGAGCGCCGCACCGGCCGTCGGTGGCGCTCCCCTCAGCAGCGAACTCCACGTGGTCGCCCAGGGGATCAAGTTCGACCAGGCCGCCCTAACCGCCCCGGCCGGGCAGCCGCTCACCGTCGTCTTCGAGAACCGCGACGCGGTGCCCCACAACATCGCGATCTTCGACTCGCCGAACATGGCCAAGCGGCTCTTCACCGGTGCCCTCGTGACCGGCCCGGCCACGGCAACCTACGCCGTCCCCGCCTTGCCGGCCGGGACGTACTATTTCCACTGTGATGTGCACCCGAACATGAACGGGACTCTCGTCGTCAAGTGAGGGCGCAACGCTTCGCTCGCTGATCCTCCCCTGGCCCGTCGCGCGACGGGCCGTGTCTCTCGAACGCGCGACGCGATCGCCCGGCGGCGCCGGGTACCGTCCTGTCGGGCGTCGTCGTGTGGCCCGGGCGACGACCCTGTTCGCCGCGGGCTTGTTCGTGGCGGGTTGCGGATCGCTCGGCCTCGGCGGTGCCGCGGCGCCGGCGCCGGGCGGTGGCGCGGCCGCCGGCAGCGTGATCGTCGTCGGCGCGGGAGGCCTCGATGGCCAGCCCGCACCGCGGTTTCGCCTGACCGATCTGCAGGGCCAGACCCTCAGCCTGGCAGCGTTCATCGGCCAGCCGCTGATCGTGAACTTCTGGGCCTCCTGGTGCATCCCCTGCCAGCAGGAGTTCCCCATCTACCGCCAGGCGCGGGAGCGGTACGCGGCGCAGGGGCTGGAGGTGCTCGGCATCATCTACGAGGACTCCGCGGAGAACGCGCGCCGGTTCATGGCCCGCGAAGGGGCCACCTGGCCGGCACTCCTCGACCCCGACGGATCGGTCGCCAGGGCCTACCGGGTGACCGCCATCCCCACCAGCTTCTTCGTCGATCGCCAGGGCATCGTCCGCGACGCCAGCTATGGGCCCCCACCCGAAGACGCGCTCGCGGCGTACATCGCGCAGATCGTCCGATGAACGGCGACGCGATCGTCCTCGAGCGCCTGACCAAGCGCTACGGGGGAGAGACGGTGGTCGACGAGCTCGACCTGACGGTGGCGAACGGCGAGCTCTTCGCGCTGCTGGGACCGAACGGCGCGGGCAAGACCACCACGGTCGAGATCATCGAGGGGTATCGGCGGCCGGACGGCGGCACGGTCCGCGTCTTCGGACACGATCCGCGCCGCGAGGGCGGCCGTATCCGACCACAGCTGGGCCTGATGCTCCAGAGCGGCGGCCTCTATTCCCAGCTCCGGCCCATCGAGGCGGTGGAACTCTTCGCCGCCTTCTACCCCGACCCGCTCGACCCGGCCCAGTTGCTCGCCCAGGTTGGGCTGGCGCGGGCCGCGCGCACCCGCTACCGAGACCTCTCGGGTGGCGAGCGGCAGCGGCTCAGCCTCGCGCTGGCGATCGTCGGGCGCCCGCGCCTCGCGATCCTCGACGAGCCGACTGGGGCGATGGACGCGCAGGCGCGGCGGGAGACGTGGCGCGTGCTGCGCGAGCTGCGCGAACGCGGCACGACGATCCTGCTCACGACCCACCTGCTCGACGAGGCTGAAGCGCTGGCCGACCGGGTCGCGATCCTCGACCGGGGACGGTTGGTCGCCCTCGGGACGCCGGCCGAACTGCGCCGCGGACTCGGCCTCGCGCCGCGTGCCGCGCACGACGGCACAGTCCCGGCCGCGCCCGACGGTGCTCCGCACGGGCAGGCTGCGACGGATCCGGCAGCTCCGGCGCTCGACCTGCGCGAGGTCCGACTCGAGCTTCCCGGGCCACTGGACGCCGACCGGCTCGCGGGACTCGGGCGGCTCGGCGCGGTGCAGGCGCTGCGGATCGACCGGCCGGGCGTTTACGTGCTCCGCACGCCCGCCACCGGAGAGCTGCTGGTGGAACTGAGCACCTGGCTGCTCGCCGTCGGGATCGAGCCGCTGGCGATCCGGGTCGGACAGGGCAGTCTCGAGGATGTCTTCCTGCGACTCGTGGGAGAAGGGAGCGGTGCGTGACCCCGGCCCAGGCCTGGCGCGCCTTCTTGGCGCAGGCGCGCGTCGAGTTGTTGCTCACCGCGCGGCGCGGGGAGAACCTGCTCGTGACGCTGGCCATCCCGCTTCTACTACTCGTCTTCTTTTCGACCGTGCCGCTCTTGCCGCCGCCGTCGTGGGGCGGTCGCCAAGTCGATCAGGTGGCGCCGGGAATCCTCGCGCTCGCGATCGTCTCGACCGGACTGGTCTCGCTCGGCATCGCGACCGCCTTCGAGCGCGCCTACGGGGTGCTGAAACGGCTCGGCGGCTCGCCGCTGCCGCGCTCCGCCCTGCTGGCCGCCAAGACCCTGGCGGTGGTGGCCACCGAAGTCGTGCAAGTGCTGCTGATCGCGATCGTCGCTGCGATGCTCGGGTGGGCGCCGCAAGGTGGCATCGTGGGCGGGATCCTGGGCGCGTTGCCCTGGCTCCTGCTCGGGTCGATCGCCTTCTGCGCCATGGGGCTGCTCCTCGCGGGCGCCCTTCGCGCGGAGGCGGTCCTCGCCCTCGCCAACGGGATCTACCTGGTCTTCCTGTTGCTCGGCGGGATCATCATCCCCCTCGACCATCTCCCACTCGCGGTCGCGATCCCCGCGTCGTTCCTGCCTCCGGCCCAGCTTGCCGGCCTGCTGCGGGGTACGCTCGAGCCGGGAGGCGTCGTCGAGCCGGCGCAGGCGGCTGGGCTGGCGGCCTGGGCGGTGGCCCTCGTGGCCGCCACGCTCTTCACCTTCCGCACGGAGTGACACGCGGCGCACATCGGGCGGAGCTGCCATGCGGCCGAGCTGCACGGCGTAGCAAAGAGAACGACCCCGGGAGGCGGGTCCCAGGGTCGTTCGAGTCGGTCTGCAGATTGGTTGCGGGGGACGGATTCGAACCGCCGACCTTCGGGTTATGAGCCCGACGAGCTGCCGCTGCTCCACCCCGCGACCTCCAACTATATCGACCCGAACCGATCTGGTCAACCGTCGGTGGGCCGCAGGTTGATGGGCCGCGCATCCGTGGGGGCGGCGGGTTCGCGCTGTGGCCGCTGCGCCGCGCCGCAGCACGCTGCCGGTCGCCAGCAGGCGCCGGCTGATCGGGTATGGTATGGCGCGTGGATGACGTCGCCGCGTTGATCGGGCACATCGGACCGACCGATCATCACCCCCGGGCGCGCCGCCCGGGGGTCGCTCTCCCCGCCGCCGTCGCGCGGCCTGCTGGAGGGTAGTGACCGGCCGTGACAGGCCCGCGGCTCCAGCGCGGGCGCAAGCCCGGCGACGTCCGGGTGCGCGTCGAGCGCCCCTACACCCGCTATTTCCGTTACGTCGCTCCCGGCGTGTACGCGGCCAAGCTCGCCGCCGATGCCCCCACCACGCCCGTCGGGCGCATCTGGGGGACCGCGAAACGCGCGCTGTTCGGGCGTCCCCTCTCGACCGAAGAGGAGTTGACCGAGCGCCTGCCGAAGTGGAAGGCGCTCCCGATCTTCTCATCCGACGTGATGTCGTCGGTCGCCTACGCGAGCGAGGCGAGCCTCTTCACGCTCCTCGCCGCCGGGACCGCGGCATTCGTCTGGCTCCTCCCGATCTCGTTCGTGATCGTGGGAGTCCTGGCGCTCGTGACGATCTCGTATCGCCAGACGATCCGCGCGTACCCCAACGGGGGCGGCAGCTACATCGTGGCGCACGCCAACCTCGGTGTGCTCCCGGGGCTAGTCGCAGCGGCGGCGCTGCTGACCGACTACGTCCTGACCGTCGCGGTCAGCGTCTCGAGCGGTGTCCAGGCGCTGGCGTCGGCTTTCCCCGCGCTCTTCCCGATCAACGTGCCGCTGATCGTCTTCTTCATCCTGTTCGTGATGGTCATCAATCTGCGGGGGATCCGCGAGACCGGCAGCATCTTCGCCAGCCCGACCTACATCTTCCTCGGCAGCGTGTTGCTGTTGATCGCGGTCGGGATGGTGCGGACCTTGCTCGGCCAGGCGCCGCATGTCACCGATGTGACGCCATATCCGGTGGCCCCCGAGGCATTCGGGCTGCTCCTGCTGATGCGCGCGTTCGCAGACGGATCGTCGGCGATGACCGGCACCGAGGCCGTGGCCAACGGCGTGCCCGCGTTCAAGCCGCCGGAAGCGGAGAACGCCCGTACAACCCTGGTCATCATGTCGACTCTGCTCGGCATCATGTTCCTGGGGATCAGCTTCCTGGCGCACGTGACCGGCGCGATGCCGGCCGCCAGCGGCGAGTCGGTCCTCTCGCAGATCGGCCGCTCGGTCTTTGGGCGCGGGCCGCTCTGGTACATCCTGCAGTTCTCGACCACGGGCATCCTGATCCTGGCGGCGCAGACCAGTTTCGCGGACTTCCCGCGGCTCTCCTCGATCCTGGCCCGCGATGGGTTCATGCCGCGGCAGTTTGCGTTCCGAGGCGAGCGCCTCGCGTTCAACGGCGGGATCGTCGCCCTCGCGGTCATCTCGGTCGTGCTGGTCGTGGCGTTCCGGGGGCGCGTGGAAGCGTTGATCCCGCTCTACGCCATCGGCGTCTTCACCGCGTTCACGCTCTCCCAGACCGGGATGGTGCGGCACTGGTTCAAGGAGCGCGGGGCCGGGTGGCGGCGCAGCGCCTTCCTCAACGGCCTGGGCGCCGTGGCCACCGCGCTCGTCACGATGATCTTTGCGATCGCGAAGTTCGCCCTCGGGGCGTGGATCATCATCCTGGTCGTGCCGGTGCTCGTCGGGCTGATGTTGCTGGTGCATCGTGCCTACCAGCAGGAGCGCGCGGAGCTCGACGTGCGCCCGACGGCTATGATCCAGCCGCCCCATCGGCGGCAGCACGTGATCGTGGTCGCGCCGGCGTTCACGCGCGCCGTCGTGCAGGGGGTCAAGGTCGCGCGCACGATGTCGACGGACGTCTCGATCGTGCACGTGGCGGAAGATCCGGAAAAGGGCGAAGAGTTCCGGGCACGTGTCGATCGGCAGATGCCGGGCGTGCCGGTGGTGCTGATCGAATCGCCGTACCGGTCGCTGGTGCGCCCATTCCTCCGCTACCTGGAGGTTGCGCAGGAAGAGGATCCTGACGCGGTGCTCGTCGTGCTGATCCCGGAGCTGGAGCCACGGCACTGGTGGGACCGGCTGCTCTTCAACCAGAACGCGCGCCGGATCCGGACGGCGCTCGTCGGACGCCCTGACATCGTGGTCCTCGATGTCCCCTACCGGCGCGAGGAGAAGGAGCGGAAGGCGGCAGAAGCCGCGGCGGACTGACCGGGGGGCCGGCTGGTCGACGTGCGGCGGCTGCCCCGAGCCGATCGTCCCTATCGCGGCCCGCCGCCGGGACCCGGCCCCCGCGCGCGCCACCTCGTCGGTCGGCGGCGAGATCCCGGAGACCTGCTGCACCGAGACCCCGTCCGCAGTCAGCTTCGCCGTGTCCAGCACGACCTGGACGACCCGTCGGGTGCCGCGGGCGGCGCTCGCCTAGCCGACCCCCGCCACTTCCTGCAGGTCGGTCGGCACGACACTCTGCGCCAGCTGGGCGACCACGACCGAGATGCTGTTCGACGAGGTCGACGTGCACCGGTTCCAGGCGGGGCCCGTGGCCGGAGCGGTGTACCCAGGCCCGTCGCGCGTACCATGGCGCCGATGGGCTACCTGACCCTCACACTCCTCTTCGTGCTGTTCCTGCTGGCGTTGCTCCCCACGCGCCGACTCTGGCTCGCAGGCACCGGGCTCGAATGGCGCATTGGGTACCTGGTCTCGCTGCTGGCGCTCGGCCTGGTTGCGATCGAGTTCGAGGCGCTCGGGCGCTACCTGATCCCGCTCCTGCTGCTCCTGTACCTCGTGCCGTTCAGCGGTCTGCCGGACCGGTGGGGACGCTGGCGGCGGCGCCCACCGCGGGACACGATCATCGAGGGCCGCGCAGTCCGGCTCGATCCAGAGGAACCGCCCGAGCGCTGACGTAGCGCTCGGGCGCAGAGATCGATGCCGCAGTCGCCAGCGTCGCTGCTATCCTCGCTCGGCGATGGCAGATGGAACCTCCCGGCTGGCCTGGGCCGATGTCGCCGCTCAGCTGCGGGGTCGCCATCTGCGCCTCACCCCCCAGCGCCGCGCAGTCGTCGCAGCCCTGGCCGAGTTCGAGGGGCATGTGACGGCGGCCCAGATCGTCGAGCGCTGCCTGGAGGAAGATGCCGATTTCGTGCCCTCCACCGTGTATCGCACCCTGCATCTGCTCGAGGATCTCGGGCTCATCACGCACATCCACGACGCCGATGGCCGCGAGGAGTTCCAGCCTGCCGCCGAAGCGCCGCACGCGCACCTGATCTGCCGTGAGTGCGGCACCACCCGGGAGATCGGTGCGGACGAACTGGGCGACTTCCTCGGGTTGCTGCACCGTCGGCATGGCTTCGACGTCGACCTGAGCCACCTGGCGATCTTCGGTCGCTGCGTGGGGTGCACCCGGGGCTGAACGCGACCCCCGGGGCTGAACGCGACGCCCGGGGCGCCGCCGATCGCCCAACACGTGTCGGCCGGCCCGCCGCCCGCCACGGGAGCACGCGCGCCCACGGCGCGAGCCAAGCCGCTAGGCTTCTCCGGTGAGTGCTTGGACCCGGCATGCCAAGATCGCCTTCGTCGGTTCCCACGGGGTCCGTAAGACGACCGCCGCCCACGCCTTCGTCGGGACCCTACAACGTGCGGGGCGCTCCGTCGAGTACGGCCGCGAGGTCGTCCGCGACAACCCGCTCGGCATCAACGAAGCCGCGACCTGCGAAGCGCAGCTCTGGGTGCTCGTGTCGCAGGTCCGCCAGGAACTCGAGCTG
>JAJYNJ010000010.1 GCA_021786385.1 Chloroflexota bacterium
GGCGGCGATCCGGCGCGCCACGTGGTGGATGCGGTCGGCGTCGGCGAGCGAGGAACCGCCGTACTTCTGCACGACAAGGGGCATGCCGGGATTGTACCGAGAGTGGGTGGCGTGGTGGGGACAGCGCCGCGCGGACTGGCCGCGATGCGCCATCGTTGCGCGGGCGATGCGCCATTCGGGCGCGGGCGATGCGCCATTGTTGCGTAATTACCATCCCGGGACGGTAATGCGGCAGCGGCGGGATCCTGCCGGCCGGAGTCGTAGGTACAAGCGGCCTGATGTACGGACTTCGTTAGTTCTGGCGGACTTCGCCACGATATTCGCACCGCCCAGCCACGCCTCCGCGGCGAGCCTGTCATACGTTCCCCCCGGTGATAGTTACGCAACAATTACGCCACCCGCGCTCGCACCACGCGGCCGCCCCTGCCTCGCACCGCTGCCGCACGACCCGCGTGCTCCGCGCGGCCCAACCACGCCACCCGCGCTCGCACCACGCGGCCGCCCCTGCCTCGCACCGCTGCCGCGCGCCCGCGCCATGCGGCGCCGCACCGCCGCAATCCCCACGCCACCCACACTCCCAGCCCCACCTTCATCGACTCTTGTTCGCCCCCCGCTACGATGCATCCCATGCACCCAAGCATGCGGCGCCCACGTGCACGGATCCTGGTCGTCGAGGACGAAGCCCGCCTACGCGGGTTGTTGCGGCTCTACCTGGAGCGCGCCGGGTACGAGGTCCGCGAGGCCGCGGACGGCCGCGCCGCCCTCGACGCGTTCGACGAGGACCCGCCGGACCTGCTGGTGGTCGACCTGATGCTGCCGCGCCTGCAGGGCGAGGCGCTCATCCGCGCGATCCGAGAGGACTCACAAGTCCCGATCCTGATCGCGTCGGCCAAGCGCAGTGACGTCGAGCGGATCGCCGGCCTGCGCCTCGGCGCCGACGACTACCTGCCGAAGCCGTTCAACGTCCACGAGCTGGTCGAGCGCGTGAACGCCATCCTGCGACGCGCCGGTCCGGTAGGTGCCTCGGTTGTCGGCGGCGTCCCTGGCACCGCTGCGGGTGCCGGGCGCACCGTGCCGGCCCGGCTCTCGTTCGCCGGTGGGCGCCTGGTGTACGAGCCCGCAACGCGGGCGTTCGCCTGCGACGGCCGTCGCGGGAGGCTGACGCCGGCGGAAGCGCGCCTGATGCTCGCCCTCGTCCGGGCCGCTGGCTCGCCGGTCGACCGCGAGCAGCTCTTGCGGGCTGCGGCGGGGCGGCACGCCGAGACGTCGCGCAATGTCGACGTCCACGTGGGGAACCTGCGGCGAAAGCTCGGCGACGACGCCGCGTCGCCGTGGGCGATCGAGACGATCCCGGAGGTCGGCTACCGGTGGGTGGCCCCGCTCGACCGATCGACGCCCGACGGAACCGGGGCCGCCCAGGGGGCCGGCGACGGATCCCCGCTCGACCGATCGACGCCCGACGGAACCGGGGCCGCCCAGGGGGCCGGCGACGGATCCCCGCTTGACCGACCGACGCCCGGCGGAGCCGGGGCCCCCCAAGTGACCGGCGACGGCGCCCCATTCGACCGACCAGGGTCCGGCCGCTCGCCCACCGACCAGCCAGCCGGGGGCTGACCATGGACCGCCTGGGCGTCCGCCTCGCCCTCGCCATCGGCGGCGCGGTCGCCGTCGTCATCGTCGTGGCCGGGATCCTGGTCAACATCCTGGTCGGCTCGCGGTTCTCGCAGTACCTCGCACAGGAACAGACCGCGCGACGCGACCAAGCCGCCGCGCTCCTGGCCGACGCCTACCGGTTCAACGGCTCGCTCGCGCTCACGCCGCTCGAGGTGCGCCAGCTCGCGACCGCGGCCGGTGGTCCGGTGGCGATCTACGACGCGTCCGGCCACCTTGTCGCCAGGTCCGCCGGGCTCGGCGCCGCGCTGGGGGGTCCGGTCGAGAGCACCCCGATCGTGGTCGGGGGGCAGACGGTGGGCCGACTCGCCGTCCAGAGCCGCGGGCTGGCGGCGGCCGTCGTGCGTACCGCGTCCGACGCGTTCCGCCGCGCGATCGACCAGACGCTGCTGATCGCCGGGCTCGTCGCCGTGTCCGTGAGCGTCGGGGTCGCGCTCTTCATGGGGCTGCGCATGACGCGGCCGCTCTCCGCCATGGCCGCCGCCGCGCACCGCCTCGGCAGCGGGGACCTTGCAACGCGGGTGCCCGTCCCCACCGATCGCGAAGGGCACGAGCTGGCCACGGCCTTCAACTCGATGGCGGAGAGCCTACAGCGATCCGAGCAACTGCGCCGCCAGGCGGCGAGCGACCTCGCGCACGAGATCGCGACGCCGGTGACGGTGCTCACGACGCAGCTCGACGCGCTCGCGGATGGCGTGGTCCCGGCGACGGCCGATCAGCTGGCGGCCACGCGAGAGACGGCCGGCGAGGTGGCGCGGCTGGTCGGCGACCTGCACGATCTGGCCGCGGCAGAGGGGGCCTCGCTGTTGCGGGCTCCCGAGCGCGTGGACCTGCTGCCGCTCGCGGCCGACGCCGTCGCCGCCGTGCAGGCGCTCTACCAGCAAGAGGGCGTGGCGCTCTTGGGACCCGCCCTGATCGGCGCCGGACCGGTGCGTGCCGAGATCGATCCGCGCCAGGTGGGACGCGCGCTGCAGAACCTGTTGACCAACGCCGCCCTCTACACGCCCGCAGGGGGCACCGTGCGGCTGAGCGTGGCCCAGGAAGGGCCGCTGGCCAGGATCCGCGTCGCAGACACGGGGCCGGGCATCCCTCCCGAGCACCAGGCGCGCGTCTTCGAGCGCTTCTATCGGGCCGATCCGGCGCGGGCGCGGCGGCCGGGGCAACCGGGCGGGACGGGGATCGGGCTGACGGTTGCGCGCGAGCTGGCGCGGGCCAATGGCGGCGACGTACGCATCGAGGCGTCGAGCCCGCAAGGCACGACGTTCGTGATCGAGCTGCCCGTGGCAGGCTAGGCGGGCACGCCTGGCTCGCGCCGTCCCGATCCCTACCCCATCTCCACCACGATCGGGCCGGCGTTCCGCGGCGCCACCGGCTGGATCCTGCCCGCCAGCCCCTGCTCCGACGCGACGCGCGCCATCGCCTCCCCGGCCGCGGCGAGCACGCGGGCGTCGTCGGCGAAGGCGATCACGCTCGATCCCGCGCCTGACAGACACGCGCCCAGCGCCCCGGCGTCCCGAGCGGCGGCGATCAGCGCAGGCAGCTCGGGGTAGACGGCGGCGCGGTACGGCTCGTGGAGCCGATCCTCGGTGGCATCGCGCAGCAGTGCGTAGCGACCACTCGTGATCGCCGCGACGGCGAGCGCGGCACGCCCAACGTTGAAGACGGCGTCGCGGTGTGGGACCTCGCGCGGCAGCGCGGCCCGCATCGCGCTCGTGGCGAGGGCACGCTCGGGGACGAAGAGGACGGCACGCAGCCGGCTGGGCAGATCGAACCGGACGGCTTCGGGACGCCCGCCGACCATGGCCACCACGACGAACCCGCCGAGCAGCGCGGCCGCGGCGTTGTCGGGATGCCCCTCGATCTCGCACGCGAGCTCGAGCTGGCGACGCTCACCCAGCAGCTCGCCGGTCAGCGCGTCGGCGGCGACGAGGCCGGCGACGGTCGCCGCAGCCGAGGATCCGAGACCCCGTCCGAGCGGGATCGCGTTGTGCATGGCCACGCGCCAGCCGATCCCCGCCGGGACCTCGCCGAGCGCCCAGCGCAGTCCCAGCTCGAGCGCGACGACGAACCGATTGTGCCGGTCACCCTTGAGCTGCCCCTCCCCTTCGCCCACCACCGTCAGATCGACCGACGGTTGGGTGAGGACCTCGACCGTGACGCGGTTGACGAGGTCGAGCGCCATCGCCAGCGCGTCATACCCGGCGCCCAGGTTGGCGGTGGACGCGGGGACGTCGATGACGACGCGCCGATGGACGAGCCCGGGAACGGGCGGGGGCTCCCTCGGCTGCCGTGCGACGTGGGGGACGAAGTCATCTGCCGAGGGGACCGGGCCGTCTGCCGGGACCGGGTCGGAGGCCCGGGGTCCCCCGGACACGCGAGGCGACTCGGCTGCGGCCGACTCGTCGGCCTGGGGAAGCGCGTGCGCGTCGAGGGCGGCGGATCCGTCGGACTGAGGTGCGATCGTCACACGCCGACGACGCCGCGTCACCAGCCCAGCGCCCTCATGACGCCCTCCACCGTTGGCGGCGCCGTCACCCCCGCCAACACGTTGCGCCGCGCCGTGTCAGGGTCCTTCAGCCCATGCCCCGTCAGCACGCAGACGATCGTCCCACCTGGGTCGAGCGCGCCCTCGGCGACGAGCTTGCGGACGCCCGCCACCGACGCCGCGCTGGCCGGCTCGCAGAAGACGCCCTCGTAGCGCGCCAGGTCGCGGTACGCGTCGAGGATCTCCTCGTCGGTCACTGCCTCGATCCGGCCGCCCGACTCGTCCCGCGCCCGCACCGCCTTCTGCCAGCTCGCCGGATTGCCGATGCGGATCGCGGTGGCCACCGTCTCCGGCTGCTCGACCGGGTGCCCCAGCACGATCGGTGCCGCGCCCGCGGCCTGGAAACCGAGCATGATCGGCCGGGTCTCGACCAGCCCCGCGTCGCGGTATTCGGTGAAGCCGGCCCAGTACGCGCTGATGTTCCCGGCGTTGCCGACCGGGATGGCGAGGTAATCCGGGGCGCCGCCGAGGTCATCGCAGACCTCGAACGCGGCCGTCTTCTGCCCCTCCAGCCGGTAGGGATTCACCGAGTTGACGAGCGTCACCGGGTGCCCCGTCTCGCCGCCGGACGCCGCCAGCTGCCGGACCACGCGCAACGCGTCGTCGAAGTTGCCATCGACCGCGACCACGCGTGCCCCGGCCACCTGCGCCTGGAGCAGCTTGCCCGCCGCGATCCGGCCGGCCGGCAGGACGACGATCACCTCGAGCCCGGCGCTCGCGCCGTACGCCGCCGCCGACGCCGACGTGTTGCCGGTCGACGCACAGATGATCGCCTTCGCCCGCTCCTCGAGCGCCTTGGCCACCGCCACGACCATGCCGCGATCCTTGAACGAGCCGGTGGGGTTCATCCCTTCGAACTTGAGGTAGAGCTCCGGACAGCCGATGGCGCGGCCGAGGGTGCGGGCGTGGACGAGCGGGGTGAACCCTTCACCGAGCGAGAGCGGTGGGGTGGCGGAGCTGACGGGGAGAAAGCCAGCGTAGCGGTGGAGCAGGCGCGGACGAGCCCCCGAGGTGGCCTGCTGTTGCCGCAGGTGCCGCAGCACCTCGCTCATGCGCATCGGTCAGGAACCCTCCAGGACCGGGAAGAGGACGGCCCCGGGCCGTGCAGCCCCCAGCCGAGCGCGCAGCTCGTCGATCGTGGCGCGGTCGGTGATCGCGCCGCCCCCCGTGTCCGCGTTGCCGCCGTTGTCCGCGCCTCCGCCGTTATCCGCGTTGCCGCCCTTGTCCCCGCCTCCGCCGGTCTGGTCGCACGTCAGCCACCGCCGAGGCGCGTCCATCCCATCGACCAATCGATCGGGCGCCAGGGTGGGCGCCTGCGGTAGGCCCGCCCAGGTCGATCCCTCCCCGCGCGCGATCGCGAGCAGATCGCCCAGGACCGCGCTGCTGGTGGGCGCACCACCGGCCCCCTGACCGACGAAGGCCACTCGGCCGACCGGTTCGCCCACGATCTCGATCCGATTCTCCGGCCCATCGGTACGAGCCAGCGGGTCATGCGCAGGAACGGCCACCGGCAGCACCCATGCCGCGATCCGGCCGTCGTCGCCGCGCGCGGCATACGCCACGAGCTTGATCACGAGGTTCTCGCGCCGGGCGGCCTCGATGAGCGCGGCGGTGACGCCTGTGACACCGGGCGGGCCGTCGCCCTTCGCGTGGTCCTTCGCGTGGTCCTGCGCGCGGCCGTCGAGCGCCGGGGGAGCGCGACGGATCGCCGTCACGTCCGGCCAGACGCCGAATGCCAGCCGGATCAGGACCGCCAGCTTGTCGACAGCGTCACGCCCTTCGAGGTCCACACGCGGGTCGGCCTCCAGGAACCCGAGCGTCTTCGCCTGGGCGACCACGTCCTCGTATGCTGCGCCGTCCTCGGTCATCGATGTCAGGACGTAGTTGGTCGACCCGTTCAGGATGCCACGCACGGCGTCGATGCGGTTGGCAGCCAGGTCACCCGCCAACGGGGCGAGGACCGGGATCGCGCCCCCGACGGCCGCCTCGAACCGGAGGGCTGTGCCATGCGCGCGGGCCAGGCGCTCCAGGTCGGCGCCATGGCGGGCCAGCAGCGCTTTGTTGGCCGTGACCACGGCGTGGCCCGCCTCCAGTGCCGCCGCCACGAGGCGCCCGGCCGTCTCGACGCCGCCGATCAGCTCCACCACGACGTCGATCTCCGGCCGTCCGATGAGGCGTGCGCCGTCGTCGACGCGCTCGACATCGCGCAGGTCGAGACCCTCGAATCGCGCTGGCTCGCGGTCCGCCACGGCCACCAGACGGACCTCGCGACCGTTGGCGGCCTGCTCCAGGCGGGAGCCGCACGTCAGCAAGCCGCGCGCGACCTCCCTGCCGACGGTCCCAAGACCGAGGAGCGCGACGCGGAGTGGGGCAGGGGCGACGTGCGGGCCGTCGAGCATTGGGGGCGGGGTCATCGACGGGATTGTAACGGGACGGCTCGCGCTTCCGGGGGCTCGCGCGACCACGGCCCGGACCGCAGCTCAACCACGGCAGGGTCGCAGGCGGACCATGGCACAGCCACCGCACGGCCGCCAGGGAGGCCGCCGCCGCACGGCCGCAGGCCAGACCGGCGCAGCCCCATTGCCGCAGCCCAGCCTGCCGCCGCCCAGACCCCCGCCGGCGAGGCCGGCGCAGGCGAGGCCGGCACCCCACGGCGATGTTGCGTAACTTTCACCCCTGGAACGGTATGCGGGCGTCATCGACGCGCCACAGACCCGTGGCGAGGTAATCGCACGCAGCGGGCTCAACTCCTGCGATCTGCGCGCACGAGGACGGCTCTTCTACGCTCAGTTCGCACGTGACGACCGGCGGCACGGCGATGACGCTGGATAACGTTCCCCGCATGAACGTTACGCAAGAACGGGAACGACTGCCGGGTGACGAGCGGGCGGCGCG
>JAJYNJ010000002.1 GCA_021786385.1 Chloroflexota bacterium
TCGACCTCGTGCTCGTCGATCCGCCGTTCGGCGACGCTGGTATGCTCGATCTGCTGGAGCGGCTGGCCGATGGCCCGCTGCTGCGGCCGGACGCGTTGGTCGTGGCGCGCCATTTCTGGCGCGACGCGCTGCCGGAGCGAGTCGGCCGACTGATCCGCCAGCGTGAGCGGCGGGTCGGCGAAGGCGTGGTGACGATCTACTGCCTGGCGCCCGATGCGCCGGCGGGCGCGGCGGACGGGCGGCGGCCGGACCCCTCGGACGGCGCGGCGGAGGGCGCGGCGGACGGTGCAGCGGGATCACCGGAACCAGCGGGACCACGGGAAGCTGGATGAGGGACGGGAGCACGGGATGAGCGTTGCGATCTATCCGGGCTCGTTCGATCCGATCACCTACGGGCACCTGGACATCATCGCGCGGGCCGCGCGCGTCTTCGACCGGCTCGTGGTCGCTGTGCTGGAGAACCCACGCAAGACGCCGCTGCTCGGCGATGACGATCGTGCGGACGTCATTCGTCGCGCGATCGAGGAAACGCTCGCGCCAGACGTCGCGCGCCGGGTCTCGATCGAGCGGTTCGATGGGTTGACCGTCGAGGCGGCGCGCCACCACGGCGCTGGCTTCATCGTGCGCGGCCTGCGGGCCGTCAGCGATTTCGAGTCGGAGCTGCAGATGGCGCACTTCAACCGCAAGCTCGCCCCCGGCATCGACACAGTGTTCTTCATGACCGCCCTCGAATACGCGTACCTGAGTTCGAGCTTGGTGAAGGAGATCGCGCGTTTCGGCGGCGATGTCCGGGGCATGGTCCCCGCGGCGGTGGCCGAGCGCCTGGAGGCGGCCGCGGCTGCGGGGTAGTGGTGCAGCGCCACCGGAGTAGAGGCGTCCTGCCACGGTGGGCTAGAATGGCGCGTCAGTCCGGGACGCCCTGCCGGGCCGGCCGCAGGAGGTTTCCGCCATCGACATCATCTTCCTCGTCGAGCGGCTCGAGGCGCTCGTGGCCAACGGGAAGCGGCTGCCCCTCACGAACAATGTCGTCATCGACCAGGCGACGGCACTCGACCTGATCGACCAGCTCCGCGTCGCCGTGCCCGAGGAGGTGCGGCAGGCCAAGCGCGTCAACCAGGAATCCGAGCGGATCTTGGAGAAGGCGCAGGAGGAAGCGGACCGGATCGTGGCCCGCGCCCAGGAACAGGCCGCGTTCCTGATCGAGGAGCGCGAGCTGACGCGGGCGGCGGAGGTCCGTTCCCAGGAAATCATCGCCGCAGGGCACCGCGAGGCCGACGAGATCCGCCGCGGGGCCGATGAATACGCGGCGAGCGTCCTGGTGCGTCTGGAGGGCGAGTGCGTGAAGGCCCTGCAGAGCATCCGACATGGGATCCAGATGCTCGACGAGCGGCGTGGCGCGGACTCCGAGCCCGAGCTCGAGGCGCCCGCGGACGAGACCGATCGCATGGCAGGCCATGCTCGCGTTTAACGTCGCGGGCCTCATGGGCTCGGTCCCGGGGACCGATCGCCGGTACGAGATCAGGGACGCGCGGCTCGATCTTCCGGACGAACTGCGGCTGGCGTCGCCGATCAACGGCCGCGTGCGGCTCTCGCGGACGTCCCGCAGCATCCTGGCCGACGCGGACCTCACGACGGCGCTCGTCGAGACCTGCAGCCGCTGCCTCAAGCCGATCACGACGCCGGTGCACGTGGAGCTGCGCGAGGAGGCACTGCCCTCGATCGACCTGCACACGGGCCTGCCGCTGGACACGAGCGCCGAGCCGGACGCCCTCCGTATCGACGAGCACCACGTGCTCGACCTCGGGGTGCCGGTCGGGGAGGCGATTTCGATGGCCGAGCCGATGGCGCCGCTCTGCCGGCCGGACTGTCGTGGGCTGTGCCCGATCTGCGGCGCAGACCTCAACGACGCACCGCTGCACACCCACACCGACGACGCGGTCGACCCGCGCCTCTCGGCGCTGCGCGATTGGCAGCCTGCCGAGGCGGACGACCGGCCGCGCTGATCCACCACCCACCCGCGACCATCCACGAGGAGATACAGATGGGCCTTCCCAAGCGCAAGACCTCGCACGCCGCGCAGGGCGACCGCCGCGCGCACCACGCCCTGACTGTGCCGCAGCTGGAGTCGTGCCCGCACTGCCACGAGCCGAAGCTGAGCCACCATGCCTGCCCGAACTGCGGTTGGTACGCGGGTCGGGAAGCGGTCCACATCAAGACCAAGACGACCGGCGAGCCCGGTCGGTCCTGACGTCAGCGGGACCCGGAGGAATCGGGGGGCGATGGACATCCGCTCGGTCGCCGTCCCGTCCGCGGCCACGGGGCAACGCGTTCGGGTCGCCGTCGACGCTCTGGGGGGCGACCACGGGCCAGCCGAAGTGGTTCCCGGCGCCCTGGCCTGGGCGCGCGCGAACCCCGGCACGGACCTGATCCTGGTCGGCGACGAGGGACGCATCGCGCCGTACCTGCGGGACGGGTTGCCGCCGCAGGTGACGCTCGTGCCGGCGTCCGAGCTCGTCGCGATGGACGAAGCGGCGGCCTCGGCCGTGCGCCGCAAGCGGGACGCCAGCATCAACGTCGCGATGCGGCTCGTGCGCGAGGGGCGTGCCGACGCGGTCGTGACCGCGGGCCACACGGGCGCCGGCGTCGCCGCCGCGATCCTCAACCTGGGCCGCCTGCCGGGCGTGGACCGCCCCGCGCTCGCCGTGCAGATGATGAGCGACAAGGGCCCCTTCGTCCTGCTCGACATCGGCGCGACCACCGACTCGACCGGGCTGAACCTCTCGCAGTACGCCCGGATGGGCTCGATCTACGCCGAAAAGGTGCTGGGAGTGCGCAACCCCTCCGTGGCGCTCCTCTCGATCGGCGAGGAAGGCGGCAAGGGTGAGCGACGGGTCCAGGAGGCGACCGCGGTGCTGGCCGAGAGCGACCTGCGCTTCGTGGGGAACGTGGAGGGCAAGGATCTGGTGGCGCACCTGGCGGACGTCGTCGTCTGCGACGCGTCGGTCGGGAACGTCACCATGAAGTTCTTCGAGGGGCTCTCGGGTTTCATCTTCGATCTGCTGCGGCGCGAGTTCCGTCGTCCGCCGCTCGGCCCCCTGGCGTACTTGCTGATGCGGCCCGGTATCGCCAGGATCCGGGAGCGTTTCGACTACGAACGGCTCGGCGGCGCGCCGCTGCTCGGCGTGCGGGGCACGGTGGTGATCACGCACGGGCGCGCTCGGGCGCGCATGATCTCCTACGCCGTGGGCGTGGGGGCCGCGGCCGCACGCGCCAGGGTGCCCCAACTGATCGCCGACGCGCTGGCGCCGCGCCAACGCGTGGCGGTGCCGGCGCCCGCGGCGGTCACGGAGACGGCATGAACGACGACGGCCGACCCGCAGGACGCGCCGGGGACGGCGCGACGTCCCGGGAGCAGCTCGTGCGGTCCGGCGCCCGGCTCCGCGCTGGGGGAACGCGCGCGGGCGCGCGCGTGCTGACGGTGCGGCGCCGCGTGATCGGGGCGATGGCCCGCGCCGCCGCAGAGGCACAGCCCGGAGTGCTGAGGGTGGGGCGCGGCGGCGCGGCCTTCTGGGCATGGCTCGCCGGCCCGGCCGTCACGGCTCGACTGCGCGGCGGCCGCGTGCACGTGCGCCTCTTCGTGGTGGCCCGCAGCGGAGAACCGCTCGCGGCCCTGGCGGGACGGGTCCGCCGCGCGATCGGCGAGACGATCGAACGGCAGCTGGGGCTGGAGCTAGGCGAGGTGACGATCCTCGTCGACGGCGTCGGCGATTGAGGGCATGACGCCGGTGCGCACGGCGGCGCCCCACGCGGCACGGCGCGCCGCGCGTCGGCTAGCGCTCGCCGCGATCTTCGAAGCGGATTTCGGACAACGCACGGCGCTGGCGGCACTCGAGCGGCAGATCGCCGACCTCGGGGCGGACGAGGAGACCGCCGCCTACGCGCGCACGCTGGTCGACGCGGTCGTGCGGCACCGCGACGCGATCGACGCACGGATCGAGGCCGCCGCGCCCGCCTACCCGGTGGTGCAGCTGGCGCGGATCGATCGCGCCCTCTTGCGTTCGGCGCTCGGGGAACTGCTACACTCCGCGACGGCACCGGCCCGAGTGGTCATCGCCGAATGGGTCGGTCTTGCGAGAACCTACAGTGGGGAACCAGCCCGTCGGCTCGTGAACGGCGTGCTCGGACGGATCGCCGACGAGGCGGGATTGGCCGGACCGACCCGGAGGGACGGGGATCACGCGTCCAGGCGGTGACCGACCGCCACCATCAGGAGGTAGGACTGGTGACGACGTCAACCTACGAGCGGCTCAAGAAGATCGTCGTCGAGCAGCTCGGCGTCGACGAGGATGAAGTCAAGCCTGAGGCTTCGTTCGTGGACGACCTCAACGCCGACTCGCTGGACCTCGTCGAGCTGATCATGAGCCTCGAGGAAGAGTTCGGCACCGAGATCTCCGACGAGGACGCCGAGAAGATCCGCACCGTCCAGGACGCGGTCGACTACATCGACGAGCACACCGCGCAGTAAGGGGCGCGCCCCGCGATGGACCCGGCAGGCGAGCTCGCGACGCGACTCGGCCTGCCGGTGACCGATCGCGCCCTGCTCGAGCGGGCGCTGATCCACGGCAGCTTCACGAATGAGCACCCGGACGCGCCGGTGGGCTCGAACGAGCGGCTCGAGTTCCTCGGCGACGCGGTCGTCTCGCTGGTGGTCTCCGAGGCGCTCTACGGGCGCCATCCCGACGAGGACGAAGGGGCACTGACGGCCCGCCGCGCGGCGCTCGTCTCGACGCGCGCGCTGGCACGGGTGGCGGCGCGGCTCGGTCTCGACCAGCTGGTCGTGTTGGGCCAGGGGGCGGAGCGGACCGGCGAACGGCGCCGAGCGTCGGTGCTCGCGGCGACGTTCGAGGCGGTCGTGGGAGCCATCTATCTCGACCAGGGCTTCGCCACAGTGCGGGACTGGTTGACCGAGCTGCTCGCGGAGGAGCTCGACGCCCGTACCCCCATCGCGAGCCTCAAGTCGCCGAAGAGTCGGCTCCAGGAGCTCAGCTATGTGCGGTGGGGCGCGCCGCCGACCTACCGGCTGGTCAGCGTCGCCGGACCCGACCACGCGAAGCGCTACGTCGTCGACGTCGTTGTCGGTGAGCGGGTGCTGGGCCGCGGTGAGGGCGGGAACCGTCGCGACGCCGAGACCGAGGCGGCGGCCCAAGCGATCGAGGTGCTCGAGGCGGGCCGCGAGGATGCACGGGTGGCGCGGGAAGCTGTGGGAGGGCCCGGGATCTGACCGCCCGCCGAGAAGCCGTCGGAGGACCCGGGACGTGACCGTCGGCCGGGCGGGGTCGGGCCGATGAGCGCGCCCGCGCGGCTGCGCACACTGCGCATGGTCGGCTTCAAGTCGTTCGCCGAACGGACCGAGATCGAGTTCGGTCCAGGCATCAGCGCGGTGATCGGCCCGAACGGCAGCGGCAAGAGCAACCTCGCCGACGCGCTCCGCTGGGCCCTCGGCGAACAGGGGCGGTCGCTGCGCATTCGGCGCGCCGAGGACGTGATCTTCGCCGGCTCCGAGCGGCGGCACGCGATCGGCATGGCCGACGTGACCCTGGTGCTCGACAACGCCGACGGCCTGTTGCCGCTCGATTTCGCGGAGGTGGCGCTTGGACGGCGGCTCTTCCGCTCGGGCGAGAACGACTACCTGGTCAACCGCCAGCGGGTTCGGCACCGCGACGTGCTGGACCTACTCGACGCCGCCAACATCGCGGACAACGCCTTCCTGTTCATCGGCCAGGGCATGGTCGACCAGGCGCTCGCCCTGCGGCCCGAGGAGCGCCGTGCGCTGTTCGAGGAGGTGGCGGGCGTGCGCCGTCACGAGCGTCGGCGGCGCCAGGCTGAGACGCAGCTGGTCGAGGCGGAGGCGAACCTTGCCCGGGTCCGCGACGTCCTGGCTGAGCTGCGCCCGCAGGCGCGGCGCCTGGCTCAGCAGGTGGAGCAGGAAGCGGCCCGGCGCGTCGCGGCCGCCGATCTCGCGGCGGCGCTCGTGGCCGCGGCCCATGCCCGCTGGCATACCGCGCTGCGGGCCGGTGCGGAGGCCTCGGCAGGACTCGAGGTGGCGCGCCGTGCCGCCGCCACCGAGCAGCAGGAGCTACGCCGGACGGAGGCCCGCATCGCCGAGCTCGGGGCGCGGCTCGCGGAGCGGGCGGCGACCGAACGCGCCGTCCGTGCGGAACTGGATGCACTGACCGGAGCGCTGACGGCGGCTCAGCTCGCGCTCGGGCGTGCGGAGTCGACGCTCGAGGCACTCGAGCGGGATCGACGGCGGCTCGCGGCCGAGCGGGCGCAGGTCGAGGCGCGCGTGGAGACGGCGCGACGGGCCGCCGCCGCTCCGCTCCCGGTCGCTGACCCGACTGACGGTGCGGAACTCGCAGAGGCCGAGCGTGCCCTGGCCGAGGCCCTCGCCGAACTGGCCCAGTTGCGCGTGGCCGCCCGTGCGGCCGGTGACCGGGACGCGGCCATCCGCCGGGCCGCGGCGGCCCGCGCGGCTGACCTGGAGATGGCGCGGCGGCGCGCCGGCGAGGCGCGTCGGGCGCTCGCCGACCAGGAGGCGCGCGTCACGCGCGCCACGGAGGCCGAGCAGGCGACGGGAGAACGGCGTGCCGTCGCCGCACGGCTTCAGGCGGAGGCGATCGCCCGCGAGGCGGCCGCGGAGGCCGCCGAGGCGGCGACGCGGGCCGCAGCCGAGGAGGCCGAGGCGCGCTGGCGGGAGCACAGGAACGCCGCCGAGCACGCCGTGGCGCGCCTGGAGGCGGCGCGCGCGCGGCTGACCGCGCTCGAGGAGCGGATCGCGGGCGAGGAGGGTCTGGGTATCACGCAGGCCGCCCGGCGCCGGGGCGGTACCCGTGTGGCCGAGGGGCTCGACGTCGAGCCGCCGCTGCGGGCCGCCGTCGAGGCGGCGCTGGGCGATGCGATCCGGGCCGCCGCGCTCGCGCCCGACCGGGTTCCGGGCTTGCGCGGGGAGCGTGGACTGGTGGTGCTCACGGAGGCCCCGCCCCACCGCACGCCCGAGGGCGAGGCGGAGCGTGCCCGCCGGGCGGCCGCGGCCTTCGGCGGTGGCATGCTCGGCGAGGCAGTCCGACGGGACCCGGGCGGGATCGTGACCCGGCTGCTCGCCACAGCGCTCTGGGTTCCGAGCCTGGAGGACGCATTGCGTGTCGCACCGTCGTTGCCGGCAGGCTGGTCCGTGGCCAGCCGAGCGGGCGATCTCGTGACGGCGTCGGGGATCGTGGTTGTCGGGGGCGGCGGCACGTTGCTGGAGCGGCGCGCCGAGCGGGACGCTCTCGCTGCCCAGATCGAGCGACTGGCGGCGGACGCGGCGGCACGGCAGGAGGAGCTGGTGGCGGCGGAACGCGCGGCGGTGTCGGCGCGCGCCGCGCGAGAGGACGCGCGGCGGGAGGCCGGCGCGGCCCGGGGCGCCCGGCGCGCGGCGGACGAGGCGGAGCGGGCAGCCAGCCGCGCCGCCGAGGCCGCGGCCCGGGAACTCGCCTGGGAGCGTGCGCAGGCCGAGCGGCTGCGGGCGGATGCCGAGCGGGCGAGCGCCGCGCTCGGGACGCTCGAGGCAGAGGCGGAGGCGCGGAGGGCGGAGACGACGGCGCTCCCCGCCGAAGGCCCGGGGCGTGAACACGGCGCGGACAGCGCGGCGCTGGCGGCGTGGGAGGCGCGGATCGACGAGCTGCGGGCGCGGCGTGATCGTCTGGCGGCGGTGGTCCAAGAGCGCGCCGGCGAGCGCCGGCGGGCGGAGGATGCGCGCAGCCGGGCCGAGGCGACCCTGGCCCTCGATGAGGCGCGGCTCGAGGCGCTGGCAGGGGAAGCGACGGGACTCGCGGCGGCGCTGGAGGAGGCCGCCGCAGCCCGCGCTCGGGCGACGTCCGAGGTGTCGATGGTGGCCGAGCGCGAGCGCACGGCGAGGCAGACGCTCGACGCGCTACTGGTCGCGGGCGGGGGAGAGCGCGAAGAGCTGACCCGGGCGGAACGGGCGGCGGCGGCACACCGGGCCCGGCTGCGCGAGCTCGACGATCGCGTGCGGGCGGCCGAAGTCGCCGAGTTGGAGGCGCGCCTGGCACGGGAGGCCATGCGCGAGCAGATCCTGGTGGAGCTCGCGTCGCTCGGCGCGGCGGGATTGGCGGCACTGACGACGGTTGCGGGCGGGGATGCGGCCGCCGGCGCGGCGGAGCGCGGCGCTCCCGAGGCGGATCCGACCGCGGCCCTCGAAGCGGCGCTCGACGCAGCCGCCCGCCGTTGGGAGCATGAGCCGCCCCCCGCGGAGATCCCGTCCGCCCCGCGCCTCGCCGCGCTGCGCCGTCGCTTCCACGAGCTCGGCGCCGGGAACCCGCTCGCTGCTGCGGAGTACGGCGAGGTGAAGGCCCGCCTCGATGACCTCGACGTGCAGCGCGAGGACCTGGAACACGCCATCCGTGCCACCCGCGACCTGATCGCGGAACTCGATCGGCTGATCGCCGAGCAGTTCCGCGCCACGTTCGTGGCGCTCGAGGACGCCTTCGGACGACGGTTCACGCAGCTGTTCGGGGGCGGCGTCGCGCGCCTCAGCCTGACGGATCCCGATGACCTGGACGCGACGGGGGTCGAGATCACGGCCCAGCCGCCGGGCAAGAAGCGGCAGCCGCTCGCGATGCTCTCGGGCGGCGAGCGCGCCCTGACGGCCGTCGCGCTGCTCTTCGCGATGCTCGAGGTCCGGCCCGTCCCCTTCTGTGTGCTTGACGAGGTGGATGCCGCCCTCGACGAAGCGAATATCGGGCGTTTCACGGAGGCGCTGCGCGAGCTCGCGGCACGCACGCAGTGCATCGTGATCACCCACAACCGCGGTACGATCGAGGCCGCCGATGCACTCTATGGCGTCACGATCGGCGACGATGCCGTCAGCCGGGTGATCTCGCTGCGCCTGGAGGAGGCGCGGACGATGGTCGAGGCGCCGGGCGCGGTCTGACGCGGCGTGATGGTGGGCGTGCGCCATGTTCCGGCGCTGTCGGGGCAGCTGCTCGATGCGCCACCCTCGGAGGCATGAGCGGGATGTTCTGGCGACGCACCAGGCCTGAGTCGGGATCGGCGGGCGGGCAACCGGAGACGGCCGTCGCACCGGCCGCCGCTGACCCGGTCCCCGCCGACGTACCGGCCGCCGCTGACGGTGCCGCGCCCGGGTCAGGCGCAGGGCCAGCGCAGATCGCCGACGGCGTGCAGGCCAGCCGCCGGGGCTTCATGGCCCGCCTCCATAGCATCCTCCGTGGCGGGCCAGTCGACGACGAGGCCTGGGAAGCCGTCGAGGAGACGCTGATCGCCGGTGACGTGGGGGCACGGCTGGCGATGGAGGTGGTCGCCCGAGCCCGCGACCGGCGAGACCCGGGTGGCCCCGAGGCGGCCGTGCGTGCCGAGCTCGCCAGACTCCTGCCAGCGAGCACCGCCGGCCCGTGGCGTCCCGCGCGTCCGGACCGGACGCTGCCGGCGGTGGTGCTCGTCGTCGGCGTCAACGGGACCGGCAAGACGACGTCGATCGCGAAGATCGCCGCGCGGCTCGCTGGCGAGGGCGACCGCGTGCTCCTCGCGGCGGCGGACACGTTCCGGGCCGCGGCGATCGAGCAGCTTGAGGCCTGGGCGTCGCGGCTGGCGCTGCCGATCGTTGCCCACCGCGCCGGGGCCGATCCGTCGGCCGTCGTCTTCGACGCCCTCGACGCAGCCGTCGCCCGCGACGCGGACGTCGTGATCGTCGACACGGCCGGGCGGCTGCACACCCGGCACAACTTGATGGAGGAGCTGGCGAAGATCCGCCGCACGATCGACAAGCGGCTGCCGGGCGTGACGCCGGAGGTCTTGTTCGTGCTCGACGCGACGACCGGCCAAAACGGGCTCGCCCAGGCGAAAGCCTTCCATGAAGCGATCGGCCTGACGGGCATCGTGCTGACCAAGCTCGACTCGACCGCCAAGGGCGGGATCGTCTTCGCGATCGAACAGGCGCTTGGCGTGCCGGTCGTCTTTGCCGGCGTGGGAGAGCGGGTCGCGGACCTGGTCGACTTCGACACGGACGCCTTCGTCGAGGCGCTGTTCGCCTGACTCGGTCCGACACGCTACACTGCGAACCGCGCCGGCGGCAGCCGGCATCCCCGGTGTCGCCAGAACCCGCGCACCACCACGACGCCCGGCCCGCGGGCGCCATCAGGAGTAGATCCCGGTCGTGTTCGACGCTCTTTCCGATCGCCTGCGCGACGTCCTCGGACGGCTGACCGGACGCGGTCACGTCAGCGAGGCGGACGTCGACGCCGCCATGCGCGAGGTACGCCTGGCGCTCCTCGAAGCCGACGTCAACTACCGCGTGGTGAAGGACTTCATCGCGCGGGTTCGGGCACGCGCGATCGGCACCGAAATCCTCGAGAGCCTCAATGCGGGGCAGCAGGTCATCAAGATCGTGCACGAGGAGCTGACGAACCTGCTGGGGCAGGGGGACCGCACCTTCCGGCTGACTGGCCAGCCCGCCGTCGTCATGCTGGTCGGTCTGCAGGGGTCGGGCAAGACGACGTCGGCGGCCAAACTGGCGCGCCACCTCGCCAAGCAGGGCCGCCAGCCGTTGCTGGTCGCGGCCGACCCATACCGGCCCGCCGCAGTCGACCAGTTGGTGCAGCTCGGCCGGAGCGTCGAGATCCCCGTCTACACGGCGCCGCAGGGGACCCTCGTCGTGCGGATCGCGCAGGACGGGGTGGCGCAGGCGAGGCGTACCGGCCGCGACGTGGTCATCGTCGACACGGCCGGACGATTGACCATCGACGAAGCGCTGATGGACGAGATCCGGCAGGTTGCGGAGGCGATCAGGCCCAGCGAGACCCTGCTCGTGGTCGACGCGATGACCGGCCAGGAGGCCGTCAACGTGGCGCAGGCGTTTGCGGCGAGCGTGCCCCTCACAGGGCTCGTGCTCACCAAGATCGACGGTGATGCCCGCGGCGGTGCGGCACTCTCGATCGGCGCGGTCAGCGGGCTGGCCGTCAAGTTCCTGGGCACGGGCGAGCGGACCGACGCTCTCGAGCCGTTCTATCCCGATCGGCTCGCCGGCCGTATCCTCGGCATGGGCGACGTGCTGACGCTGATCGAGCGGGCCCAGGAGACCCTCGACGCGAAGGTGGCCGAGAAGGCGGCAGAAAAGCTCCGCCGGAACGCATTCACGCTCGAGGATTTCTTGGAGCAGATGCAGCAGATGAAGCGGATGGGCCCCATCGGGCAGTTGCTCGAGATGATTCCCGGCATGCGCGGCCTGGCGCGGGAGGCGCAGGGAGCGGTGGATCGCGGCGAGCTGAAGCACATCGAGGCCATCATTCAGTCGATGACGCGCGAGGAGCGGGCCGACCCCTCGATCCTCAACGCGTCCCGGCGCCGGCGGATCGCGCGTGGATCGGGGACCAGCCTCCCCGAGGTGAACCGCTTGATGAAACAGTTCGGGGAGATGCAGCGGCTGATGCGATTGATGCAGCGGCAGGGCGGGCGGCGCCCCGCGCTGCCGTTCGGCCGGTGAATGGCCTACGCCGGTAACCTGTACCGGGCAGGCGCAGCACAAGGAGGGTTCCATTGGCCGTCAGGATCCGTCTCTCGCGCGTCGGCGCGACCAAACAGCCCGCGTACCGCGTGGTCGTCATGGACAGCCGGAGCGCTCGCGATGGCCGCGCCATCGAGATCATCGGTCACTACAACCCGCGGACAGACCCGGTGGAGTTTCACGTCGACGCCGAAAAGGCGGCGCGCTGGCTGAGTCAGGGCGCCACTCCGTCGGAGACCGTCGAGCGGCTCTTGCGCCACGCGGGCATCCTGCCGAGCACTCGGTAGCGGGCGGGAGGGGACCGGGATGGGTGCGGTCGAACTCGTCGAGTACGTGGCGCGCTCTCTCGTGGACGATCCGGCCGCGGTGACGGTCGGCGTCCACCGGGACCGCGAGGGGACCGTCATCGAGTTGCACGTCGCCGAGGATGACATGGGCAAGGTGATCGGCCGGAACGGCAGCGTGGCCAAGGCCCTGCGCACGCTGCTCAAGGTCATGTCGGCCCGGCAGGGCGAACCGATCTCGTTGGAGATCGTCTGAGCGTGACCCCGGAAGGGGAACGGCTCGTCGTTGGGCTCGTCCGCGGCGTGCACGGGCTGCGGGGCGCGGTCCGCATCGAGCCGCTGTCGGACGATCCGGGCCGCTTCCTGGCGGGCGCGGAGTTGTATCTGGAGGGAAGCACCCGGCGGCTCACCGTCGAATGGGCGCAGCCCGAGGCGCGGGGCATCCTGGTGCGTTTCCGCGAGGTGCGCACGCGGGAGGCCGCCGAGGAACTCCGCGATCTGTATCTGGAAGCGGTGGGCGCCGTCACCGAGCTCGGGCCGGACGAGTACTGGTGGCACGAGGTGATCGGTGTGCCGGTCGTGACGGAGACGGGCGAAGCACTCGGCTCGGTAGAGGACGTCTTCCGGGCGGGAGGCGGTGAGGTGTACGTGGTGCGGGGCGGCCCGCGTGGCGAGCTGCTCGTGCCCGCCGTGCGGGCGGTCGTCCGCACCTTCGCGCCGCGCGAGGGCCGACTCGTGGTCAGCGCCGACGCCCTTGGCCTCGGGGACCTGCGCCCGCCCCGGCCGCGTGGCCGGCGATCGTCCCGCGCGGCCCGTGCAGCCGCGCCGACCGACGGGTCGCCCACCGCGGGTGGCGCCGATGCGGGGCGCCCGACATCGGGCTGACGTGCGGATCGACGTCGTCTCGCTCTTCCCGGCGCTCTTTCCGGGCCCACTGACCGAGAGCATTCCCGGGCGCGCGCTGCGCCGCGGGATCGTCGAACTGCACAGCCACGATCTGCGTGAGTGGGGGCTCGGGCGGCACCGCAGCGTCGACGACTACACCTACGGTGGCGGCCCCGGGATGGTGCTACGCCCGGAACCGGTGGCTGCGGCGCTCGATGCGCTCCGGGGTCCCGACGGCTTCGCGATCTTGATGGACCCCGGCGGCGAACTGTTCACTCAGGCACGCGCCCGCGATCTGGCGGCACGCCCGCATCTGGTGATCGTCTGCCCGCGCTACGAAGGCGTCGACGATCGGATCCGCCGCCTGGTCGATCTCGAGCTCTCGATCGGCGACTACGTGCTGTCGGGGGGCGAGTTGCCTGCGCTGGTGGTGATCGACGCGGTGGTGCGGCTGCTGCCCGGGGCGATCGATGCTGCCTCGACCGCAGAGGAGTCGTTCGCGGCGGGCCTCCTCGAGTATCCGCAGTACACACGCCCGCCCGAGTTCCGTGGTGAACGCGTGCCCGAGGTGCTGGTGGGCGGCGACCACGCCGCGGTGGCACGTTGGCGCCACGAACGGGCCGTGGAGCGTACCCGGCGCAGCCGACCGGAGCTGCTCGATCGGGCGCACGAGGCGGCATCTCCCGCCAGCGAGGCGGGGGGCGGTACTCGCGACGGCGAACCGGCGGATCGCGCGGTGCCTCCCCCTCTGTCGTCGCCCGCCCGTGGCCGAAAACGGCGCAGCGACGACGCCGATCGCTGGGACGAGGGCGGGGCGACGGAGCCTTGAGACGGCACCGCGCCGCCGGGGGGCGGTGAGCTGTCGCGCCGCCGGGGGGCCACCCCGTGGTCCCGGCTTCCGCCCGTCCGCATGCTATACTGCCGGCTCGTCCGATCCGTCCATCTCCGCCTGCCCAGCGGCCGGCGCCAGCCTGAGTGAGTGACTCCTGTGAACGTGCTCGACGCCGTCACCGCGGACCAGCTCCGCACCGACCTGCCTGAGCTTGCCTCCGGCGACACCGTCCGCGTCTCCGCCAAGGTGATCGAGGGGAACCGGGAGCGCATCCAGGTCTTCGAGGGGACCGTCATGCGGCTTCGCGGCGGCGGCATCGGCCGTTCGATCACCGTGCGCAGCATCCGCAGCGGCGTGGGGGTCGAGCGCACCTTCAAGATCCACTCGCCGCGCATCGAGAAGATCGAGGTCGTGCGGCACGGCGTCGCGCGGCGCGCGCAGCTCTACTTCCTGCGGAAGCGGGTCGGCAAGGCCGCCAGCCTCCGCGAGCGCCGCACCAGCTAGCCCCCCGGCGGGATGCGCGAGACCTCCCGCCGATCCGTCGCCATTCCTGGCCCTGCCGGGGCCGCGCGCGTCGTGGCCCCGGCAGGGGGTGCTTCGTTTCGCCGGCCGCCCGGGTCCCCGAGCGAGCCGACTCTGCGATATGAACGCGAGCTCTGGCGCGCGGGCCTCGTGCGCGTCGCGGGCGTCGACGAGGTCGGCGTCGCGCCGGCCTGCGGCCCAGTCCTGGCGGCAGCCGTCATCGTGGCGCCCAACAGCCGGCGCATCCCCGGCGTCCGCGACTCGAAGCTGCTCTCGCCGGTTCAGCGAGAGGCGCTCTATCCCACGATCCTCCGTCGGGCGGTCGCGGTGGGGGTCGGCGCCGCGTCCGTCGCGGAGATCGACGCGCTGAACATCTATCACGCCACGCACCTCGCGATGCGGCGGGCGATCCGCAGACTCGGCGGGCACGAGCACGTCCTCGTGGACGGGCTTCGCATCCGCGGCTTCGAGGCGCACGTGGGCCCGTACACCGCGATCGTCGACGGCGATCTCCTCTGCTATTCGATCGCCTGCGCCTCGATCGTGGCGAAAGTGGTCCGCGATCGGTTGATGGCACGGCTGGCGGCGCGGCACCCGGGCTACGGATGGGAGCGCAACGCGGGGTACGCGACGCCTGAGCACCGCGCGGCGATGGCGGAGCTGGGGATCACACGGTTTCACCGGCGGAGTTTCGTCACGACGCAACGGGCGTTGGTGGGCGAACAGCAGGCGCTCGATCTGGTACTCCTCCCGGCGCTCCCGCCCGAACCCTGACCGCCGTGACGTGGGACGACCGTCTCGCACGACGTCGGCGGCGCAGCGGCGAGCGCGGCGAGGCGTTGGCGGCCCGGTACGTCGAGTCGCTCGGCTGGACGGTGCTGGCCAGGCGTCTGCGTGTGGGCCGCGACGAGATCGACCTGCTGGCGATCGAACCGGGCTCCCCTCCGTCGCTCGTCGTGGTCGAAGTCCGGACGCGCTCGTCGAGCCGCTTCGGGACACCTGAGGAAAGCGTCGACCGCCGCAAGGTCGGCCGCCTCTACCGCGCCGCGGCAGGACTGCGCGCGCTCGGATCGCTGCCCGACGGCCGGCCGCTCCCTCGCCTCGTCTGGCGGGTGGATCTGGTGGCCGTGGACGACGCACCGGCACTCGGTGCCGGGGCCGGAGGCCCGACCTTCCGGCATCTGCGGGCGCTCGAGCCGCGCTGAGCGCGCGGCGGGCCGGGAGGGCCGTCCAGCGACTGGGCCGTCCGGCGTCCGCGGGGCCCTGTGCTAGACTGCGCCACGCCGCCGGGCTTCCCGGCGGCGTCCGTGCGTCCGCGCGGAGATCACACACACGGGCCGTTCCCCGCGGCGGTGTCGTCCGACCATCTGCCGGCGATCCGCGGGCCAAGGCGCGTGGCGGAGGAAACCCAGCAGGAGGGACTCATGGCAGCCGTCTCGATGCGCCAACTCTTGGAGGCCGGCGTCCACTTCGGCCACCAGACGCGGCGCTGGAACCCGAAGATGCGCCCGTACATCTTCGCGGAGCGCAACGGGATCCACATCATCGACCTGGCGCAGACCGTGCAGCGCCTCGATGTGGCGCTCGACTTCGTCCGCCAGACCACGGCCCGCGGTGAGAGCATCCTCTTCGTCGGCACCAAGAAGCAGGCCCAGGAGCCGATCGCCGAGGAAGCCGCGCGGGCCGGCATGCCGTACGTCAACCAGCGCTGGCTGGGCGGCATGTTGACGAACTTCGTGACGATCCGCAAGCGACTCGCGCTGCTCGACCAGCTGGAGGCGCGCCAGGCGAACGGCGACTTCGACCGGCTCACCAAGAAGGAAGCGGCCAAGCTCGTGGAGGAGTTGACGCGGCTGCAGCGCACGCTGGGGGGCATGCGCCGCATGCGGCGGGTGCCCGGCGCCGTCTTCGTGATCGACCCGCACCGCGAGCACATCGCGGTGACCGAGGCACGCAAGCTCGAGATCCCCGTGATCGGCACCGGCGACACCAACGTCGACCCGGACGAGCTGGACTACATCATCCCGGCCAACGACGACGCGATCCGCGCGATCCGCCTCCTCTGCCGGCTGGTCGCGGATGCCGCCATCGCCGGTCAGCACGACCGCGCCGCGCGGGCGGAGGCGGAGGTGGAGCCCGAGCTGCCGGGCGCAGGGGCCGAGGAGGGCGGCACCGAAGAGCTGCTGAGCGCCATGGCGGCGGGGGGCACGCTCACCTTCGAGCCCGAGCCCGACGAGGAGGAGCTGCTTCCGGGCCGGGTGGCGCCCGCCCCCGCTGTGCGCCCCCGCCGCGCGCCCGCGGCCGACGAGGAACCCACGGCGGTCGAGCACTCCGCGCTCGACGCCTGATCATACGACGCAACGAAGGGATCACGGACAGGCATGGCTGACCAGGTGCAGATCAAGGCCGAGACCGTCAAGGAGCTGCGCGAACGGACCGGCACGGGCTTCATGGACTGCAAGCGCGCGCTGGAGGAGACCGGCGGCGACCTCGAGCGCGCCGTGCTGCTTCTCCGCGAGCGTGGCCTCGCCGCGGCCCAGAAGAAGGCGGGCCGCGAGGCGCGCGAGGGACAGGTCGCGAGCTACATCCATCCGGGCGGGCGCGTCGGCGTCCTGATCGAGGTCAACTGCGAAACCGATTTCGTCGCGCGGACGCCCGAGTTCCAGAAGCTCGTGCGCGACCTCGCCATGCAGGTGGCCGGGCTCGCGCCGCTCTATCCCACGGTCGAGGCGATCCCTGCCGACGTCCTGGAGGCGAAGCGCGCGGAGCTGCTGGCGGACCCGTCGGTGCAACAGAAGCCCGAGCAGCTCCGGGGTCAGATCGTCGAGGGCCAGCTCAAGAAGTGGTACGCGCAGGTCGTGCTCAACGAGCAGCCCTTCCGCGACACCGACATCACCGTGGGCCAGCTGCTGACCGACGCGATCGCTCGGATCGGGGAGAACATCCGGGTCCGCCGGTTCGCGCGCTACCAGCTGGGCGAAGAGCTGTGACGGAATCCGACGCCACGGCGTCGACCGCGGCCGGCGGGCAGGAGCGCCGTCTGCGCTATCACCGTATCCTCCTGAAGCTCTCCGGAGAGGCCCTCCTCGGCGAGCGAGCCTATGGCGTCGATCCGGCGTTCTGCACGTTCATCGCGAAACAGCTCGTGGATGTCCATGCGCTCGGCATCGAGGTCGCCATCGTCGTCGGTGGCGGCAACATCTTCCGTGGGCTTGCCGCAGCGGCCAAAGGGATGGACCGCGCGACCGCCGACTATATCGGGATGCTGGCCACGGTCATGAACGCGCTGGCGCTCCAGGATGCCCTCGAGAAGGAGCACCTGGACACGCGCGTGATGAGCGCCCTCGCCATGAACGAGGTCGCCGAGCCCTACATCCGGCGCCGGGCGGTCCGCCACCTCGAGAAGGGCCGCATCGTGATCTTGGCGGCGGGCACCGGTAACCCCTACTTCACGACGGACACGGCGGCCGCCTTGCGCGCGGTCGAGATCGACGCCGAGGTGATCCTCAAGGCGACCCGCGTCGACGGCGTCTACGACGCGGATCCGCTGCTCCATCCCGAGGCCCGACGGTACGAGCGGCTGAGCTACGTCGACGTCCTCACCGAGCGCCTCCAGGTGCTCGACGCGACGGCCGTGTCGCTCTGCATGGAGAACAACCTTCCGATCATCGTCTTCGACCTCAACCGGCCCGACAACATCCGTAACGTCGCGCTGGGCGAGCCGGTCGGCACGCTCATCAGTGGAGGTGGGAGCGCATGAGCAGTCAGGCCCTGGCCGCCGTCGAGCCAAAGATGGCGCGCGCGGTCGACGTCATGGTCCGGGACTTACAGGCGGTGCGGACCGGCCGTGCCTCCACGGCGCTCGTGGAGCGGCTCATGGTCGAATACTACGGGACGCCCACGCCTCTCAACCAGCTCGCCGGCATCAGCGTTCCCGAGGCCCACAGCATCGTGATCCAGCCGTGGGACCGCGCGGCGCTGGGGGCCATCGAAAAGGCGATCCAGAAGAGCGATCTCGGCCTTACGCCGAACGTCGACGGGTCCGTGGTGCGGCTCAACATCCCGCCGCTCACCGAGGAGCGCCGGCGCGACCTGGTCAAGCAGGTGCACCGTCGCATGGAAGAGGCCCGGGTCGAGATCCGTAACCTGCGCCGCGAGGCGGCCGAGGAGATCAAGCGCGAGGAGCGCGACGGCGAGATCAGCGCCGACGAAGGCCGCCGCGAGCTCGAGCTGCTGCAGAAGCTGACCGACCGCTTCACCGACGAAGTCGATCGGCATGGCAAGGCCAAGGAGCAGGAGGTCCTGGCGGTCTAGATGGAGGCGGCGGCCGTCCCTCGCCACGTGGCGATCATCATGGACGGCAACCGTCGCTGGGCCCGCGCGCGGGGGGTGACGGAGGCCGAAGGACACGCGGCTGGTGTCCGCGCGATCCGGCCGCTGCTGCGCCGCGCGGTCGAACGCGGCGTCCGTGTGTTGTCGATCTATGCCTTCAGCCGCGAGAACTGGGCACGCTCTCCAGGAGAGGTCCGTGCGCTCTTCGAGCTGCTGGAGTCGGCGATCCGCGAGGAAACCGAGGAGCTCCGCACGCAAGGGGTGCAGGTGCGCCTGCTCGGCCGACTCGACGAGTTGCCGGACGAGACGCGGCGCTCGATCCTGGGCGGCCTCGAGGCGACGCGCGGTGGCGAGCGGTTGCTGCTCAACGTCGCCTTCAACTACTCGGGGCGCTCGGAGATCGCGGATGCCGCGCGCCGCTGTGTGGAGGACGGCCTGACGGCGGCCCAGATCGACGAGGCGGCGATCGAGGCACGGCTCTACACAGCCGGCGTGCCCGAGCCCGACTTGCTGATCCGGACGGGTGGAGAGGCCCGCTTGAGCAACTTCCTGATCTGGCAGGCGGCATACGCCGAGCTCTACTTCTCGGAGCTGCTGTGGCCCGACTTCGGGCCCGAGGCGTTCGACGAGGCGCTCGCCGAATACGCGCGGCGGACCCGGCGTTTCGGGCGCTGAGGCACCCGTGCTGCGGCAGCGCCTGGTCAGCGCCGCGATCCTGGTCCCGGTCGTCGTTGCGATCTTCCTGCTGGGGCGGCCTTGGATCGACGGATTCCTGGTGGGGCTGGGTGCGCTGGCGGCCCGAGAGGCATTCGCGCTGCTCAGCGCGGCCGGCTATCGCGGGTTCGCCCGCTACGGGACGGTCCTGGCGGCCATGCTGGTGGCAGCGGGCTCGGCTCCGACCGATCTGTTCTTCGCGGCAGGGCTCGCCGCGCTCGGCGCGCTCCTTGCCGGGGCCGGCGCCTTCACACTGGCGCAGCCGCGCGATGGGCTCGGCACCTGGATCGCCACCGTCTTCGGTGCGGGCTACGTGGGGCTCCTCGGGTTCGCCTCCCGGCTGCTGGTGATGGCCCCAGCCGTGCCAGTTGGGGCCGCGCTGGGGTGGCTGGGCGGCGGACGGGGGTGGCTACTCCTGCTCGTGGCCACGGTCTGGTCGTACGACTCGTTCGCCTACGCCGTCGGTCGCGCGTTCGGGCGACGGCGCTTCCTGCAGCACATCTCGCCGTCGAAGACCTATGCCGGGCTGCTGGGTGGGCTCGCGGGCGCGGTGCTGGTGGCCGCCCTCGTGCTCGCCGGCCTGGGGCGGTCGCCGCTCGAGGGCCTGCCCGTGGGGCTCCTGGTCGGACTGGCCGCACAGGGGGGAGATCTCGCCGAGTCGATGCTCAAGCGCGCTGCCGGCGCGAAGGATTCGGGGCATCTGATCCCCGGCCACGGCGGGATGCTGGATCGAATCGACTCGTTTCTGTTCGCGGCGCCCGTCCTAGCCGGGTACCTAGCGCTGGTGACGCGATGACGACTCGAGCCGACGCGCCAGGCGATCGCGTCGCAATCGGCCCCCGCACCCGCGTCGCGCTGCTCGGGTCGACCGGTTCGATCGGCCGCCAGGCGGTCGACGTGCTGGCTGGGCTGCCGGATCGCTTCGCGGTTGTGGCGCTGGCGGCGGGCCATGACCATCGGAGGCTCGAGACGCAGGCCGCCGTGTTGCGGCCGCGGGTCGTCGCGCTTGCGGACGCCGCCGCGCGCGGATCGTTTCGCCCGCCCGACGGGGCGACGGTCGACGACGCGCCAGACGCGCTCGTGCGCCTGGCCACGCGCGACGACGTGGACCTGGTGGTGGTGGCGACCGGCGGGGTGGTCAGTCTGCGCCCCGTGCTGGCGGCGCTTCGCGCCGGCAAGGTCGTGGCCACGGCCAACAAGGAGACGCTCGTGAGCGGGGGGCACCTGGTGATGCCGCTCGCCCGGGCGCTCGCCGCGGCCGCCCCGCCCATCTCACCGTTCGCCAGCCCGCTCGCGTGGCTCCGCCCCATCGACTCCGAGCATTCCGCGATCTGGCAGTGCCTGGTCGGCGAGGATCCCGAGGCGATCGCGCGGATCTGGCTCACCGCCTCGGGGGGTCCGTTCCGCACGCTGCCGGCGGCGGATCTCGCCCGTGCCACGCCCGAGATGGCTCTAGCGCATCCGACCTGGCGGATGGGCGCCAAGATCACGGTGGACTCCGCGACGCTGATGAACAAGGGGCTGGAGG
Source organism: Chloroflexota bacterium (assembly GCA_021786385.1). Lineage (GTDB taxonomy): Bacteria > Chloroflexota > Limnocylindria > Limnocylindrales > CSP1-4 > JAJYNJ01. The sequence continues at coordinate 20,676 of JAJYNJ010000002.1, forward strand.
TGATCGAGGCCGACCGGCTGTACGATGTGGGTCTCGCACGGATCGCCGTGGTGATCCACCCCCAGAGCGTGATCCACTCGGCCGTGGAGTTCGTCGACCGATCCGTCAAGGCCCAGCTCGGACATCCGGACATGCGCATCCCCATCCAGTACGCGCTCACCTTCCCGGACCGGCGCCCGTCGCCGGCGCCCCCGCTTGCGCTCGATGCGCTCTCCGCGCTCACGTTCGAGCCGCCGGACGAGGCGCGCTTCCCGGCGCTCCGCATCGCCCGCGATGCCGGGCAGGCCGGCCCCCGCGCCAGCGCGGCCTTGATCGCCGCGGACGAGGTCGCCGTGCAGCGGTTCCTCGAGCGCAGGCTGGACTTTCCGGGGATCGCCCGGCTGGTGGCCGCCGCCGTCGAACGCTTCGGCGCCGGGCCGGCCCCGGACCTCGACGAGCTGATCGCCTTCGACGGCGAGGTGCGCGCCTGGTGCGAGGCGGCGCCAGGGGGAGCGGCATGAGCGGATTTCTCAACGCGGGGACCACGATCGCCCTCTTCCTGGCGATCCTGGTCGGCCTCGTGGTCGCCCATGAGCTCGGCCACTTCATCGTGGCCCGTCTGAGCGGCGTCCGCGTGCACGAGTTCGGGATAGGTTTCCCGCCCCGCGCGGCGCGCCTGGGCAGCGACGGCGAGACCGAGTACACACTGAACTGGCTGCCGATCGGGGGCTTCGTGCGCCTCGAGGGCGAGGAGGGTGGCAGCGACGATCCGCGCAGTTTCTCCCAGAAGCCGCTCCGCGTGCGCATCACGATCCTCGTGGCGGGCGTGGCCATGAACCTGCTGCTCGCGTTCGTGATCTTCACCGTGATCGCTGCGGCGCTCGAGCCCACCGCGGACGCGCGGGTCGAGTCGGTCGTGCCAGGCTCGCCAGCGGCGTCGATCGGCCTCCAGCCGGGCGACGTCATCACCGGCGTTGATGGCCGCACCTTCCCATACTTCGACGGCGAGGCCCCCACCGCCTACACGCTGGCCCATGCCGGCGATCGCGTGACGCTCACCGTCCGGCATCCGGACGGGGCCGCCCAGGAGATTCCCGTCACGCTGCGGGGCCAGGCCTCGGTCGCGGCGGGCAAGGGCGCGCTCGGCATCACGGCCCGCATCGTCACCGGGACGATCGTGCGGCGGTCGTTGCTGGCCGCGGTCGGGGTCGGGGCGGACCGCACCGCCCAGGCCTGCGGGCTGATCGTCGGCGCGCTCGGGCAGCTTGTCACGTCCGTCGCCAGCAACCCCGGAGCGGCGCCGCCGGTGAGTGGCCCGATCGGGATCGCCGAGGTCGTCGGGACGGTGCGCACGGAGGCCCCGCCAGTGGTCTTGCTCTGGCTGGTCGGCCTGCTCTCCGCGAACCTGGCCGTGGTCAACGTGCTCCCGTTCCCGCCCCTCGACGGCGGCCGAATCGCGGTCGCGGTGCTGCAGACGGCGAGCCGCAACCGGATCAGTGTGAGCCTCGAGCGCGCCACGTACTTCGTCGGGTTCATGCTCCTCTTCGGGTTCCTGATCTGGGTGAGCTACTTCGACATCGTCAGGGGAGGGGCAGGCTCGTGACCCGCCGCGAGACCCCGACGGTGATGGTCGGTGATGTCCCGGTCGGGTCGCGCTGGCCGATCGTCGTGCAATCGATGACCAACACCGACACCGCGGACCCGGATGCCACGGCGCTGCAGGTCGCCTCGCTGGCGCACGCCGGCAGCGAGCTCGTGCGCGTCACCGTCAACAACGAAGGCGCCGCCGCCGCGGTCCCCGAGATGGTGCGCAAGGTGCGCGGTCTCGGGGTCGGGGTGCCGATCATCGGCGACTTCCACTACAACGGCCACCAGCTGCTGGTCCAGTACCCGGAGATGGCACGCGCCCTGGACAAGTACCGCATCAACCCGGGGAACGTCGGGGCGAAGGAGCACCACGACGAGCGCTTCTCCACGATCGTGCGGGTCGCCATCGACTACGACAAGCCGGTCCGCATCGGCGTCAACTGGGGCTCGCTCGACCAGACGCTCCTGACCGAGCTGATGGACGCCAACGCGCGGCTGCCGGAACCGAAACCCGCGCGTGACGTGATGATCGAGGCGATGGTGGAGTCCGCGCTCCGTTCGGCCGAGCTGGCGGAGGCGACCGGCCTGGCGCACGAGCGGATCATCCTGTCGGCCAAGGTCTCCGGGGTGCCCGACCTGGTGGAGGTCTACCGCCGCTTGGCGGCCCGCTGCGACTATCCGCTCCACCTCGGGCTCACGGAGGCGGGGATGGGGACGAAGGGGGTCGTGGCGTCCACCGCCGGTCTCGCGATCCTCTTGGCGGAGGGGATCGGCGACACGATCCGCGTCTCGATCACGCCCGAGCCTGGCGCGGACCGCGCCGAGGAGGTGCGGGTCGCGCAGCAGGTGCTGCAGTCGCTCGGGCTGCGCCACTTCCTCCCGCAGGTCTCGGCCTGCCCGGGCTGCGGACGGACGACCAGCACGTTCTTCCAGCAGCTCGCCCGGGAGGTGCAGGACTACCTTGCGGCCTCGATGCCAGTCTGGCGCGAGCGCTACCCGGGCGTCGAGGGGATGCGCGTGGCGGTGATGGGCTGCGTGGTGAACGGGCCAGGCGAATCGAAACACGCCGACATCGGGATCTCGCTGCCGGGCACCTTCGAGGAGCCGGTGGCGCCGGTCTACGTGGATGGGAAGCTCTCCACCACGCTGCGCGGTGAGCGGCTGGCCGACGAGTTCAAGGCGATCGTCGAGAGCTACGTCGAGCGGCGTTACGGCCAGCGCGAGGAGCCGGTCGCGGCCGGGTAGGGCGGGGCGGTCCGTCGGGGTTGACGCCCGGCGAGCTAATGAGCGCGCCTGCTCCGTGCCAGTGGCTGGGTAGGCGGGCTCGACTGCCTCACGGATCAAGCCGGCCATCGAGGTTCGGTGCCGTCGAGCGAGCCCGGTCGGCCGAGCTCAGTCAGATCGTTTGTCGGCGAGGGCCAGCCAGCCCTGGGCCTCGGCGAGTTCCACGAGCGCGGTCCGGTTGAAGACGCCATATCGGCCGAACAGGCGGCGGAGGGAGCTCTCGACACCGCGCGTTCCGATGCCAAGCCTGATAGCGGCCTCGTCGTTCGACAGGCCGTCCTGGACGAGACGGATGAGTTCGAGTTCCCGGTCGGACGGGTGGCGTGGCGCGAGGGCCGCGTCGTGCATGGCCGAGGCATCGAACGCCGTCCCTCCGGCCGCCACGCTCCGAATCGCGGACGCAATCTCGTCGAGGCTCGCCGTCTTGAGCAGGTATCCGGCGACAAGCAGGTCGAAGGCGCGCTGGCGAAACGCCGGGTAATCGAACGAGCTGAAGAGGAGGACGGCCGGCCCAGAACCCTCTTGCAGGCGACGCGCGATCTCGAAGCCGCCGGGCGCGCCGTTCAACTCGATGTCGCACACGACGACGTCCGGCCGAAGCTCACCCACGAGCCGAAGTGCCTCTTCGACCGCGCCCGCAACCCCGAGGACCTCGAGGTCGGCCTGGCGATCGAGGAGTGCAGCAAGGCCGTGCGCCGTCGAGGGGTGGTCGTCGACGATGAGGACCTTGATCATGCCGGCCACCGGAGCAGGACCAGCGTCCCGCCGCCGGGGCGGCGGCCGACCTGGAGCGCGCCGCCAATCGCCGCCGCTCGACTGCGCATATCGACGAGCCCGAGGTGGCCGCCGCGGACCGCTCGGTCCTCGTCGCCCGGTCGGATGCCGACGCCGTCGTCGGCGACTTCGAGCCGGGCGTGCGCGGCGTCGACCTCGAGCCGCACGCGGATCGACTTCGGCCGCGCGTGGATGAGTGCATTGTCGAGCGCCTCTTGGCAGACGCGGTAGCTGGCGATCTCGACCTCGCGCGGTGGACGGTCCTCGGCCCCCAGCCTCGCGCCCTCGACGTCGAGCTCCACCCGCACGCCGGTCCGCGCCTCGACATGCTCGACCAGCCACTCGAGGGCCGGCACCAGCCCTTGGTCCTCGAGGATGCTGAGCCGTCGCTCGGCCATGAGCTCGCGGAGCTCGGCCGAGATGGCCCGGAGACGATCGGCGGCCGCCCGTGGAGAGTCGCCTTCTTCGATCGAGCGGATCACGTCCGAGAGGTCGGGCAGGACGTCGGCGTGGAGCTCGGTCGCGAGCCTGGCACGCTCGCGTTCGATCGCCGACAGGCGTGTACGAGTTCGGCCCGGCACGAGCTCGTCGACGACCACACCGACGGCAACGGCGAGGGGGAGGCCGGCCAGGCCCTGCGCGGATCGTGAGCGGGCCCGTCTGATGGCGCTGGAAAGCGAGGTCGCGGCGCCGAGCGCCCCGAGCGCCAGCGACGCGAGGACGCCGGCGTCGCGGATGACAGTCCAGTTCTGCCATGACGCCGCATAGGCCACGAGCCAGGCGACGAGATAGACGATCACGACGGCAGGGCCGAGCGCCAGCCAGCGGCCTCGCGGACGGCTCGCAGCGCTGGTGACGAAGAGCGCGGCCACGAGCGGACCGATGGCCTCGAAGGCGAGGTTGATCGGAGGGTCGACGAGCATCGCGCCGTTGAGCGAGGCAATGGCCGGCGGGGCGAGCGTGAGCAGCCAGGCCACGGTGGGCACATACCGGAACGCCAGGATGGCTGCCACGAGCGCGGCCGCGCAGACGATCAACGGTTCCGGGGTCGGCGGAAGATCGTGGCGCTGGATCGTGATCTGGACGGTACCGTTCGCCACGAGCAGTGACTGCCAGTCGCCCGACGGGAGCGCATCGCTGGGGCTGATCCCGATGATCTCCATCCCCGGGCGGATCCCGTAGTTCCACGCATCGCCACCGGGTGCCACGGAGGTGACGAGCCAGCGGCCATCGGGCTCGTGGCGCACGCCGATCGCGATGGCGGGCGTGCCCACGAAGACCAGCCAGCCGAGGAGCGCGATCGCTGCGAGATCGAGGACGACGGCCGCCAGGAACATGCCGGGGCCGCGGCGCGAGTCGCCCTGAGGTACCAGCGCTTGCCACCTGCCCGCCGTCATCTCGCTCTTAGCCGCCTCCCTCCAATCCTACCCGCGCCCATCTCCATGGCGTGATTTTCCGCCTACCTGATGGCGTGATCTCTGGCCTCGACCACGATCCAGACGCGTCGGACACTGGTGGCGCGTCCCATCGCTCTCCCACACGAGGTCGAGACGGATGATTGGATGTTGGGGGCCGCTGGGTCGGCTGGTGGCGTCGATTGCGCTGACAGGTGGACTCACGCTGACGGTGTCGAGCGCAGGTGCCGCGGCAGCGTCGCCGGGGCGACCGGCGCTCGTCGCCTACCTGGGAGCCCAGCGGATTCCGCTCGGCACCGTAGCGAGTTACCACTGCCACGACCGCGACTACCCGGTCATCCGCTGCTTCCTGACCGCCGCCGACCGCGCCGCCGAGGAAGCCGCGCCGGACGCACGCTCCGGCAGCGGCGCGGTCGTCGCGAGCCCCGCAGCGCTCATAGGCCCGTACGTGCGCTGGTACCGCGACGCGAACGACTCGGGCCCCAGCTTCGAGGCGTACGTCTACGAGGCCGATCTCGCGTCGATCGGCTGGGACAACCAGATCAGCTCGTTCCAGCCTCTCAACGGTGGCCATCCGCTCTGGTGGGCCGGGGCCAACCGGACGGGCACGCAGTGGGACTGGGGCACTGCCCCGATGGCGACCCTCGGCGCGGCGAACGACCAGATCTCGAGCGCCGACAAAGGGTAGCCGATGGCGTGGGCGGTTGGCGGTCGGGGCCTCGCAGGCCACGATGAAATCGGCGCTCCAGCCCATCTGGTGGCAGGGTTGCACCTGCACGGGGAGGATTTGGAACTGCGGTACCTCGGCGGAGGCCACTCTGGCAACGTGAACCACCGGATCGTCGGCGTGCAAAAGAAGTGAGGTCTCACGTCTCGTAAAGCAAAGCAGCTGTGATCACGGCAGGTGCGCCTCCGTGATCCCCGACGTCAACCGGACCAAGAGCAACGAGGGAGGACAAGCCATGAGGATACGAATCGCGCTCGCCTTGGTGTGCTCAGTGATGACCTTGAGTCTGTTGCCTGCGACGGCCGCTGCCCGGGACCCGTCGCCGACGGACCAGCCGGTTTCCACTCCGACCAGCCTTACGTACGACGCCGCCACGGTCGTGCAAGATCCGGCCGTTGTGGCGGCGAAGGCAGCGGACTTCGCGGCATTCACATCACGCCAGCAGTCTCAACTCGCCACGCCGCTGGTGCCGTCGGCGGTAACGCTAATCATGAACAAGTACCACCAGAAGACCACCTCTTATTGTCTGGCGGCCAGCAATCAGACCATCCTCGACACGAAGTTCGGGGGTTACGCGACGCCGTCGGTGAAGGCGGGACAGGACGCGATCTATGCCTGCACAGGGACCAACGTGGAGTCTGGTCGTCAATGCATGAATGCGGAACTGCAGAAGCACACTCGTACGCCGTCGGATTGGCTCTACACGAACATCAACGTTACCAGCTCGTCGAGCCTGTGGAACTACATCCTCTACGATGTGGGTACGTACAGCTGGCCGACATTTGTGCGTGTCAACTGGGATAGTCCCTACTGGCCCGACCACAACACGGGGACCACGGTGGTGGGACACGCCTCTGATGCCATTGGGTACGACTCCTCCAGCTCGGCGGTGAAGGTCTACGATCCATGGACCTACGTTCAGACCGACGGTACTTGCTACGTGGGGCCCGGCTATAGCTCCTCTGCCGATCGGGCGTGCCATTTCACGCTGAGCCTGCAGAACTACTGGAACGCGACGCTCGGACCCGAGTGGTACTGATGATTCTATTGCGGAGCGTGTTGCGGAGCGTGCCGGGCCTCATCGTCGCTGGCACGCTCCTCTTGACTTCAGCTTGTGCCTCGGCCCCTTCAGGCTCTCCGCCCGCGAACTCGAGCGAGAGTCCGGTGGATGCCGCCCCAGCCGCCACGGCGCTGCCGGCGACGGGCACTCCGTACGCGGAGTGGCCACACAGTGCGCTGCCGCTGACTGCGGCGCCCTCGACGTGGCCGACTCTGGCACCATGGCCGAGCACGTCGTATCCGCCAGGACAGGGGTGGCGTGCGCTGGCCGTGGTCGACCTGCCCAGCGGAGCGCTCCACACCGCTGTTCTTCAGAACAACCTCCGAGTGCTGCGGCTCCACACTAGCGGCCCGCGTGCCGTATTTACCGACGCGCGCGGACCCGAGGGCAAGTACAACGAGATGATCTTCCTGGCCGACGTTGCGAGCGGCACTGTGCGCAAGATCTACACTGCGACCGGCAGATGGCACGTCTGGGAGCCGGTCATCGATGGAGCGGTCGTGTATTGGATGGAGGGCAAGTCCGAGCAATGGCGAATTCGCTCGCTTGACGTGACTTCGGGGGATCTCTGCACGGTGCTCGAAGGGCGAGGCGACCCAAGCTACAACCTGACCGTAGGAGACGGGCGGCTAGCTCTCGTAAGGCGGACATCTGGCGCGTCCGACTCGATCGAGATCCGGAGCCTGACCGACGCTCGTCTGATCCGAACAATCGAGACGGACGGACGAGTGTACAAGGTCGCCCTGTCCGGGGAAGCGGTGTTCTACTCATCCGGCAAAGTAGACAGCGCAGGAATCATGACGACCGCGAACGCGTGGCTGTCGACCCCCTCGCATCCAGCACCCCTCCTAGTGGCGAAGGATGCATATGAACTCGATGCCCACGAGAACATTCTCACCTGGGTATCGGATCCTGCCGGGCACGGACGCTCGGACCAGGTGATGGCCGCGCGCATTGACAATGTTGCGCCCGTCGCGCTTACTCCGACCCCGCACGGCGACCTTACGGGTTCGGCATGGCCGGCGACCGGCGACGGATTCGTGGCGTGGCGGTCGGATTGGCTCGGGCTCAAAGTTCCTGCCCGTCTCGCCGTCTGGTCTCCCGGAATGCTTACTGCAGTGGGAATCGGAGGGACGGCGGCGGTGGGCATGGTTGGAGTCCGGGACGGCTGGGTCGTCTGGTTCACCGAGTACGACGAGTATGCCGACCCGCCTACGCCGGCGATGATCGCTGGGATCCGCGTGGCAGACCTGGCGGCCGTGCTCAATCGAGGCGGGTGAGAGGCGGCCGACCAGGCCGAACAGGCGGCGACGCAGGGTCTTGGTGGTGACGACGCCGGCGCCGAGACCGAGGCGGGCCGTCCAGCGGGCCAGGTTGTGGGCCAGCACCTGGACCGCCAGCCAGGCGCCGTTGGCGGCGAACCGGCCCGAGGGCAGGTGGTTGAGGCCGACGCCGTACTTGAGGTCCCGGATCGCGTTCTCGATCTCGGTATGGCGGCGGTGGTCGGCTTCGAGCTCGAGCGTGTCGTCTTCCTGGATACGGGGGAAACACGGGCGCCTTCTCTGACCCGGCCACGACCATCTGGTACACCATCCACAAGCCCAATCCGAACCACGCAGCAGACTGGATCATCTGGTAGGTGGGTCAGTCGCTCATTCGATCCCTCCCCAACGGGACGGTGGCGGCGGACGTCGTCGCCACCGTCTTTGTCAGCGGGTGCGCGGGCGTGGGTCCGGGCTCGGTTCAGCCGCGACAAGCACCGAGCCCCCGCGCCTCGGCGGTGGCGGCAGTGCCGTCGCTTGCGTACCGGTCACCTGCGGCGTCGGTGGATCCGATTAGGGACCTCGAGAAGGGACCGTTTCCGACCCGCTGCGTCGATGAGGTCTCTACGACGCCCCTCTTGGATGCCAGGACAGATGGACAGCGGCTCATCTGGTCCTCGGGCGCCAATCACGCTGCCCTTGACAGCGCGCCCGACCTGTTCGCCTGGGATCCTGGCAGCAGCAACGGCCCGCACGTTGTCTTCGACAACCCCACCGCGATTCCCAGCTGATCAGTCTCGTAGGCAGCAACGGCAACGTCGCCTTCGTCGAGCAGAACGCCCGCCTCTATGGGGACTCGGGCTGGCGCCTCTGGTTGAGGGGCTTCGATCGCCCTGCCCCGCTCGTCATCGATGCGAACGACACGGCCTCCGAAGCCCAGTCACCCCTCCCGGTGCCCTCGATGAATGGCACTGACATCGTTTGGAGCGCTGTTCACGAGGTCGCTGCCGGCCTGCGTTATGAGCTTCTCGATTACTCGATCTCGACCGGCCGGACTCGCGTAGTCGCCTTTGCAGACGCAACCTCGACCGAGTTCTGGTTCCCGTCGTTGGCGCCTGATGGGACGCTTGTCTACGCGACCGTCGAGCATCCCGGAGCGAACCCCGAGTTCGACGTCTACCTCACCAACCTCGCAGCTGGCCCGCCGACTCGGCTCGATCCCTCGGGGGGCGTGACGACGCCGGCCTTCAACGGCTCGGTCGTGCTCTGGAAGCAGGTCAATCAGAACGTCTTCAACGCCGGGAGCCTCGAACGCTACGATCTCGCGACGAGACACGTGACTCCAATTCACTTCGGTCGCCAGGTGGCCGTGAACTACCCCTCCGTCGGGACCCGATTCGGGGCGGTCTGGGGCGACGACTACAAGGACTTCGAGATCGTTGATCTCGCGACAGCCCAGCCTATCGTCATTCAGCGCTGGCCCGTGACGTACCCATACGACATCGCTCGCCCGCCGATCATGGGAAACCTCATGGTCTATGTTGTCGGCCCGTACGATCCCGCGGCCGGCCACCTCCGGCTGTGCTGGGCCCGTCTGCCAGGCTGATCACACCGTGGATAGCCCAACATCTTCATACTACTACGACGACATGGATGGCGGCCTCTATTTCCATACGTACAACTACCCGTCGGAGTGCAACTCGTGGGCCGCCTTCTCCTGCAGGCTGAACGACTCGATCAGCTCGGTCCAGAACCTGTCTGACCATCGCAGCGTCCGCATCTTCACGGATGTGGACTGCGATGGCAACTACCAGAAGATTGGCATCTATGGGAGCGTCAGTCAGGTCACGTACAACGACCAGACCAGCTCCGAATGCTGGAACGACGGCGGCATCCACCCTGCCACCGACCCCGACTGCACCTTCTCCAACTGAGGAAGCGCGGCGATGAAGAAGACCGTCCTTGCCCGCGCGGTGTCACTCGTCGCGGGGATCGTGGCAATCGTAGGTGTCACCATGGTGACCGCGGCCGCCTCGGCGCCGCCCGGTGAACCGAGAGTCGACTCGATCCCGACCATCACCGACTGGTGCGACATCTCCCTGCCGCTCGATGCGTACGTTCAGGACTTCGCCGAGCGACAGACCGTGCTTCGAGCTGAATACGCGTTGACGAAGAGCTGTGTCGAACAGTTCGGCTTCCAGTTTGTCGCGCCCGCGTGGGACAAGAGCCCCGCCGACATGCCGAACTCAGGTCAGCCGGCGCACTTACCGTCTCTATGGTCTGCTGGACGTGGACCACGCGAAGCAGATGGGCTACCACTCGTACGGGGAGAACCCCGCGAGCGAGGCAGCCTACGAAAACATGAAGCTATCGGACGACTACTACAACGTCGTGGCGGCGAAGTCCGGCGGCGGTATCTTCAACGGGAAGACGATCCCGGACGGCGCGTGCTTCGGCGCTGCGCAGCGCCAGGTCGAAGGAACCACCGACGTGAGCATGCCCGATCAGCTCTCCTTCGATTCCTGGACGGCGGCGAAGAGCGACAGCCGGGTCGTGGCCGCGTTCGCGAAGTGGAGCAGATGCATGGCGGCCTCCGGCTACCACTACAGCACGCCGATGGAGGCGAACAACGACCCGCAGTGGAGCGGCGAGAAGGCTTCCGCCGCAGAGATCGCGGTCGCCGTGGCCGACGTGAACTGCAAGAAGACCACCAACCTCGTCGGAGTCCGAATGGCCGTCGACGCCGCCTACCAGCGAAGGGCGATCGGCCAGCACGGCGTGGAGCTCAATGCGATCAGGGCGGCCCTCGGTCGACAGGCGGCGACCGCGTCGGCGATCCTGGCGAAGCGCTGAGAGAGGGCGATCTCGGAATGATCCGACAGGGATCTCCGCGGCGGGCGGCGACTCGCAAGCGGGTCGCCGCCCGCTTCCATACCCCACTCGACGGAGACGCTGTGGGCGCCGATCGCGCCAGGTCGAGTGTCGGCGTGAAACGGCTTCGGCGTGCGGTCTGCGCTGCGATCTGCGCGGCACTCCTCGTCTCGGGCTGCGCGAGTGGGAGCGCGACCGTCACCGGGACGCTCGAGGGCTCCGACGGCGCCTGTGTCGACGTCCTCGTGCCGCATGGGGACGCCACTGATCGCTACTGGCTTCGGCATCTGCCGTCCGGCTACGAGGCGGACGAGCACGGCCTTCACGGACCCAACGGGAGCCTCATCAGGATGGGGGACTCGGTGACAGTCTCCGGGGCCCTGTCGTGGCAGCCATTCGACCATCTGTGCGCCGGCGAGCACACGCTCGACGTCACGGCGATCAACTAAGGTCTCGTCCTGACCCAACATCACCTGCCTTCCGGCTACGGGCTGAGTGTGGACTTCGGCAGGTCGCTCGCTCCCCAGACTACCGAGCCGTCATTGTGTCGCGAGACGGTCGGGCCGGGTCGATGTTCGCACCGGCGGCGCGCCTGGAAGAAGGGGCCCGCCTGATGGCCCCGGAAAGCGAGATCGCGGCGCCGAGCGCCCCGAGCGCCACCGACACGAGGACGCCGGCGTCGCGGATGACAGTCCAGTTCTGCCATGACGCCGCATAGGCCACGAGCCAGGCGAGGAGAAAGACGACCACGATGGCAGGGCCGAGCGCCAGCCAGCGGCCTCGCAGAGAGCTCGCGGCGCGGGCGACGAAGAGCGCGGCCACGAGCGGACCGATGGCCTCGAAGGCGAGGTTGATCGGAGGGTCGACGAGCATCGCGCCGTTGAGCGAGGCAATGGCCGGCGGGGCGAGCGTGAGCAGCCAGGCCACGGTGGGCACATACCGGAACGCCAGGATGGCTGCCACGAGCGCGGCCGCGCAGACGATCAACGGTTCCGGGGTCGGCGGAAGATCGTGGCGCTGGATCGTGATCTGGACGGTACCGTTCGCCACGAGCAGTGACTGCCAGTCGCCCGACGGGAGCGCATCGCTGGGGCTGATCCCGATGATCTCCATCCCCGGGCGGATCCCGTAGTTCCACGCATCGCCACCGGGTGCCACGGAGGTGACGAGCCAGCGGCCATCGGGCTCGTGGCGCACGCCGATCGCGATGGCGGGCGTGCCCACGAAGACCAGCCAGCCGAGGAGCGCGATCGCTGCGAGATCGAGGACGACGGCCGCCAGGAACATGCCGGGGCCGCGGCGCGAGTCGCCCTGAGGTACCAGCGCTTGCCACCTGCCCGCCGTCATCTCGCTCTTAGCCGCCTCCCTCCAATCCTACCCGCGCCCATCTCCATGGCGTGATTTTCCGCCTACCTGATGGCGTGATCTCTGGCCTCGACCACGATCCAGACGCGTCGGACACTGGTGGCGCGTCCCATCGCTCTCCCACACGAGGTCGAGACGGATGATTGGATGTTGGGGGCCGCTGGGTCGGCTGGTGGCGTCGATTGCGCTGACAGGTGGACTCACGCTGACGGTGTCGAGCGCAGGTGCCGCGGCAGCGTCGCCGGGGCGACCGGCGCTCGTCGCCTACCTGGGAGCCCAGCGGATTCCGCTCGGCACCGTAGCGAGTTACCACTGCCACGACCGCGACTACCCGGTCATCCGCTGCTTCCTGACCGCCGCCGACCGCGCCGCCGAGGAAGCCGCGCCGGACGCACGCTCCGGCAGCGGCGCGGTCGTCGCGAGCCCCGCAGCGCTCATAGGCCCGTACGTGCGCTGGTACCGCGACGCGAACGACTCGGGCCCCAGCTTCGAGGCGTACGTCTACGAGGCCGATCTCGCGTCGATCGGCTGGGACAACCAGATCAGCTCGTTCCAGCCTCTCAACGGTGGCCATCCGCTCTGGTGGGCCGGGGCCAACCGGACGGGCACGCAGTGGGACTGGGGCACTGCCCCGATGGCGACCCTCGGCGCGGCGAACGACCAGATCTCGAGCGCCGACAAAGGGTAGCCGATGGCGTGGGCGGTTGGCGGCAGTCCGGCCCTCGCTGGCAATGCTCCTCAGTTGATGGATCGGGCGCATAGACGAACTGCTGGCGGCTTGGCACACAGCCTATAGCCCCTCGTAACGCTCTTGGGTTGATTTGACGGTCCGCCGTCGACAGCGGCACATACGTGCACGTGCCAAAGAAAGGAGGGCTGTTCAGGGACCATCGGGCTTGCTGACGCTTCTGCCAACCAATGGACGCTCCAGGGTGGCTGGGAGGCGAGCAAACCCCCGAAGGGCAGCGACCGACGTGCCCAAGTTCAGTCGGCGCTGTTCGGGTGAGCAGCTCTTGGCGAGCGGCTGGCAACAACATCTCAATCGGGAGGGACGCAGGACGATGAACCTCGGCGATCCAAGGCGGAGGCGGCTCCTTCTCTGTCGGGCCGTACTCGCTCTCGCGGTGGCGCTACAGTTGGGAGCCATGCCCACGAGTGTCGCGGCGACAACTTACTCGAGCACGTGGTCCAACGTGACGGCCTTCGACATCTGAACGGGCGGCACGTTCGCCCAGCAAGCCTATACCCTGGCCATGAACGGTTTTGGCTACCTCAACTACTACCGTTATGGCTTCACCGGCTCCGGCTTCACGCGGACGGCCTTTCTGAACCGCGTCAGCGGTGACCGCGGCGTCTTCGTGCGTTCGCACGGCGACTACTACAATCCGAGCGGCGCGCAGGGCTTCCGCGAGGATGCGGGCCTGTGCAGTGGATCCGGGATCGTGAACTCCAGCGACGTGCAATCGCGCGTCACCACGCCCGCTCAGGTCGTGATCATGTCGACGTGCGTGCTCGGAGAGATTCCGACCAACGGCACGGTGTCCATGTCCGCGGCCTTCGGCATTCCTCAGAACAAGTCCGCCAGCGCCTACGTCTTCTACATGGGATACAAGGGACACCCGTATACGTCAGACATGACATACTTCGAGAGCGACTTCTGGACGCACGTCGAGGCGGGCGGTCCTGGCAATCCGATCTATAGCCTCGCCGAGGCTTACCAATGGGCGAAGTCTCTACACTCGACGTTCACGGCACCAGAATGGTACGGCTCGCCTTACTACACCGGCTGGGCCGATATCGTCGGCTGCACCAAGTGCGTCTGAGGAGGCGATGATGTATTCGCGCGTTCGCGCAGGCGTGCTCGGTGCCGGCGGTCTTGCCGGCCTGGCCGCTATCCTGCTGCTGTCATCTGCTGCATCCCCTGCTCGCGGCCAGTCACCTGGTGCCCCATGGCGTGCCGGCGATCCTGGAACCTCGCCGATCACCGTGTCCGCGCAGGTCGTCGGTGCGCTCGATGCGCGTGCAGCCGACCTGTTCGGCCGGCTTACTAAGCCGCGCATAAGTAGCTGGACAACCGAGGCCGGTTCCCATAGACTGGCAGGGTGCGGGAGGACGACGGCCGCAGGCTCGATCATCGGACGTTGGAGGCGATCCGCATCCGCGCCGTCCGGC
>JAJYNJ010000004.1:0-14243 GCA_021786385.1 Chloroflexota bacterium
GACGTCTACGTGCCGGGCTGCCCGCCGCGCCCCGAGGGGCTCATCTACGGCATGATGAAGCTCCAGCAGCTGATCAAGGAGCGCCGCGGCCGCTGGGCCGAGCGCGCCGTCGGCCCCACCGCGCCGGCCGAACGCTGACGGGAGGCCCGCCACGGATACCGCGCTCAAGCGCCGCCTGGAAACACGCCTCGGTCCACTGCTGGCCGCACCCGTGCGGCAGCGCCACGATCAGACCGAGATCCGCATCGCTGCCGGCGCGACGGTCGACGTGCTCCGCACCCTCCACGACGACCCGGCGTTCCGCTTCGAGGTCCTCGCCGACCTGGCCGGCGTGGATACCGGCGATTCGATGCAGGTGGTCTACCACCTGTGGTCCGAGACGACCCCAGACTGGCTCCGCGTGATCGTCGTCGATCTCGATCGCGAGGACCCCCGCGTGCCGTCGACGACCTTCCTCTGGAAGGGCGCCGAGTGGATGGAGCGCGAGGCGTACGACATGTTCGGGATCATCTTCGAGGGGAACCGCGACCTGCGGCGCGTCTACATGCCGCCCGACTACACGAGCTTCCCCCTGCGCAAGGATTTCTTCCTCGCCGACGACGCCTCCCGCTCGCCGGCGCAGGGCGTCCGCCACATGGAACAGGTCCACGCGCCTGCCGAGTCGCTCGCGCCGATTCGGCGCAGCCGGGCGCGGTAGCCGGAGCCAGCATGGCCACCCAGATCCCGTCGCTCGACGATCCGCAGGTCCTGGTCCAGACACCCGCCACCATCTACGACGCCATTCCGCCGTACGCGCCGCGCACCGAGCGCGAAGCCGAGTTCTACACGCTGCGCGACGGCGAGATGCTCGTCAACATGGGCCCCCAGCACCCCTCGACCCACGGCGTGCTGCGCCTGGTGGTGAAGATCGAGGGCGAGCGCGTGGTCGACATCGACCCGGTGCTGGGTTACCTGCACCGCGGGATCGAGAAGCTGGCCGAGAACGCCGACTACCACCACGCGATCTGCTACACGGACCCGCTCGAGTACGTCAGCTCGCTCTTCAACGAGCTGGCCCCCGTGATGGCGTTCGAGCAGCTGCTCGACCTGCGCGTCCCGCGCCGCGCCGAGTACATCCGCGTCCTCGCCTGCGAGCTGAACCGCATCGCCAGCCATGCGCTCTTCATGGGCTGGATGGCGCTCGATCTGGGCGGCCTGACGCCCATCCTCTACAGCTTCATCGAGCGCGACGAGATCGTCGAGATGCTCGCGGCGCTCACCGGCCAGCGCATGCTCTTCAACTACATGCGCATCGGCGGCGTCAACGGCGACCTGAACCATGAGTTCCTGAGCCGGCTCGGCGACTGGATGGGCCACGCGCTCCGGCAGGTCGAGGCCAACACGACGCTGCTCAACGAGAACGAGATCTTCCTCAAGCGCACGCGCGGGCTGGGCCGCCTCGATCGGCGCACCGCTCTCAGCCTCGGGCTCAGCGGTCCCAATATCCGGGCCTGCGGCGTCCCGTACGACGTGCGCCGCGCACATCCGTACAGCGTCTACCCGGAACTGGAGTTCGCCATCCCGACGCGCGAGGAGGGAGACTCGTACGCGCGGTATCTGCTGCGGGTCGACGAGATCAAGCAGAGCATCCACATCATCGACCAGCTCATCCACCAGATGCCCGACGGTCCGGTCATGGCGAACGTGCCGCGTCGCATCACGCCGCGCCCCGGGCGTGCGTGGGCGGCGATCGAGAGTCCGCGCGGCCAGTACGGCTGCTACGCGATCAGCGACGGCACCGACCAGCCCTATCGCTTCCGCATCCACGATCCGTCCTTCGTGAACTTGCAGGCGGTCGTGCCGCTCATGCCGGGCAACCTGCTGGCCGACACCATGGCGGTCATGGCGAGCCTCGATCCGGTGATGGGCGGGGTCGACAAGTGAGCGTGATGGCGCGCTCCAGCGGTCGCCTGTCGCCCGCTGGACGGATCGTGGTGCCCGCCCTGGGCGCCCTGCTCCTCCTCATCGTGGTCCTGCTGGCGGGCATCGCGAGCGGGATCATCCCCGCCGTCGTGGGCTGGATCGGCGGTGTCCTGGTGGCGAACATCGCGATCGTCCGCTTCGTGGTCGCCGCCACCGCGATCCTGCTCTTCACGGTGCCCACGGCCTTCGTGATCATCTTCATGGAGCTCAAGGTGATCGCGTTCATGAACCTGCGCATCGGCCCCAACAGGGTCGGACCGTGGGGCACGCTCGCCTCGTTGGTCCACGGCCTGAAGGTGCTCTCCAAGGAGGACTTCACGCCGACCGGCGTGGACGCCACGGTCTTCACGCTCGCGCCGGTGGTCACGTTCGTGGCCAGCGTCATGGCATTCATGGTGCTCCCGTTCGGGCCAGGCCTCTTCGGCGTCGATCTGAACGTGGGTCTCCTCTATTTCTTCGCCGTCGGGGGCCTCACCGTGGTGGGCCTGCTGATGGCCGGTTGGTCGAGCTTCAACAAGTATTCGTTGCTCGGCGGCCTGCGTAGCGCAGCCCAGATGGTCAGCTACGAGATCCCGCTGACGCTCTCGGTGGTCGGGGTGATCATGCTGGCCGGCACGATGAGCCTGAACGGCATCGTGCAAGCGCAGTCGGGCAGCTTCCTCGACTGGTTCGTGGTGCGCCAGCCGCTCGCCTTCCTGATCTTCTTCATCGCCGCGGTGGCCGAGGCCAACCGCACCCCGTTCGACCTGACCGAGGCCGACAGCGAGATCGTGGCCGGCTTCGCCACCGAGTACAGCGGGATGCGGTTCGGTTTCTTCTTCTTCGCCGAGTACGTCAACGTCTTCCTCCTTTCGGGCCTGGCCGTCGTGCTCTTCTTCGGCGGCTGGACCGCCCCGTTCCCCTGGCCGTGGCCGATCCACCTCTTGGTGGCACCGGGCCAGCTCGGCCTGGGGCTGCTGGCGATCGCGATCGGCGCGCCGATCGTTGGATCGCTCCTGCTCGCCCTGCCGCTCTGGATGCTGCGCTCGAATTGGCCCTTCTGGCAGGCCTGGATCGTTGGGCTGGCGCTCTTCACGTTGTTGGCCCTTGGCGCGCTCGGGATCTATCTGCTGATCAACCTCGAGGCGCTCCTCGGCATCGTCTGGTTCTTCATCAAGGCCTACGCCTTCGTCTTCACGTTCGTCTGGATGCGGGCCACCCTGCCCCGCGTGCGCATCGATCAGCTGATGGGACTGGCCTGGAAATGGCTGCTGCCCGCTGCGCTGGCCAACCTCTTCCTGACCGCCCTCGCGATCCTGGTGGTGCACCAATGAGCGGCGTCCCCGGACTCGGCATCGTCAAGGGGATGGCCCTGACGCTGCGGCGCTTCTTCGAGCCGAAGGTCACCGTGCAGTACCCGGAGCAGGCGCCCCGCATCCCCCCACGCCACCGGGGCCGGCTCCAGCTCCTGTACGACGAGTACGGCGCGCTCAAGTGCGAGACCTGTTTCCAGTGCGCGATGGCTTGCCCCATCGAGTGCATCGACATGGGCGGCAGCGACACCAAGGACCGCTTCCACGTGCACTGGGGTCCACCCGAGCAGTACGCCGAACGGCGCGAGGAAGAGGCGCTCCGGCGTTCGGGCCGCCCGGTCCCTGACCCGACGTATGCGTCGTTCACGCCACTCGACACGGCGGCCCTGGATCAGCTCCTCGAGGCGGAGGAGCACGACCCAGCCAGACTCCTGCGCATCCTCGAGGGGACCCAGCAGCTCTACGGACAGATCCCGGTCGCCGCGATCAAGCACATCGCGAACGCCACCGGCGTCTGGTACGCCGAGGTGTACGGCACGGCCTCCTTCTACGCACAGCTCCACCTGGAGCCGCCGACGCGGCACACGATCGGGATCTGCCGCTGCCCGGCCTGCGCGCTCTTCGGCGGCGGGGCGATCCGCGCGGCCCTCGAGGAGGCGCTGGGCGTGCCGCTCGGGGGGATCACACGAGATGGGATGGTCGCCCTCGAGCCCGCCGAGTGCCACGGCGAGAACGGCGGGGCACCCTGGGTGACACTCGACGGGGAGCGGCAGGCGGGCTTGAGCGTCGCGCAGGCCGCACAGCTCGCGCGCTCGCTGATGGGCGGGACGCCGGCGGAGCAGGCATGATGGCGACGCTCCTCGCGACCCCTCCGGAGTGGCCACGCATCACGCTCGGCGCGGTCGGGCAGTACGATCCCGCCGACGGGCTGGCTGGCGCGGAGCGTGCCGGGGCCTGGGCGGCGTGGCGCCAGGCGCTCGCAGCGGACCCGGAGACGCTCGTCGCCCTCGTCCGGCGTGCCGGCCTGCGCGGCCGAGGCGGGGCGGGTTACCCCACGGCCGACAAGTGGCGCGTCGCGCGCGCCCAAGACGACCCCGTCCGGTTCGTGGTGGCCAACGGGATCGAGGCCGACCCCGGCGCGTTCATCGATCGCACCCTGATGGAGCTCGACCCGCACGCGATCGTCGAGGGGACCGCCTTGGCCGCATACGCAGTGGGCGCGCACGACGCGTATATCGCCGTGAACGCCGCCTATGGGGTCGCGCTCGAGCGGCTCCGCGCAGCGGTGGTCGCGGCCGAGGACGCGGGCTACATCGGCGCCGCGGCGGAGGCGCGGGGCTTCGACGTCCGGATCGAGGTGCGGCCCCTGCAGGGAGCCTTCGTGCTCGGCGAGGAGACGGTCCTGCTCCGCGCGCTCCGCTCCGACCGCGGCATGCCGGACCAACGGCCGCCCTTCCCCGCCGTGCGCGGCCTCGACGGCCATCCCACGATCGTCAACAACGTCGAGACGCTCGCGGCGATCCCCTGGATCGTGCGGCAGGGCCCGGAAGCGTTCGCGGCTGCCGGGCGCGGCGGCCTTGCTGGCACCAAGCTCGTGCAGCTCTCGGGCAGCGCGCGTCAGAACGGCGTCGCAGAGGTCCCCATGGGCACACCGCTCGGCGAGATCCTGGAGGGCGTGGGCGGCGGGATGGCGGCAGGCAGCGTGCTGAAGGCCCTCCTGGTCGGGGGCCCGGCCGGGGGCTTCCTGCCGGAGTCGGCGCTCGAGACCCCGCTCGACCCGGTCGCCCTGGCCGCCGCGGGCGCGATCCTCGGCTCGGGGCAGATCCTGGTCGTCGATCGGCGCGCCTGCATCGTGGAGCTCGGGCGACTGATGGAACGCTTCATGTCGGACGAGTCGTGCGGCAAGTGTGTCCCCTGCCGCATCGGGACGCGCCGGCTCTTCGAGCTGGCCGATCGCGCCACCAGCGGCCGGCCGCGGCCGAGCGACCCACAGCTGCTGCTCGACCTCGCGGCGGATGTCCGGGACGGCTCGCTTTGCGGTCACGGGATCCACGCCCCAAACCCGCTCCTCAGCGGAATGCGATACTTCAAGGACGAGTACGACGCCCACTTCAACGCCGGCCTGTGTCCCGCCGGCGTGTGCCAGCCGCTCCACGTGACCACGGTCGCGACGGCGACATCCCACTGATCCGGGTAGCACGATGGCCGACCTGATCGAGATTGAGAGTGCGCCACAGGACCTCGCCGAGCGCCTGCTGCAGACGCAAGCGCCCCAGCGGCCGCAGTCCGCGCCGGCTTTCACGATCGAGGTGGACGGCCGCCAGGTCACCGGGCGGGTCGGGCAGACGATCCTCGAGGTCTGCCGCGACAACGGGATCGAGATTCCGACCCTCTGCTACGAGCCGAAACTGCCCGGCTTCGGCGCCTGCCGCATGTGCGTGGTCGAAGTCGAGGGCGAGGAGCATCCGCCGATCAGCTGCGCGCGTGCGGCGGAGCCCGGTATGGTGGTCCGCACGCAGACCCCACGCATCCGCGAGATCCGCCGCACGAACCTCGAGCTGATCTTCAGCGACCACAACGCCTACTGTCTGCCGCCTTGCCAGAACAAGTGCCCAAGCCACATCGACATCCCGGGCTTCCTGAAGGCCAACACCGAGGGCGACTTCGTCGAATCGGCACGCATCTTCAAGCGGACCATCCCCTTCCCCAGCATCCTCGGCCGCGTCTGCCCCGCCCCCTGCGAGGAGCACTGCCGGCGCGACGAAGTGGACGAGGCGATCGCGATCCGCGATAGCCACCGCTACGCCGGCGACCAGGTGCTGCGCCTGCAGGCCGAGGGGCAGAAGGCCCCCGTTCCCTTCGAGCTGCAGCCCAAGAGCGGCAAGCGCGTCGCCGTCATCGGCAGCGGCCCCGCCGGCGCGTCCGCGGCCTACTACCTGCTGATCGACGGCCACGACGTCACGATCTTCGAGCGCAACGAGAAGCCCGGCGGCATGCTGCGCTACGGGATCCCCGAGTACCGGCTTCCCAAGGAGAGCGTCGTCGACGGCGAATACCAGGCGATCCTGGACCTCGGCGGCCGCTTCGAGTGCGGCAAGGAGCTGGGGAAGGACTTCACGCTCGACGACCTGCAGAACCAGGGGTACGACGCGGTCTGCGTGGCGACCGGCTGCTACGACACGAACAAGCTGGGGGTGCCGGGCGAAGACGCCGACGGCGTCTTCGACGGACTGGAGTACCTACGGACCGCGACCCTGGGGCTGCCCTTCCCCGGCCACAAGGGGAGCCGCGTCGTCGTGATCGGCGGCGGCTTCACCTCGATGGACTGCACGCGGACCTCGATCCGCCAGGGTGCCGCCGAGGTGACCCTGGTCTACCGGCGCGACATGAAGGAGATGTCGGCGGCGAGCGAGGTCCACGAAGCGATCGAGGAGGGCGCGCGGGCCATCTTCCAGGCCGCACCGACGCGCGTCATCGCGGACGAGCGGAACCGGGTGACCGGCGTGGAGTTCCAGCGCATGCGCATGGGCGCTCCCGACGCCTCCGGCCGGCGGCGCCCGGAGCCGGTGCCCGGCACGGAGTTCACGATCGAGTGCGACAGGGTCCTGCTCGCGATCGGGCAAGGCCCCGACCTGTCGTGGCTCGGCCGCGGCGCGGACGGCGTGCAGGCGAACCGGAACCGCTTGGCGGCCGACGCGGTCACGTTCGCCACCGGGCGGCCCGGTGTCTTCGGGACCGGCGACGTGCGGGTGGGCGCCACCACCGTGGTGCAGGCGATCGCCGAGGGCCGCCGCGCGGCCTACGCGATCGACGCCTACCTCAAGGGGATGGACCTGGCGGATGTGCGCACGCGGCAGACCATCGCCGAGCCGCAACCCGCGTTCCTCTCGATCGTGCCGTTCACCGGAGAGCTGAAGGAGCCGCGCCACCGACTGCGCTCGATGCCGGCCGACGTCCGGAGCAAGAGCTACGTCGAGTACGAGATCCCCTACACCCAAGTCGAGGCGATGGACGAGGCGCGGCGCTGCCTGCAGTGCACCTGCGAAGCGATCGGCTACTGCGACCTGCGCCGGCTCGGGATCGAGTACGGGACCACGCTGCAGACACTCGAGCCGTCGCGGACCGGGTTCAGCTACCGCAGCGTGCTCGAGAACCGCTTCACGGGCTACAACCACGACTACATCCGCGACGACAGCCACGCCTTCATCCTGCGGGAGCCCTCGCGCTGCATCGACTGCGGGCGCTGCGCGCGGGTCTGCGCAGAGGTGGTGGGGGCCGCCTGCTACGACTTCATGCGCATCGGCATCGACACGTTGGTGACCACGCCGCTCGACATGAGCCTCAACGACACGCCGTGCGTCTCCTGCGGGCGCTGCGCCGAGACCTGCCCCACCGGCGCGCTGATGCCCAAGCCGCGCGTACTCGAGCAGTACGACGTCGACGAGTCGCGCTGCATCCTGTGCGGCATCTGCGTCGACGCCTGCCCCTACGACGCCCTGCGCTGTGGTCCCGACTTCGAGCTCGCCCACGAGAGCCGCGAGGAGCCCATGATCGACCTCTTGGCGTACTCCGCGGTCCAGCACGACACCGAGATGAGCTACACGCGGCGCGAGCACGACTGGCTTTCGCGTGCCCTGGCCGCCGGCCGGGACGTGTCGGCGGATCGGCTGCTGCCGGTCCTCCCAGCGCGCATCGGGCCGGGCGGCGGCAACGGGAACGGACACCTGCCGGCGCCGCGCGAACTCCCGCCCGGCGCCGCGCGGTAGGGGGAGGCGCATGTCGAACGCGCTCGCTGGCGCGACCGTCCCGGCGCTCGGCTGGTCCTGGGGGGACCTCCTCTTCCTGGTCCTGAGCGGGACCATGCTCGCGGCCGCGCTGACCGTCGTCGTGAACCGCGACATCATCCGTTCGGGGCTTGCGATGATCGTGGCGTTCGCGGCCCTGGCCGGCATCTACGTGCTGCTCGGGGCGCCGCTGGTCGCCGCCGCGCAGGTACTCATCTACATCGGCGCGATCAGCGTCCTGGTGCTCTTCGCGATCATGCTGACCCAGACCAAGGTGGGGCCGATCCGGCTGGTCTTCCACCACCAGGCCTGGGCGGGCGCGGCCGCGGCGGTCGTGCTCGCGGCAATCCTGATCGGCGTCATCACCGGCACCGACTGGCCGGACGCGGTGGCGCACCAGGCGCACACGGCGACCGACGCGCTCGCGCGGCTCCTCTTCAGCGACTACGTCCTGCCGCTGGAGGTCGTGAGCGTGCTGCTGCTGGCGGCCGTGGTCGGCGGTGTCTTCCTGGCCAAACGCGACGAGCCCCAGGGAGAGGAGCGTTGAGGTGAGCCATTCGCTCGATGCCTACCTGATCCTCTCGGCGCTCCTCTTCTGCGTCGGCATGTTCGGCTTCCTCGCGCGGCGCAACGCCATCGCGATGCTGATGTCGATCGAGCTGATGCTGAACGCCGTCAACCTCACGATCGTTGCCTTCGGCGCGTTCGTGCCCGCGCTCACCGTGCACGCCTCGGCGATCGCGCTGATGGTGATCTCGGTGGCCGCGGGCGAGGCCACCGTGGGGCTCGCGATCGTGATCGCGATCTTCCGCAACCGCCGCACCCCGCTGGTCGACGAGTACGACCGGATGCGCGAGTAGGACCGCCGGATGTCGAACCAGCTGCTCGTCCTCGCGCTCCTCGCCCTGCCGCTCGCGGGGTTCGCCCTGACCGCGGCCTTCGGGCGCCTGCTGATGCCGCGCGCCTGGCTGATCGCGGTCCCCGCGGTCATCCTCGCCTGGGCGGTGGGGATGGTGCTCGTCTACCGCACCCTGAGCGGCCAGCTCGGAGACGGCTTTGCATTCACGCTCTACACCTGGATCCCGGCGGGCTCGTTTCGGGTCGACGTCAACTTCGCGGTCGACAACCTGACGGCCGCGCTGCTGATCGTGGTCACCACGATCGGCATGCTCGTCCACGTCTACTCGATCGGGTACATGGCGCACGACCCTGGCAAGTGGCGCTTCTTCGCGTACCTGAACTTCTTCATGTTCAGCATGCTGCTGCTCGTGTTGGCGGGGAACTATCTGCTCCTCTTCATGGCCTGGGAGCTCGTGGGCCTCTCGAGCTACCTGCTGATCGGGTTCTGGTACCAACGCCGGAGCGCCGCGCTCGCCGCCAAGAAGGCATTCCTGGTCAACCGCGTCGGCGACGTCGGCTTCAGCATCGGCATCTGGGCGCTCTGGACCACGGTTGGTTCGCTCAACTTCTCGGACGTCTTCCGGGTCATCCCCGAGAAACTGGCCGCGGGCCAGCTGCAGCCCTGGATGGTGACGGGGATCGTCCTGCTCCTCTTCTGCGGCGCGGTGGGCAAGAGCGCACAGTTCCCGCTGCACGTCTGGCTGCCCGACGCGATGGAGGGCCCCACACCGGTCTCCGCCCTGATCCACGCCGCGACGATGGTGAACGCCGGCGTCTACATGGTCGCCCGTTCGAGCCCGCTCTTCTCGCTCTCGTCGAGCGCCATGGTGGTGGTCGCCGCGATCGGCATCTTCACCGCGCTGCTCGCCGCCTCGATCGCCTTTACCCAGACCGACATCAAGCGCGTGCTCGCCTACTCCACGCTGAGCCAGCTCGGTTACATGTTCGCGGCCCTGGGGGTCGGGGCCTACGCCGCGGCGATCTTCCACCTGATGACCCACGGCTTCTTCAAGGGCTTGCTCTTCCTCGACTCGGGCTCCGTCATCCACGGCGTCCACGACGAGCAGGACATGAACCGGATGGGCGGGCTGTGGCGGAAGATGCCGATCACCCACGCGACGATGCTGGTCGGCTCGCTCGCGATCGCCGGAATCCCGCCGCTGGCCGGTTTCTTCAGCAAGGACGAGATCCTCGGCGCGAGCTTCCGCAACGGCTTCTACGTAGTCTGGCTGATCGGCGTCGTCGTCGCCGGGATGACCGCTTTCTACATGTTCCGGCTGATGGGCAAGACGTTCTACGGCCCGAGCCACGTCGATCCGGACGTCCACCCGCACGAGGCTCCACCTTCCATGACGGTGCCGCTCATCCTGCTTGCGATCCCGGCCGCGCTCCTCGGACTGGCGATCGGCTGGCCGCCGGAGGCCGGGCTCGTGCACCGCTGGCTCGACCCGATCTTCGCGCCGGCCGAACAGACGCTCGGCCTGCACCCGGAGGCCTTCCAGGTCTTCGGCATCGACGGCGTCCTGGTGCTCGTGAGCGTGACGCTGGCGACCGCCGGCCTGATCGTGGCGGTGCGGCTCTTCGGCGTGCGGCTCCCCGGCCGCGACGTCGAGCCCCGGCCCACCATCGTCGAAGCAGGCACCGCCCGGCTGCGGCCCCTCTACGTCGCCTCGTACCACAAGTGGTGGTTCGACGACGTGTACCACGGCCTCTTCTTCGTGATCGGCGGGGCGGTGGCGCAGGGCGCGTGGTGGTTCGACAGCCACATCATCGACGGGGTCGTCAACGGTGTGGGTGCCGTGACCACGCTGGCCGGACGCGAGCTGCGGCGGATCCAGACCGGCCGCGTCCAGAACTACGCCCTGGGGATCGCCCTCGGCCTCTTGGTGATGGCCGCCGGCTTCCTCGTGGCCACGACGAGGTAGGCCGGGATGCTGCCCCTCGTCTCGCTCACGATCTTCACCCCGCTCGTCGGCGCCCTCCTGATCGCGTTCGTGCCGCGCGATCGCCCCCAGCTGACCCGCTGGGTCGCGTTCGCCACCACGCTGGTCACGCTGGGCTGGTCGCTCGTGATGCTCGCCGGCTTCTCCACCAGCGCGAGCGGCTTCCAGTTCACGGAGGACGTGCCCTGGATCCCGTTCTTTGGGATCCGCTACCAGGTCGGCGTGGACGGCATCAGCCTGATCTTGATCGTCCTCACCACGCTGCTCACCGCGATCAGCGTCCTCGCTTCCTTCCGCCCGATCCAGGACCGCGTCAAGGAGTACATGATCACGTTCCTGGTCCTCGAGATCGGCATGGTCGGGGTCTTCGCGGCGCTCGACCTCTTCCTCTTCTACGTCTTCTGGGAAGTGGTCCTCGTGCCGATGTACCTGATCATCGGCATCTGGGGCGGCGCCAACCGCATCTACGCCACGATCAAGTTCATGCTCTACACGCTCGTCGGGTCGCTGCTGATGCTGGTCGGCATCCTCGCCACCGCGTTCGAATACCACGCCTCGACCGGCGTCTGGAGCTTCGCCTACCAGGACCTGGCGGGGTTCCACTTCTCGCCGGCGCTGCAGGTCTTCGCCTTCGTGACCTTCTTCCTGGCCTTCGCGATCAAGGTCCCGATGTTCCCGTTCCACACGTGGCTCCCCGATGCGCACGTCGAGGCGCCGACGGCCGGCTCGGTGATCCTGGCGGGCGTCTTGCTGAAGCTCGGCGGGTACGGGTTCATCCGCTACTCGCTGCCGCTCTACCCCGACGCGGCGCACACCTTCGCCCCGGCGATCATCGCGCTCTCGGTGATCGCGATCATCTACGGCGCTGTGGTGGCCGTGGTGCAGCCGGACTTCAAGAAGCTCGTGGCGTACAGCTCGGTCAGCCACATGGGGTTCGTGACCCTTGGGATCTTCGTCTTCCAGTCGCAGGCGATGCAGGGGGCGGTGTTCCAGATGGTGAACCACGGGCTCATCACAGGTGCCCTCTTCCTCTGCGTGGGTGTCATCTACGAGCGGACCCATGACCGGCGCTTCGCCAACCTGGGCGGGCTGGCGGGCAGGCTGCCGCTCTACGCCACGACCCTCGGGTTCTTCATGCTGGCCAGTGCGGGGCTGCCGGGCCTCTCTGGGTTCGTGGGCGAGTTCCTGGTGCTGATCGGGACCTTCGCGGTCGCCCCGCTGGTTGCCGGCATCGCCGCGATCGTGATGGTCCTGGGAGCCACGTACCTCTTCTACATGTTCCAGCAGGTCGTCTTCGTCGACCTCTCGGACTTCCTCAAGGGGCTCGGCGACCACCTGCACGACATGGCGCCGATC
This sequence comes from Chloroflexota bacterium, assembly GCA_021786385.1. Taxonomy (GTDB): domain Bacteria; phylum Chloroflexota; class Limnocylindria; order Limnocylindrales; family CSP1-4; genus JAJYNJ01. Next base: position 12,238 of record JAJYNJ010000004.1, read on the forward strand.
GAGATCGCGACGCTGGTGCCGCTCGCGGCGCTCGTCCTGCTCTTGGGCCTCTTCCCGGCGCCGGTCCTCGACATGATCCAGGGCCCCGTGTCGGGCGTGCTGGACCACGTGAGCCACGGGGTTGCCCTGGGGTTCCTGCCGTGAGGGTGAGGCGATGAACGCCGGCGACGTGACCGCGATCCTGCCCCTTGCCGCGACCTGGGGCCTCGCGTTCCTGGTGATCCTGGTCGACGTGATCGTCCCAGGCCGCGACCGGCTCGCCTCGGGGATCGCCACGCTCGGCGCGCTCGTGGTGATGGGGATCACGGCCGCCGTGGCGACCCAGGTGCCACAGCAGGCCTTCGGTGGCGCGTACGTGCTCGACCAACTGACCGTCCTGCTCGACTTGCTCTTCCTCTCGATCGCGGTCCTGACGCTCCTGTACGCGCCGGACTACCTGCGCCCCCGCCGCCTGCCGCTCGCGGAGTTCTCCGCCACGCTCCTCTTCGCGATCAGCGGGGCGATGCTCGTCTCCGCCGCACGCGACCTGCTCGTGCTATTCCTGGGGCTCGAGCTGCTGGTGCTCCCGGGCTACCTGCTCGCGGGCTTCGCCAAGCGCGATGGGCTCTCGACCGAGGGCGCCATCAAGTACTTCCTGCTCGGGTCGTTCTCGAGCGCGGTCTTCCTCTTCGGGCTCGCCTACGTCTGGGGCGTCACCGGCACCACCAACGTGAGCGGCGTCTCGTCCGCGCTGCAGGCCGTCGCCGCTGGCCACCCGCTCTCGCCGGGCCTCGCCATGGGGCTCGCGTTCCTGATGAGTGGCGTCGCGTTCAAGGTCGCCGCCGTGCCGTTCCACTACTGGACGCCCGACGCGTACCAGGGCTCGCCGACGCCCGTCACCGGCTACCTCTCGGTAGGACCCAAGGTCGCCGCGTTTGCCCTGATCCTGCGGCTCTTCGTGGGCGCGCTGGCCCCGGTGAAGGCCGACTGGGTCGCCGCGGTGGTAATCCTGGCGGCCCTCACGATGACCCTCGGCAACCTGGTCGCGCTGACCCAGACGAACGTCAAACGGATGCTCGCCTACAGCTCGATCGCGCACACCGGGTACATCCTCGTCGGGCTCGCCGCCTACGCCGGTGCGGCGCCCGGCTCCGAGGCCGAGGCACGTGGCCTGCAGGGGATCCTGATCTACGCGGTCGCGTACACGTTCATGAACCTCGGGGCGTTCGCGGTGGTGGCCGCGCTGCAGCGGCGCCCCGGCGTGACGAGCGACCTGCAGACGTTCGCGGGGCTTGGCCGGCGCGCGCCCCTCGCCGGGCTGCTGATGACGCTCTTCCTGATCTCACTGACCGGGATCCCGCCGACGGCCGGCTTCTTCGCCAAGGCGTACGTGATCCTCGCCGCCATCCAGGCGGGTGGGATCGTGGCCTGGCTCGCGGTCCTCGCCGTGTTGAACGCCGCGGCGGCGGCCTTCTACTACCTGCGCGTGGTCGTCTACATGTATATGCGCGAGGCGCCCGAGGCGGCGCCGCCCGTGGCCCGCGGGTTCGAACTGCAGGCAGGGCTCGCGATCGCCGCGGTCGCGACGATCGTCATCGGCCTCTTTCCGAACAGCCTCATCGCGATCGCGGAGGCGGCCGCGAAGGCGCTGCTGTAGGGGACCGCGCGCGCCCGAGGCCTGGCTGGCCCGAGGCAGCCCCGCGGAGCGGCGGTGCCCCCGGTCGATCGGCGCCCTCCATGCATCGCGCCAGCCCGGCAAGGAAGCGCGCCGCCTCCTCGGGCGAGGCCAGCGCTGCATCGGCTGCGGCCGCGACCGCCTCGGGCATCGCCGGGTGCGCGTGGACGGCGATAGCCAGGCCGTCCGTCCGGCCTGCGTCCCGTAACGCCCGCAACACGGCGAACGCCTCCGCGTCGGCGGCGTCGTCGCCGAGCATGTACGTCACCGCCGGGCGCAGCTCATCGACCAGCGTGCGCAGTGCGTCGCGCTTCGCGGCCGCCCCAGGCGGACGCAGCTCCACGATGCGGCG
>JAJYNJ010000004.1:14912-34098 GCA_021786385.1 Chloroflexota bacterium
GCGCCCGGCAGCACGCGCCGGACGCTTTCGAGAAACTGCGGCGGGCCGAGCTCGCCGTATCCCACGGCGCGGACGATCCCGCCTGCGTCGAGCCAGACGTGCACCGGCAGCGCGTACGCGGACCACGCCTGCTGGACGGCCCCCGTCTGGTCCAGCCCGATCGGCAGCGTGAGCCGCATCCGGCCAGCAAACGCCGCCACGACCGCGGGGCTCTCGTGCACGTCCACCAATACGATCGGGAGGCGGTCGCCGAGCTGCGTTGCGTACACCTCCATGATCGGCAGCTCGTCCCAGCAGTCGGGGCACCACGTCGCGATGAAGTTGACCCAGACAGGACGGCCGCGCAAGGCCGCCAGGTCCACAGTGCCCCCGCCGAGGCGGGGGAGCACGAGCGACGGCGCTCGATCGCCGGCCCGGACACCGATGGGAGGCGCGGATGGAGGCGCCCCCGATCCGCTCGGGCCGGGCAGGGTGGAAGGCACGGCGCCACCGCCGGCCGATCCGCCCGCCCCGACGCCCGACCCGTGCGGCCCCGATACGGCACTGGGCGCGGGCAGCAGGCTCGGCGTCGTGCCTGGCGGTTGCGGCACGTCCGGCGCGAAGTCGGGCACGATCAAGAACGCCGCGGCAAGCACGACGAGCACGACCAGGAGCGCGGCGGCGGCGCCGAGCAGGGCGGGTGACCGCATCGCCGCCGAGTCTACCCGCAGTGGCCCCCGACCGACCGGGGGGCCACTGCTACCATTCGAAGCGCTATGAGCCGTGCCCGCCTCGCGCGCTTCATCGGCCAGCTCGAGCGCCACCTGATCGCGTCGCTCCTGACCGGACTCGGCGTCATGCTGCTCGCGGCGGGCCTCTTCGCCTACGTCCTGCCGCTCGGCGCGACCGCCATGGCACCGTCCGCCGCCCCGGGCAGTCCGGCGCCCACGGTGCCGTCCGCTCCTGCGTCGGCGCCGCCATCGGCCGTCTCGTCGCCAGCGGCATCTGCGACGCCGTCCGCGAACCCGGCGCAGGCGGTCGCCACCCGTGTCGTCATCCCCGCGCTCAAGATCGACCTGCCCGTGATCGACGGCGCGACCGAGAAGCCCGGCCCCAACGGTCAGCCCTTCCCCTACTGCAACGTGGCCGCCTACCTCAGCGCGTTCTCCCAGCCCGGCCGACCGGGCACGACATACATCTACGCGCACGCGCGGGCCGGCATGTTCCTGCCGCTACTGACCGCCTCGCAGATCGACAACGGCGCTGGCATGCTCGGCTACAGCGTGCTCGTCTACACCAGCGACTCACAGGTCTACTGGTACAGCATCGCGCAGGTGAAGCGGCACGTGGCCCTGGGTCCCCATCAGTTCGACATCACGAAGGTCGCGCCGGGCGTGCAGCAGCTCGTCCTCCAGACGAGCGAGACGCCGTACGATACAGGGCCGAGACTCCAGATCCTGGCCAAGTTCGAGCTAGTGCAGCCGGCAACGTACGCGACCGCGCACCCCACGCCACACCCGCAAGTCTGCGCCTGAGGGGTCCTACACGGTGTGCCAGCATCGTTTCCTGGCCCTTGGGCCCTTGACGCCCCGTGCTAGTATCAGCGGGACTTTATATAAAGTCCGGCTCACGTGAGGGAGAGACCCTGGCTTCGCCCGCCCGCATCCGCTCGACCATCGCGACCATCGCCAGCGCCCCCGAGGACCTGCGCGAACTGCGCGCGTTCTACAAGGCGTTGGGGGACGTGACCCGGCTGCGCATCGTACGCCGCCTCGCGCAGTCGCCCGCCACCGTGACGGATCTGGTCGAGCTCGTGGACCTCTCGCAGCCGCTCGTCTCGTGGCACCTCCGCGCGCTGCGGGCCGCCGGGCTCATCGAGACGCGGCGCGTCGGCCGCGAGGTGATCTGTTCGCTCCGTCACGACGTCTTCGAGCGCTACGCGCGTCGTCAGGACGAGCTGCTCGCCCCGGCCTCCGGCGGAGCGGCGTCGTGACCGAACACTCGCTCGTACCGCCGACGGCACGCGCCCGCATCCGGGGCCTCGCGGTGCCGTTCGCGGTCGCGCTCGGCCGGGCCGGCCTCACCCCCAATGCCCTTACCGTAGTCGGCTTCCTGGGCGTCTGCGCCGCCGGCATCCTCGCCGGCCTCCAGCTCTGGCTCGCGGCCGGCCTCATGAGCCTTCTCTTCGCAGCGTTCGACATGCTCGACGGCGCCCTCGCCCGCGCGACCGGCCGCGTCTCCCGCTTCGGCGCGTTCCTCGACAGCACGCTCGACCGTGCCGGCGAAGGCGTGCTCTACGCGGGGATCGTCGCGGGTACGGCCGGCGCGGCGGACCGGCTCCTGCCGACACTCGCTGCACTGGCGATGATCGCCGCCTTCCTCGTGAGCTACACGCGCGCCCGCGCCGAGGGGTTCGGGTTCGGGGGCGACGTCGGCGTCGCGCCGCGCGCCGAACGCGTCGTGATCATGGGCCTCGGCCTCGTCGCGACCGGGCTCGCGGGAGGGCTCGAGGCCGCCGCGGCAGCAGAACCCGGCGGCGCGGTCACGCTGCCCGGCGGGCTCGTGCTCGCCGTCCATACCGGCCAACCCTGGCTGGCCGGCACCCTCGGACTTCTCTTCATCCTCAGCGCCATCACGGTTCTGCAGCGGATCAGGCATGTGCGCGCGCAAGCGCGCCGAGCAAAGGAGTAGGCACAGGTGGACGACACCGCAAAGCTGACAGCGGGCACTCCCGACACGACCGGCAACGGGCAGCGCCCGCGCCGCAACGACGGCAAGATCCGCGTCGCGATCATCGGCGTGGGCAACTGCGCGAGCAGCCTGGTCCAGGGCCGTTACTACTACGAGAACGCCGAGCCGGGCGACTTCATCCCCGGCATCATGCACGTCGACCTGGGCGGCTACCACATCCGCGACATCGAGTTCGTGGCCGCGTTCGACATCGACAAGAACAAGGTCGGCAAGGATCTCTCCGAGGCGATCTACCAGAAGCCCAACAACACGTACGTCTTCCAGCAGGTCCCACACCTGGGGATCCCCGTCGAGCGCGGCATGACGCACGACGGGCTGGGCAAGTACCTGAGCCAGATCATCGAGAAGGCGCCCGGGCCCACCGCCGACATCGTCGGGATCCTGAAGGAACGCCAGGTCGACGTCGTCATCAACTACCTCCCGGTGGGGTCGGAGGAGGCGACGAAGTGGTACGTCGAGCAGGCGTTGAGCGCGGGGGTCGCGGTCGTCAACTGCATCCCGGTCTTCATCGGCCGCGAGCCCTACTGGCAGCGCCGCTTCGCCGAGGCGGGCGTGCCGATCATCGGTGACGACGTCAAGAGCCAGGTCGGCGCCACGATCAGCCACCGCGTCATGACACGCCTCTTCATGGACCGCGGCGTGAAGCTGGAGCGCACGTACCAGCTGAACTTCGGCGGGAACACCGACTTCTTGAACATGCTCGAGCGCGAGCGCCTCGAGTCCAAGAAGATCTCGAAGACGAACGCCGTCACCTCGATGCTCGACTACGACATCGAACCGGACAACATCCACGTGGGGCCCTCGGACCACGTGCCATGGCTCCAGGACCGCAAATGGTGCTACATCCGCATGGAGGGCACAACCTTCGGCGACGTGCCGCTCAACGCTGAGCTGAAGCTCGAGGTGTGGGACAGCCCCAACAGCGCAGGCGTGGTGATCGACGCGGTGCGCTGCCTCAAGCTCGGGCTCGACCGCGGCCTGAGCGGAACGCTCGTGGCGCCTTCCTCCTACTTCATGAAGAGCCCACCCATCCAGATCCACGACGACATCGCCCGCGAGCGGGTCGAGGCGTTCATCGAGGGACGGGACGACGAGGTGCTGCATGGCGACGAACCGGTGGCGCCGAAGCGCACGGCCCGGCCGGTCTCCACGGTCCGGCGGCGCGCGCCCTCTGCCGCCAAGTAGGCGAGCCAGCCTGCCGGGGCAGACCGGCCGATGAGGTCGGACGGGCACGCCGAGGCGGCGCGGGGCTCGGGTCGCGGCGGCGGTGTGGCGTACGCACCGCATCGCCGCGGCACCCGGGGCCGTCTTCCGGCACGGCTCCTTCGCCGGCTGCACGAGAAGGCGACCGTGCGCGTCTACCGCTCGGCCTCCTGGGCCCTCGGACATCTGCCCGAGGGCCCGGTGGTCGCCATCGCCCAGCTCGGGTTCCTCGCCGGTTACGCGCTCTGGCCGGCCAAGCGCCGCGCGATCAGCGCCAACGCCAGCCACGTCCTGGGGCTGCCGGTCGGCCACCCGCGGGTCGGGCAGCTCGCCCGCGACATCTATCGCTCGTACGCCCGGTATGTGGTCGGGTTGATGCGCCTGCCGGCCCTGCCGCCCGAGGTTCCGGCCCGCCTCGTCGACGCGGACGGCGAGCACGGGCTCGCGTCGTTCGAGCGGCTCTACCGCCGCCTGCGGGACGAGGGCCGTGCGATGATCATCGTGACGCTGCACGTGGGCAGCATCGAGACGCTCGCGGCCGCGATGGCCTCGCACGGATTCCCGGCCTACGGCGTCGCCGACGACACGGCGTACCCCGAGCTCTACGCGCTGCTTGCCGAGCAGCGGCGCCGCTGGGGCGTGCAGGTGATCGCCTGGCGCAACCTGCGCGAGATCCACCGCGTGCTCCGCGAGGCGGGCATCCTGGCGTTGCTCGTGGACTGGGGCTACCGGTCGGACGGGATCCCGGTCCGCTTCTTCGGCGACTGGACGACGCTGCCCGCGGGACCCGCCGTCCTCGCGGCGAAGAGCGGGGCGGCGATCGTACCTGTCGTCAACCGCCGCGCGCAGGACGGCCGCTACCACGCCGAGCACGGCGAGCCGATCGAGGTGCCGGGTGGTTCGCCGGCCGAGATCCAGCGCGCCACGCAGGCGGTCGCTGACGCACTACAGCGCGCGGTCGAGGCGGCGCCGGACCAGTGGTACTGCTTCAAGCCGATCTGGCCCACCAGATCCGAGGAGGCCGACGCGCTTGCGGCACGGGCGGCGGAGGCGCTCGCCGACGACGACGCGCGGCCCACCCGTCGCCGGCGACGGGTGGCGCCCGCGGCCGCGGGCGAGCCCAACGTGCCGGCCTCCGCGGAGGAACCGGTCGGTGCCTGAGGTCGGGGAGCAGGCGGCGGCCAGGATGGGCGCGGCGGCCGAGAGGGCGACCGACGGCCCGCCGAACGCCTCGTCGGTGAGCGCGCGGCTGGCGGCCCGGTCCCTCGACGCTCTCTCGTCGATCGTGGCGCGCCTCCCACCGGGCCTGCTCCATCGCGTCGCCCATCTCGTCGGCGCTGGCTGGTACCTCGTGGCGCCCCGCCAGCGCGACCTGGCCCGGGCGAACCTGCGTCGCGTGTGCGGCTGGCTCGACGCCAACGGCATAGCGACGCCACGCGTCCGCGCCGCGGCGCACGACCCGCGCGCGCTCGAACAGCTCCTCCGCGACGCGTTCGGTCACCGGGCCCGCTACTACCTCGAGGTCGCCATGAACGTGCGGGTCGACCGCGCGTTCCTCGAGCAGCACCTCTCGTTCGCGGAGCCCGAGCTCGTCGAGAGCGTGCTCGGGCGCCCAGGGCCGGCGATCGTGATCGGCCTCCACCTCGGCGCGCTCGAGATGCCCGCGCAATACATCACCGTGGTGCGCGGCCGACGTGCGGTCGCCCCGATGGAGACGCTCCGCAACGCGGCGCTCCAGGCGTACCTCGAGCGCACCCGCGGACGGACCGGCGTGGAGATCATCCCGGCTCGCCAGGCTCGGCCCGCGCTGCAGCGCGCCCTGGCGCGCGGGGATCTCGTCGGCCTGATCGCCGACCGGGCGGTGGGCGGTCCGGGCGTCCCTGTCCAGCTCTTCGGGGCGCCCGCCCGGTTGCCCGCGGGGCCCGGCGTCCTGGCGGTCGAAACGGGCGTGCCGGCGTACGCGGCTGCCGTCACCCGGGTGGGGTGGTCGGCATACCGCGCGTCCGTAGTGCCGCTCGCCGCGCCCCCCGAAGGATCCCGCCACGAGCGGGCGCGGGCCTTCACCGAGCAGATGGCCCGGGCGTTCGAACGGCTGGTCGCGCAGGCGCCAGAACAGTGGTGGTCCATCTTCCAGCCAATCTGGGACCGACCGTGAACGAGGGACGAGCGAGGCCCAGACGATGACGAGCGCCACGACGGACCCGGCCGGCGACCGCCTCGGACGGGCCGACCTACACATCCACACGCTCGCGTCGGACGGCGTTGCCAGTGTCGAGCAGATCCTCGACCACGTCGAGCGCCACACCGACCTCGACGTGATCGGGATCGCCGACCACGAGCGGATCGACGCCGCGCTGGCCGCCCGAGCGCTCGCCCATGCGCGAGCCCTGCGCGTCGAGGTGATCGTCGGCGAGGAGGTCACCACGCGGGGGGGCCACGTCCTTGCGCTCTTCCTGCAGGAGCGGATCAGGCCGCTGCAGTCCCTGCGCGCAACGCTGGCGGCGATCCACGAACAGGGCGGGCTCGCGATCGCCGCACACCCGCTGGCCCCGTACCCCACCTGCGTGAGCGCCCGCGCGATCCGGCGCCTGCAGGCGGACCCGGACCGACGCGTCCATTTCGACGCGCTCGAGGCGTTCAACCCGACGTCGCCCGGCAAGACCCACCACGCGCAGGTCGTCGCGTTGGCCGACGAGCTGGGGATGGCGACCGTGGGCGGGAGCGATGGCCACCTGATCGAGGCGATCGCGAGCGGCTACACCACGTTCCCCGGGCAGAGCGCCGAGGACCTCCGACAGGCGATCCTGGCGCGCCACACGGGCTGGCACGGCGAGTTCTGGACCTTCCGGTTCCAGGTGGCGATGTACGGTCGCCAGCTGCGCAAGTACAGCCGCGACATCCGCGACGACCTCCTGGGCGCCCTGCTACGGACTGGGACGGGACGCGACCTGGGGTATCCCGGAGGTCGCCTCCGGCCGCCCAGGTTCACCGGCGCCAGCGGGTCACCCGACGATCCGCCGCGGGCCGGCGGGGAGCGCGCCGCGCCGTGAAGATCGGCCTCGTGACGCCCTACATCTACCCGCTGCCGGGCGGAGTCAACGCGCACGTCGGCTTCCTGTACCAGCACCTCCGCGAGCGCGGCCACGATGTCCGGATCATCAGCAGCACGCACGGCCTGCAGCGCGCGAGCGAGGGCGACATCATCCGCATCGGGCGGGGCTTCAGCGTCCCGTCGAACGGTTCGGTGGGTACCCTGACCATCTCGCCGCGCTTCCTTTCGCAGTGTCGCGCGGTCCTGGAGCGCGAGCAGTTCGATCTGCTCCACTTCCACGAACCGTTCGTGCCCTTCCTCTCGCTCGTGCTGCTCCGCGAGTCGACCTGCGTCAACATCGCGACGTTCCACGCCTACAACGGCTGGAGCCCGGCCTACGAATTCGGCCGGCGCATGCTGGCCGGCTACGCGCGCCGCCTGCACGGGCGGATCGCCGTCAGCGTGGCCGCACGCTACTTCATCGACAAGTACTTTCCCGGCGACTACAAAGTGATCCCCAACGGCGTCGAGGTGGAGCGCTTCGCCAACGCTCGGCCGATCGAGCGCTGGCTGGATGGCACCCCGAACCTGCTCTTCGTGGGGCGCCTCGAGGAGCGCAAGGGGCTGCTGCACCTGCTCAAGGCATATCGCCTGCTGCGCAGGGAGGGCCGGGTCTGCCGCCTGCTGGTGGTGGGGCAGGGCCCGCAGGAACGCGAAGCGCGCCGCTACATCATGACGCGCCGGCTGGGCAGCGTCGAACTGTTGGGCCGCGTCAGCGACGACGAGAAGGCCCGCTGGTTCGCCACCGCCGACATCTTCGTCTCGCCAGCGACCGGGCGCGAGTCGTTCGGGATCGTGCTGCTGGAGGCGATGGCCGCGGGCCGGGCGATCGTGTGCAGCGACATCCACGGCTACAAAGGGGTCGTCCGGCGCGGCGAACAGGCGCTCCTCGTGCCGCCGGGCGACGCGCGCGCACTGGCCGAGGCGATCGGATATCTGTTGGACCACCCGGAGGAACGGTCGCGCATGGGCCGCGCGGGCCGCGAGCGGTCGCGCGAGTTCGGCTGGGACCGCGTCGCGGCACGGGTCGACGACTACTACGGCTTCGTGATCCGCCGGCTGGCGGCGCAGGGACAGCTGCCGCCTGGGTTCCACGCGCCGGTCCCGCCGCGGCCCTCGGGTGCGCCGTCGCTCGCCGCGGGAACGCGCGAGTAAACGCGCGAGTAAGGGCGGGGGCCCGCTGGGGCGCGCCCCTACGACATGGCGGGCCCCGGCCCCGGCGTCCCCTCCGCGAGCAACCCCTCGCGTTCCGCCCGTCGCACGGCGAGCTCGAGGCGCCAAGCGCGCGCCGCATACATCACCGCGAGCGCGCCGACCAGCACGCCCACCATGAGCGCCACGGAGCCGGGGGTGATCAGCTTCGGATGCGCGGCGGGCGTCATGTTCACCGTGAACTGGAAGTCGTAGATCCAGGTCGGCAGCAGCCCCTGGTACATGTTCACGAACGAAGCGGGCAGCGGCAGAGCGGCGATGTTCGGGTACCAGACCACGAACCAAAGCGCGGCCATGACGAGCACGCCGGCGGCGAAGCGGCGCGGATCCCGAGCCCGCAGCACCAACCACGCCGGCCCACAGAGGAGCAGCCCGACGAGCGCGGCGACCACGAGCGGACCACTACTCCCCAGCGGCACGGAGGCAAACTGGCGATCCGGCACGACCGTCTGCACCGCGACCAAGGCCAGCAGCATCAGCAGCAGCGCAAACCCCGCCGGCGCCAAGGCGCGGGCCGGGTGCTCGGCGACCCGGTCGCGCGCCGCGGTGTGGGCCGACCACCAGAGCGAGATCGCACCCACCACCCCGACCACGATCACGAACGCGGCGCCGGCCACCCGCTGCGTCACGATCACCGGGTTTGCCACCGCGCCGCAGACTTGCGAGCCCGAGTCGACGATCGCGGTCCCCGCCAACACGCACAGCGGCCCCTTCGCAAGCCAGAGGATCGCGGGCCCCAGGATCGCGATCGCCGCCGAGGTCCGCGCGAGGGCCCAGGTGCGGCGTGCCGGCCCGTGCCAGAGCTCGGCCACGAAGTAGGCCAGGGCAAGGAACGAAAACGGCAACGTCGTGAGGAAGTGGTACTGGAACGTGGCGCGGTCGACCCAGACCCAGGGCAGCCACTGGCTGGCGGCCGCGAGCACCACGATCCCGAGCGCGAGGCTGCGCCGTCGCCAGGCCTGCCAAGCCACCCAGGGCACGGCCGGGATCGAGAGCCAGAAGAGGACCAAGTTGCCGGCGTCGTAGATCGAGGCGCCGGTGCCGCCGGCGAGCGAACCCTGGTACCACCAGACCGGTTTCAAGTCGAACGGCCACGCCCACCATGGCGACGAGGCGGGATGCGGCACCCGCAGGTCGTTGTGGTAGTTGAACATCGAGACGGTCAGCTCCCACAGCGTCTGCCCGTGGTTGCCCGCCGGGAATCCCGTCCAGAACTGGTTGCCCAGCGCGACCCACGGGATGTAGCTGATCACGTAGACGACGAGGGGGACCACGGTCATGCAGGCGAGCGCCCACAGCCAGGGCAGCCCGAGCGACGCCCCCGGGAGCAGCCAGGACTGCTCGGGCGGCCGGTCCGCCGGTCCCACCAGCGCACGCGCCTCGTCGGGCTGCGGCGGCAGGGCCAACGGACCGGCGCCGAACCGCGCCAGCAGGATCGGGATCGCATACGCCGCGGCGGCGGCCAGCACGAGGAGGAACCCCGCAGCGACGAGCAGGTTCGGCGAGAACGGGGAGCCGGCGAGCCGCGATCCGAGCGTCGCCCCGGCCCCCGCCGCGGCGACGCCGAGCAGAAGCGGCGCCCAGACCGCAAAGCGCAGTTCGTCGACAGTCCAGCGGATCGGTCGCACCGCGATCCCCGCCGCGAGCAGGAGCGTCAGCAGGATCATCATCAGCAGGAACGTCACGTTGAGCTGCGGATTCGCGACGCCTGGCGCGGCGCTGATCGAGTAGTACCCTAGGACCCCGGTCATGACCGCCATGGCGCCCAGGGCGAGGATCCGGCCAAGCCCGCTGCGCAGCAGCGTCAGCAGGGCCACCCCGCCGATCGCGTACGCGCCCACCCACTTGGACGCGAGCGCCAGCCCCAGCAGCACGCCCAGCAGCGGCAGACCAACGAGCAGCGCAGAACGGCCGCGCCACCTCCCGAGGGCGAGCGCCGCATAGACCACGTAGGCGGCCACGATGAAGAGCGCTGCATACGTGTCGTTCATGCCGATCCGCGAGTTCGCGAAGAACATCCCGTCGGTCAGCGCGAAGGCGGCCACGACCAACCCCACGGAGCGCCGCCGGAAGAGGAGCCGCGCCAGCAGGTAGAGCAGCGCGGCCATCAGCGCGCCGGCGATGACACCAGGCAAACGCCAGCCGAACGCATGGCTGCCGGCGTCGACCACGGCCACGCTCCCGCTGGCCGAGAAGACGAGGAGCTGCTGGCGGTCCGTGGCCGGGCTGTCGGGCTGCTCGTCGAAGGCCCACGCTGCGGGCGTGAAGGGCAGCCGCGCGTCGGCGTAGACGGCGTTGCCGTGCGGCTCCACCACGTAGATCGTGGGCGCGCCGCCGTCGGGCGTGCGGCCCAGCGCGTGGACCATGTTCGACGCCGCATCCCATGTCACGTTGCTCACCACGCCGGGCATCGGCACCGGCGTCCCGAGGACCGGCTGGCCGTCGGACGGCAGCTGGATGGTGCGCAGCGCGCGCTCCGACGCCACGTAGAGCGTGGGCTGGTCGATCCCCGTCCGGACGAAGGTCATCCCCCCGGCCGGTCCGCCCAGCGGCAGCGAGAAGACCGGGTCGAGGGTCGCGGCGTCCAGGAAGCGGACCGTCGTGCCGCCGGCGACCGCGAAGACCGGCGAAGTGTCCAGCCGCGCCGCCGCGCCGAGTGCCTGGAGCGCCGACTGGATCCCCGACTGCTGGGCGGTGCTCAGGAACGCCGCGACGACGACCGGTCGGAGCGCCGCCTTCGCCGCGGACAGCTCCGCCTGGTCGTGGGCGAGGGCGCTTCGTGCAGCCGCGAGCGCCGCCTCCTGCTGCGGCGTCCGGCGCGCGAGTCCCGCATACCGCTGCAGCGTGGCACTCGCCGTGGCGACGGCCGTCTGCCACTTCGCAACCGCCGCGGGCAGATCGACGACGGGACCGCTCGCCACACCGAGGGCGGTCGTGAGCGCGGCAAGCTTCGCGGGATCGTAGGGGCGCGTGAGGTCGACGGTGACGTTCGTGACGGGATCGAGCGCGACCACTCCCTCGACGGGGCCCGTGCCGGCCTGTTTGCTGGCGACGCTCCGCCCCAGGACCGCGCCAGAGGTCGTGTCGAAGCTCACGAGCTGGCCGCCGGTCGTCACCGCCAGCACACTGCCGCCGGTGCTCGACGCGACCAGGCGCTCCACCGGCGCGCCGGCCCCGGATCCCGCCAGGCGGGTCGGCTGCAGGGTCGCCACGCCCCCGCCCGATAAGCGCAGGGCGTCGAGGCGCGACGTCGGCAGCGACCAGATCGTCCCGTCGCCGCCGGCGGCGTAGAGCACGTGTTGGAACGTGTCGACCGCGACCGCCGTCGCCCCGGGGACGGCCAGCCTGGCCACCAGGCCGCGGTCCTGCAGGTCATAGGCGAGGACGGCACTGCCGGTCGCGATGTAGAGCCGGTCCCCCCGGCGGGCCGGGGGGAGCCCCTGGTCGCTCCAGCGGGGCTCGATGGCGGCATCGCGGACCGGCACGCCGAGGTTGCTCGTGCCGGTCACTCGATCGTCGCCGAACGCGACGATCCCCGCTGCCATCAAGTACTTCGCCAGATGCGGATGGGTGAACTCGTAGATCGCGTGGGGCATCCCGTAGCGCCAATCCTGGAGGAACTCCGTGGCGGTGCGGGCGTGGTAGACCTCGTCGAAGTACATGCCGTACGGCTCGGCGAGGCGCCAGGTCCGGCTGGTCATCGCGGCGATGACGACCAGGGTCATCACGAGCAGGTCCAACCGGTCGATGCGACCGCCGGGCTCGCCGTGCAGGGATCGGCTGCGGTCGGCGCGGATCGAGCCCGCTCCGAGGAGCCCGTGCAGGGCGCCCAGGCCCCAACGTGGCGCGGGGCGCGCCATCCATTCCGCGTTCGGTCGCCCGCCCGCTGTGCCGGGCGGGACACCAGCGGGCGAGCCGGCCTGGCCCTCGCCGGCCTCGGGCGACGGCGCCGCGCCGGGGGCGGCTGACTCGCCCCTCCCCGAGACCGTCGGCCGGTCAGCCGCCCCGCCCCGCGAGAGGGGGGCGGTCGCCGCCGAGGCCCCCTCGTTGCGCAGCCCCGTTGCCGGCTGAACCCCATGCCCCCACCATCGCCCGACCAGCCAGCGCACCGGGTCGAGTGCCGCAAGCGCGACCAGAAAGACCCCGATGTGGCCGATCGCCGAGAGCGTCACGCCAGCCTCCGAGCGGAACGCCGGCCCGCCCAGCAGGTCCGCGATGTTCGGGGTCGCGTACAGCGGGAGCGTCAGGATCGCATGCAGGTTCATGAACGACGCCACCGCCAGCACGATCGTCGCCGCCAGCCAGCGGCGCGACGTCATCGCGAGCAGCGGGAGCAGCACGAAGATCGGGAACAGGTATCGCTCGTGGACTCGGGTGGGCAGCACGAAGAACGCCAGGGACAGGAAGGCGGCCGCGAGCAGGATCGAGCGACGGCTGTCCCGCCAGGCGACCTGCAGCACGCCGAGCACGATCCCGACGACCAGCAGGAGGGCGCCGAGCACGAACCCGGGCAGCGGCCCGAGCAGGGGCACCAGGTCGTCGGACCAGGTGCCGGCCCGCGCCAGCGAGACGCCGCCCGGGTCCGACACGAGCGCCCAGCCGTTGTACGCATTGACGGTCAGGTAGTGGTACTCGCCGGCCGTGGTCAGCACCAGCCGCAGCAGCCCCACGATGTCCAGGCGGAACGGCACGATCACGACGAAGAGGACGGCCAGTCCCGCCGCGACCGACGAGATCAGCCGCCAGGGACCCTGCTCGTCGACGAACCAGCCCGTCAACCGCGCGTTGCGCAGGCGCGGCACGGGCCCCGACCCGGGAACGAACAGGTGGCGCCGGAGCAGCATGACTCCCACGATCGGCGAGAGCACGAGCCCAAACTGTGGCTTGACCAGAGCCGCCAGCACGGCGAGCGCCGCGGCCGCCTCAGACCAGCCGTCGACGAGCGCGAGGAGCGCGCCCAACACGATGAGCGCGCCCAGCGCATCCATCTGCCCCCAAAGCGCGGAGTCGTACCACGCGACGGGGTTGAACAGGTAGAGCGCCGCCACGCCGAGCGCCAGGAGCCGCAGGCGCGGTTCCCGCGGCGCCGCGTCGCGTCCGCCGGAGGCGGCCGGCACGTCGCCGTCGCGTCCGCCGGAGGCGGCCGACTCGTCGAGGCTGCCACCCCAGCGGAGCACCGTGCGATAGAGCACGTACGCGACGAGCAGGTCGAACAGGATCGCCGGCAGCTTGATCAGCTGGCCCGTCACCGCCGCAGCGTCGCTGCCCTGGAGGGCCGCAAGTGCCTGGCCCGCCAGGCCCACCGCCCAGAGGATGTACAGGTACCCGGGAGTGTAGTCGGCGAAGCCGGCGTTGGCGTAGAAGCCGGATGGTCCATAGTGGGCCAGGGTGAGCGCCCAGGAGGTGAAGCTCGAGATGTCGGTCTTGAAGCCCGAGCCCGGGAAGAGGACGTGTGCGATGATGAGCCGGAGGGCGAGCCCGGCGAGCAGGAGCAGCGCGATGGCGGGAATGCCGGCCCCAACCCGCACCGATCCTCCCGGCGCTCCGAGGCCACGTTCGGTCCCACCCGCCGAAGGCGATTGCACCAGCGAACCTGCCTCCTGACGAGCGACGAGGTGCACGGCAGTATAGCAACCGAGACCGGACGGACGGACGGACGCGCCGACCCGTGGACCCTTGCCACCGCTGGATGGCCGCGTTGGCTCGGTCACGGCCCCGATCGCCTCCCCGTGGACGGCCCGCCCAGCACCGTCGGCGCCGCGCTGGCCGCGCGGTCGCCCCGGGTGGTGGGACTCGGGTTGGTGGCCCTCGCCGCGGTCGTCTATCTCGCCTCGAACCCGCTGCATCCTGACGTCTACAACCACTTCGTATGGCAGGCCGACGCATGGCTGCACGGGCGCCTCGCCATCGCCTACCCGGTCAGCCACGGACCCCATCAAAACGACTACTTCCAGGACGTGATGCCCGACCCGGGCCATCCGGGGCTCGGAGTCCTGCCGTTCCCCCCGCTGCCGGCCCTCGTGCTGCTGCCGTTCGTCGCCCTGCTGGGGCTCGCGACACCGGCCGCGTTGCTCGCGGCACTGCTGGGCGCCATCGACGTTGGGCTCGCGTGGCGCCTCTGCCGGCGCTTGGCTGCCGACCGCGGCGTGGCGCTGGCCGCGACCCTCTTCTTCGCCTTCGGGACGGTCGCCTGGTACGCCGCGGCGATCGGCTCGACCTGGTTCCTGGCCCACGTGGTGGCGCTCGGCCTCTCGCTGCTCGCTGCGACACTCGCGATCGACGGCGAGCTGGCGCGCCAGGCGCCCCGCCGGGGAACTACATCCCCGCTGGCCACGCCGGCGCCCGGCCGCGTCGACGGCCGCGCCTTCGTGGCAGCGCTGCTGCTCGGGCTGGCCACGCTCTCGCGGCTGACGGTCGTCTTCGGGGCGCCATTCCTGCTGGCGGTGGGCAGCGGCACGTGGCGCAGCCGCCTGGTCTCGGTCGCCGTCGGCCTCGCGATCCCGCTGGTCGCACTGGCCGCCTACAACGTCGCCTCGACCGGCCAGCTGTTCAACCCGGCGTACGCTGTCATCGCGCGCGCCGAATACCATCCGGTCCCGGCGCTTTACCATGCCGACTGGGGCGTCGAGGACCTGCGCTACATCCCCCAGAACCTGCTGCTCGTGCTGTTCAACCCGCCCGCGGTCCACCCCGCGTGTGGACCGGCCATCCTCGACCCGACCTGCGGCACGCTGCGGCCCGACCCGATCGGTATGAGCCTGCTCCTGACCAGCCCGGCCTATCTGCTCGCGCTCCCGGCGTTGCGCCGGCCGCGCCGCGACCGCGTGGTCGCCGGCGCCGCCCTCGCCGTGCTCCTGGTGGCGCTGGCCGACCTGGCCCATTTCAGCCAGGGGTGGGTGCAGTTCGGCTGGCGCTTCAGCAACGACTTCGCACCGTTCGCGCTGGTGCTCGTGACCCTGACCATGGCGCGCCTGGGGCTCAGTCGCCGTGTCCTCTTCCTCGTCGGGCTCTCGATCCTGGTCAACCTCTGGGGGGTCTACTGGGGCGTGTCGCTCGGATGGTGAGCGGGATCGGCACCTTCGTGGTCGCCCTGGCGCTCTACTGGCCGACGTTGATGCCCGGCGTCGGCTTCTGGGATACCGCGGAGTTCCAGACCGTCGGGCCAGTCCTGGGGATCGCGCACCCGACCGGGTTTCCCTCGTACGTGCTGCTGACGTGGGCGGCGAACATCTTGCTCTCGCCGTTCGGCGCGACCGCGTACCGCATGAACCTCACTTCGGCGATCCTTGTCGCCGGCGCGGCCGCCTTCGTCGCCGCCACGATCCAGCGACTGACCGGGCGGGCGATCCCCGCGCTCGCCGGCGGCCTCCTCCTGGCCGGCGCGCCGATCACCTGGTGGACCGCGGAGCGCGCCGATCCACACGCGTTCCACCTCTTCCTGTCGACCCTGCTCCTCTGGTTGCTGGTGGCCTGGGCGCAGCGTGTGCGCACGGCCCCGGCGAGCACGGAGGCGGCCGACCCCACGGCCGATCGTCTCCTCCTGGTGGCTTCGGCGGTCTATGCCGTGGCGCTCGCGAACCACGCCCTTACCGTGCTGCTCGCCCCGGGGATCCTGATCGTTCTGCTCGCGGTGCAACCGCGCCTCTTCGTCCGCCGTCCCCGTCTGGTGGCCGCGTGCGCCGGCCTGATCGTTGGGCTGACCGCCCTCTTCTACGCCTACATCCCGCTGCGGGCCGCGATGGATCCGCCGCTCGACTATGCGCACCCGACGACGCTGGGGCGGTTCGCCTACCTGGTGCTCGGGCTACAGTTCCGCGGGCTGCTGCAGAACCCGCTGAGCGGCGGGCTCAGCGCCGTGGTCGAGATCTTCGCCGCCCAGCTCGGCGCCGCCGTCCTCGTCGTGGCGCTGGTGGGACTGGGCATGGTCCTGCTCGGGCGCGCGCCGCTCCGCGGAGTGGGACCTCCCGTCGCGCTCCTCACCGTCACCTGGTTCGCGATCGTGACCCTCTTCGCGCGTGCCTACAACGACGGGTTCCCGGACCGCTACTACCTCGTCCCGCTGGCGATCGTCGCGCTGTGGGCGGGCGTCGCCGGCGCGCTGGCGTGGGACGCGGCGGCGGCGCTCATAAATCGACCGCGGCTGCCGGCGCGACGCTGGCCGCCCCGGCGGACACGGCTTCTGCGCGGCGCGGGGGCGCTGCTGGCCGCGGCGCTGGTGCTCGGGCTGCCGGTGCAACGGGCGATCGCAGGGCAAGCGGTGCAGAGTGCCGCGGCGGACACGCAGGGCGCGCGATGGCTCGACGCGGCGTATGCGATCCTCCCGCACGACGCCGTCGTGATCTCCTGGTGGAGCTACTCGACCACGCTCTGGTATGGGCGCTGGATCGAGGGGCGCCGCCCGGACGTCGAGATCGTCGACGACCGGAACATCCTCGATGACGGGTACCAGACCGTGCAGCGCGCCATCGCCCACTTCGAAGCGACGGGGCGGCCGATCTTCCTGATCCGGCAGCCCCAGGAGATCGGACCCTTGTCCGCCGAGTACCGCCTCGTTCAGCACGACACCATCCCTGGCCTCAGCCCGCTCTGGGAGATCGTCCGATGACCGCCGTCGACGGCCGCGTGCCCGCCCTTTCCTACTTCTTTCCCGCCCACAACGAAGAGGCGAACATCGAGGAGCTCGTGGCCGAGGCGCTCGCGGTGCTGCCCACCCTGGCCGAGCGCTTCGAGATCATCGCGGTCGACGACGGCAGCACCGACGCAACCGGCGCGCTCGCGGACCGTCTGGCGGCCCGACACCCGGACGTGGTGCGGGTCGTCCACCACCCGACCAACCAGGGGTACGGAGCGGCCCTCCGTAGCGGGTTCGCGGCGGCCCGCCACCCACTCGTGGCGTTCACCGACGGCGACCGCCAGTTCCGGGTGGCCGACCTCGGGCCGCTGCTCGCCGCGCTCGGCGGGGCGCAGGCGCCGGACGCCGCAGTGGGATATCGGCTGCGACGCGCGGATCCCTTCGTGCGGCTCCTCTACGCTCGGCTGTACCGGCTGGCACTGCACGCGTTCTTCGGGCTCCGGGTGCGCGACGTCGACTGCGCCGCGAAAGTCTTCCGCCGCGAGGCGCTGCGCGGCGTGCGGCTAGAATCGGGCGGCGCGTTCCTCTCGGCGGAGCTCCTGATCAAGTTCAGGGCGCAGGGGGGGCGCCTCCGCGAGGTGGGCGTGCCGCACTACCCACGCACCGCCGGGCGCGCCACCGGGGCGCACCCACGCGTCGTGCTGCGCGCCGTGCGCGACTTCTGGATGCTGCGCCTGCGCCTCTGGGCGAACCCCGGCGCGGCCCTGCGCCGCGGGGTCCCGGTGCTCGGTGCCACGGCCGACGAGACGCCGCCCAGCCAGGACGGTTAACGGCCGGCGCGGCCCTCGGGGTCCCCGCCCTCGGGCGCGTCACCCAGATCGATGTCGAGCGAGTTGACGAAGTCGCGGAAGACCGCGAGTTGATCGCCGTTCTCGTCCACCGCATCCAGTTCCGGCTCCACGCCAGCGCGGTCCAGGACCGCTTGCGTGGCGTAGATCGAGACGCCGCCGCGGATCGCCAGCGCGATCGCATCGCTCGGTCGGGCGTCGACGTCGAGCGAGCGCCCGTCGACTTCCAGGTACATGCGCGCCCGGAACGTCTCGTCGGCCAGATCCGAGACGACCACTTGCCGCAGCGTCGCGCCCAATCGCTCGAGCGTGTTGACGAACAGGTCATGAGTCAGCGGCCGCTCCGGCTTCAGGTCCTGGAGCTTCATGGCGATCGCGTTGGCCTCCCACGGCCCGATCCAGATCGGCAGGTACCGCTCGCGGCCCAGCTCCTTGAGGATCACGACGTGCTGGCTCGACAGCATATGGACCCGCACGCTCTCGACGACCATCTCGCGGAGCCCGCCCGATTCCATGCCTTGATTCTACACGCGGCCCCGCCCGCGGCCCCGCCGGGGACGGCTCATGGTCGGGCCGAAGGACGTACGGCCGGCCGGGGGGACGGGCGGCGGGTCGCGCGCGGCGAGGGCGAGGGCGACGGGGTGGCGGCCACGGCGCTGCCTGCTGCGGTGAGCGGGGTGATCATCAGGCGGTCGCGGGTGACCCAGACGAGCGACGCCGTCTTCCCAGCCTCCGGTTCGAGGAGGAACATCCCGCGCACGTCCGCGAACGGCGCGGTGCCGCCGGCCGCGATGTACTGGCCCTGGTACTGGCCGCCGAGCGCCTTGTCGAACGCGATCACCCGCTGGTGCGTGGCGTCGTAGACGTAGAGCGTACCCGTGCCGCGCGTGGCCGAGCCGGTCAGCAGCTGGTAGTGGTGGCCCGGCCGCAGGTCCTGGTCGTCCGGCGGCACCGCCAACGAGAAGGTGCTATCCGGTCGGCCATTGACGAAGCGGATCACCGTGGAGGTACTCAGCGCGTAGACGTCGCCGTCGATGAAGAGCCGCTCGAACCCCGACACGTCCGTAGCCGTGGCCAGGTACCCGGTGGGGTCGGAGGGAAAGCCGCTGCCGTCCGCCGCGGGCGCGTAGCGCAGGATCTGGCGCGAGCTGGGGTCTACCACGTACAGGTTGTAGAGCCCAGCGTCGGCGTTGTGCACATAGGTCTCGATGTCGGTCAGGTCCGTCCCCCAAGTCACCGAGCGGTTCATCACCAACCTGCCAAGCGTGCCGTGTCCGTTGCGGTCGGCCGGGCGCCAGCGCCAAACGCCGCCGTTGTGGTCGACGACCACGACGTCGGGACCGCCGACGGTGAGCAGCCAGGGGTCGCCGACGCCGTTGCCGCCGCCGTCTCCCTCGCGCACGACCACCGCGGCGGTGTGGCGCACCAGGTCGAAGCGGACCACGGTGTGCGCGGCGCGGTCGATCGCGTAGGCGGCCCCGTCCGGCCCGAGGACCAGCCCTGAGAGGTCCGCCGCTGGGTCGAGCTTCT
>JAJYNJ010000063.1 GCA_021786385.1 Chloroflexota bacterium
CGATGACGATGATCGAGAGTCCGCTCCTCGCCATGACCCGCACGACGCCGACCGACTACTGGAACGACTCGTGCGCGGTCGACGAGCTCGAGTACGCGGTGGCGCGGGGGGCGTCGGGCGCGACCTCGAACCCGCCGATCGTGCTCGAGGTGCTGCGCCACGATCCTGACCCCTGGCGGGCCCGGGCGTGCGAACTGTACGCGGCGTTCCCGACCTGGTCGGAGCGCGAGCTCACCTGGCAGCTCGTCGAAGAGCTCGCGGTGCGCGCTGCGGCGGTCCTGACGCCCGTCTTCGAGGCCACCGCGGGGGCCAAGGGCCGCCTCTCGCTGCAGACCGATCCGACCCTTTACCGTGACAGCGCGGCGATGAGCGCCCAGGCCGTGCACTTTGCGGGCTTGGCGCCCAACATCCAGGTGAAGCTCCCCGTCACGTCCGCGGGCCTCGCCGCGATCGAAGACGCGACCGCGGCGGGGGTCCACATCAACGCCACCGTCAACTTCACGCTCGCGGGCGCGCTCGCGGTGGGTGAGGCGGTGGAGCGCGGCCTGGCGCGCTGGGCCGCCGCGGGCCACGACCCTGCCTCGCTCCACCCGGTCTGCACCCTGATGGTCGGCCGGCTCGACGACTGGCTCAAAGCGGATGCCGAGCGCGAGGGGCTCGTGCCCACCCCGGGCGTCCTCGACTGGGCGGGGATCGCGGTCTTCAAGCGCGCCGCTGCGCTCTACGGGGCGCGCGGGTACCGCACCCGCCTCTTGGCCGCCGCCTACCGCCATCGGCTCCACTGGACCGAGCTTGTGGGGGGCGACGTGATCTTGACCATGCCGCACGCCTGGCAGGTGCGCTTCAACGCGAGTGGGATCACCCCGGCGCCGCGCATCGCCGAGCCGGTCCCTGCGCCGGTCCTCGACGAACTGGGCACGCTCGCGGAGTTCCGCGCCGCCTACGAACCCGATGGCTTGACCATTGCCCAACTCGACACGTACGGCGCGACGGTGCGCACGCTGCGCCAGTTCATCGGCGCCTACCACGAGCTCCAAGCCACCGTGCGCGACTTCGTCCTGCCGAACCCCGATCAGCGGCCGGCCTAGGGCGCGCCCTGCTGCCCGCCGACCCCACCCAAGGAGGCACCCGCCATGAGCATTGCGAGCCCCACGAGCGCCGAACCTGCGCCGGCCGAGCTGCCCCTCCTCAGCCATTGGATCAACGGGCGCGTGGTGGCCGAGCCAGGTGCCCCGACCCAGCCCGTCTACAACCCCGCCACCGGCGAGCTGATCGCGCACGTGGCGCGGGGCGGTGCGGCCGAGGTCGATGCTGCGGTGCGGGCCGCCCAGGCCGCCTTCCCGGCCTGGCGCGACACCCCCTTGATCGCGCGCAGCGCGATCTTCTTCGCCTATCGCGAGCTCGTCTGGCGCCACCGCGAGGAGCTCGCCGCGCTCATCACCCGCGACCACGGCAAGACCTACCCCGATGCCCTGGCCGAGGTGCTGCGCGGCTTGGAGACGATCGAGTTCGCCTGCGGGCTCCCGGTGCACCTCGCAGGGGTCAACACGCCGAACGTCTCGACCGCGGTCGACGTCCTGACCCTGCGCCAGCCGCTCGGCGTGACCGCCGGGATCACCCCCTTCAACTTCCCGGCGATGGTGCCCATGTGGATCTACCCGATCGCGCTGATGGCCGGCAACACCTTCATCTGGAAGCCCTCCAGCCATACCCCAGGCGCGACCCAGCGCCAGGCCGAGCTCTGGCGTGAGGCGGGGCTTCCCGACGGCGTCTTCAACGTCGTCTATGGGGGGCGCGAAGCGGTCGGGGCGCTGGTCGAGCATCCGGGCGTCGCTGCGATCCAGTTCGTCGGCTCGACCCCGGTGGGCCGCGCCGTCTACGAGACCGGGATCGCGCACGGCAAGCGGGTGGCGGCCTACACGAGCGCCAAGAACGCCATGGTGGTCCTCCCCGACGCCGACATGGAGCTCACCGCCGACGCCGCGGTCGCCGCTGGCTACGGCTCGGCAGGGGAGCGCTGCATGGCCCAGACGCTCGTCCTCGCGGTCGGTGATGCCGCCGATCGGCTCGTCCCCTTGTTGCTCGAGCGGATCGGGCGGCTCAGGATCGGCCCCGGGATGGAGGAAGGGGTCGACATGGGCCCGCTCTATTCGGCCGAACATCGCGCCAACGTGATCCGCTGGATCGAGCGCGGCGTCGCCGAGGGCGCCACCCTCCTCGTCGACGGGCGTCCCTTCGTGCACCCCGCGCACCCCGCGGGCTTCTATCTCGGGGTGACCCTCTTTGACCACGTGACCCCGCAGATGGCGATCTATCAAGAGGAGATCTTCGGCCCGGTCTTGGGGATCGTGCGGGTGGCGACCTACCAGGAGGCGGTGGCGCTCATCAACACCCATCAGTACGCCAACGGGACCGCGATCTTCACCACCGATGGGGGTGCCGCGCGGCGCTTCCAGTTGGAGGTCGACGTGCCGATGATCGGGGTCAACGTCCCGATCCCGGTCCCCGCGGGCTACCTCTCCTTCGGCGGCGCGAAGGGCTCGGCGTTCGCCGACCTGCAGATGCGCGGCGAGGATGGGATCCGCTTCTTCACCAAGCAGAAGGAGGTCACGGTGCGCTGGCCCGAACCTGGGCGGCGGGCTGCTCTGAGCTTGGTTTTCCCGGGGAATTAGGGGTTGGTGCCGCCACAGCGGCCGCCGGAGGAGAGATGCATGAACCCAATCGATAATTTCCGACTCAGTGGGCGCGTCGCCCTGGTTTCCGGAGGTGGTGGCGCGATTGGCAGCGCGCTCGGTGAGGCCATGGCTGCGGCTGGGGCCAAGATCGTCCTTGCGGACATCGATCGGGATCACGTGGACGAGGCAGCGGTCAGGGTCCGTGCGGCGGGGGCAGAGTGTGTCGCGATCGCCGCCAACGTGACCGCCGAGGCTGACGCGGAACACGTCGTGCGGACCGCGCTCGACCAGTACGGGCGCCTCGACATCATCGTCAATGCGGTGGGCGGCGGGGCCGGCAAGGCACTCTTCGCAGCGCACGAGTATCCGCGAGATGCCTGGGACTCGATCATGGAGCTCAATCTGCGCTCCACTGTCGTGGCGACGCAAGCAGCGGTCCGAGCAATGATCAAAGGCGGCGATGGTGGCCGGATCATCAACATCAGCTCGGTCCGGGCGTTGCTGGGGATCAATGCCGGATATTCGGCCTACGTTGCCGCCAAGGGGGCCGTCACCGCGCTGACCCGTCAATGGGCCACGGAGTGGGCGAAATACGGAATCACCGTCAATGCGATCGCACCGACCTTCGTGGATACACCACAGGTGGCGATGCTCCTTGCCGATGAGAAATTCCGAACCGATCTGGTCAGCCGCGTTCCCCTCGGTCGTGTCGGCCGCACTGACGATCTGGTGGGTCCCGTAATCTTCTTCGCATCACCGGCCTCTTCGTTTGTTACGGGTCAGATGCTCATGGTCGATGGCGGCTTGACGGCCACGCAATAGAACGTTGCAGCGTTGGCCGCATCCCGCGGGTCTTGAGAGAGGATGGGTATGGAACAGCTGACGCGCAACGTGTGGACGACGACGAAGCTCAGGGGCTGCAACCCCAGCTTCGTGAGCACGTCCGACGGCGTGGTCGTGATCGACACGCCACAGCTGCCGACGAAGGCCGTCGTGATGCGGCGGGAGGCGGAGTCACACGGGCCGATCCGCTACCTGATCAACACCGAACACCACGTCGACCACATCTTCGGCAATCATTGGTTCAAAGGTGCGGGTACTGTCGTGCACCACCAAGGCGTGCACGAGCGGTTCATGGTTGCATACCCTGAACTCGACCCATTCGAGTACGCGCTCGAGGCGATCCCGACGGATGATCCCGATGGCGGAGCATTGGTCCCTTCCCGCGAGGCGTACTACGCTGATCTCAACAAGTACGGCATCGTGTTTACCGGCGATCTCACGCTATTCGTGGGGGACCATACGTTCCGGCTCTTGCACACTCCAGGACATACACCTGGTCAGGTCGCCGTGCACGTCCCTGAAGAGCGGGTTGTCTTCACTGGGGACACCATCTTCTCGGAGTGCGCAACGTGGCTGATGACGTCGGACGTCGATCGATGGCTGGCATCGCTCGAGCGCCTGCGCTGTCTCGATGTGGATTACGTGGTTCCGGGGCACGGCCCAGTGACTGACCTGCGATATATCGCGACTCAACGGGCGATGTTGTTGGAATGGAAGGCCGCGGTGGCCGTCGCCGTCGCGAAAGGCTGGACGCGTGAGGAGACGGTGGAGCGAGTTAGCTTCGCGGACCGGTATCCGGTGGATGTCGGCCAGGAGTACATGATGGACTACATCCAGCGAATGAACGCTGGCTCGCTGTGGGACAAGCTGACCGCAGCGCCGCAAGTTGCGGGTTGTTAGGGGGCACTCGCGCATGCCGGGCCCGTGTCATCAACGAACTGGGCGTCCAAGCGCTTGTTGGCGAGGGAGCATGAGGGCGTGACCCGCGTCTACGATCTGGACCACGACCACGCGCTACCCCTCGAGCAGGTGAACACGTTGGTCGGGGGCAAAGCAGCGAACCTGAACGTCATGGCTCGGGAACTCGGGCTCCCGGTCCCGCCAGGGTTCGTGTTGACGACGGAAACTTGTGTGCAGTACCTCGCCAGCGGGTGGCCTGCCGACCTGGAGGAGGAGATGCGCGCGCACATGGAACGGGTCGAAGCGCGGGTTGGTCGGCGTTTCGGGGACCCGCGCGACCCGCTCTTGGTGAGCGTCCGCTCTGGTGCACCGGTTTCGATGCCCGGCATGATGGACACGATCTTGAACGTCGGGCTCACCGAGGCGGTTGTCGCCGGATTGGCAACGGTGACCGGCGACGCGGCCTTCGCGCGAGATTGCCAGCGCCGGTTCCAGGCGATGTACCGCGAAACAGTGGGTGGCCTGCCCCCTGACGATCCGTGGCTTCAATTGCGGGGCGCGGTAGAGGCGGTCTTTCGGTCTTGGAACAGCGAGCGGGCGCGCGCCTATAGGCGGCGGGAGGGGATCGCCGACCACCTCGGGACCGGGGTGGTGGTCCAGGCGATGGTCTTTGGCAACCGCGACGAGGACTCGGCCACCGGGGTAGTCTTCACACGCAACCCGGCCACTGGCGAGCCGCAGCTCTATGGCGACGTCCTCTTTCACGCCCAGGGAGAAGACGTGGTCGCGGGGACACACGATCCAGCGCCGATCGCTCTCCTCGAGGAACGGCTTCCGGCGGTCGCCGGGGAGCTGCGCACGATCGCGGCCACACTCGAGCGCCATTACGCGGATCTCTGCGACATCGAGTTCACGATCGAGTCGGGTCGCCTCTGGCTTCTGCAGGTGCGGGTCGGCAAGCGTAGCCCTCGTGCAGCCCTCCGGATGGCGGTCGAGATGGCGGAGGACCCATCGTTCCCCCTAACCCGGGCGGAAGCCGTGCGTCGGGTCGCAGCATACCTCGCCGATCCGCCGCTGGTCGAGGTTCACCACGCACAACGGCCGCGACCGTTGACGGTGGGGCTGCCGGCGTCGCCAGGGGTGGCGAGCGGAGAGATCGTCGTCGCCCCCGACATCGCAGAGATCGCGGCCGCCGAAGGGCGTTCCGTGATCCTGGTGCGTACCGAGACCTCGCCCGAGGATGTGCGCGGGATGGCGCACGCGGCTGGCGTCTTGACCGCCAAAGGCGGGTTGGCGAGCCACGCGGCCGTGGTGGCCCGTGGCTGGGGGATCCCGGCGGTCGTAGGCGTCGGGGCGCTCGAGGTCGGTCCGGGTGGCATCGTGGTCGCCGGTCAGCAGTTTGCCTGCGGGGATACGATCACGATCGACGGAGACGGCGGGGAGGTCTTCGCGGGAGTGGTGCCGAGCAATCGGGAACCAGCGCCCGAGGCCGCGCTCCTGTTGCGCTGGGCGAGGGAGCTTGGGATCCCGATCGGCGGCACAGACGCGTCCGCCGCCGCTCGTCCGCCCGCACGCGCCACTAGCTCGACGGCAAGCGACGACGGGGAGCGTCGTGCCGGGGCTGGAGCGACGAGCGAAGGTGATGCCGACGATCTCGTCCGAACGATGTTGGTCAAGGGGCGCGCCGCTCCTGAGGCGCTCGCCGCGGCGCTGGGGGTCTCTCCAGGCCATGTCAGCGCCCTACTGGACCGGTTGGCGGAGGCCGGGATGGTCGACGCTGGTGGGTTTGGATCACGCCTCACCGAGCTCGGTCAGGCGCGCGCCGTCGCCCTGTTCGCGACCGACCGGGACCGCATGGGCGGCGCGGCTGCCGTCAAGGAGCTCCTCGATCGCTTCCTCCCGCTCGACCAGGAGATCAAGGCGCTTGTCACGACGTGGCAGATGCGGACCGTCGATGGTCGGGCCGTCGCGAACGACCACACCGACGGCGCGTACGATGCGGCGCTGCTCGAGCGGCTGGCGAACCTGCACGCCGCGGTGGTGGCGTGGCTGGAGCCGCCGTGCGAGGTGCTGCCGCGTCTCCGCGGCTACCGCGACCGGTTACAACGGGCACTGGACCAGGCCCGCAATGGGGATCGACGCTTCGTTGCCTCCCCGTTGGTGGAGAGCTACCACACCGTCTGGTTCGAGCTCCACGAGGAGTTGATCCGGCTCTCTGGCAAGACGCGGGCCGAGGCTACCGCTACCCCGTCGGGATAGGCGCCTCTGTTGTCCGACGAAGGGAAGCAGGCGCGGTGGAGGCCAGCTCGGCTGCCGAGGATTGGCGGACGCAGGCGGGTCGCCCCCGGCCGGCGGGCTTGTCACGGTTCCACGAACGCCGCTCGCAGGGCCTGTTGCTCGCGCGGGCCGAGCCCCAGCGCGTCGGCAACGTACTCCTCGATCGAACCGTGTCGGCGGCGCACTTCGTGGAGCGCCGCTTCGAGGTACGCACGACGAACGGTCAGGATCGGTCGCAGCAGTTCGGGGTCGCCGCCTCGATCGCGGGAACTGGTCGAGCTCGCGGTCGACCAGCGGCGCCAGTCGTGCGTTGCTCAGCAAGAAATCGGCGACCACCAGTTCCTCGGGAACGCCGAGAGGGAGCAACAATGCGGCGGCCGCCCAGCCGGTGCGGTCTTTCCCCGTTGAACAATGTACGAGCACTGGGCGAACGGCTGCATCCGCAAGGCCACGGAAGAGTCGCCCGTAGGCGTCGCAGGCGCTCTCCAGTCGGACAAAATCTCGATAGTGGGCGACCCACATCGCGGCCGCGCGTCCATCGCGCAGGATCGCGGTGCTTGCGACGGGGTCATCGAGGAAGGCACGCAACTGCGCTGGGCTACCGAGCGCGGTGTCTCCGATCACGTCGGCCACGACGGAAGAGACGTTGGCCAAGATCGGGTCAGGGGCCGACTCGCGCTCAGGCGCGGTGCGCAGGTCATAGATCGTGCGCACCACGAGGCTGGCACACGCGGCGGTGTCGGCCGGCGACAGTCCGTAGAGTGCCATCGACCGGTAGCAGAGCCCAGTTCGGACAGCCCGCCCTCCTTGGTTGGATAGCCACCCGCGCCGCGCAGGTTGAGGAGCGAACGCATCGATAGAAGCGGCGCGTCCAACTTGGTCATCGGTCTCTTCTCTTGCGGGTTCGCGATCCCTCGCCGAACGGCGCGAAGCGCCGGAACGGTCTGCGTGCCGCGACGCGGATCAATCAAATGGCGCGCGGTGCGGCCGCGGCGCTGGGCGAGCTTGCTCCCGCGCTGCCGACCGGCTCGACGCCGAGGTACCGACGCTGCGCGCTTTGATCCGCCATAAGCGTCTCGGCGCTCGTCTCGTGGACGATCTCGCCCCCCAGCACGATCAGAATGCGGTCGGCCAGGGCGGTTGCCACGGCGAGGTTCTGTTCCACGAGGAGGAGCGACACTCCTTCGGCAACGAGCGTGCGACAGGTCTCGACCAATGTCTCGACGACCGTGGGTGCGAGGCCTTCCGACGGTTCGTCCATGATGAGCAGCGACGGATTGGTCAGGAGCGCCCGTCCGATCGCCAGCATCTGTTGTTCGCCACCAGAGAGACGCACCCCACTGATGTGCCGTCGCTGCGCAAGCGCCGGGAAGAGCTGGTACACCGCGTCGATTGTCCACCGGCCCCGTTGCACCAGCCGCTGGTCGATCATGCGGAGGTGCTCGTCGGTGGTGAGCGAGCGGAAGAGACGGCGGCCCTGTGGCACGTAGCCGATCCCCTGGCGGCAGATCTCGTACGGCGCGCGACCGATCAGCTCGTGCCCGGCAAAGCGAGCCGAGCCATGGGCGCGCGGCGGCGCAATCCCCATCAACGCTTTGCAGAGGGTTGTCTTGCCCATGCCGTTCCGCCCCACGACGGCCGTGGCGCCGTTGCCGATCGAGCACGTGAGACCGTGCAGGACGTGGGCGCCGCCGTAGAAGGCGTGCAGCTCGCGGATCTCGAGCATCGGTTCAGACGGCATACGTACGCCCCAGGTAGATGTCGTGGACGCGCTGGTCCGCGCGGATTTCGGCCGGTGTCCCTTCTAGCACGACACGCCCGTAATGCATGATCGTGACCCGTTCCGCGATCGTCAGGGCCACGTCCATATCGTGCTCGATGAGCATGACGGTGACGTCGCGGTCGAGCGAGAGCAACAGCTGGGTGAGGAGCTGGCGTTCGGCCCGCGACAATCCGGCGGCGGGCTCGTCGAGCAGAAGGAGGCGTGGTTCAGCGACCATGGCGATCCCAAGCTCGAGTTGGCGTTGCTCGCCATGGGAGAGGTCACGGGCCGACGAGCGCAGGCGGTCCGCAAGGCCGACGCGCTCCGCAGCGCCACGTGCCCGGGACCGGAGGCGCGCGTCCCGGCGGTTCGCGACGAACCGCAAATGCCCACCGTCGGCACCCAACGCTGCGACGTACAGGTTGTCTTCGACGCTGAGGCCTGGCAGGACTCGCGATGTCTGAAAGGTGCGCGCCAAGCCAAGTCGGGCCCGCTGCCACGCAGGGAGGTTTGTCACGTCGCGACCGAACAGTTCGATCGCGCCCGCGGTTGGCCGCTCTGCGCCGGCGATCAGGTTGAAGAGGGTGGTCTTGCCCGCCCCGTTGGGCCCCAGGACAGCGCGACGCTCGCCCGGCGTCACCTCCATCTCGACGGCCTGGACGGCGTCCACTCCGGCAAAGCTCTTGGACAGGTTGCGTAAGCGGACGATGGACTCGTTCACGTCGCTAGCCCCTCGGTTGCTCGCTCGCGCCACGATCGGCGAGAGCCGGCAGCTGCTGGTTGCTCAGGGCGTGGCGGACTCGTCGGTCGATCGACGTAAGGACCCCCGTCAGCCCGCCGGGCGACACCAGAACGATCGCCAAGAAGAGGATGCCGAGGACGGTGGCGTAGCGGTCCGTGAAAGCGGGGCCGTAGATCGAGAGGACGGTGAGGGTGAACGCCCCGATCCATGCCCCCTCCAAGCTGTACATCCCCCCGATAACCGCGGCCTCGAGCACCCCGATCGTTACGCCGAGTGAGATCGAGTCGGCTGAGATCCGCGTGTTGGTCCACGCCGCAAGGACACCCGCCGTGCCTGCGATGGCGGCGGCCAGCGCGAAGGCCAAGGTGCGGTGCACGCGGACGTTGTAGCCGAGGGCCGTCATCCGCTCGGGATCGTCCCGGACCCCCTGCAGAGCCATCCCAAACGGGGTGCGTACCAGGTAACGCAGGAGGAGGTGGAAGCCGACGGCGACCAGGAGGATGAAGTAGTAGATCGCGGTGGGATGCCGCACCGGATCGCCGAGCCACGACGGCGGGAAGACGGCGTTGATCCCTTCGTGGAGGCCAAATGCCGGGACGGCCGAGAAGAGGTAGTAGCTGATCTCGCCGAGCGCGAGTGTGATCATCAAGAAGTACGTGCCGGTGCTGCTGCTCGCCAATGCTCCAAAGAGGAGGCCCGCGGTAGCGGCGGCGGCGATCCCGATCAGCCCGGCGAGCGCCGGATCGACGTGTGATTCCACGGCCAGCGAGGCGGCGAGGAGGCCGGCAACGCCGAAGAGCCCAGTTTGGGCGAGCGACACGAGACCGCCGTAGGTCGAGAGGAAGGTCAGGCTGATCGCGCAGAGGCCGGTGGTCAGCGTGGGGAGCGCGATCGAGCTCGAGACGTACGTCGGGGATAGCTCTGGCAGCAAGGTAACCATGATCCCGATCACGGCGAGCACGATCCAACGCGCCGTGGTGTACGCGCGCATCAGGCTGGCCTCCCAAACAGGCCGGTCGGCTTGAGCGCGAGGACGGCCGCTACCAGGACGAAGGTGACGACCATCGAGTAGGGGCCAAAGCCGGAGGGAAGGTAGACGGCCGAGTACTGTTCCACGAACGCCAGGAGGAGCGCGCCGATCGCTGCGCCTGCCAGGCTCCCCATCCCACCGATGATCACGACGACGATCGAGCTGACGAGAAAGACTTGGTCTTGGCCCGGTGCGAGGGAGAGGACGGTGCCGCCAAAGGCGCCCCCCAGCCCCGCGAGACATGAGCCGACGAAGAACGCCACGGCGAAGACCGCGCGGACGTTGACGCCAAGCGCCGAGGTCATCGCGCCATCGTCGATCCCGGCGCGCACCACCATCCCGAAGCGAGTCCGTTGGATCCAGAACCAGAGCGCGATCCCGACCGCCAGTGCCACCCCCACCACGAAGAGCCGGAAGGCGGGGTAGGAGAGGTCGTAGATGCCGAGTCCGACCGGACCGGCGAGCAGATCGGGCGGCGAGACCTGCTGGGCGGTGCCGCCGAAGACGTTCAGCATCTGGTCGGCGAGGATCACCGACAGCGCGATGGTGATGAGGGCCTGGCGAAGGTCCTGGCCGAGGTTCCAACGGAGGAAGAGCTCCTCCATAGCCAGGCCGAAGACTCCGGCGGCGAGGGTGGCCACGATCACGGCAACCCACCAATTGACGCCCAACGAGCTCGTCAGGGACCAGGCGATGTAGCCCCCGAGGAGGTAGAGCGACCCGTGCGCCATATTGACCACGCGCATCAGCCCGAAGATGAGGGTCAGGCCGCTCGCCGCGAGAAAAAAGAGCCCCGCCAGGCTGAGCGCGTTGAGGGTGATGATGATGAAGTTCGGGACGTTGCCGGACTCCCCCAGGCCGGCGTCGAAGACTTGGTAGAACACCCAGGCGGCGCTGAGCACCGCCAAGGCACCCGCGACCGAAGCGCTTCGCCCGACTGCTAGCTGTCCCCGGCTGAGGAGGCCACGCCACCTGGCCCACGCGCGGCCACGCCACCTGGCCCACGCGCCGCCACGCTCCGGCGCCCCCTCGCCCTCGGTGCTCCGCCGCCCGCCGCGTGTCTCCATCCTCCTGGTCGCAACCTCCTCGGTTCTCCTTGACTCGACCTGGACGCAGGGTATACTACCGCTTAAGGATTATCGATTATCGTGCAAATGGCGCCAGCCAGCATGGGCGGGCGTGGGGGACGAGCAGGACGGGAGATGGTGTGGCGCCCTGAGGGGCGTTTGTCTGTCCTGGCTGGCCGAGAAGGAGGGCGATGGAACACGGAACGCGAGGTGTGTAGCCGACCCTGGCGCAGGCGGCTGAAGACGGACCGCATATCGAGGAGTCTGACTTTACAAAGGAGGCACGGGGTATGCACGGCCGATCGACCGATCCGACACGCGGTAGGTCACGTCAACTGGGTCTGCTCAGCATCGCCGCGGCGGCAGTCCTGGTAGTTTCAGCATGCAGCGGTGCGGCACCCACGGCGTCTCCGGCTGCACCCGCAAGCGCGGCGGCGACCGCGGCTGCGAACGCCGCCGCGGCGGGCGCAAGCACCGCGGCGGCGACGGCGGTGGGGAGCCCAATCAAGATCGGGATCCTCACCACATGCGGCGGGCCGTTCGTCAGCTTCGAAGCCGAGTCGTTCTCGGGCGCGAAGTACGGTCTGATCAAGTTCGCTGGCGGGACGGCTGCTGGGCAGAACCCTGAGGATCAAGTCACGGGCGCCAGCGTGGACGGCCACCCGATCCAGATCTACTTCGGCTGCTCGGACGCGACTCCTGACGTCGCAGTCGCCCAGGCGCGGCAGCTCGTCGAGGGCCAAAAGGTCGACATTCTCCTCGGCCCGCTCTCCGGTGACGAAGGGGTCGCCGTGGCGAACTACGCCAAGACACAGCCGAACGTCACCTTCGTGAATGGGACGTCGGGGGCGCAATCGACGACGCTGGCGGTCAAGGCGCCGAACTTCTTCCGGTTCGGCGGCGATGGCGCCCAGTGGATGGCTGGCCTTGGCACGTACGCCTACAAGACGCTGGGATGGCGGAAAGTCGCGATCCTCGGTGAGGACTACTCGTACCCCTACACCCAGGCGGCGGGGTTCGTCGCGGAGTTCTGTTCGCTCGGAGGCAAGATTCCACAGCGGACCTGGGTTCCCCTCGGGGTGAGTGACTATTCCTCATACGTCGCTCAGCTGCCGCGCGACGTGGATGGCATCCTGCTCTTGACAGGCGGCACGGATACGATCGCTGCCGAGAAGAGCTACCTGCAACTGGGGGGTAACCCAGGCAAGAAGATGCTCGGCGGGTCGTCCGTGATGGATCCCACCTCGTTCGGCGTCGGCGACTCCCTGGTAGGGCTCGTCGGCGGGTCCCCCGTGCCGCTTGGTGGGACGAGCCCGGAGTGGGCCGACTACGTGAACGGCTTCCTGAGCGTCTACCCCAAAGTTCCCGCCGACAGCCTCTTCACCGTCCTCTACTACGATGGGATGCAGGCGATCATCCAGGCACTCCAGAAGGTGAACGGCGATCTCTCGAACGGGGAGACTGCGTTCCGCGCCGCGTTGACCAACCTCAACCCGACCTTCCCCAACGGCTCGGCCACCCTCGACGCGAACCGCAATTCGATCCAGCCGGCCTATGTCGTCCAGATCGTGAAGACGAGCAGCGGCCTCGGCTTCAAGGTGCTCGAGACCGTCAAGGACGTGTCCCAGACATTTGGCGGGCTCTTCGGTCCGAACTCGCCGACCCCGAGTCGCACGCAGCCCGCCTGCACCGCTGGTAACCCGCCGCCGTGGGCCAAGTGAGAGGACTGTGAGCCGGTCTCACAGGTGATACGGTGGGGTCCAGCCTGCGGCCCCAGACGGGACCCCACCGCGTACGCACAGACCGTGTTGGTCGTACCGACATCGTCGCGCCAATCCTGATTGTGGGCGATCGGGGGACACCGGGGAGGTCATGCGCGTGACCGAGATGAGCGAAGAGATCCTGGGGCAGTTCCTGGGAGACGAGAACTTTCCAATCACGTGGGATTCAGAGCTCGAAAAGCAGCTCTTTTGGGTCTACGACGACCTCCACTCCCCTCATCCACTGAGCCCTATGTATTTCGACATCGGCGGCTGGTGGTTGACGTGCGACCACATGTTCCGTCGCTTTGGCACTCCCTTCGCGTGCGACTGGATCGCCAAGAATGTCAACGGCTACCTGTACACGGCCGCGGTGCCGCCACGTCCTGAGTTCCGGGTCGACGCATCGGAGTACGGGGCTCGCTATGGAGCCCGCACCCCGCTGGATCCACAATATGCCGCGCGGATCGGCGCGTATCTTGACACGGTACTGCCAGTCTACGGACAGGAATTTGCGAGCTGGTGGCGAGATCGCTTCGTCCCTGAGATGCAGCGCAATTTTGCGTATCTTGAGGATCAGCTGGATCAGCAAGACAAGCTGACGTTACCGGCCCTCGCTTGTCTGCTCGAAGACGCGATCGATATTCATGATCGTCACTGGAAAATCCACTGGATGTTGAACTTTGCGCAGCTCTCGGCCACGCTCAACTTGCGAGCCGTAGCCGAGAAGACGCGGGGCGCCGTGGACGAAAAGCTCCTGGGGCGTTTGCAGAACTCAGTGACAGATCGGAACTGGGACTCGATCGAAGCGCTGTGGAGCATGAAGGAAGAGGCGAAATCAGATCCGGAGCTCGCGGAAGCGTTCGCCGGGGAGACCGCCGATGAGATCCTTGCTCGGTTGCAGGCGTCCGGCCGTGGACGCCGTTATCTAGGCGAGCGAGTCGCTCCCTACCAGCGTGAATTCGGTTGGCACGCCGTCTGGAGCCACGAGTTGGTCTTCCCAACGGTGCGTGAGAATGTGGCGCCTGTGCTGGAGTCGGTGCGGGAGTACATCCAGTCAGACTACGATTACCCCAAGGTGCACCAGGAGGCACGAGACGATCTCGCTCGCGCGTCCCAGGAGATCTTGGAGGAGCTGGAGGGAGCTGCACTGGAGGAGATGCGCACGGCGCTGGAAATGAACCTCCGCCTAGCTCCGTTGACACCAGACCATCACTTCTACATCGATCAAGGTACCAACGCGCATCTGCGTCTTGTCTTACTGGCCATCGGCAAGAAGCTGGTGCATGCCGGCGTGCTCGACAACCCTGAGGACGTCATGTTCCTCAAGTACAACGAGTTACGTGAGTTGATCGGAGATCACGCCGCGTTCGACGGTCGTGCCGTGGTGACCTCGCGACGTGCTGAGCGGGAGCGGCAGTACCGTATGCACCCGCCCGACTGGATCGGGACTGCTACCCCGAGCCAGCTGGCGTTCCCATACCTGATCAACTGGGGCTTTCCGGACAAGTTTTACCGTTCAGCGCCGAAGCGCGCCAACCAGCTCACCGGCATCGCCGGCTCCCCTGGGGTCGTGGAGGGGACTGCGCGAGTCGTCCTGGACGAGGCGCAGTTCGACGACGTGAGAACGGGCGACATCGTGGTCTGCCAAATGACGAACCCCGCATGGGTCCCGCTGTTCACCCGGATGGCTGGTCTCGTGACCGACTCCGGCGGAACGACATCCCACTCGGCAGTTCTCGCGCGCGAGTTCGGGATGCCCGCGGTGGTCGGCACCTCGACGGCGACACGGACGATCAGCACCGGCGATCGCGTGCGGGTTGATGGGACCAACGGAGTCGTCGAGATCCTCGACAGTAGGCAACAGGCCCCAGAGGGTGGCGAGATGAGGGAACGATGAAGGCCCAACTCCAGTGTTCCGAGGAGATGTCGGCCGGTGCTGCCCGCTTGCGTGTGGACGTATTAGGTGGCACACCGCGAGAGCATGTGCTCGAAGACATGACCTTCCTGAACTACCGACTCGCGGACGTTCGGCTCGAAGCACACCCGACCTTGGCTGAGCCTGACATCGTCTGGTATCAGGACGGCGAGAAGGATGTCACGTACGACGGGCGTAGGGTGACGTTCACCGGTGACTGGCCCGCGGGGCCAATCCAGAAGGTCGTCGTCGCCCTGTTGGCCCTGCGGATGGAGGCCCAGGGCCTGCATCCGTTCCACGCCTCGGCGGTGCGCTACCGAGGCAAGACCATCATGTTCTTGGGCGGCGAATCGAACCACGGTAAGTCGATGGCGCAGATCGAGGCATGTCGCCGTGGCGCTCTCCTCGTCTCGACCGAGACGACGGTGGTAGACGAAGCAGGCCGAGTGGTGGTCGGCTCGAAGGAGCCCTTCATCAAGAAACGCACCGAAGGGACGGAACGCGCCGACAAGGCGGCTCCGGAACGCGGCGTCGAGAAATTCTTCGGCTCGATGCCTACCTGTTCGGTCTACGCGGAGCCCAGCGCGGTGGACCTGGTGGTGGTGCCCTCGATCGATGGCAATTTCGACCCTGATCTTAGTGCGATGATCCCCTTCGAGCGACAGTTCCAGTCGCTCCACTCGCTGCAGAATTACGTTCTCTTGAACGAGCTCCTCGCGCCCGGGTTTCCCATGCCGATCGTCGACAGCGACGCGTTGCGACGACGCCGTGCCGAGTTCGTGGCGCGGTTCGCCGAACGCCCGTACTACTTCGTCCGCGCAGCGACCCCACAGGTCCTACTCGACCAGGTCGAGCAGGTGCTCTGAGCGGGGCGGTCGGAGATGCACCGGTTCGTCTACGAGCGTCCCGAGGCGCTCGCGGACGCGGTCGAGCTCTTCGCGCGCCACGGGGCGGCGGCGCGGCCGCTGGCTGGTGGGACCGACCTCATCATCGGCCTGCGCGACGGTTCCGCGCGCCCGGCGGTCGTGGTCGATCTCAAGCGGATCGCCGAGTTGCCGCCGACCATCGAGGAGCAGGGTTCGTGGCTCCGCATCAGCGCGACCGTGGTGATGTCGGACCTGCTGGCGGACGCGCGAATCCGACATGAATTCCCCGCGCTCGCGGAGGCGGCCGCCGCCGTGGGATCGGTGCAGATCCGTAACCGCGCGACGGTCGCGGGGAACATCTGCAACGCATCACCGGCCGCGGACACCGCGCCGCCGCTGCTCGTCTACGGTGCGGTGGTCGTCGCGGTGAGCGACGCGGGCACCCGCCGCATCCCACTCACCGACTTCTTCGTGCGCTCTGGTGTCACGACGCTCCGATCCGACGAGTTCGTCACTGCGATCGAGCTGCCCCGCCCCTCGGCACCCCTAGGAGCGGTCCACCTGCGGCGCACGCGCCGCCGTGGGCACGACCTGGCCTCGGTCACCTTGAGCTGCGCGATCGACCGGGACGGGGTGACCCGTTTGGCGTACGGGAGCGTCGGCCCACGGCCGATCCTCGTGGTCGACGAGAGCGGCCGGCTTGCCGACCGTGGCGCGTCCGACACGGTCAAAGAGGCGATCCTGGACCGGCTGTTCTCAGCAGCGTCCCCCTCCCCCCGCTCGATGCGCGCCAGCCCCGAGTACCGGTTGGCGATGCTGCGCGTCTTGGGACGCCGTGCCGTCCGCGTGGCGCTCGTCCGGCTCGACGGAGGTGTCCAGGATGGGTGAGACGATCCAGATCGTGGTGACCGTGAACGGGCGACGACGTGCGCTTGACGTGGAGCCCACGGCGACCTTGCTCGATCTGCTCCGGGACGACCTCGGGCTGACGGGAAGTAAAGCCTGCTGTCTGGTGGGCGAGTGCGGGGCGTGCACGGTGCGGTTGAACGGTCGCATCGTCGATTCTTGCCTCGTCCTGGCAGCCGAGGTGGACGGTGGGGAGGTGATGACGATCGAGGGGTTGGCGCCCGACGGTCGTCTGACCGCGCTGCAGGAGCGCTTCTTGGACCATGGGGCGGTCCAGTGTGGCTACTGCACGCCGGGCCAGCTGATGGCCGCCACCGATCTGCTGGCGCGGATCCCGCACCCGACGGTGGCAGAAGTTGAAGAGGGACTGGCGGGCAACCTTTGCCGTTGTGGCTGTTACGTGCAGATCACCGAGGCGGTGCTCGCCGCCGCGGAGGGCGAGCGGTGAGGGCGGAAGCGCTGTCGCAGGTCGGCCTGGGGCGGGTGGGCCACTCGCCGCAGCGAGTCGGCGGTCGGACACGGGTCACCGGCGAACAGCGGTACGTCGGCGACATTCATCTTGCAGACGAGCTCCAGGTCAAGTTAGTGACGATCCCTGCGGCGCGGGCTCGCATCGTCGCGATTGACGCCGCGGCTGCCCAGGCCGTGCCCGGGGTGCGGCTGGTCTTCACGCCGGCGGACCTACCCCAGCCGGTCCCCCGTTTCGGCCCGCAATTCGCGGACCGGCCGGTGCTCGCCGTCGGCGAGACGAAGTACCACGGCGAGCCGGTCGCGGCGGTTGCAGCCGAGACGGTGGAGGCCGCCGAAGAGGCGGTGCGGCTGGTTCAGGTCCACTACGAGGAACTGCCCGCGCTGGTGACGATCGGCGCGGCGCTCGATCCTGCTGCGCCACTTGTGCAGGACCCATCGTCGCGCCCGGGGGATCCACTGGCGCACACAAACGTCCTGCGCGAACACCGCTACGGCTGGGGAGATCTCGACGCCCAAGCCGCCGAGCTCGTGGTCGATCATCGCTATCGCTTCCCGATGGTGACCCACTTCGCGATCGAGCCGCACGCGTTCCTGGCGGCGCCGGACGGGTCCGGGATCGTCGTCTGGAGCACAATCCAGCATCCTTACTGGTTGCAGCGCATGCTGGCGAAGTTGCTCGGGTTGCCCCTCGCCAAGGTCCGCGTCATCGCCCCCGACCCAGGGGGTGGCTTCGGTGGCAAGCAGCACACCAAGTACGAGCCGCTCCTTGCGTTCATGGCGCTGCGCGTGGGTCGGCCGGTGCGGCTCGTCCTCAGTCTCGAAGAGAGCTTCCAGGCTGCGCGGCGGGCGGCGGCGGAGGTGCAGGTGCGCACGGGCGTCTGCCGCGATGGCACGCTCGTCTTTCAGGAGATCGCGGCGGACTACCTGATCGGTGCCTACGCCGACATCGCGGATCGCGTGGTCGGGAAGGGCAGCTACATCGCGTGTGGTCCCTATCGACTCCCGGCGGTGCGAATCGTTGCGCGGGCGATCCTCTCGCACACCGTCCCCTCGACGGCATTTCGCGGCTTCGGAACGCCGCAGGTGATCTGGGCGGTCGAATCGAACATCGACGAGGTTGCCCGCCGGCTGGGTCTCGATCCGCTCGAGTTGCGCCTCAAGAATGTGGCGCGCAAGGGCGAAGTCTTCATCCCGGGGGACACGCCCGCCGACGGCGACTGGGCGGAGTCGCTGCGAAAGGCTGCGGAGGCGATCGGCTGGGGGACGCCGCGCGCCCCCGGCAGAGGTCGCGGGATCGCTCTCGGGATCAAGTTAGGTCCGACCACCGGCCTCTCCTACGCCACCGTCCGGCTCCTGGCGGACGGATCGGTGATCGTCTCCGCCGGGACCTCCGACATGGGTCAGGGAGCCCGCACGGTGTTCGCCCAAATCGCGGCGGACGAGCTTGGCGCACCGCTCGACTGGGTGACCGTGGTGATGGGCGACACCGCGGTGGTCCCCTACGACCAGCAAACTTCCGCAAGTCGTTCGACCGTCTTGATGGGGAGCGCGGTGCTGCGCGCGTGTCGGGACGTCCAGGCACAGCTCCGTGCGATGGCCGCTCGCCTCTACGAGATCGACGAAGCTGCGGTCGAGGTGACACGTGGGATTGTGCGCCTTCCGCAGCGCGAGCTGCCGATCAGTGTGGTGCTGAGCGAAGGCCTCGGGCCGCTCGGGGGAGAACTGATCGGGACGGGCGAGGCACGCAAGGAGCCCGTGCCCGGGCATCCATTGGGCGGCACTGCAGCCTTCTACGACTTCAACTGCACAGCGGCTGAGGTCGAGGTGGACGAAGACACCGGCGACGTCACGATCCTGCGCTACGTGAGCGTCTCCGATGTTGGAACCGCAATCAACCCGCTGCAGGTCCACGCCCAGGACGCCGGAGCCGCGATCATGGGACTCGGCCACACCTTGATGGAGCAGTACATCTTCGACGAGGCAGGGAGGATCCGAAACCTTGGGGCGATCGACTACCGGATCCCGACCAGCATGGACCTGCCCCGCGCGTTCGAGACGCTGCTGGTCGAGAACGGCGATGGCCCGGGTCCGTACGGCGCGAAGGGGATCAGCGAGGGGGCGCTCCTCCCGGTCGCTCCGGCGATCGCGGCGGCGATCCGCGACGGGACGGGGGTCGCGATCCGGGAGCTACCGCTCACGCCCGAGCGCGTCTGGCGCGCGTTGCGCGAGCGGGATGCGGCCGAGACGGCGTCAGACGTGCAAGGTGTTCCGCTGGCTGAGGGTTTCCCGATGGCCGCCAGGCACGGCAAGCCATCAAGGAGGCGTCAACATGGGCAAGGATAGAGAAGTGGGTCCAGCCGGGTCCGTGACGCCTCAGCAAGTTGTCCATGCTGCGGAACCAATCAGCCTGGCTGAGACACGGCGTCATCCGATTATCTGATTCGGCTTCTCCTTCGGCTCGTTGATCCAGGCGACGGTCGGGAGCGCCGGCGGGACGGGGGCGCCGCGAACGAAGCGCTCGGGATGGGCGAGGTAGGCGGTCTCGAGGACGGTGGCCCGGCAGCGACGGACCGCCTCGGCGGTGCCGAGGTGGACCGAGGCGGGGGTGTGGAAGCCGATGCCGCTGTGGCGGTGCTCGAAGTTGTAGTGGCGGTAGAAGCGGGCGCAGAAGGCGCGCGCGTCCTCGAGCGAGCCGAAGCGCTCGGGGAACGTCGGACAGTACTTGAGGGTCTTGAAGGCGGCTTCGCTGTACGGGTTGTCGTTGGATACGTGCGGGCGGCCGTGGCTCCGGGCGATGCCGAGCCGGTCGAGGAGCGCGGCGACGGGTCCCTCTGCATCGCCGCGCCGCG
The DNA here is from genome assembly GCA_021786385.1 of Chloroflexota bacterium. GTDB lineage: Bacteria > Chloroflexota > Limnocylindria > Limnocylindrales > CSP1-4 > JAJYNJ01. The sequence goes on from JAJYNJ010000063.1 coordinate 20,067, forward strand.
ATCGGCGTGGATCGAGAGCAGCGTCGGGTCGAAGGGCGCCGGCTGCGCCGCGACAACGTCGTCGATCCAGGCCTGCACGATCTCGCCGTCCTCGGCTGCGGCGACGAGATGGCCCGGGCTGAAGCGGCTGAAGATGTCGAGCATCGTGAGGAGAATGAACCAGCGGCCGCGGACAGGACCGCGCAGCTTCGTCGAGTCGTAGCTCCAGACCCGATTGGGCCCGGTCGCGAGGAGCTCGGGGATCGCGCGGGCCGGGTGGCGCGCCTGGCGACGGCGCTCGCGGACCTCGTCGGCGGATCGGAGCAGCCGGTACATCGTCGAGACCGAGCCCAGGTAGCGGCCCTCGTCGAGGAGCACGGCGTACACCTGTGCCGGTGCCTCGTCGACGAAGCGCGGCGCGTGGAGGGCCTCGAGGATCGCCGCGCGCTCGGGCTGCGCGAGCGCGTTGGTCGGTGTCGGACGCGCCGGACGGGGACCCGCCACGTGGTGACGCAGCCGCCGGTAGTGGGTCGCCCGGGACCGCCCGAGCGCGGCACACGCGCCGGCGATGCCCAGGAGCGGGCCGAGCTCGGCGAACGCGGCCTCGCTCACCGCCGCTGCTTCTCGTCCTCGCTCTCGGCCAGCAGCCGCTCCAAGAGCTCGGAGGCTTTTCCCTGGATCTCGATGACGAGGCGGGCCTTGTGCAGCTCCGCCTCGGCCCGCTCGGCGCGGCGACGGAGCCTGCCGAGCTCGGAGGCATCGGCTCCGGGATGTGGTCGGGGCTTCGGCGCGAGGCCGGCCAGGGCGCCCGCGTCGCGCGCCCGCCGCCAGTCGATGATGTGGGAGCTGTACAGCCCCTCGCGTCGGAGCAGGGCGCCCTTCTCGCCGGGCCTCGAGGCTCCCTCGTACGCCTCGAGGATGGCGAGCTTGTATGCCGCGGTGAACGTCCGGCGGACGGGTCTGTCGGGAGGTCGATCGTCGCGCATCTGCGCATCATCGGCGCGATCGAGCTCGAAGGCGATGGCCACGGGGAAGATCCTTTCCCCGCCCTGGAGTGGGAAGCGAGACTACGCGGCCTGTCTCAGCTCAGGCTGACAGCCAGGGATCCAGGTCACATGTCGGGACCGCGGTGGTGTGATAATGGCTGCGCTTCGCGTCTCAAAACCTCAGGATCCGTGAGGGCGGCGATGCATCCTACGAGGTTAACGACCGAGCCACGATCACCTACCCCAGGGCCGCGGTCCTGGGAGCTGCCGCGCGAGCGCGGACCGCTGCTCGACCTCATTCTGGACAACATCCCCCTGGCGGTGTTCTGGAAGGATCTGGATCTCGTCTACCAAGGCTGTAACCGCGAGTTCGCGCGCGACGTAGGGATCGCCGATCCGGGGGAGATCGCGGGCAAGAGCGACCGTGACTTGATCTGGACTCCGGACCAGGTGATCGCCTGGCAAGCCGCCGAGCGAGCTGTGATCGAAACAGGCACCGCGGCCCACCACGTAGTCGAGCCGGTCATCCGAGCAGACGGCGTCACCATCTGGGTCGAGGTCAGCCGCGTGCCACTCAAGGACCAGGCTGGGACGGTGACGGGGATTCTCGGTGCCTATGCCGATGTGACCGAGCGCCGGCGGGCCCAAGAGGCCCTCTACGAATCACAACAGATGCTGCAGCTGATCATGGACAACATTCCGCAGCGCATCTTCTGGAAAGATCGCGCCTCAGTCTACATGGGCTGCAATATCAACTTCGCGCGCGGCGCCGGCCTCGTGGCATCCCGCGCCATCGTGGGCAAGACCGACTTCGAGCTGCCGTGGGCGAACGAGGAGGCGGCCTGGTACCGCGAGGTTGACCAACGGGTCATGCGGAACGACGCCGCCGAATACCACATCATGGAGACCCAGATGCAGGCGGACGGCCACCGTATCTGGGTCGACACGAACAAAGTGCCCCTTCACGATCGTGACGGTCGCGTGGTCGGCATCTTGGGCACCTTTGAGGATGTCACGGAGCGTAAGCGGGCGCAGGAAGCACTGCAGAAGGCCCACGACGAGTTGGAGGTGCGGGTCAAGGAGCGAACCGCTGAGCTGCGCGCGATCAACGATCAGCTGCAACTCGAAATCGCCGAACGCCGGCAGGTTGAGGCAACCGAACACGAGCAGCGGACCCTGGCCGAGGCACTACGCGACACCGCTGCATTGCTCAACAGCACACTCGACCTGGACCAGGTTCTGGACCGGATCTTGTCGCAGATCGGCCGCGTGGTCCCGCACGACACAGCGAGCATCGTGCTCCTTGATGCTGGTACGGTGGGGGTGGCGCGATACCGCGGGCGGGTCCAAGAGAGAAGGGTCGCGGGTCGGACAGAGGCCAGGCGGTATCGGCTCGACGAGCTGCCGACGCTGCGCACCATGGCCTCCACACACGCACCGCTGATTATCTCGGACACCCGTACGTCAGCGAATTGGGTGGATCTTAAGAGCGAGGAACGAGTCCGTTCATACATGGGCGCCCCGATCACCTTTGAGGGCGATGTCATTGGGTTCATCAATCTCAATGCAGTGACGCCTGGATTCTTCCAGCCGCACCAGGCGGAGCGCCTCCGCGCCTTCGCCGACCAAGCCGCCATTGCCATCCGCAATGCGCGCCTGTATGAGCAAGCCCAGGCAGCGGCTGCCCTGGAGGAGCGCCAGCGCCTGGCACGTGACCTCCATGACGCCGTCAGCCAAACACTCTGGACCGTGTCGCTCACGGCCGATGTACTGCCAGAGCTGTGGGAGCGAGACGTGCGCGAGGGTAGGCGGGTGCTGGGCAACCTCCGCCGCCTAACCAGAGGAGCGCTGGCCGAGATGCGGACGCTGCTTCTGGAGCTGCGCCCGGCTGCACTGTCGGAAGCCAACCTCGATGAGTTGCTACGTCAACTGGCCGCGGCGACGATGAGCCGCAAGAAGATCGACGTCGTGGTCTCCGTCCGCGGCACGCGATGTGTGCCGGTGGAGCTAAAGGTCGCCTTGTACCGGATCGCACAGGAGGCGCTCAACAATGTGACCAAACATGCCCGGGCAACGCGCGTTGCGGTGGACCTTGTAGCCAACGCTGCAGGCGTCGACGTGTGGATCCGGGACAACGGCCGGGGCTTCGAAGTCCACGACGGAGGATCGGACCACTTGGGCCTGCAGATCATGCGTGAGCGCGCTCAAGCGGTCGGGGCACAGGTTGTGGTCGCCAGCCGGCCTGGCCATGGGACCACCATTCATGTCGCCTGGAAGGACTGTGCGATTGCGGCGGCCGGAGGCGGTGCGACGTGACGCGCCAGGGCCGCATCCGTGTCGTTGTTGTCGATGATCACGACATGCTGCGCCAGGGCCTTGCCACCTTCTTGCGCGTCTCGCGAGACTTGGTCCTGGTTGGCGAAGCGTCGAACGGCGAGGATGCCGTCCGCGTGTGCCGTGAGCTGGCACCCGACGTCGTCCTGATGGATCTCGTGATGCCTGAAATGGATGGCGTCCACGCCATCGACTTGATCCACCAGGCGCAGCCCAATATCCGGATCATCGCGCTGTCGAGCTTCGGCGAGGACCAGCTGGTCAAGGCAGCGATCAAGGCTGGTGCTACGAGCTACTTACTGAAGAACATCTCCGCGGCTAACCTCGCCGCAGCGATCCGAGCGACCCATGCAGGCTTGCCCACCTTAGCCCCGGAGGTCGCACCCGCGTTGGTCGCCACGGGCACGAGTTCCCCCTGCCTGGGGCGCGGGTCGGACCTGACACGGCGGGAGCGAGAGGTGCTCGCTCTCATGATGGAAGGACTCTCGAATGCGGAGATATCCAGCCGCCTGCGCGTGAGCCCATACACGGCGAAGAACCACGTGAGTAGCATCCTCGGCAAGCTCGGCGTAAGCAGCCGAACGCAGGCCGTCAGCCTGGCACTCCACGCTGACCTAGTCCGCCCAGACTAGCCCGAAATCACCACGCGAAAGTCGCTCCCTGTGCTCATGCGTCGCCCGCACAGGCGGGCGATACTCGTGCCGCTTACACCAGCCGATAGCTGGTGGGTGCGCGAGTGAGAGGAGGTCCGCGTGGCGACAACCGAGACCAAAGAAACCATCCCGCTGTGGCTCGCGGTGGCCATCACCGTAGTCGTGTCACTTCCCTTCGGGTTGTACCTCGACAAGTACAACCTGCCGTTGTGGGTCGCGTTCATCGTGTGGGCCGAGTACTTCGCGCTCGGTGCCAAGCCTGAAGCGCTTCGCCTCATGCTGCCCTCCTATGCGCTGGCGGCGGTGCTGACCGGGATCACCATGGTCGCCGTGGCGGTGCTGGCACCGAGCCTACCCAAAAACGCGGCCCTGGCGCTCTGCCTCTTCATCGGCGTGGGCGCCATGGTCTACATCATGCGCTACAGCAAGACCCTGCAGGCGGGCTCCCTGCCCTATTTCAACGGGATCTCGATGCTGCTCGGGGTCTACTTCACGGGCGCCTACCCGACCACGGCGTTCACCACCGACCCCAACCTGTTGCCGCTGGTGGCCACCCTCTGGACCATCCTGGGCGGCGTGCTCGGCGCGGCGCTTGGCTGGTTCAACGTGACGATTACCTTCCCCCGGCCGGTCTCGCGCAGTTCGTCGCCGCAGGCCAGCACACCGGTCAAGGTCTGATCGGCAGAAGGATAGGGAAAGGGAGAGTGAGATGGCCAAAACGGTCGTGATCGCTGGCGCCCTCGATACGAAGGGCCGGGAGTTCGCGTACGTCCGAGACCTCATCCGCGACGCGGGGCTCGACACGCTGGTGGTGGACTTCGGGGTGATGGGCGAGCCGGCCTTCGTGCCCGAGATCCGCCGCGAGGAGGTCGCGGCGGCCGGGGGCGGCGACTTCGCCCGCCTGCGCTCCGGCGAACACAAGGACGAGGCCATGCAGGCGATGGCCCGCGGCCTTGCGGTCGTCGGACGCCGCCTGCACGACGAGGGCCGGCTCGACGGGATCATCAGCATGGGCGGCAGCGGCGGCACCTCGATCGCCACCACGGCCATGCGCGCGCTCCCCGTGGGGGTGCCCAAGCTGATGGTGTCGACCATGGCCGGCGGGGACGTCAGCGCTTTTGCCGGCACGAAGGACATCACCTTCATGCCCTCGATCGTCGATGTCGCCGGGTTCAACCGGATCAGCCGGCGCATCTACGCCAACGCCGCCGGGGCGATCGTCGGCATGGTGCGGGCCGAGGCACCCGCCGCGGTCGAGGAGAAGCCGCTCATCGCCGCGTCGATGTTCGGCAACACCACCGCGGCGGTGGACCACGCCCGGGAGCTCCTGGAGGCCAAGGGGTACGAGGTGCTCGTCTTCCACGCCACGGGGACCGGCGGGCGGACGATGGAAGGTCTCGTCGCCGACGGCTTCATCACGGCCTCGCTCGACCTCACCACCACCGAGCTCGCCGACGAGGTCTGTGGCGGGATCCTCTCCGCCGGGCCCGAGCGCTGTCTCGCGGCCTCGCGCGCCGGCATCCCCGCGGTGCTCGTGCCGGGCTGCGTCGACATGGCCAACTTCGGCGGCATCGAGACGGTGCCGGAGCGCTACCGCGGCCGGCTCCTCTACCAGTGGAACCCCAATGTGACGCTCCTGCGCACGAACGTCGAGGAGAACCGGCGCATCGGCGAGCTGCTCGCGGCGGCCGCCAACGCTGCGACCGGACCGGTGGCGATCCTGCTGCCCCTGGGCGGCGTCTCGATGCTCGACTCAGTCGGCCACGAGTTCTGGGACCCCGATGCCGACCGCGCCTGTTTCGAGGCGATCAAGGCGCACCTGCGGCCCGGCATCCCGGTCATCGAGATGGCCGAGAACATCAACGCGCCGGCCTTCGCCGAGCGCGCCGTTGCGACGCTGCTCAAGATGCTGCGCTCGGCCTGAGGCGGGGCCTCGTTGCCGCCCCGGGCGGCGCCGGCCTCGAGGAGCAGACGCGTCCCAGACAAGGAGGACATGGCAATGGCGATTCCGCGCGAGGAGATCCTGCGCCGGCTGCACGAGCAGGTGGCGGCGGGCCGCCCGATCGTCGGCTGCGGCGCGGGGACCGGCATCTCGGCCAAGATGGCCGAGGCCGGGGGCGCCGATCTCATCATCATCTACAACTCGGGGCGCTACCGGATGGCCGGGCGCGGCTCGCTCGCCGGCCTCTTGGCGTACGGCGACGCCAACGCGATCGTCGTCGAGATGGCAGCCGAGGTCCTGCCGGTGGTCAAGGACACCCCGGTGCTCGCCGGCATCAACGGCACCGATCCCTTCCGCTTGATGCCGGTCTTTCTCCGCCAGCTCAAGGAGATCGGCTTCTCGGGCGTGCAGAACTTCCCGACGGTGGGGCTCATCGATGGGGACTTCCGGGCCAACCTCGAAGCGACCGGCATGAGCTACGAGAAAGAGATCGAGGCGATCCGCCTCGCGCACGAGCTCGAGCTTTTCACCTCGCCCTACGTCTTCACCGCCGATGACGCGAAGGCGATGGCGAAGGCGGGGGCCGACGTGCTGGTGGCCCACATGGGTCTGACGACGGCGGGCACCATCGGGGCCGGCGTCGCGCTGACGTTGGACCAGGCGATCGAGCGGGTGCTGACGATCGCCGAGGCCGGCCGCTCGGTCCGCGCCGACATCCTCGTGATCTGCCACGGCGGCCCGCTCGATGAACCCGACAACGTGGGGACGGCGCTCGCGCGGATGCCCGGCATCGCGGGCTTCTTCGGCGCCTCGAGCATCGAGCGACTACCCACCGAACGGGCGATCCGGGGCCAGGTCGAGGCGTTCAAGGGGCTGGCGCTGGCGCGGAGCTGAGCGGTCGGCTTGACGGAGGGGCGGCGGCATGGCCCGCTCGTACCGCCGCCTGTCCGTGTCAGGCGCAGTGGAGTCAGGAGCCGCCTGAGTCGGGCGGCGGTCATGGCCAGGTCCGACCGCAGGACGCTGGCCGCCCTGCCGGCCGGTTCGTGTGTTCGGCCCGGCCTTCGAGCAAGGAGCTCATCATGAGCAGCATCGTGGAGCCTTCCGATCTCGTTGTCGTGACCCGGTACACGCGGGGCGTCATCGGCCCGAGCCTCGGGACGGCTGGGACGGTCAAAGACGGCGGACGGATCCGCACCGTGACACCACCCGGCTGCTGGGGCCCGATGATCACGCCAATCTTCGCCGGCGGTCACGAGGTCTCCTGGCCAGTCGCCGTCGAGGGCGCCAAGGTGGGCGACGCCATCGCCATCAGCATCGAGCAGGTCGCGGTCCGCTCCCGGGCGACCAGCTCGGGAACCATGATCACGAAACGCGCGGCGTTCGGGAGCGACCCGTTCGTCGACCGCAAGTGCCCCGCGTGCGGCACGCCCTGGCCGGAGACCCGCCTCGAGGGCACCGGCCCCGATGCCGTGCGGTGCGCGACCTGCGGAGCCGAGTGCAGCCCGTTCGCGTTCGACGAGGGGTACACGATCACGTTCGACGACGAGCGGCTGATGGGCCTGACGGTCGACGCGCGGGTCGCGCACGCGTTCGCGCTCGACGCTCGCGCGGTCGCCGCTCTGCCCGAGGGCAGCGAGCAGCATCCGATCCTCGTGTATGAACCGCACACCATCCCTGGCACCCTCGCACGGCTGCGCGCGTTCATCGGCAACATCGGGACGATCCCCTCAACGGACATGCCCGACTCCCACAACGCCGGCGACTTCGGCGCGTTCCTCGTCAGGGCCTCGCACAAGTTCGCCCTGAGTGAGCAGGAGCTCGAGGAGCATCGCACCGATGGCCACCTCGACTGCGACTCGGTGCGCGCCGGAGCCATCCTCGTGGTCCCGGTCAAGGTGGACGGCGGCGGGATCTACATGGGCGACGCGCACGCCAACGAGGGCGACGGGGAGCTCTCGTTGCACACCACCGATATCACCGCGGCGGTCGAGGTGCGGGTGGACGTGCTGAAGGGCGTGCATCTCGAGGGACCGGTCCTGCTGCCGGTCGCCGAGGACCTTCCCTGGATCGCCCGGCCATTCACAACCGAGGAGATCGAACGGGGGCGCACGCTCGGCGCGCGCTACGGCGTGCAGGTCCAGGCAGACGTCGCCCCGGTCCAGTTCATCGGCACCGGGCCGACCATCAACGACGCCACCGATAACGCAATCGGGCGAGCGGCGACGCTGCTTGGTATCAGCCAGGCTGAGGTGCGCAACCGCTGCACGATCAGCGGCGACGTCGAGATCGCGCGGCTGCCCGGGGTGGTGCAGCTCACGATGCTGGCCCCGCTCGACCTGCTCGATCGCGCCGGCCTGGGTGACTTGGCGCGCAGGCAGTACGGTCTCTACCTCCCTGCCGAAGACGGGGGGCAGTGAACAAAGCGAGCAGGGCTGCCTTCCCCGTGGCGGCTACCGCTTGAGCGTCCCGCCCCCTGGGGCCCCACGACGACTGCGTGACCTCTGGAGTACCCACCCTGAGCCCAGCGTAGTCCGGACGAATGCTGTCCGACCTGGGCTGCCACCGTTCGGTGATGCTGCCGGGCTAGGGCGCCTCCGCAGCGGGCTGACCGCTCCACGTACGGTCACCCGCCGGCCGCCCTCCAGCCTCGTGGTCTCGACCACGGCGCTCCGAGACGCACCGGCATCGGGGTCGGATCGTCGCGCCGGTGGCGTCGGGCAGATCGCTCAACTGCCGTCGCGGATGACGCGCGCGGTCCGCAGGTCCACGGTGACGCGGGGCGGGTACGGGTAGGAGGCGTCCGGGCTTGTGACCAGCGCCGAGGCACAGAAGCCGGCTGCGCTCGGACAGGGGACTGGCGCAAACTCGCGGAACGCAAGGCCGGCAACCGTGCTCGCGTCCGCGCCGAGCCAGGCCAAGGTCGCCGGATCCGCCTTGACGGCGGCCTGGAAGCAGACCCGCTCGTACGCCGAGAGCCCGCTCGGGACCGAGGCGGGGTCCTCGACGCGCAACGGGCGCGGTGCGGCACCGTTGGTCGTGAGGACCACGCGGAGCTGTGTGCCAGTCTCGTAGTCGTGGAAGGTGACGGAGGCGCGCCCATCCGACTCGGCGACCTCCGCTGGCACGAGCAGGTGGCCCGCGAGCGAGGGACCGGCGCTCGTCGAGGGGAGCCAGGCGCGTGCCACCCCGACCAGCGTGTCGGTATAGCCGATGCCGCGCCGATCGACGACGGGCAACCCTGGCGGGTCGGCCAGCACCGCCGGGTCCCTGCAGCTCGGCGGTGCACTCGGGAGCGCGCCGCCCAGTGCCGCGCTCGGTGCTGCTGCCGTGGGGGTGGGCGCGAAGCTGGCGGTGGCGGCATGGAGCGTCGCCTGCTCGAGCGCAGGTGGCGGCGAAGCGCTGCAGGCGCCAACGACGACGAGGAGCGGAACGAGCCCGATGCGGGGCACCTGAGCCATGGCGAGTAGCGTCGAGGGTACCAGACCCCGAAGGTGCCCTCGAGCACGTACGAGAGCTCGTCAGCCGCGCGCTGGCGTCCGCCCCCACTTCGAAGTGCGCGCCAAGTCCGCCGAAGTCGACCAGGACGCCGTCGCCGCAGCCCGCACCATCGGGTCAGTCCTCGTCACGCGCGGGCTCGAGCGCCAGGCTGACCCGTTCGGACCGACGCTCCGACCTGTCAGTGGCCAGCAGGGCGGCCTCGAGCTGCGCGGCCTCCAGCTCGTCGTGCACGTAGCGCCCGCCGCGCAGCCAGGAGGCGCTGGCCGCCACGAGGAAGATTACGATCGAGAAGATCGAGACTACCGCCACCCCGTCGTGGAACGGGCCAGCGATCAACGACGGGAAGAAGCTCGTGCTTACGAGGCGTGCGGCATCCCCGGTGGGCAGCGCGGCGAGCACCCGCGGCCCGAGCAGGGTCGCCAGCGGGTTGTAGCCGAGGAACGCGGCGAACAGGTAGCCCACGGCCGGCAGATGGGAGAGGGCGGTGGCCATCCCCGCGGGGACATGGTTGGCGGTGAGCCCGCGGTACATGGCGCCCGGCACGTTCGCCGAGAGCCCCCCGATCATCAGCGTGAAGAAGACGCCGATCGAGAGCGGCATGCCGGTGTTCTGGAACGTCGCGCGCATCCCAGAGGCGGCGCCCCGGTAGCCTGCCGGCACGCTGTTCATGATCGCGGCCGTATTGGGCGAGGCGAACATCCCGAAGGCCACGCCGTTGAGGAAGATGACGAGCGCAAAGGCTGGGTAGGCGAAGTTCGCCGGCAGGACCAGCAGGAGCGCGAATGAGAGGGCCGCCAGGAGCATGCCGCCGGTCGCGAAGGGGCGCGCCCCGTGGCGATCCGAGAGCCAGCCGGACACCGGTCCCGCCACGACGAAGCCGACCGTCAGCGGCAGCATATAGATGCCCGCCCAGAGCGGCGTCTGCGCGAACGAGTAGCCGTGCAGGGGCAACCAGATCCCCTGCAGCCACATGATCAGCAGGAACTGCAGCCCGCCCAGCCCGATCGCGCTCAGAAGGCCGGCCAGGTTGCCGGCGCTGAAGGCGCGGATGCGGAAGAGCTCGAGGTTGAACATCGGTGCCGCGACCCGTCGCTCGATCAGGATGAAGGCAACGAGGAGGGCCGCCCCGCCCACGATCGCGCCGATCACGAACGGGTTGCCCCAGCCCATCGTCGCCGTCCCGTACGGGGAGATGCCATACGTGATGCCGATCAAGAGGAGGCCCAGGCCGGCCGCGAACGTGGCGTTGCCCGCCCAGTCGATGCGTGCCGGATGGCGTTCGCCCACCTCGCGCAGCGCGAGGTACGCCCAGATCGTCCCGACGATCCCGATAGGCACGTTGAGGAGGAACACCCAGCGCCAGTCGATTGCGGCCAAGACACCGCCCAGGATGAGCCCGACAAAGGATCCCGCCTGGAAGGCGATCTGGTTGATCCCGAGGGCCATGCCGCGCTCGGTGGCGGGGAAGGCATCGGTCAGGATCGCGGCCGAGTTGGCCATCAGCATGGCACCGCCCACCGCCTGCAGCATACGCATGGCGATGATCTCGAGCGCCCCAGCCGCGCCAGTACTCGGGGTGGCCGAAAGTGCGATCGAGCCCAGGGTGAAGATCACGAAGCCCAGGTTGTAGATGCGCACCCGGCCGTACATGTCCCCGATCCGTCCGAGCGTGACGACGAGCACCGCGGTGACCAGCAGGTAGCCCATCAGCACCCAGAGCAGGTAGCTGAAGTTGGCGGGATCGAGCGGGTCGAGCACGATGCCCCTGAAGATGGCGGGCAACGCGATGATCAGGCTCGTCGCGTTGATCGCGGCCATCAACGCCCCGAGCGTCGTGTTGGAGAGCGCGACCCACTTGTACGGGAGGTGGGCCAGGCCCCGGCGGTGCGGCGCCGTCATCGCGCCAGCCCCGGGCCGGCGGCGCCGGCAGGGGGAACGCCGCTGGCGGCGGCGAGGGGCTGCCGCGTCGTCCGCGGCGCCGGGGTCTCGTCGGGATCTGCGTCGTCCGCAGGCCAACCCTCGAGCAGGCGCTCGAGCAGCGTCGCGAGGAGCAGCCGCTCGCCCGGCGTCAGGCGTTCGACGCGCCGCACCAGGCCGCTCGACTCGAAGAGCGCCCGATCACCAAGCGCCTCGTGCGCCCGGGGGGTCAGCCGCAGGGTGGTGATGCGCCGGTCGGCGGGATCGGCGGCGCGCTCGACGAGCCCCGCCGCCTCCAGGCGATCCACCAGGTTCGTGGCGCTGGAGGGCTTGAGCCCGAGCGCGCCGCCCAGGCGGTTGATGGGGACCTCGCCCAGATCGCGCAGGAGCCGCAGGGCGTGGAGATCGCCGAGCGTCACACCGTAGGTGTGGGCCAACTCGCGCTGCAGGGGATCGGCCAGCGCCACCGCCCGCAGATACGCCCGCAGGGCGCGGCGCGTGTCAGGAGACCATTCGGACACCGAACACTCCACTCTTGTGTATAGTCGCAGAGACGGGAGTATAGCGGATGCCGGCATCGCCATCGCGCGGCAGCACCGGCTCGCTCGCCGCGGCGGCCGGCATGGTGTGGCAGGCGCCGTATCCGGATCCGGCGGAGGACCCGCGCCTGCCATCCTCGAGCTCGCCGGGCAGGTGATCAGCGAGGTCGCCCGTAAGGTCCCAGTGACACCGACAAGGGGTCTGATCGGGTCGGCGCGCGTGGCCTGGTCAAGTGCTCCGCTCCCTCGGGCGACGATGAACCCACGGCGTCCGCCCCGGCCAATGGCGAGCGCCGGCGGCGGTGCCGCTGACCTCAACGCTCGGGTTCTCCGCTCTGCTCCAGCGCCTCCACCGTCACGAAGCGGACGAACGCCTGCCCGAGCGGAGTGAGCAACCTCCGGACGTCCTCTGCGACGCGCATCTGCACCGAGATGTCGTCGAGGGCATTGAGCAGATCCCCCGTTGGAGGTCGGCGATGTCGAGTTCGACCTCGGCATCAAGGCCGTCTGTGGCGATTGCAGTCGCGCGTCCCGCGATTGCCCCGACGGTGTAGACGTGATCCCCGGCGGCCGGCTTGGCGCCGCGCTGCGCGACGGCCGCCAGTACACGGAGATGCGCGGGTCGCAATTGGTCGAGTAGGTCGATGTACCGATCCCACACGCGCCCATCTAACACGTCCTCAAACAGAACGGCGAATTCCTCCCGCCTCACGAACTCGCTGTCGAGGCGGTCCTGAACGCGGGCCCCGAATGCACGGCATGGTCACGGGGCATGGAGTGCGATCGTGCCTACGCGAGCGCCTGCCCAGCAGCTCAGCTGAGGACCGACGCTCCGGCACCATCGCTGGCTGGTATGCGCTCCCAAGCGCCGGCAGACTATTTGCCCGGGGCGCGGTATCGTTCGTCTTCCAGCCGCCGGCGCCCGTGTCGCCCCGGGGCGTGGAGGGGGTGAGGCGCCGTGCGAAGGG
>JAJYNJ010000031.1:0-22160 GCA_021786385.1 Chloroflexota bacterium
GGTGCCGCCACCCCTCGTGCCGAGCGGCAGGCCGAGGACCCGCATCGGCACCTTCTCAGTGACCGACCAATGTACTACGACGGAAGGTCTACATGGCAGGTGCTGCAGCGGCGTCAAATGCGCGGTCGGCGCCCTATACATGACGTAACAGTGCGGGGCCGACATGCGAGTGGCCACGCTGCCGACGGCCACCCCGACGCGCCGGGAACGGCGCCGCCTCGTGCCTCCCTCCCGGGTGCACCGATGACGAGACTGCAACCTACGACGTTCGGTGGCCGGCGCTCGACGAGTTCGACTGGGCTCTCGACTACTTCGATCTGGTGGCGCGCGGCGACCGGGTCCTGGTGATGGCGCCCAACACGCCCGATCTCTGGGGCGTGCTGCTGGCCGCGGCGCAGCCGAAGCTCGTCGCCCACACCCTGGTTCGTCCACGACCCTGGCACGCATCGCCGCCGCGGCGACCGTTGCCCCGCTGGACGGTTGGCACGCCGCCGTCGATACGCACTCGGCGGTGCTGTCACGCCGCCGAGGGAGGTGCGGCGCGGCCCGACCCTGCCGGACGGCGTACCATGGCGCTCCGACCCGCGGTCGCCGGGTCATGCGTCGATCCGGGCCCCGGGGCGGAGGAGGGATGTCCCGATGAAGGCGTTCGTGGTCGCGACCGAGGACCGGCCCGGCGAGCTCGTGCTCGAGGACTAGCCGGTGCGGCATGGACCGACCTCCACCACCAAGACCTGAAAGGCACCCCAGACGGGCGCCAGCGCGCCGACACGTTCGCACGCGTGACCCACGCGTTCCAGCAAAGGGCAGACCCCTGGAGCGAAGAGCGCGCCCCTCAGGCGGGCCCGCCCCACGCCCGCGCCGAGCGCCAGGAGTTGCCGCCGCGTGAGGAAGCGCGCGGGGGCCCAGGGCGGCTCGCCGAGACGGGCGCGGTGCGCTAGGCCCCAGGGACTGGCCCGGTTGAGGGCCCCGATGACGAGCCTGCCCCCACGGCGGGTCACGCGCGCCATCTCCGCCACCACCTGCCAGGGGTCGGCCACGAACTCGAGCACGGCTACGGCGAGCGCGAGGTCGAAGACCTCGGCTGGAAACGGCAGCTGGTGGGCATCGGCGACGAGGAGCGGCCCGCGTACCCGTGCTCGCGCGAGCTCGAGCATCCGCGGGTCGCGGTCCACGCCGACCACCTGCGCCCCCGCGGCCTCCAGGCGGGCCGTGACACGACCGGTCCCACAGCCGACGTCGAGGACGTGCGCCCCGTGCAGCGGTCCGAGGGTCTGCGCGAGCGCGGTCCACTCCACCTCGAACGCGTAGCGGCCCCAGCGCCCGTCGAACCAGCTGTCGTAGGCTACGCCCGGGTCCGCGCCAGGCGCCGTGCCAGGTGGCGCGGCGTCCCTGTGCTCCATCGGCGCATGATCGCACGCGCGATGCTCGGGGCCCGGGATGGCGGGACGAGCGCGTCCTGCGCGCCGTCGATGACCAGGAACGGCGAATCCCCCGGCGCCACGTGCGTCACGGGGCTGACGGCACTGAGCACTCTGGACGACGTGCTGGACTAGGCGCCGCCGCCCTGTCCGGCACTCCCCGTGCCAGATCTCGTCCCCGGCGCCGGGACCAGGGTGCTCGTCGGGTAGGGCGGCAGGAGCACCCGCGGGCGTGGGGCCTGGGCGAAGTCGAAGTCGTTGACGAGGTTGCCGAGCTGCGGTGCGTTCTCGCGCACGTCGGGGCGTGGGTCGGGTCGACCGTCGGTCCGCGGATCGAGGCGCTGGCCGCCCAGGAAGTCGTCCTCGATGAACTTGAGGTAGGCATCGAAGCTCAAGGTCTGGTGGTCGACGTAGCCCGCTTTGGCGTAGGGGCTGATGACGAGCCCCGGGACGCGGATGCCGTAGCCCAGGGCATCGACCGTCGGCGGGGTCACGTGGTCGTAGAAGCCGCCCCAGTCGTCCCACGTCAGGAAGATCGCCGTCGAGCTCCAGTCTGGGCTCGTCATGGCGGCGTCGATGAGGCGGGTGACGTAGGCCTGCCCGGTGCTGACGAGCGCCGGGGGGTGCTCGCTGTCGGCCGGGTCAGGCAGGATCCAGGAGACGGCGGGGAGGGTCCCGGCCTTCGCCGCCGCGTAGTACGCCGCGAGGTCGCGGATGTTGGCGGTTCCACCGTCGGCGTGCACGTCGCTGAAGCCCGGCAGCACGTTCCAGATCTTGGGCACGCCCCCGCCGCGGCGTCCCTGGTAGGCGCCCTGCGGGGCCGCGCCGTGGTCGAGGTACCAGGACCAGCTGACGTGGTGCTGGGCGAGCAGGTAGGTCAGGTCGGTCCAGGCAAAGGGGGTGGGGTTCGCCGACGTGCGGTCGGGCGGGTCGACGGCGCTTGTGCAGCTCATCGGATCGCTGGTATTCGCGCAGCTCGCTGACCAGGCCGAGACGAGATAGAGGTGCGAGGGGAAGCTCCAGGAGTGCACGGCTTCGAAGAGGTGATCTTGCAGCACGAAGTCGCGCGCGTACGTCCAGTAGTTGGGGATATCGCTCGCGGTGTGGTACCCCATGACGTCGGGCGTCGGCAGGGCCGCGCAGGCGGGGTTGGTGGGATCCACGCAGCCTTTGCGGGCCCGCTCAGCCTGGGCGATGAAGCCGTCCATCTTGCCGGCGTCGACGTCGGCGCTGCTGTTGACATCGTTGTGAGGGCCGCCGCCGTTGCGGTCGGCGTGGTCGGGGTAGGGCCGCACGCAGGTGCCGTGCGCGGGGTCAGGGACACACACGGCGGGCACGCCGTTCGCCATGGGGATTCCGTCGGCCCCCGGGAACGTGCCAAAGTAGCTGTCGAACGATCGGTTCTCCTGGAAGATCACGATGACGTGCTGGATCTTGTGGATCCCAGTCGCTGCCGCGGCCGACGTGGCTGCGGCGATGCTCGGCGCGCCGGACGGGGTCGAGCTCACGGTGTGCGACGGCGTGCCGCAGGCTGCCAGGAGGGGCGCTGTGGCGACGAGGAGCGCCGGGACGGCGATGCGCCCGACGGCAGTGGTTCGGCTGTGCAGCGGGTTCCGTGCGGCGGTCGACATGGCACCTATTGCAGTCCGCCTCGGTCAAGATCGGGTCAAGATCGGCCCGCCCGCGGAACCGTCCGACTGCGCAGCACGTCGCTGAAGTGCACGCGTCGGTGGCGGGCGCCGCTCAGGCGTGCCGCAGCACGAGACGCGAGGTGGAGGCATGCTCACAGCACGCAAGTTCGTTGGGGAGGGACTGACGCTCGGGCTGATCGTCGGGACGGCGCAGGAGCCGTTTGGGGTGCCGGTCGTCGGTCTCTCGGCCAGGGTGGGCGCCGCGGGCACGACGGCTGCCGGCGGAACGGCGGGTGTTGGCGCTGCACAGAGTGCGCCGGCACTCGCTGACGCCAAGCACCAGGCGACAGTGATCGCGGATGTCAGCGGCGTGACCATCAGTGGGGTGCTCTCGGCCAGTGCGTCGGTCGCGCCGGGCCCGTGAGCCACCGGCGCCACTCAGGCCGATTGCGCCGCCACGACGGATTCGCTACGGGCACGCTCTTCGACCGGGTGACATGCAGGTGCAGTCACCCGGTCGTTCTCGGCTCGCTGCTCGCGTTGACCCGCAGCCGACGACCAAGCGAGCTGTCGAGGGGGCAGCAGACGGCTCGGTGCCGGGGTTCAGCCGGCGTGTGGCGGCGCGGCGAGTCCGATCGGCGACCAACGGATAGGACCCTCCGGCTACTGACGTCGGTTGACGCCGCCTGGTAGCATCCAGCTCGAGCTTGTTCGCGACGCCCAAGATCCCGGGGGCTCCGTGCCACCCTCGGTGCCGGGTCGGGCATGTGCGCTCGCTGGCGCAGACGCCGTGGGATGGTTCCGTCGGTGGGGCCACGTATAGGAGCACGGGAGAACCGAATGCAGCACCTGCATCGCCGGTACCTCCCGGCCCTGGTCGCACTGTTCTTCGCCCTCTTGGCTGCGCCCCTCATGCCGCAAGGCGTCGCCGCTGACTCCACGTATGCCGCCGGCTGTTCCGCCCGGCTCCGCTCCGCGCCGTCGACGAGTGCCACCTCGCTGGTGACGATGCCCACCGGCACCCTGATCGACGTCACGGGGATGGTCACCGGCGACTCGTGGTCGGCCACCTGCCCGGCCGCGGTCTCGGGCAACACGTGGTACGCGATCAGCGCGGTCAACGGGATGAGCGTCGCTACCCTCTTCGGGGTCAGCGTGGCATACGCGGCCAGCGGGCTCTTCGCGCCCTCCACCGCGACGCCGCCCCCGCCCCCCAACTACCTCGAAGGGATCGACGTCAGCCACTACCAGGGGTCGATCGTTTGGCCCGCTGTTGCGAGCGCCGGGAAGCGCTTCGTGATCATGAAGGTGACGGAGGGCGAGTCCTACGTCGACCCCACCTACGCCGCCAATCACGCGGCGGCTCGCGCGGCTGGCCTCCCGGTGGCGGCGTACCACTTCGCCAGGCCTTCGGCAGACCTCAACGATCCGATCATGCAGGCGGACTCATACGTCAACAACGCCGGTCTGCTCCCGGGGGACCTCGTCCCGGCACTCGACCTCGAGGAGACGGGCGGGCTCTCGGTGAGTGCGCTCCAAGGGTGGGTCGCCGCGTGGCTCGGCGAGGTCTACGCCAAGCTCGGCGTGCGGCCGATGATCTACACGAGCCCGAGCTTCTGGGCGAACGCCATGGGCGACACGACGATCTTCGCCGACCAGGGATACAGCGTCCTCTGGATCGCCCACTGGTCGATCTTGAGCCCGACCATCCCCGCGAACAACTGGGGTGGACACGGCTGGACCTTCTGGCAGTACAGCAACTGCGGGTCGGTCGCCGGGATCTCGGGGTGTGTCGACCTCGACCGGTACAACGGGACGGACCTCTCGGGCGTCGAGTTCAACTACACGTACGTGCCTCCGCCGCTGCCGGCCAATGCGCCGCCCGTCCTCGCAGCGATCACTCCAACGAGCGCCCCGGCCGGGGCGGGCGACCTGAGGATCTCGATCCAGGGCGCGAACTTCGCCGCCGGCGTCTCGACGGCCTACTGGAACGGGACGCCGCTCGCGACCACCTACGTCTCGCCGACGCAGTTGACCGCGGTCGTGCCGCCTGCACTGCTCGCCGCACCTGGCATGGGCGCGGTGACGGTCCTCAACCAGCCCCCGGGGGGCGGCAGCAGCGCACCGCTCGTCTTCACGGTGACCGTCCCCCCGGCCCAGCTGACGCTCATCGCCAGTACCCCCGTTGTCGGTTGGGGCGGGCCGGTCACGCTCCACGTCGCGTTCGCCCAGAACGGAGCGAACCGGACGGTCACCCTGCAGCGGATGCAGCAGAACGAAACGGCGTGGTCCAACATCGCCGCGCTGACGACCGACGGCTCGGGCCAGGCGACGTTCACCTATACACCGCCGGTGAACACCCAGTTCCAGGCGGTCTACGCCGGCACGCCGGACTTGGGTGCGGGAGCGAGCGCGCCGGTGCGGGTCGTGGTGCGCCAGTACATCGTGCTGCGGCCCACGAACTTGGGCCACGTCAAGAGTGTGCCCGCGGGCGCCAAGGTCACGTTCACGGCGACAGTGCGGCCGATCGGGCCGACGCTCGCGCGGGCGAAGGTGACGTTCGTGTTCTGGCACCAGGCCGCCGGCCGCTGGGCGCTGGTCGCGAAGCGCGACGTGTACGCGGATAGCGACGGACGCGCGAGCTGGCCGTGGGTCTTCAGCGCCCGCGGCCCATGGTACGTGCAGGTGGTCGCGAACCCGACGCAGACCAATGCCAACAGCTACTGGAGCCCGCCTGAGCGGTACTTGGTCTACTGACGGGCCAGGCCCTGCCGGTCAGCTCACGGCACCCCCGAACGTGATCGTCGACCAGGTGTGGCCGCCGTCGCGTCGGTCCGCCAGGCGGTCGCGGCCCGCGCAGCGGCGAACGTGATCGTCGACCAGGTGTGGCCGCCGTCGCGGGTCATCAGCAGGCTCCCCCCCTGACCCCCGGCCTGGGCGATCGCGACCCCCTGCGTCGGCGTGGTGAACCCGAGGTAGGTCACCCACTCGTTGGGCTGCAGACGGAAGGTCGCCCAGGACTGCCCGGCGTCGAAGGTCGTGGCGATGGCGGGCCCCTGCGACTGGCCGAGCGAGCCCGCCACGGCGATCACCGCCTGGCCCGCAGTGGCGACCGTGGGTGGGTCGGAGATCGGCACGGACCCGGGGACTTCGCTGAAACTCACGCCCCCGTCGTGCGAGACGTACAGGTGCTCGCCCTGCTGCTGGGTCGTCGGCGCCGGGCCCCAGATCCCGCCATCGCACGACGCGACGAGGTCGCTCGGGCTCGACGCCGCGAGGACGGCCGGGCCGAGCACCGAGCTGCACGGCGGCGTCCAGGAGACCCACGCACCGTTCACGAGGCGCGCGCCGCCGACCACCGTCCGATCGACTTCGATCATCCAGCCTGTGTTGCCTTGGAGGACCAGCTGTGCCTGGGGCACGGGTCCGGCGCCGATCTCGACCTTGGTCGCCGAGAGCGTCCAGGCATCGGTGCCGGCTGGGCTCGTCGCGATCCGGGCCCAGGACCCGCCGCTCCCGACGTCGTAGAGCACGGCGTGGACTGAGCCGGCCGACGTCTCCAAGGCTTCGACTGCCGCGCCGGCGGAGACGCCGGAGATCGTCACCTGGCGCCACGTCGCTCCTCCGTCGTGCGTGGCCCAGAGGTCGGGGCCGAAGGCCCATCCATCGCGCGCGTCCGCAAAGCGGAGCCCGGTCACGCCAGGGCTGGTGCCTGGCTGTACCGGCCACTGGCTGATCGGCGTGCGCGGCGCCGGAATCTGCACCCACGTATGGCCGCCGTCTGACGTGCGCAGGATCGCCGTGCACGGAGGCGTGGCACACGTGGAGGTGCCCAGCACCCAGCCCAGATCGGGCGAGGCGAACGTCACCGCGACCGCGCGGAAGCCGGTCGGGACGGCGCCCCCGGCGGGCCCGACCGACGCGACCGGCGAGGGCGAGGACACGGCTGCGGTGGACGGCGACACGGCGGCCGGCGGCGGTGAAGCGGTGCTCGCCGGCGCTGCTCCAATCGGAGAGGCGGCCTCTGGCCGCGTCAGGATCGCGACGCTGGCGGCCAGCACGAGCACGGCGGCGGCGGCAACCGCGGCCGCGACCCGCCAGGCCGACCGCCGACGGCCGGTCGGTGTGCGCTCCGGGATCGCCGCGACTCGCTCGACCAGGCGCTCAGGAGCCGGCTCGGCGGCGAGGTCACGGAGCGTGCGCCGAAGCTCCCCTTCGAATCGTTCGTCATCGGCCATGGTGGTCCTCCTCGTCGCGCGTGCCCAGTGCCGCGCGCAGGTGGCGCAGGGCGTAGTGGAGACGGGACTTGACGGTGCCGGCCCCCACCCCGGTGCGTGCCGCGATCTGGTCGACGGTCAAGTCGACGTAGAAGCGGAGCACGATCACCTCGCGGTGCTCGGCGCTCAACGACTGGAGCGCGGCGGCCACTGCATCGCGTCCCCCGATCACCTCGGCCATGTCGCTCGTGGAGGCACTGGACGCGGTCGACGACAGGGCGTCGATCGCGGGAAGGGCGCGCCGCCGGGCCCGTAGGCGATCACGGCACGTGTTGGCGAGGATGCGCCCGAACCACGCGTCGAAGCGTCCTGGTTCGCGCAACTCCTCGAGATGACGCCACGCGGCCAGTGCGGCGTCGTGGGTGGCGTCCTCGGCCTCGGCCGGGTCGCCCAGGAGCAATGTGGCGTAGCGGTACGCTCCATCGAGCGCGCGGCGGTCGAACAGGGTGGCAAAGGCGCGCCCCCGCGCAGCGTCATCCGTCAGCCGGCGTCCCATCGGTGCCTCCACGGCCGCTCGCCCCATGGTTTCGATCATGTTCAACTGACGACGCGGCACGCCGAATCGTTCAACACAGCGCAAGATCTGTCAGGGGCCGCACCGCTCGTCCGGCGTAGGCCTCGCCTGGCCAAGACGGGCGGTCGACAGCTCGGCCGGCACCGGCGCGCGACGAGGGACCGCCGTCCGGTGCCTCTCCTCATCGATCCGAGCTCGGTGACCAGCCAGCGCCATCGCGGCCGCGATCAGGACCGGTGAGGTCCGCGTCGGATCGAAGGCGACGGTTGCCGCGCCCGTTCAGAAGTCGGCCCGGGCCGAGTCGACGCCGTCGACGTACCGAACTCCTTCGTGATCCCTCCCGCGCAGGAGGTGTAGGTCATGCCGTCGGCGAGTATGCGGTAGGTGTCGCCCCGTCACATGCCCAGCGAGTAGAGCAGCCCGAAGCTCATCAGGACGACGCCCAGCGCGAGGACGGTTTTCACGGCCGCGCCGTTCTGTCTGTTCCAACGCCCGAGGGCCCCCAGCACGCGGCGGTTCGAGACGAGCAGGAGGAAGAGGAGGAGCGGCAGGATGAAGGCGATGTTGTAGAGCGCGAGGAGTGCGAGGCCCACGATCCCCCCGCCCGAGGCGTGCAGCACCGCGATCACATCGAGATAGATGGCGCCCGAGCAGGGCACCGTGCAGATCCCCACGAGCACGCCCGCCAGGAGCATGCCGGCCAGGCCGCCCCGCGCCATCGCCTTGTGCATCCAGCCGTGGGTGCCCGCGGGCGCCGCCAGCGCGGGACCCCAGCCCGGCAGGAAGACATCCTTGAGCATCCAGACCGCCATGAAGAGGGCGAGGACCGCCGCGACCCGCGCGACGATGTGGTCCTGGCCCAGCCACGACAAGAAGCTGAAGAGCCCAAGCCCGATCAAGAAGTAGGTGACCACGACCGCGCCGACGTAGAGCGAGCCGGCGCCGAGCAGGGTGCGCCGGGCGGAGGGTGTGGGTAGCCCGTCCGCAGTGACCGCGTTCAGCAGTGTCAGTGTGTAGGTCGCAAAGAGCACCAACAGGGCGAAGGCGCACGGGTTGAAGCCGTCGGCGAACCCGCTCGCGAGCACGATGGGCGCCGTCAGGCCGCCGAACTTCGCTGTCGGATAGGGGACCAGGGCGATCGTCGCGAGCGAGACCGCCCCGGCGACGGCCAGACCGCCGAAGAGGGCGATGGCAGTGCGGGGGAGGGAGCTCGCACTCACCACCGTGACCCGGGTCGGGGTCTTGCTCTCTCCACCGGCCGCTGTCTGATGCAGGCCCATGCTCACGCCGTCACGTGGAGCGTGCCGTGCATCGTTGGCGAAGCTTTGCCGCCGCAGCATGTGTTGCAGTAGAAGTCGTAGTCGCCGGGCGTTGTCGGGGCGGTGAACGAATAGGCCAGCCGCGCCTCCGCCGGGATCTTCACGTAGATGTGCTGGCTGTCCATGATGAAGGTGTGGACCCCGCCGCCGTCGAGGTGCATGGCGTTGTCCGTGTTCCAGAAGTCGAGGTTGACCGTCTGGCCGGCTTTGGCGTTGATCACCTTCGGGTCGAAGCCAGCCATCGAGAGCCGCACCGGCACGGCGCCGGCGACAGCGGTCGTGCCGCGCTGGCCGATGAAGACGGACGCGGCAAGATAGGTGCCACCGCCGAGGATGACGGCCGCGACCAGGAGGAACGCGACGACCCGTGGGAGCGTGGCTCGGCGCTTCGCCTCCGCCTCGGAGCGTTGCCGCTGCCCCTGCTGCTCTTCCACTTGTTCGCGAAGGTGCGCCCGGCGGGCGGCGCGCGTGGTCATGGTGGGGTCCTCCGAGAGCCGGCGCCGTCAGTGGCGCGGATGATCCGAATGCGTGCAGGCGTCTGCCTCGCGGGCGGCGGCCCGACGAACGACCGGCGGCGCCGTGACGGAACCGGATCCTGCAGCCGCCGCCCACGCGGAACCGAGGCGCGCGTCGTTCGTGCTCATGGCGGCGAATCGTCGAACCGGGGGCTTGGGCCAACGTGAGCAGACGCTGAGATCAAGCTGAGAACGGCGACGTGCACGCCACCCTCTCCCGGCTTCGGACTGGATCTCCGACGTACCTGTAGTAGACTGCCCGAAGTCGCCGCCAAGGAACGGAGATGCCGCGTCCCGTACCCGTCCTCGACCCCGATCCCGCCACGCGCCCGGCGCGCGTCATGCACGCGAGCGCGGTCACCAAGCTCTATGGCAGCACGGTGGCGCTCTGGCGGGCAGAGATCACCGTGAGGTCGGGCGATCTCGTCGCCCTCCACGGCCCCAACGCGTCGGGCAAGACCACGCTGCTGCGCATCCTGGCGGGGCTCACGGCGCCGACGTCCGGCGGTGTTGCCTGGATGGACGGGGCGGGGGCGCCGGCCCCCCGGATCGGGTACGTCGGCCACGCGTCACACCTGTACCTGGCGCTGACGCCATTCGAGATCCTGCGTCTCACCGCACACCTGGCCCGGTGCGACGTGGAGGCCGGCCTGCGGTTGTGCGAGCGGCTCGGGGTGGCAGCGTTCATGACGACGCCCTGCGGGGAGCTGTCTTCGGGCACGCTCCGGCGCGTCGCCCTGGCGCGGGCGCTCGCGACCGACCCGGACGTCCTGTTGCTCGACGAACCGTTCGCCTCCCTGGACGTCGTTGCGGCGGAGGCAACCGCGGCCGTCCTCGCAGAGGTGGCGGCCCGGGGCCGGCTGGTCGTTCTTGCGGCGCACGAAGAGGCGCTGACACGCGGCATCGCGACCCGGCTGGTCCGCCTTGACGGCGGACGGATCGTCGCCGATGACGCCGTCACGGCCCACGTGGCCGACGTAGTCGTCGACGCGTGAGCACCCTCGTCGACACGGTGTTGCTGGCCGCCGTTGCGCTGCGCATCGAACTGCGCACGCGGGCTGCGCTTGCGGCGGCCACGCTCCTCGGCGGCATCGTGCTCCTCCTCGCGGCCCTGGCGGCCGGGCCGGATGCGGCGCGCCTGCGCGGCCTCGCCCCGAGCCTCGTCGGCATCGCCACGGCCTTCGCGGCGGTGGCCGTCGCTGACCGCCTGGACCGCGTCGACCGCGAGGACGATGCGTTCTCGGCCCTCTGGCTCCTGGCCGAGGACCGACGCGCGCTGTACCTGGGCCGCACCGCCGCCCTGGCCACGCTGGTGGTGGCGCTTCAGGTCGTCCTCTGGATGCTGGCGTCCGCCCTGCTCGACGTCCCCCTGGTCGGATCGCTCCCGCTCCTCGTCACCGCGGCGGCACTGACGGCGCTGGGGGTGTCGGCGGTCAGCGCGCTCGTGGTGCCCCTCGCCGCAGGATCCAGCCAGCGGGCCCTGTTGCTGCCGGTCGTCCTGCTGCCGCTCCTTCTGCCGACGTTCCTCGCGAGCATCGGTGCGGTCGATGCCGCATTCGGCGGTCGTCCCGGCGACGCCCTGGCCGCCCTCGCCTTGACGGGCATGCAGGGGGCGCTGTTCCTGGGCCTCGGGCTCCTCACCTACGAAGCCGCGGCGGCGCCGGAATGACCAGGCTGGGACGCCTCGTGACCGCCGCGCCGCCGGCCTGGCTGGCCTGGGGCGCCCTCGCCGCCACGCTCACCTGGGGCCTCGTCGGCGTCCCGGCGGATCGCACGATGGGCGACGTGTTCCGCATCCTCTACCTTCACGTCCCGGTGGCCTGGCTCGGGTTTCTCGCGCTGTTCGTCACGATGGTCGCGAGTGGGCTCTACCTATGGCGACGGGACCTTCGGTTCGACCGCCTGGCGGCCGCGAGCGCCGAGATCGGGCTTTTGTTCGTCGGGTTGACGATCATCACCGGTTCGATCTGGGGCAAGGCAACCTGGGGTGTCTGGTGGGACTTCGATCCTCGCCTGACGACGACGGCGATCCTCTTCGTCATCTACCTCGGCTACGTGCTCCTGCGGGCCTCGCTCGTCGACCGCACCCGGCGGGCGCGTCTGAGCGCCGTGCTCGGCATCGTCGGCTTTGCGGACGTGCCGATCGTCCACTTCTCCGTGCTGTGGTGGCGCGGGCTCCATCAGCCGCCGACCGTCATCCGGCCCGGTGACCCGACGATCGACCACCGCTTCCTCGCCGTGCTCGTGGCCAACGTGCTCGCCTTCACCGTGCTCTACATATGGCTTCTGCACCGGCGCGTCGCGGTCGAGGCGGACCGCGACGCGGCCGAGGCGATCCTCGAGGCGGCGGGATGACGGACCTCGGCTTCATCGCGGGCGCCTACGGCGTGGGTGCCGTGGGCCTGGTCGGCTACGCCCTCAGTCTTGCGCGTCGCGAGCACCATGTGCGGGCGCGACGGGCGGCCCTCGACCGCCAGCGCGAGCGGCTCCTGGACGTCGCCTCGCCGCCCGCGGCGCCTTCCCACGGGGAGCGCCGCCAAACTGGAGCGGAACGTTGACGCTGCGCCGGCCCCGTCCGATCACGTTCCTGGGCCTTGCGCTCGTCGCGGGCGCGTTCGTCGCGCTCGTCTGGGTCGCCCTCACGAGCACGGTCGTTTACTACCTGACCCCGTCCGAGCTCGCGGCCCACCGCGCCGATCAGAGCGTGCGTCTGTACGGGATCGTGGTCCCGAAGTCGGAGCGGTGGGACGCGGTCACCCGGACGCTCTCGTTCGCGCTGACCGACGGCACGACGACGGTCGAGGTGAGATCGAACGGGCTGCCGACCGACCTGTTCCGCGACGGAGCGGCGGTCGTGGTCGCGGGACATGGGAGTGGGGTCGGACGCTTCGCGGCCGACGAGGTGCTCGTCAAGCACTCCGAGGTCTACGGCCCGCTGGCGCCCGGCCAGACGGTGCCACCGGCCGTCCTCCGACGGCTCGAGCAGGGCACCAGCGCGCCGTGATCGGTGTCGTGGGCCTCACGGCGAGCGTCGTCGCGTTTGGAGCCTCGCTGCTCGGGTGCGCCTACGCCCTCCGCGCTGCCCGAGGGGGTCCGCTCGCTCCCGCCGTCGCAGCGGTCCGCGCCGCGTTCGGGGCGCTTCTCGCCGCGGTGCTCATCATGGAGGCGGCGCTCGTCACCCATGACTTCAGCGTGGCGTACGTCGCCCGGGTGGGCAGTCGGGAGACCCCGCTCCTGTACACCGTCGCCTCGCTCTGGGCCGCCCTGGAGGGCTCGATCCTGTTCTGGGCGTTCCTGCTCGCCGGCGTCACCGTGCTGTTGACCTGCCGGATCGGGGAACGCGATCGTCCGCTCCTGCCGGTAAGCCTCGCGGCTCTGGCCGGACTCCTGGCCTTCTTCACGCTCATTGTCGTCGGGCCGGGCAACCCGTGGAGACGCATCGATCCGGTTCCGACGGATGGCCCCGGGCCCAACCCGCTGCTGCAGAACCATCCCCTCATGGCGATCCACCCGCCGCTGCTCTATCTCGGCTTCGTGGGGCTCACGGTGCCGTTTGCACTCACTGTCGCGGCGCTCTGGCGGGGCGGCCTCGACGACGCCTGGCTCCGAGCGGTCCGCCGCTGGACGCTCGGCGCCTGGATCTGCCTCACCCTCGCGCTGATCGCCGGTGCCTGGTGGTCCTACGCGGTCCTCGGCTGGGGCGGGTATTGGGCCTGGGATCCGGTGGAGAACGTGGCGCTCCTGCCCTGGCTGACTGCGACTGCGTTTCTCCACTCGGCGATGGTGCAGGAGCGGCGCGGGCTGCTCGCCGGCTGGAATGTCGTGTTGATCGTCGCTTCCTTCACCCTCACGCTCCTCGCCACCCTCGTCACGCGCAGTGGCATCCTGACGTCCGTCCATGCGTTCACCCGGTCGGCCGTCGGGCCGCTCTTCCTTGCCCTGCTCGCGGTCGTGATCGTCGGTTCCACTACACTGGTCGTGCTCCGCCTGCCGACCGGCGCTGGCACGGACAGGCTGGGCGCGCGTCCGGCGGCCTTCCTCCTCAACAACCTCCTGCTCGTGGCGGTCGCGGGGAGTGTCCTGCTCGGCACGCTCTTCCCGCTCTTTGCCGAAGCGCTCGGTGCGGGTCAGCTGAGCGTCGGTGCGCCGTACTTCGAGCGCGTCGTCGGCCCGCTGGCGCTCGCGCTCATCGTGCTCTTGGGCATCGGCCCGGCGCTCCCATGGGGGGCTTGGAGCGCAGGGTCGCGCCGGCGGTTGCTGCCCGCCGCGGCGGTCGCCGCCGGAGTCGCACTGACGCTGGCGGTGAGCGGTGCGCCCGCCGAGGCCGTCGCGGGCATCGCCGCGGCAGGCTTTGCTCTCGCCGCGACCTCCGGGTCAATTGCCCGCCGCCTGCAGGGGCTGCGCGCGGCAGGTCAGGGTCCCAGCCTCGGACACGGGTTGTGGGCGCGGCGACGGTCGATCGGTGGTCTCGTGGCCCACGTCGGCGTCGCACTCGTCGCACTCGCCGTCGTGGCGAACGGCGTCGGCAGCCGCGAGCTGACCGTGACGCTCCGACCGGGCGCCTCGACGACGCTCGGCTCCTACACGGTCACGTTCATCGCCAGCCGCCAGCAGTCGAGCGCGGGGCGGACGCAACTCCTGGCGGACGTGCGGGCGACCGGTCCGGTCGGTGCTACCACGCTCACGCCGAACCTCAGCCTCTTCGCGACCGCGAGCGAGGCGATCCCCAGCCCCGCCGTCGACTCCACCGTCGCTGGGGACCTCTACGTGACCCTTGCCAACCTCGACGCGGCGACCGGCGACGCGACGTTCCGCCTCGGGCTCCATCCCTTCATGAGCTGGCTCTGGGCGGGGGGCGGGGTCGCGGCGATGGGCGCGCTCCTCGCGTGGTTGCCGCCCGGTCGGCGACGCGGGGTGTCACGTGTGCGCGGCCTCGCGGGATCCTGGCGCGCGGCCCTCGCCGATGAGTGAGAGGGAGGCGAACCCGGTGCTCGGGTCGCGCCGGATCGTGCTCCTGGCAGGCCTGCTGGTGGCGGCCCTGTTGCTGCTCGGCAGTCTCGCGATCGGCTTCACGCGCGACCCGGGAATCGTCACGTCACCGCTCGTGGGCAGGCCCGCCCCGGCGTTCGCGCTCGTGGCGCTCGACGGCCGGCAGATCTCGCTGGCCGGCCTGCGCGGTCGGCCGGTCATCGTCAACTTCTGGGCGTCATGGTGCCTGCCTTGCCGCGCCGAGGCGCCGCTCCTGCAGCGCGCCGCGACGGAGTACGCCGCGCGCGGCGTCGCGGTCCTGGGCGTCGTCTACCAGGACAGTGCCGACAGTGCGCGGGCGTTCATGCGCGAGTACGACCAAACATACCCCGGTCTGCTCGATCCCGACGGCCGGACGGCGCTCGAGTACGGCGTGTTCGGCATCCCCGAGACGTACTTCGTCGACCGGACCGGCCGTATCGTCTCCAAGCAGACCGGGCCGCTCGACTGGACCGCGCTCGTACGCCAAACCGAGGCCATCACCCCGTGAGCGTCTTCGCTCGACGCGCGCGCTTCGGCACGCCTCATCTTGCTGCCCGCTCGGACCTCGCCCTCGTGCTGCTGCTCGCGGTCGTCCTGGTGAGCGTCGGCTGGGCCGCCTTGTTGCCGCGCGCGGCGAGCCTGGATGCACGGGCCGCGCGCATCGAGGCTGAACTCCGCTGCCCGGTGTGCCAGGGTCTCTCGATCGCCGACTCCCCAGCTCAACTGGCGCGGGAGATGCGCTCGGTGGTGCGGGAGCAGCTCGCGGCAGGCGCGAGCGACGATGTGGTCCGCGCGTACTTCGTGGCCCGCTACGGTGCCTGGATCCTGCTGACGCCTGCGCCGCGCGGCCTCGGGCTCGGCCTCTGGCTCGCGCCCGGTGCCCTCCTCATCGGTGGGTCGATGGTGCTCGTCGGTCTGCGGCGAGGACCGCGGCCGCGCCAGGTGGGGGCGACTGGTCCGCGCGCCGCATCGCCGCTCTGGGTGCGGATCGGGGTCGTCGGCCTCCTCGTCAGCGCGGTCGCGGTCCCGCTGGCCATCGCCGTCGGCCCGCGTCTGCCTGGCCAGGAGATCACGGGACAGCCCGCCAACGCCCAGGCTGCCGCGTCGATCCGCGATCTCGAGGCGGCCGTGCGGGCCCGACCGGGTGACGTGCCCATGCTGGCTGCCCTCGGCGAGGCCTACCTCAGCGCCGGCCGTGAGTCCGATGCGGCGACGTCGTTCGAGAGAGCGCTGACGGTCGACCCGCAGAACGTGCCCTCGCTTCTCGGGCTCGGCGTGATCCTCCTGGGCGCTGACCGGCCGTCGGCGGCCGGACCCCTCTTCGACCGCGTCCTGGCGCTGGCGCCCGATCAGCCCGACGCGCTCCTCTACCGGGCCTTGGCTCGCTACGAAACCGACGGCGCGCCGACCGCCGCGGTACGCGCCGACCTGCAGCGCTTCCTGGCCGTCGCGCCCGCCGATCCGCGGCGCGCCGTGGCCGCGCAGATCCTCGCTCCCCCGTCGCCAGCCCAACCAGCCGCGAGCCAGCGGCCATGACACTCGGGCTGGCGTTCCTCGCGGGACTGGTCTCATGCGTCTCGCCCTGTGTGCTGCCAGTGTTGCCGGTGTTCACGGGCTATGTCGCAGGTGGCGCCGGCAGCACGTTCACGAGCGCTGGTTCGACCTGGCGAGCGTGCGGCTTCCTGCTTGGCTTCCTCGGGGTCTTCGTGCTGCTGTGGGCCTCGCTCGGGCTCGCCGGCTTCGCCCTGCTCCAGGCGGTACCCGTCCTGCGACAGGTGAGCGGCGCACTGATCGTCGCGATGGGCGTCCTGACGATCGTGGGTCGCCATCCATTTGCACGCCTGCGAGGCGTGCGGGCGTCGCTGGGCACGAGCGGTCCGGTGCTCTTCGGGGCGGGCGTGGCGATCGGCTGGACGCCCTGCATCGGGCCAACCCTCGGGGCCATCCTCACCCTCGCGGCAGCGGCGCCGACCGTCGGCGTCGGCGCGTTGCTCCTCGTCGGCTATGCGCTTGGCCTCGGCGTTCCCTTCCTCGCGGTGCTGCTCGTCTATCGACGCATCCGCCGCGTCTCGGTCTGGCTCACGGCGCGGGCGCGCGGAGTCGAGGTCGTCACGGGAGGCCTGATCGCGGCCGTGGGAGTCCTCATCTATGACGGGTCATTCGGCCGCCTGGCGGGGCTGTTCCGCTTCGGCGCCTTCTGAGGTTGCTGCGCCGATCCCGTCCCTCGGGCAGGCGGCGTCAGGGCAGCGGCGCGATCCCCAACAGGTAGCACGCCACCGGCAACACCAGGCTGGCGGCGGGAACCAGCCACTCGAGCGGAGGCAGCGGGACGGACCGCGAGGGCCCGCCGGCCGCGGCTGCGAGGAGCGCCTCGAGACGACGATCTGCGGCGGCGCCGAAGGAAGCCCCGGAACCGGCGACGAGGGCATCGGTCCTGACCAGGGCCGCGGCGAGCGTTGCGGGACTGGTCCCGTGAGCCATGGCAAACGCGTCGGCCTCCCGCTCGAGATCTGCCAGCCGGTCGGCAAGGCGCGCCCTCGCCCACCGCGACCATCCGGCAAGCTGGAGCCAGGAGCGCAGCGCCGCGGCGCGGAGCGGAGCGTGTGTCCGCCGGTGGTACTCCTCGTGGAGGACGACGGCCCGAAGCTCGCCCCGCGGGAGCTCGGTCAGCAACCGCTCGCTCACGTAGATCCTCGGCCGAAGGGCGCCGAGGGCGAACGCCTCCATGGCGCCACCCAGGACCACGCGACACTGCACGCCGGCGACATCGGCGACCGTACTCCGAGCGGTGAGTGCGCGCCCGAGCTTGTGGCCACGCCACGCGTCCCGCGCGAACAGGACGGCCCATGCCCCGAGCGCGGCGGTGATCACGAGATCCACGGCGAGCATCGGATCGGGGTGCGTGACGCGCGGCCCGACGGCGCACGAGACGAGCGCTGCGGCAAGGATGAGCGACTCTCGTAGCGGCACGCGCATCGAGATCAGCGCCCCGGCGGCCGGTCGCGACCTGCGAGATCCATGAGCTGTGCGCGTAGGGCCGGGTCCACCTCGTCGAGTCTCTGGGCGAACTGGCGCAGTGCAGAGGTGCCGTAGCGCGCCAGCACCTGGTCCACCGCCTTCTCGCTCAGCCGGTCGATGAGCGCAGGCTCGTCGGCGGCGGGGCGGTAGACGTAGCGTTGGCCAACCTTGGTGCGCAGCAAGACGTCGCGCTCGTGCAGGCGCGACATGACGGTCATGATCGTGGTATAGGCGTGCCGGCGGCCCTGAGTCCGGGAAAGGGCGTCCGCCACGTCGGCCACCGTGGCTTCGCCGAGCTGCCAGACGACCCGCATGACCGCCGACCCCAGCGGCCCGAAGATGCGCTCGATGGTCGGCCTCGACGACGGGTCCAACGTGGGCTCGTCCTTCATACCGTGGGCTCGTCCTTCATGAAACGGAGCTTACCAAAGCCGTGTGGATGCGCCACCATGTGCTACGGCGGCATCGTATGGGTGGATCGGGCTCGACGACCGTGGGTAGTTCTCAGCGCGTGCTCAGCGCACTCTCATCTGGAGCGTGCACGATGGTGGCTGCACGAGGCGCGGAGGGCGGGCATGGCGGTGGTTGATACGGCGATGAACCGAGGGCGCAACCGATGAGCGAGGCGCCCCGCATCCTGGTCGTCGACGACGACGAGAAGATCCGCTCCGTGGTGCGCCGCGGCCTGGCCTATGAGGGCTACCGGGTCATCGAGGCCGCGACCGGTGAAGAAGGCCTCGAGAAGGCGCGGGAACATCTCCCCGACCTCGTGATCCTCGACATCATGCTGCCCGGCATCGACGGTCTGGAGGTCTGCCGGCGTCTCCGCGCCGGTGGCGGCGAGCTGGCCATCCTGATGCTGACCGCGCGCGACGAAGTGCGGGATCGCGTCGAGGGCCTCGAAACCGGTGCCGACGACTACCTCGTGAAGCCCTTCAGCTTCGAGGAACTGCTCGCGCGCGTGCACGCGTTGCTGCGCCGGCGCGCCGCACCGGCGGGCGAGATCCTGCGCTTCGGCAACCTGGAGCTCGACGTCGACGCCCGCGAGGCGCGGCGTGACGGCCGCGTCATCGAGCTCACGACGACCGAGTACAACCTGCTGCTCCTGTTCATGCGCCACCCGCGCAAGGTGCTCACGCGCGACGTGATCATGGATCGTGTGTGGGCCTACGATTTCGGAGGTGAGTCGAACGTGCTCGAGGTCTACGTCCGCTACCTGCGCAACAAGCTGGAGGCGCAGGGTGGCTCCCGCTTGATCCACACCGTGCGCGGCGCGGGCTACGTGCTCAAGGAGTGAGGCGCCCTTCCCGGCACCTGCCGATCCGGACGCGGCTGGCGCTCCTGTACACGGGGTTGCTCGTCGCGGCGCTCGTCGTCTTCGGCGGCGGTCTGTATCTCGTGCTCCGGGATGCCCTCTCGAGCAGCTTCGATCAGGGGCTCCTCGACAACGCCGAGCACGCCCGCGGCGCTTTTGCCGCCGACGTGGGCCCGGGCGGGCGCCTGGAGCCCTCCTCGCGCCTGGTCGCCCAACTCGCCTCGACGGGCGGCCGGGTCATCGTCTTCGGGCCGGGCGGAGCGGTGCTGGCCGACTCGTCGCCTCCGGGGACGCCTCCGCTCCCCGTTGGCGCGGACGCCTTCGCCCTGGCGGCCCACGGTGCCTATGGTCTCCACGAGGTCGTGGTGGGCGGCGACACGCTTCGCCTGACGCTCGAGCCGATCGACTCGCCCAGCGGAGTGCTCCTCGGCTACGTTGCCTGGGCCGAGTCCACGCGCCCGTTGCGTGATCTCCTCCGAACGGTCGCCCTGGCGGTGCTGCTCGGGGGCGTGCTGGTGACCGGGCTGGCGTTCGTGGGTGGCTGGCGCCTGGCGCGCCGCGCCCTCGCGCCGGTGGCGGACGTGACCGAGACCGCCCGGGCGATCTCGCTCTCAGGCGACTTCGCGGCACGGGTCGAAACGGGCTGGACGGGCGACGAGATCGGCGAGCTCGCGGTCGCCTTCAACGAGATGCTCGCAGCCCTCGAGGCCAACCATCAGGCCCTGCAGCGCTTCCTGGGCGACGCGTCCCACGAGCTGCGCACGCCGCTCACGACCATCCGCGCCAGCCTCGACCTCGCGCAGCGGCCCGGCCTCGACGAGCAGGAGCGCCGGTCGATCCTGTCCGACGCGCAGGGCGAGGCCGCCCGGATGGCGCGCCTGATCGGCGACCTGCTCTCCCTCGCGCGAGCCGACTCGGGAGCCCGGTTGGCGTTCGCGCCGATCGAGGTCGACGCGGTCCTGCTCGAGTGCGTGCGCCAGCAACGGCAGGCGTCGGACCACCTCCGCATGAGCGTCGAGCGGGTCGAGCCCGCCCTCGTGGACGGCGATCGCGACCGGCTCAAAGAGCTCTTCTTGATCCTGCTCGAGAACGCCGCCCGCTATACGCCGGCCGGGGGGAGCGTCACGGCGGGGCTCGTGCGTGGCGGTGGCAAGGTGGTCGTGACCATCTCGGACACCGGCATCGGCCTCGAAGAGAGCGATCGCGCACACCTCTTCGAACGCCTCTATCGGGGACGCCGGGCCCGCGAGCTGCGGCCCGCGGGGACCGGGCTCGGCCTGGCGATCGCCCGCTGGATCGTCACCGCCCACGGTGGCACCATCAGCCTCGACCCACGACCCACGGGCGGCACCGTCGCAACCGTGGTTCTGCCCGGGCGCGTCGCATGAACGCCGCCGTCCGGGCGCCCGCGCCCCGCGTCCTGGTCGTCGACGACGAGCAGGCCATCGTCGATCTCGTGCGCAGCTACCTGGAGCGGGAAGGGATGACGGTGGAAGAGCGGTCCGACGGTCCGGCGGCACTCGATGCGGTGCGCGAGCTCGCGCCCGACGTGGTGGTCCTCGACGTGATGTTGCCTGGCCTCGACGGCTTCGAGGTGTGCCGGCGGCTGCGCGCCTTCTCCGACGCCTACGTGATCATGCTGACCGCCCGGACCGATGAGATCGACCGCGTGGTCGGCCTGAGCGTGGGCGCGGACGACTACCTGCTGAAGCCCTTCTCGCCGCGCGAGCTGGTGGCGCGCATCAAGGCGCTCCTGCGCCGACCGCGGAGTGCGACCGGCGGCGGGCCGGTCGCAGTTGGGCCGACCGGGTCACCGGGACCGGCGGCGCAGGGCCATGCCGGCGTTCCGGATCTGCCGGTCGGCGAGACCGCCTGGACGCGTGGGGACCTCGCGCTCGACCTGCGCCGGCGCACGGTGATCGTCCGAGGCAAGCCGGTCGAGCTCACCGCCCTCGAGTTCGACCTGCTGGCGCTCCTCTCGCGAGAGCCGGGCGTCGTGGTGACCCGTCAGCAGCTTCTCGACAGGGTATGGGGTGCGGACTTCGTGGGGGACGAGCACGTCGTGGACGTCCACGTGGCGAACCTGCGCCGCAAGCTCGGCGACGATGCCGCGCACCCGTCGCACGTCGAGACGGTCCGGGGCGTTGGCTACCGTTACCATGCCGACCGCGGCGGACAGGCGTCGCGAGGGGCTTGACGGAATCTTGAGCGAAGGGCGCACGGGGGCTTGAGGCGCGCAGGCGATGGTGGCCGGCAAAGGCGGCAAGGGCGCCGCGGATCGAGACGGGGTGACGAGATGATCTTCGAATACGGCTGGTGGATGATCTTCGAATACGGCTGGGACGGCGGTCTCCTGGCAGGGCGTCCCTAGGCCCGGCTGATGACCCTCGAGTCACTGCGCCTGCGCGGCCGCCTGCTGCTCTCCCACCTCGCCGTCATCGCGGTCGGGACCGTCGTCCTGCTTGCCGGTGTGGGCCTCATCGCCCCCGACGTCTTCAACGGCGCCATGGACCGCGCGATGGGCGGTGGCGTGGCCGGCATGGGCGACATGATGAGCGGCCTCGTGCGGAGCGCGTTCCAGGACGCTGTGCGGACCGCGCTCGTCGTCGCCACCGTGGTCGCGGTGGGCGCGGCCGTGGTCCTGAGCTTCGCCCTCTCGGCACGGCTGTCGGGCCCGATCGCGCATCTCGCGGCCGCCGCCCGGCGGATCGCCGCCGGCCACTATGGCGAGCGTGTGCCGGTCACAGGGCACGACGAGATCGGCGAGCTCGCCGCGTCGTTCAACGTGATGGCGGCGTCCCTTGAGGCAACCGAGCGCCGCCGGGTCGAGCTGGTCGGGGACGTCGCGCACGAGCTGCGCACGCCGCTCGCGACCCTCGACGGGTACCTCGAGGGCCTGGAGGATGGGGTCGTCCCGGCCGTGCCGGCAACCTGGTCGCTGCTGCGCCGGGAGACCTCGCGCCTCGCCCGGCTGGTCGACGACCTGCAGCAGCTCTGGCGAGCCGAGGCGCGCCAGCTGCCGCTGCAGCCACAGCCGATCGAGGTAGGTCCGTTTCTCCAGGCCGCGCAGGCCCGGTTCGCGGCACGGGCACAGGAACGCTCGATCGACCTGCGCCTGGACGTGGCGCGGGCCGTAGGGC
>JAJYNJ010000031.1:22747-32778 GCA_021786385.1 Chloroflexota bacterium
TGACCTGGGAGGGGCGCGGGGTCGGCCTCGGCTTCGACGTCAAGCTCGACAACCATCAGATCGACCTCGACGGGGTCACGCTGAGCGGCGCCGTGCTGACCAACGATCGCGGCGACAGGCTCGAGGCAAAGCGGTGGGCTGCTCCCCCTGGCGGCCACCATCGGGAGGGAACGCTCCTCTTCAAGGGCACCGCCGGCCCGTTCCTCGCCGGCGCGAAATGGGTCGAACTCACGCTCCCACCGATCGGCTCGAACGGGGTGCCGCCGCTCCGCTGGTCGCTCGGGGCCTCGTCATGACGGGCCTGGCGGCGGCGTTCGCGCGGCCGCGATCCGTCCCCGTCCGCAGCGTCGCGATCGGCGTCGTCGCGGGCGTCGCGCTTCTCGGCGTCTACCTCGGCCTGATCACTCTGGCTCAGGGGTCGGCGCACGCCGTCGAACAGCTCACCTCGGATGCGCCGTTCGTGGGCCTGGTCGCGGCGGGCTTCGGGACGCAGGTCGGGCTCTTCATCGAACTGCGTCGCAGCGACCGCCGCCACCGTGCGGGCGCTGTGGTGACCGCCGCGAGCACTGGGACGAGCGGCGCCGCGATGCTCGCCTGCTGCGCCCACCACGTCGTGGACGTGCTCCCGCTCGTGGGGCTCTCGGCAGCCGCCGTCTTGCTCGACGCCTACCGCACGCCCCTCCTGCTCGTGGGCGTCGCCATGAATGCGCTGGGGATCGCCGTCATCGGGCGTCAGCTCAGACGTGCCAGGCGGGGCTGCGCCGTCGTCGACGCCGCGCATCCGTAGGGGCGGCACCGCCGGCACGCCGCCGAGCGCGGCGGCGTGCCTCGGGGGCGGCACAGTCCACCGTGCCCACCGCGCACGTGAAGGGCCGCACGGACACGATCGCGGGAAGCCGCATACTACGGTGACAACATACTACTAGGGCGTAGTTGCCCCCATCAGGCCATCGTTGATGGGGCCGCACGTCGAGCCAGAAAGGACCGGTGGAGAAGGGGTGGCACGGAGAAGGCTGGGAGCGTCAGCGCGGGGCACGAAGGTGCGAACGAGACCGCTAGCGGGGGCGCTGCCCGGGTCCCGCAGTGGGCAGGTCGGCGTGGCGCAGCCGCCGACGGACGCGCGGACCGGAGGGCCGGGTCCTGTCGAGCCGGAGGCGCTGGTGGTGACGCTCTGGTTCGACTCCGGGGAGGGGAGCGAACCGTACTCGGCCACCGTCCGGTTGACTGGCCGGCGCATCGGCATCCGCGGAACGCCCGGGCCACAGGATCTGTTCACGCGAGAGGAGACCGTGGACGGCATCGTACCTGGCAGCGGCCCTCTGTCGATCACCACGTGGGTGTACGGGCTGCAGCCCGGCGAGTGGACGGTGAGCGGCGAACTGATCCGATCCGCAGATCACGCCGGCGGGCAGCGTGCGTCCTCCCGCTGGAAGCGTGCGAGCGCCCAGCCGCTTCACCCCGCCACGTGGTCGTGGCGTCGCTGGGCGCTTTCGACGGGCCCGGCCACACCGCTGAAGACGCGGTGGGCCCTGGCGGCTCCGCTGGCCAGGATCCCGGCGGTCATCCCCGGGATCTGGCCGACCCTGAGCGGCCTCGGTGTCCTCGTGGCGCTGACCGTGCTGATCGCGATCCTCGCGCACGAAGGGATCCCGGTCGGCCGGTCGCTGGTGGTCTCCCTGATCGCCTTGGCGGCCGGCCTGATCGGGGCGAAGGTCTGGTACGCGGTCCTGCATCCCGGCCCGTGGCGCACGTGGATCGGTGGTTGGGCGGTCGACGGTTTCCTAGTCGTCGCTCTCGTCGTGACGGTCGTCGAACTGCTCGCGTTCAACCTGCCGGCCGGCCTGTTCCTCGACGCGAGCACGCCCGGCCTCTTCTTCGGGGTCGCGATCGGGCGCCTCGGGTGCTTCCTGACGGGCTGCTGCGCGGGGCGCTGCACCCGCTCCCGCTGGGGCGTCTGGTCGTCGGACCGCCGGGTCGGCGCCCGCCGCGTTCCGACCCAGCTGCTCGAATCCGCCGCAGGCCTCCTCCTTGGTGTGGTGACCGCGCTGCTGGTGCTCGGTCATGCCCCCACTGTCCCGGGGCTGATCTTCGTGGCCGCGCTCGGCGCCTACCTCGTCATGCGGCAGTTCCTGCTGCGGCTGCGGGCGGAGCCACGTCGGTATTCCTGGCGGCGAAGTCTGATGTCACGGGCGACGCCGTAGCCGCAGCGGCCCCGCGCGTCCGGCCCTCCACCTGTGGCCGCGACGGGGCAGTTCCTTGTGCCGCGCTCACGTGCCACTCAGTCGCGCGCGGTGCCATGCGCGGGGAGGTTGCCGATGGGGGCACGCCGCGGCCCGGCTGGAGACGCTGCGTCTCCGGGATGCGGGCGGCGACGGTCCGCGCGATCAGCCCGTCAGCACTGCCGCTCCGGGGCCTTCGTCTCGGCGTTCGCGAGGAAGAACTGGCTGAGTGCCGCGGTGTCCACGCGGTCGAGGAAGAGCACGCGGTCCCACGTGACGGCGGCAAAGGGTGCGTTCATCTCGTCGAAGCGCGTGACGACCAGATCATTTGGGATGCCGCACCGCGGACTGGGCGGGATGTGCTGCTGGAACGCACGCAGCGCATCGAGCGCCGGCTGATCGCAGGATCCCCCCGGGCACCGGTAGAGCACCACCATCTCGCCGTGCTCGAGGTTGTGGACCCAGCCCTGGGGCGGGCGGCTCTCGTCGGGCGGGTAGAACCCAACTGGGATTGGCCCTTGGCCTGCGGCGTTGTAATGCGGCCCCGATGTCGGCGGGCACGAGGAGTACGTGGCGCGGCCCCCAACCGGGACGTGGTTTCTCCCGAGGTCGGGCGCGTCCTGGCCGATGGGCGTGGGCGCCGAGAGCGTCGCGGATGCCACGGGGGCGCTCGTCGCTGCGACGGCCGAGGGTGACGCGGCCGGCTCGAGCAACGAGCCGCAGGCATAGACCGGCTGCGCGGCGTTGACCGCAACCAGCACCAGCCCCCCGGCGGCCCCGACCAGCGCGACCAGCAGACCTACGACGGCCAGGATGCGCGAGGAAGGCCATCGTCGCGCCGAAGTCGGCAGCGCAGAGGCCGCCTCGGTCCTGCGACTCTTCAGAGATCGCGATCGCTTGCCCATTGCCGCTCCTTCTGCGCGTCCAGCCCTGTGCCGTCATCTGAATACCGGGTCGCTCGTGGTCTCTCCGCACGCCAGGGTTCCCAGCCGGCACTCCGTCCGATCGCAAGGCCGTCTCTCCCGCAGACATTGGGTTCGACGAGACCAGAGTCGTGGTGGCGCGTGTCGCCTGTGGCGCGTGTCGCCTGACGACGGCGAGACGGGGCGACCGAGAGCCACTACGGGCGCGTAGTGTACCGGTTGCCGCCAGCGCTCCGGCGCACGCCCTGTCGCGTCCGAGGGCTCGGCCACCCGCGCCCCGCCACGGAGGAGTCGTCCTGCGCCTACGGCGCCTGCGACCTACGCCGCCGATCTGACACTCCGCCGGCCACCACGATCGCCACCGTCGCGCCCGCGACGGACCACAGGATGGGGACACCGGCCAGCCAGAGGAGCGGCGGCAACCTCAGCCACTCGACGGCGCCCAGAGCGAGGAGAACGCCGGCCAGGCCTGCCGGCATGATCAGGCTCGCCCGCACGCGGTCTCCGGCAATCAGCTGGCCGAGCAGGCCAGCCAGGAGGACGACCCCGAGCAGCGTCACGGCGGCGACCAGGAGGCCCCAGATGACGCCGAACACGAGCAGGCCCCCGATGAGGGCCAACGCGACGATCGCGCCACGCTCGGTCATGGCTCAGCCCGGGACGAGTCCGTCGTCCCGGAGCATCGCACGGACCTCCTCGAATCCCGCGTCCGCCGGAGGCAGGACGAGGTCCGACGTGCCGAGGTGTGCCGCCGTGATCTGTTCGCCGTGCTCTCGGACGTATGTAATGAGCTTGGTAAAGTCGGCCCCGAAGCCGCGCCGGTCGCCGCGCTCGATGGCCGCGGTCAGCTGCTCGTCGATTCCGTCGAAATCCGGGATGTCAGCGTCGGCGAGCTGATACTGGCCCTCGCCCAGGATGCGCACGATCATCGCGCCGCCTCCCCGGTCCTCGGCGTCGTCGCGCCCAGCTGCTGCTTGAGCGCCGCGAGCTCTGACTCGACCGACGCGTTGCGGGCGGTCCGGTCGAGCTCGGCCGCAACCGGGTCGGAGGCCGCCGAGACGTCGCTGAGGGCGCCTTGCGAGACGAGCTCGTCGATCGCGCCCGCCCTGGCCTGCATCTCCTGGGTCTTTGCCGTGGCCCGCTCGACGGCGAGCCCGACGTCTGCCATCTCCTCGGACACCCCGGTGAAGGCCTCACCAATCTGCACCTCGGCCTCGGACGCCGAGTACTGCGCCTTGATGACCTCCTTCTGGTTGCGGAACGCCTCGATCTTGGCGGAGAGCCGCGCCTCGGCCGCGGTCAGCTTGTCCTGCTGCGCCTGGACGTCGGCGACCTGCTGCTCGAGACCAGCCTGCTGGCCGACCAGCAGTTGTTTGCGCTCGAGGGCGGCGCGGGCGAGGTCTTCGCGCCCGGCGGCGAGCGCCCGGCGGGCCTGGTCGTCGGCGTCCCTGATCCCGGCCTCGAGCTGTGCGGCCTGGAGCTGCAGGCGGCGCTTCGCGGTGGTCACCTCGATCAGCCCGCGCTGGACCTGCTGGAGCATGTCGCGCTGCTTCTCGTAGGAGAGGTCGAGTGTCTCGCGCGGGTCCTCGGCGGCGCCGAGGATCGCGTTCAGTTTCGCCTCGACGATGGTCTTGGTGCGGTTGAAGAGTCCCATAGGGGGGGGTGCCTCCGTGTGATCGTTCAGCAGCCGTGTCGGCTGCGCCGGGTGTCGCCGCAACAGCTGTGGCCGTGGCCCTCGCCGTGGCGGGAGACGTCGT
Organism: Chloroflexota bacterium; assembly: GCA_021786385.1. Taxonomy (GTDB): domain Bacteria; phylum Chloroflexota; class Limnocylindria; order Limnocylindrales; family CSP1-4; genus JAJYNJ01. Next base: position 27,647 of record JAJYNJ010000031.1, read on the forward strand.
CGTGGGCGTGAGTGGGCTCCCCACCCGCGGCGCGTGGAGTGGAGTCTTGTGCCGTGACGGGCGGCCGGGCAAGCGGCGCACCGTCGAGCGGCATGCCCCACATCGGGTACCAGCGTGTCTGGTCGGACTCCACCGGCAGTTCCCGTCCGAGCGCCGCCGCCAGCTGCAGTTCGTGCGCGGTGTCGCGGCTCGTCCCATCGGGCTGCGGCACGAATGGGTAGAACGCGGCGCGCTTGAAGTTGTAGAGCCAGAAGACGTGCCGTCCGGCGGCGTCGCGGAACCCGAAGGCTGCCGCCAGCACCTGGTCGCCGAACCTCGCGTCGCGGAGCTGGAGGCTGACGCTGTAGGCCGTCGAGACGAGGTCGGCGATCGCGGAGTCGGCGATCACGATCCAGCGGTAGCCGTAGCTGTCGGTGCGCTCGGTGATGGTCGCACCGGTCTCGTGGCCGGCGATCTCGAGCAGGCCCGCGAGCTCCGCCTCGGCGCGGCGGTACTCCTCGCTGTCGAGTGGACGGATCGCAAGGCCGGCCTCGCCGGTCGGGACGAGCCCGAGCTCGGCCTGCAGCGTGACCGCGGCGGTGGAGAGGCCGACGAGCGCTTCCTCGCGCGAGCGGGGACGGCGCGTCACGCCAAAGAGGGTGTCCAGAAGCTTCACGCTTCCAGCTCCTGGGCCTCGAGCTTGCGGAGCTGCGCCAGGCGTACCTCGAGAGGGGGATGGGTGGAGAGGATCCCGATGAGCGAGCGGCGGCTGAACGCCGGAATCAGCATGAGCGCGCTGGCCGGCTCGACCGTCCGCAGGTCCGCGTCGGGGATCTGCTCCATCGCCCCGCTGATCTTGACCAGGGCCGAGGCGAGCTGCGAGGGAGCCCCGGTCATGATCGCGGAGCCGCGGTCGGCGGCGAGCTCACGATAGCGCGAGAGCGCGCGGATCAGCAGGAAGCTGACCAGCCAGACGACGAGCGAGACCAGGTAGACGACGAGGATACTCGGTCGACCCTCGCCGTCGCGGTCGTCGCCCCCGCCCAGGCCCAGCCAGAAGCCCATCTGGACGATGAAGGACGCGACGGTCGCGAAGACCGCCGCCATCGTGAGGACCGCCGCGTCGCGGTGGCGCACGTGCGAGAGCTCGTGTGCCAGGACCGCGTCGAGTTCGGCGGCGTCGAGCCGGGAGAGGATCCCGGTCGTGACCGCGACGACGGAATGCGAGGGGTCGCGCCCGGTGGCCATCGCGTTGGGGACGTTGCTCTCGATGATCGCGACCTTCGGGATCGGCAGGTCGAATTGGGCGGCCAGGCGCTCGATTCGGTCGACGAGCTCCGGTGCCTCTGCCCGGCTCACCTCCCGGGCCCCCATCGCGGTCAGCACGAGCCGGTCCGTGAAGAAGTACTGGGCGATCGCCAGGCCGCTGACGCCGATCGCGATGAGAAGGACGCTGCCGCCGGCCGCCCAGAGCACGGCCACGAAGGCGGCGTAGACGGCCGCAAGCAGGAGGACGGTGACGCCGATGCGGACCGCGAGCCCCGGGTCCGGGGGAAGCGAACGGGCGAGGTGCCCGCGATGTCCACGTGTCATACCTGCATCGTGGCGGCCACACCTGAGTAACCGATGAGTGTGGGCTTAGAACGCGCCCAGAGACCGGGCTGACTCGAGCCGGTCAGCCTGGGGGGGCAGGACCAGAGCCCGTAGGTGTCGCCGTCCAGCCTGGACCCGGTCTTCAGGTGAGCCGCGGCGGCCGCTCGGGTTCGCCGGCCGCCCGAGCTCAGAGGGCGTCGGTCGCCTCGGCGCCCGGACTCTCCTGGGCGACGTCGTTGCGCTCAGACGGCGCATGCCGCCGGTGGTGCGCAGCTCGGACCGGGCCCGGATGGCGCCCGGCAGGCCGGGCAGACGCGGCCGATGAGCGCGCACACGCAGGCGAACCGGCAGTCGCGGTCGACCGCGAAAGCGCCCCGGCGCCCGGCGATGGCGTCCACGGCCTGGTCCCGGACATGGCGGCTGTGGCGAACGGCCGTGAGCGCGAGGTCGAGCGACGCCTCGACCGCCCGGGCGGTCCAGTAGAGGCGCCCGAGGGCGGGTCCGAGGACGCGTCGCAACCGCTCGTCGTAGGCGCGCAGGTCCGCGACCCGGCGGCCTTCCCAGTCCGCGACGACCTGGGCCGCCACGGCCCCGGAGATCATGGCGTACGAGATGCCCTCGCCGAAGAGCGGGTCGGCGGTGGCCGCTGCATCGCCCGCGAGCACGACGCGCGCGCTCGCCATCGGACCCCGCCGCAAGCCCTGGGGGATCCAGTGACCGCTGAGGCGCCCGGCAGCGGCATCGAGGTCGAGGGTCCCGGCGAAGCGCCGGAGGGCCGTCTTGAGTTCGCGGTGCTGGCTTGGCCGGTACGAGCCGATGCCAACGCTGGCGTGATCGCCTTTCGGGAAGTACCAGGCGTACCCGCCGGGCACGGCAAACTCGAGCAGGGCCACATCCAGTGCGAGGGCTGCCGAGAAGGGCAGGTCGACCTCGAGCGCGAGCGCAAGGCGGCGGGCGTCGCCGCCGAGGCCGAGTCGCCGGGCGAGACGACTTGGCTCTCCATCCGCCAGCACGAGCGCGTCGGCACGGAGCCGCCCTTGCTCGGTGGCCACCCAGGCCCCGAATGGGTCCTCCTTGACGTCCAGGGCCTCCACTCCGTCCCGGACGTCCGCGCCTGCCGCGGCGGCGGCCTCGACGAGGGCCAGGTCGAAGCGCGCCCGCTCGACCATCGCCACGCTGGCTGCGGGCGCCTCCAGGTGGATCGGGGAGAGCCGGGGCGCCCGGAGTTCGGTCCGCTCCACAGTCCGCTCGACCGTGGAGAGCGCGCCTGGTGGCGCGAGCCGCTGGGCTTTGGGGGTCAGTCCGCCGCCGCAGAGTTTGGGGCGCGGGAGCCGGCGCGCCTCGACGAGGACGACGCGGGCCCCGCGCGCTGCGAGCAGGCGTGCCGCCGTCGAGCCTGCCGGGCCGGCCCCGACGACCACGACGTCGACGCGCGGCGAGCGGCCGGCTGGACTGCGAAAGTCGACAGGGCGGCCGTCGTGGGTCGCGATCACCACGGCGCGTTCGCGGCTGAACTCCGCGCGGCACACGGAATCGAGGACGGGGTCGTGGGCCGTGGTACCGCCACGCGAGACCGCCGGGCGCTCCGGGTTGGTTCGGCCGTGGGACGCACTGCGTGGGTCGCTCATGCCCGCAACGATGGAGGGCGCACCTGAGGTCGGGGTGAGGCAGACCTGTGAACAACGGTCCAGCACGCCCTGGGCGGGGTCCGCGCGACGTCAGACACAGGATCGGCTCCAGAGCGCGGGCGCCAAGCTTTTAGCCGGTCGCTCAGGCGCCGCTCAGGTGCATCGCAGCCTGCCGCGTCACTGTCGCCATGACCTCCGCCGTGTGGTCCGGGGGCCGAGCCGTGCTCCTGGCCTGGCGCCGGGGGCGGCGCGGGGTACTCCCAGGGAGTATGAAGGAACCGGTGAAACTGATGACCCAGTCCGATGCCACCGTCGTCCAGGTGCGTTTCCCCGTCGAGGGCATGACCTGCGCCTCGTGCGTCAACCGCGTCGAGCGCTACGTGCGCAAGGTCGATGGCGTCGAGCAAGCGCACGTGAACCTGGCGACCGAGTCGGCGTCGGTGCGCTACGACCCCGGGCGCGTCGGGCTCGAGGATCTGACCGGCTACTTCGTACCTGCCGTGCTGCTCGTCGCGGCGATCACGTTCCTGGTCTGGTTCGCCGTCGGGCCGCAGCCGGCGTTCAACCTCGCCCTCCTCAACACGGTGGCGGTGCTCATCGTCGCGCGCCCATGCGCGCTCGGGCTCGCCACTCCCACCTCGATCATGGTCGGCACGGGCAAGGGCGCCGAGAACGGGGTCCTCTTCCGCAACGCCGAAGCCCTCGAGCGGTTGCACCAGGTCCGCGTCGTGGTGCTCGACAAGACCGGGACGCTCACCGAGGGGCGGCCGCGGGTCACGGACATCGTCCGCGCGGCGGACGCACCTGACGAGACGACAATCGTCCGGCTCGCCGCTGGCGCCGAGCGCGGGTCGGAGCACCCGCTTGGCCAGGCGATCGTGCGGTTCGCGACCGAGGAACGGCGACTCGAGGTGCCGGCGGCGAGCCGCTTGGAGGCGACCGGCGGCCAGGGGATCCGCGCCTCTGTCGAGGGCCACGACGTCCTCGTCGGGCGGTCCGCGGCGGTGGTCGCGATCGCGGACACGCTCAAGGCGGGTTCGGCGGCGGCGGTGGCCGAACTCCACCGGCTGGGCCTGCAGGCGAGGCCTCATCACCGCCTTCGCCTTGTCGCGTTCGACGATGCGGAACATCAAGCAGAACCTCTTCTGGGCCTTCGCCTACAACACGGCGCTCATCCCGCTGGCGGCCGGCGCGTTCTATCCGTTCACCGGCGTCCTGCTCGATCCGATCTTGGCCGCCGCAGCGATGGCCCTCTCGAGCGTGACCGTGGTCTCGAACGCGCTGCGGTTGCGCCGGTTCCGGCCGACACCGGTCGGCGCCGCGCCAAGGGCCGCGATCCGGCCGGTGGCCGCGCCGTCCCGCTGACGGACGGTTTGCGGGTTCGGGCCCGTGGGGGGCCGGTGCGGGCGGGCTCCGTCATCTGCGACAGCGGGCCGCATCTCACGCGCTTCTCAGCGGCGCTTCATCGCGCTTTCGGAAACGAGGGATAGCGTTCCTGCGTCGAGCTGTCGCGGGCGGCTCGTGATGAAGGAGATGGTCGTCGTGGATCTCGGCACGTTCGTTTCGATCCGCGGGAGGATCGGCTTCCTGCAAGGAGGTCGCGCTGGACACATGCGCGGCCAGGCTCGTCGCGGGCTCCTGAGATCTACGAGTCGGCCGTAGGAGACCGCCGACCGTGGAAGAGAAGCCCATCGTCGTCCCGAACGAGCTCTGGTCCTCGACGCATCCCGCAGCCTACGGCGGCGGTCGGCCGCCTGCGATCACCCACCTCGAGCGGGTCGCCGCGGAGCTCGACCCGGGCGACGACGCGCGCTGGGGTTCGCTGGAGGTCATCCCGGCCAAGGCCGACTACCTGCTCGACCTGCTGCGCATGAACAGCCTCTGGCCGCTCCTCTCGGGGCTCTCCTGCTGCGCGATCGAGATGATGTCGGC
>JAJYNJ010000012.1 GCA_021786385.1 Chloroflexota bacterium
CGAGGAGCGCGAGCGCCGGCTGGTGAACGCTGCCGACGCGCTGGTCCGGACGATCCGTGCGGTGCCCATGCCGGGCGTGCCGCCGTTCTCGCGCCGCGATCGTCTGCTGATCGTCGGGCTCCTCGCCCTCCAGGCGCTGGTTGCCGTGCTGCTCGGCGCCGCGGGACGTCGGTGAAGCGCAGGGCGGCATGGCCGGCCGTCGTCAGGGCGATCGGCCCACACGGCTGGGTCGCAGCCGAACGGCCGGTCGACTACCCGACGCGGCTGGTCGTGGAGCGCGTCGCCGACGAACTGCGTGCCGCGGTCCGCAGCGACACCGGGTGGACACCCACCCTGATCGTGCTCGACGAGAACGGACGCGACATCACGTGCCACTACGACGTCAACTGACCGATCGTCGGCCCGATCGGCGATCCCCACGCCTCACCGCGATGACGTCTGCACAGCCATCACGGACCCGATGCGCTATCCTGGCTGCAACTGCATTGGCGCGATGAAGCTCGCGCCCGTATCGTTCCCGCTTCACGGCGGGTGATGGCTTCTGGAGTGCACTCCGGAGGCCGTTTTTGTTCATGTCAGTCTGTCACCTGACCCATCCCACCCCACCCCACGCGCAGAGCGAGATCGAGATGTCGGCCTGCCGCCAGCCCCACGACCGTCGATGATCGGCGGGCGTTTGCAGCAGCTCGAGGCGGCCATGCCCGGCGGCGGGACGGTCGGCTCCCGGAGCGCGCTGCGGTTCGTGCTGCTGATCGGCGTGGTCAGTCTCTTCGCCGACATGACCTACGAAGGTGCGCGCAGCGTGACGGGGCCGTACCTAGCGGTCCTCGGTGCAAGCGCCACGGCGGTCGGCATCGTCGCCGGGGGCGGCGAGCTGCTCGGATACGCGTTGCGCATCGTCTCCGGGCGCCTGAGCGACGTGACCGGCCGGTACTGGCCGATCACGCTCACGGGCTACGTCCTGCAGATGGCGGCCGTGCCGGCCCTCGCGCTCGCCGGCAGCTGGCCTGCCGCGGCATTCCTGATCGTGCTGGAGCGCGTCGGGAAGGCCATGCGCAACCCGCCCCGCGACGCGATGCTCGCCCACGCCACGCGCGAGATGGGGCGCGGCTGGGGCTTCGGGGTCCACGAAGCGCTCGACCAGCTCGGCGCGCTGATCGGGCCGCTCGTTGCCGCCGCAGTGCTCGCGGCCCGCGCGCAGTACCAGGCCGCCTTCGCCGTGCTGCTGATTCCGGCGCTGCTGACGCTGGCAATCCTCGCCCTCGCGCGCATCACGTATCCGGACCCCACGGGTCTCGCCGCCCGACCGCTCGATGTGCAGACCGCCGGGCTGCCCCGTGAACTGTGGATCTACATGGCTGCCACGATGCTGGTGGCCGCGGGGTTCGCCGACTTCTCGCTGATGGCCTTCCACTTCCAGCAGGCGCGCACCGTGCCGGCCGACTGGGTTCCGCTCTTCTACGCGTCGGCGATGGCGGCCAGTGGGCTCGGGTCGCTCGGCCTGGGGCGCCTCTTCGACCGGGCCGGCATCGTGGTCCTGGTGCCGCTGACCCTCGTCTCGGCGGTCTTCGCGCCGCTCGTCTTCCTCGGCGCCCCTCCCGCGGCGTTCGTGGGCACGCTGCTCTGGGGCCTCGGGATGGGCGTTCACGAATCGATCATGGCCGCAGCCGTGGCGGGTATGGTGTCTGCTCGCCGGATCGCGTCGGCGTATGGGCTCTTCAACCTCCTCTATGGTGCGGCCTGGTTCCTCGGCAGCGCCATGATGGGGATCCTCTACGACGTTTCCCTGCCGGCGCTCGTCGCATTCTCGGTAGCGGTCGAGCTGTTGGCCGTCCCGTTGATCGTGCTGGTGCACCGCGGGCGCGTTCCTGCGGCGGCCAACCAAGGAGGTGCCCGGTGATGAACCGCGAGGCCACGCTCCGCCCGCTCAAGATCTTCCACCGCTCCGCCGGTGCCGTGGTGATCCGAGATGGCGCATGTCTGGTCGTCCGGCACGGCCGCGAGTGGGTCTTCCCCAAGGGCCATCTGGAGCAGAACGAGACTCCCGAACAGGCCGCCATCCGCGAGGTCCGGGAGGAGACGGGGGTCGAGATCGCGATCGACGAGTGGCTCGGCGTGACGCGCTACGAGTTCGCGGATCGGCGGCACGGCGTGCGCAACCGCAAAACCGTCGACTGGTTCGTGGCCCACCCGGTGGGCGGCGAGCTGCGCCTCGAGCGGGTCTTCGCCGATGGCGGCTTCGTCCCACTCGATGAAGCACTCGAACGCTTGACCCACGACGCGGACCGCGACATCGCGCGCCGGGCGTTCGGGCTGCCGACCGAGGACGAGGGCGGAGCGTGAGCGAGACGGTGCTTCCGCCGCGCATCGGCCAGGAGCGGAGCGCGCCGACCATGGACGCCAACGGGCCAGCCCGTGACGCTGTCGACGCGGGCCCTCCCCCGCGGTCGGAACCCGCCGTCGCGCCGGCGCGGCTGGGCCGCTTTTGGCGCGACCTGCAGGCCACCGTCGCGCGGGCGGTCGTCGGCGAACTGCCTGGGCTACGGCTCCTCTGTGTGGCACTGCTCGCCGACGGACATGCCCTCATCGAAGACGTCCCCGGCGTCGGCAAGACACTGGTGGCGCGGGCGTTCGCGCGGGCCCTGGGTCTCGCGTTCACCCGTATCCAGGGCACGCCCGACCTGCTGCCCACGGACGTCACGGGTGCCGCGATCCTCGACGGCGGCCGCCTGCGCTTCATGCCAGGGCCGATCTTCACCAACGTCCTGCTCGTCGACGAGATCAACCGCGCGACGCCACGCACGCAGTCGGCGCTGCTCGAGGCGATGCAGGAGCGCCAGGTCTCGGTGGAAGGCGAGACGCGTCCGCTGGCCAATCCGTTCCTGGTGGTGGCCACCCAGAATCCCGTCGAACTGGAGGGCACGTTCTCGCTGCCCGAAGCGCAGCTCGACCGCTTCCTCGTCCAGATCCGGCTCGGCTACCCCGACCGCGAGGAAGAGCGCCGGATCGCGCGCCGCTATCGGGGCGGCGGCGATCCCCTCGAGCAGGTGGAACCAGTGGTCGATCGCGACACGCTGGCCGCGCTGCGGCAGTCCGTCAGCGAGGTGCACGTCAGCGAGGCGGTGGAGGGTTACCTGGTCGATCTGGTCCGCGCCACGCGCGCGCACCGCGACCTACGCCTGGGGGGCAGCCCGCGCGCCAGCGTCTCCCTCTACCGAGCGAGCCAGGCGTGGGCGGCGCTCGACGGCCGAGGCTTCGTCCTTCCTGACGACGTGGTCGCGGTCGCCGGCCCGGTCCTCGCGCATCGGCTCCGCCTGGACGTCGATCGCCAGCTGCGTGGGGCCACCGTGGAGGGTGTGCTCGCCGAGATCCTCTCCGGCGTGCCCGCGCCGGTCGTCGAGCCGTGAGCCGCGGGCGGGCTCTGCTGGCGGCCGCCCTCATCGTCGCAGGCGCGCTGACGAGTCTCCCTGGGCTGGCCCTCGTCGGCGTCCTCGTCGCGCTCACGGCCCTGCTGACCGAGCTATGGAGCCGCTTCGGCCTGCGGTGTGTGCGCTACGAACGCCGGCTGGCGCGGGACCGGGCCGTGTGGGGCGACGAAATCCCGCTCGACCTCGGTGTCTGGAACGACAAGCCGTTGCCGCTCGCCTGGCTCGGCGTCGACGACTACGTGACAGAGGGCGCCTCGGTGCGCGGCGGTCTGCTGCAGCCGAGCGAGCGCCCTGGTCTCGCGGTGCTACGCAACGTCTGGACGGTGGGCTGGTTCGAACGCGTGACCCGGCACCTGGTGATCGAGGCCGACCAGCGGGGCACGTTCGAATTCGGACCGGTGCGCATCACGGTCGCGGACCTGTTCGGCCGCGGTGCGGCGACCGAAGAACACCCCGACCGCGCCTTCTACATCGTGCGACCCAGGAGCGTGCCGGTCCGCCACGCCGGTGCCGAACCGTTCACGTTGGGGACCCTCCGGGCCCGGCAGAACCTCTTCGAGGACCCGTCGCTCTTCGCCGGCGTGCGGCCCTACCAACCGGGAGATCCCCAGCGCCGCATCCACTGGCGCGCGACCGGCCGGCTCGGAGTCCCCGTCAGCAAGCGCTTCGATCCATCTCGCGCGAGTGACCTGCTGATCGCGCTGGACGTCCAGACGGTGCCCGGTCCGTACTGGGCGCTGCACTTCGACGAGCCCCTGCTGGAGAGCCTGATCGTCGCCGCGGCATCGCTGGCCCGGCACGCGGTCGCCGACGGCGCGTCGGTCGGCTTCGCGGCAGCGGCCCACACGCGGACGCCCGAGCGCACCGCATACCTGCCGCCCAGCGGCGGACAGGACCAACTGGCCCGCATCGCCGACGTGCTCGGGCGGCTCAGCCAGACTCCGTCTGCCCCCTTCGAGCTCGTCCTCGCGGCTCTGCCTCAACGGCTCGCACCGGGCACCGCTGTGGTCGCGCTGGGCAGCCGCGACCCGTTGCCGTTCCTCGCCGTGCTGCGTCGGCTGGACGCCTCGGGGTACCCCGTCGAGTACGTAGCGCTCGGACCGCAGGCCGCAGCTGCGGTCGCGCGTGTCCGGGGCGTGGGCCTCGCGGCGCAGCTCGCCACGCTCTCCCCGGACTGGAAGACGAGCGATGCGCTGGTCCTGGCCGGCTGAGCTCTTGCCCAGCGCGCTCGACGCGCTGGCCGAGGGATCGTTGCTGTGGGTCGGCTACGTGGCCCTGGCGAGTCTCGGGTCCGGCCGCGCGAGACTTGGGCCGCTCGAGTTCGTGCTGGTCGCGGCCCTCGGCGTCGTGGCGTCACGTTGGGCCGCCTCCGAGCATGCGCGCCGGCGCCTGCTCCCGACGCTGGCCCTGGCAGCCGCGGTCGTGGGCTGGGTCGCCGATCCGTCGGTGCGTGCGACGCTCGTGGGGCCCGATCCGGCGGCGGCCTTGGCGCGCCATCTACCGGGCTGGCTGCTGGGCCTCGCGCTCCTGCGGGGGGCCGCCCACACCGATCCGGCTGACGATGACCGCGTCACCTCCGCGCTCCTGGCGGTCGGCGTACCCGCGTTGGCGATCCCATGGCTCCTGCCGGCGGTCAACCATCGTCCCGACCTGGCCGCGCCCGTGCTGCTCGGCTCCCTGGTCTTCGTCGCGAGCGGCCTGCTGGCGATCGCGTTCGGACGGCTGCAGGCGCTGGGCCTCGCGCCCCACGAGAGCCGCGGGGGACGCGCTTGGACGATGGTGGCAGTCACGATCACGGTGTCGATGAGCGGACTGGCGATCGGGGCAGCGCTCTTCCTCGGGACACCCATCCAGCTCCTCGTGGCTGCCGCACTCGGCCCGGCCGCGCGGTTACTGGCCCTCCTCTTGGCGTGGTTGGCCCTGCTGGTGGCAACGATCTGGACCGCGATCGCGACGATCGTGGGGTCGGTCCACCTGCCTGGGGCTGGTCCGGCGACGGGCGGCGGCGGCACACCGCCGGGTCTGGTTCCAGTCAGCTCCGTGCCCCCAAGGGGCGCCCCTCCGCCACTCGTGCCGGTCCTCATGGTGCTGGCGGCGTCGCTTGCCCTCGGGCTGCTGATCCGCTATCGGCGCGTCTTCAGCTCGCCGCGGCCCTGGAAACCGGAGCGCGGTGCTGAGGAGCGGGTCTTCGTTCCGCCACGCATGGCGCTCGACCTGCGTCTCCCGGGGCGTCGGCCTCGGCTACGGTTGCCCCATCGGCCGGCAGCGCTCGACGCGGCCGGGGCCTACCTGCGGGTGCTCGCCGAGCTCGCGCGGCACCCCGACCTGCGGCGCGGAGTGGCCGAAACGCCCGCGGCCCACGCGCGAAGGATCCGCGGCCGCGGCTTATCCGACGCGGCGTTCGGCCTGCTGGCTGCCGACTTCGAGCTGGTGCGCTACGGCGACCGCACGCTCAGCGATCGCGAAACGCGGCGGGGCCTTGCTCGAGCGCAGCGGCTGCGGCGCGAGATCCGACAGCGCCGTGCGGCCGAGGCCAAGGAATGAGCGCCCTGCGCGTGGAACTCGACGTGGTCTCCAGGGCCTCCCGTGCCGGTGACGGGGCGCGCTGCGGCGTCTGTACGTTCATGCGCGTCACGACCGAGCGCCGCATCTTCTTTCTCTTCGCCGAGGGCCTGAGCGACCCCGACGTCCACACTGCGCTGGCCGCGGCGGGCGGGTTCTGCCCGCGCCACGCCCGCTGGATGCTCCACGACCTGGACGGCTACCGGCTCGCGGACATCTACCGCGGTGTGCTGCAGGCGCGCCTCGAGCGGATCCTCGGCCACGGGGCGGCACGCGTCGTGGCGCGCGGAGCCTGCACCCTCTGCGAAACCGAGCAATGGGCCCAGGACCACGGTCTCTGGGCGATCGCCCGGGGCCGGAGCGGCGGCGACCCTGCCGTCCCACGGTCGCCCGACGGCCTCTGCCGCCCCCACCTGGTCGCGCTGC
>JAJYNJ010000011.1 GCA_021786385.1 Chloroflexota bacterium
CGGACGGCAGGTTGACCAGCACGTTGGCCGCCGCACCCCGACCGGCGGCCTCGACCAGCAGCGCGGCGACGTGCACGTCGCTCGCGGCGTTCAGGTTGCTCCGCCCCGCCATCGCCTCGACCTCGACAGCCAGGTCCGCACAGCGGCGCACCACCTCCAGTGGCACGTCGGTGGCATGGCGCGCGGCGTAATGAATGGCCGCACTGCGGACCTCTTGCTGTTCCGCGGTCTCGCGCGGCAGTTTGAGCGCCGCGGCCAACCCCCGGTACGCCTCAGAGTCGCGGTCCGCGAGGTCGAGGAACGCGGGTGCGGCCTCCGTGGTGTAGGCGAGGGCGCGACGGTGCGTGGCTTCGTAGGGGGCGTACTTCGGGCGCCCGAGCGATAGGCGAGCGACCATGGCGATCAGGGCGGCGGAGAAGCTCGCGGCGATCGCAGAGGCCGACCCGCCACCCGGGACCGGTTCGGCCGACGCGAGACGGGAGATGAACTCGCCGATCGAGAGGTCGGCGAAGCGTTCGTTGGTCATCGCCCGGATTGTCGCATCCGCGGCCGGTTTCGCGCCCGCCATCGTCGGTACCGGGCCTCCGGCGCAGGTCACCCGGTCGGGGCTCTATCGCTATCAGGCGGCCGCAACGAGGCCCGGCGAGCCGGCCACGAGGTCACCGGACGCGACCAAGGGTCAGGCTGCGCGGGGCGGCGCGGGGCGGGGCGGCGCCAGGCGGGCGTAGGGCGGCGTCAGGCGGGGCGGGGCGGCGTCAGGCGGGGCGGGGCGGCGCCAGGCGGGCGTAGGGCGGCCGGGGCGCGGCGTCAGGCGGCGCGGCGCGGGGCGGGGCGGCGTCAGGCGGGCGTAGGGCGGCGTCAGGCGGCCGGGGCAAGGAGACCGACCGGATCGAGTGTCCGACCGGCCGCGGTGGGCTCGAGCCCCTCGACGATCCACCGCCGATCGCGATGCCGGTAGACGAGCGCGAGACGGGCCGTCTCGGTGAGTACCTCGAAACAAGTGCGCGGCCCAAACGCGGCTGGATAGGCCGCCGACTCGTCGCGGACACGAGTTACCGCCAGCACGTGCAGTTCTTCGCGCGCCAGCCGGATCGCACGCGGGCGACCATCGAACCAATCGCAGCGCACCTGGACCTCGAGCGGGGAGACGCGGATCGTGGACATCGGTCGGCTCCTTCCGGGGCGATTTCGTCTCTCCGTTCCCACAGGGCACGTCGGCGGCGAGAGAACATCTGTTCTGTTGTGCCGTATTTAACCAGAACAGATGTTCGATGTCAAGGGCCGGCCACAAGCGGTGTCGGCCACAAGCGGTGTCGGCCACAGACGACCTGGCCGGCGAACGGGTTGGCCGTGGCGCTGTGGCGACGACGTTGTCACGCGCGCCGCTGCCGGTCATGCGTGCGGCGTGTCGGTCCGTCGGGCGGGCGCGTCTCGGTCAGCGTCTCGCGTGCCGTGCGGCCGGGACGTGCATGTGGCGGTGCTGGCGCCGGGCGCGCTGGCGCCGGGCGGTGCTGCGCGATCTCGGGGCGGTGCTGGCGCCCGGCAGCGCTGCGCGATCTCGGGGCGGCGCACCGTTTCGCACATCATGTCGACGAACGGCGACCTGCCCGCAGTGTGGGTCGCCAGCGACGATGATGTCAGCCGAGGGATCCTGCGCCACCGCGCACGGGATCCCGCACGCGAACAGGCCGTCCGCCGCGCGCCGTGGCGCGAGCGGGCGCTGCACTGCGCAATCGGGACTTCACCTGTGTACTTCACGTGCGATTGCGGCACACGGCCCCCACTTGGGGGCACACGGCCCTCGCTTGGGGGGCACGGCCCTCGCTTGTGGCGCACGGCCCTCGCTTGGGGGGCACGGCCCTCGCTTGTGGCGCACGGCCCTGACTCAGGCCCGCCCCTGGCTCACCGCGTCGATTCGAACCCGGCCGCACGCGACGGGCGGTTGGGGCCCCGCGCGGGTCAGCCGCGGCGCGACCCAGCGAGTCCCACTCCCGACCAGCCGCCCGACCCCGGGAAGCCACCTCATCCGGTGCCGAGCGGCGGCTTCGGGTCGTCGTCGCGCAGCCGGTCCGGGTCACGTTCGAACGGCTCCGGCACATCGGCGTCCAACAGGCGGGCCCTCGTCAGCGCCCTCGCCCCGAACCGTCGACGGATCGCATCGACCGCCTCGACCGCCCGCCGCCGCCGATCCTCGTCGGCCGCGGCAAACAGGGCGAGCTGCGAGGGCGCGCCGAGGTTCCGGGCCGCCACCCCGAGCAGCCGCACCCGCACCCCGTGCAGCAGTGGCCGTGCCAGCTCGACCGACGTCCGCCAGATCGGATCGGCCAGATCGGTCGGCTCGGCCAGTACCCGCTGTCGCGTGTGCGTCGAGAACTCGCTGTCGCGGACCTTCACGGCGACCGTGCCGGCCCGCAGCCCGGCCGCGCGCAGCCGCGCAGCCACTCCCTCCGAGAGCCCCAGCAACGTGCGCTCGATCACCTCCCGATCGCTCGTGTCCACCTCGAACGTGTGCTCGTGGCTGATCGACTTCGCATCCTGAGGCTCGGCAACCGCGGAGGCGTCGATCCCGCGGGCGCGCTCGGCAAGCTGCGCCCCGTGCTCGCCGAACCGCCGCCGCAGCGCGTCCGGGGGGATCGCCGCCAGGTCACCGATCGTGCGCACCCCAAACTCGGCGAGCGCAACCCGTGTCTTCTCGCCGACACCCCAGAGCCTGGCGATCGGGAGCGGCGCGAGGAACGCCGCCTCCTCTCCCGGCGCGACCACGACGAGTCCATCCGGCTTCCGGAGGTCCGACGCGACCTTCGCGACGAGCCTGGTGGCGGCGACGCCAACGGACGCGGTCAGCCCGAGCTCCCCGCGGATGGCCGACTTGATCGACGCCGCGATGGTCTCGGGCGGCCCGAAGAGCGCCTCCGAGCCGGTCACGTCGAGGAACGCCTCATCGATCGAGAGCTGCTCCACGCGAGGCGTGTAGCGGCGCAGGATCGCCATCACCTGCCGGCTGACAGCCGCGTACTTCGGGCCGTCCACGGGCAGAAAGACCGCGTCAGGACAGAGCGCCGCCGCTGCGCGGAGGGGCATCGCCGAGTGCACTCCAAAGCGGCGCGCCTCGTAGGAGGCCGCGCTCACGACACCGCGCTGATCCTGCCCGCCGCCCCCGCCGACGACAACCGGCCGTCCGCGCAGCTCGGGATGATCGCGTTGCTCGACGGCCGCAAAGAACGCGTCGAGGTCCACGTGGAGGATCGAAGCTGGGTGCATGGTGTCTATCATCGTGCGAATCCATCCCGAGGGGAGCCCACACGCAAAAGGGGCCGCACGACGTCGGACCCGCTCGCAGGCGAGGATCTTCCAGGCCTCCAGCCAGATCCGCTCGGTCGTGGAACGGCTGCGCTTGCGGCTCGCCGTCGAGCACGCATGGTTCACACTGGCGCCGCTGCTAACGACCGGGCTCGCGCTGCTCCTGCGTTTCTACGACCTGTCGCGCAACCCTCCCGACCTATTCGAGGACGAGCTGCCGGCGCGGCATCCGCCCGGTCGATAGTCACCACAGGTCACGACGTCGGAAGGACGGTACTCCCGTTCCTCACCACCCAGCTTGAACTAAAGCAGCCGCTCTACGGCTTCTCGACCGTACCGTTCCAGTGGCTGCTCGGGCACGACACTCTGGCAGTCCGCCTCCCTGCTGATGACCGTCCTGCCGTGGGCCGTTCACCTCGGGCGCGTCGGGTGGGAGCCTGCCTGCGACGCTCCCGTTTACGTTGGGTGGCCTGGGCCTCCTGCGGACCGGTATCGATCTGCGCAGGACTGGCCGAAACGTCGCCGGGTCGATCGCGCTTGCGGTCGGAGCGTACACATACAGCCCGCCCTGCTCATCAATGTGCTGCTCGCGGGGTGGACCCTTGTGGTGATGTCGCGCCGTCTCGACAGACAGGAGCTCGCGGCCGTCTTGGTCGGGGCCCTCGCGGCGTTGCTTGTCCTCCTTCCATATGGCCTCCTTCCATATGGCCTCGCCGCCCGCGATCCCCTCTTCTTGCGGCGCGCCGCGACATGAATGCGCGCGCCGAGGCGCCACACGCCCGGTTGCGGCGGTCCCCGCAAGGCGCCGCCGGGCCGCGTCTCAGCCCTTGGGCTCGACCACCACCGTCACCTCGGGCGTCATGCCAGGGTAGACCTTCACCGCCACCTTGTACGTCCCGAGCGCCTTAAGCGGTTCGTCCAGTTCGATCTTGTGCCGGTCGACCACGATCCCGCGGCGACCGAGCGCATCGGCGATCTCCTTGGCGGTGATCGACCCGTAGAGCTTGCCGCCTTCGCCCACTTTGACGCCCATGGTCAGGGTGGTGCTGTTGATGCGGTTCGCGGCGATTTCCGCCTCCTCGCGCTCGCGACGACGCTTCTCTTCGCGGCTCGCGATATCGTGCTGCCAGGCCCGATAGGCCCCGCCGGCGGCGGGCACAGCCAGCTTGCGCGGGATCAGGTAGTTGCGGGCAAACCCCTCGGCGACGTCCTTGAGCTCCCCGCTCTTGCCGATCTTGTCGACGTCGCCTGTCAGGATGACCTTCACGCGTCCTCCATGCTGAGCCAGGCGCGCAACCGCCGATCCATCCCGGCGTGCCTGGCAACGGTAACGGCCGCCCGCAGCGCGTCCGGAACGCGCGCCGCAATGCGGCGGATTGGACGGGGGATCATGCGCCGAACCTGCGCGCGATCGCGCTCGAACGCCTCTCGGTCGATCTCGAGGTCCGCGAGCTTCTCGTCGAGGATCTCGGAAGGCAGCCCGTCGAGGAACGCCTCGAGGGCGAACACGAGCACCACGACATCGTCGATCGCGCCGACGATCGGGACCGTCTCCGGGATCAGGTCCAGCGGCGAGGCCACGTACCCGGCCGCAAGCCCCAAGATGGCCTTGCGCGCGAAGGGCACCCGGTCGTCCCGCAACAGCGCCAGCACGAGACGCCCGTACAGCGGGGCGCGCGACGCGAGCGGCAGGAACGCCAGGTATTTGAGTGTGCGCACCAGGCCGGAGCGCCGGTTTCGGGAGCGGGCCATCGGGACAAGCAGTATAGCCCGCCCGCGTCGTCTCGCCGTCACACGGTGGTGCACGACGGGTTCGGCGGTGCCATGCCTGCGCGTGGAGCGCGGCCTGCGCGCAGCGCGCCGCCAGCCCGACAGCCCGATTGGCGCGCCGCCGGCCCGGTTGGCCCCGGCAGGCGCGGCGGGGCCGGAACCCCCCTTGATGCGGCCGTCGTTGCCCGGTCATGGCCGCCCGGTCGCGGCCGTCCTCTGCTCCGCAGCGAGGCCGCCCGAGCCGTCCGGTCTCGTCGCTCGGTCTCGTCGCCCGGTCTCGTCGCCCGGTCTCGTTGCCCGGTCATGGCCGCCCGGTCTCGTCGCCCGGTCTCGTCGCCCGGTCGCGGCCGTCCGTCATCGTCGTCGCCCGGTCGTCGCGCCCCCCCCGCGCGCCTTCCGAACGCGCGGCCTCGCGCCGACGTACCCGTATCAGCGGGTTGCACAGGCAAGCGTGGCGAGCCCGGCCTGCCAGTCGGCCATTGCCGACGGCCTCGTGGGTCAGAGGCGCAGAACGGCGCGCGGGAAGGGCGGTTTTCGACGATCAGTGAACAGCATGGGGCGGGCGCCGCGGTTGTGGGCGCCACAGCGCCGCCTGCAAGTGCCACGTCGATGTCGCAACCGACCTCCACCGCGTCGGCCGTGTCCCGATCCCCGGGAAACCCGACTCGCCGTTGCGCCGGCGGTGCCGGAGCCCGATCGCCGTTCACCGATCGTGGAAACCAGCACCGCCAGCAGGCCTGCGACTGCGGTCCCCAGCCCGTCCGTTCACTGATCGTGGCAACTGGCCCGGCAGACGCGCCCGGCAGACGCGCTGGAGAGGGGCCACTTGACAATCGAACGTCTGTTCTGTACCGTACGCGGCAGAAGGAGGCGCCGGTGACCAAGCACGACGCCCTGCGCAAGCAGCGCATCATCGAGTACATCGCCGCGACGCTTCGCGCCCGCGGATACCCACCGTCAGTCCGGGAGATCGCGCAGGCCGTCGATCTGGCCTCGACCTCCGCGGTCCACCACCACCTGGCGGTCCTGGAGCGCGATGGTTACCTGGAACGGGGCGCGACGCAGTCACGAGCGTTGCGCCTCACCCCGCGCGCCGCGCTGGCAGTCGGGCTCACGTCGGAGCTCGTGCCCCAGGCGGCGGTCCAGACCAGCCACTTCCTGCCCGTGATCGGCGAGATCGCGGCGGGCGGCCCCATCGAGGCCTACCAGGATGCCAGCGAGAGCAT
>JAJYNJ010000035.1 GCA_021786385.1 Chloroflexota bacterium
AAACCCGGCGTCCGCCTGCCGGGAATCAGGCGGTCGCCTCCAGGAGGGTCGGGCACGACAAAGTCACGACTATCATTGGGCGCGGTGGTGCGTCAGCCCCCGGGGTGTGAGTGGCATGGTCGACTCATTGCGGTGGACACCTGGCCCTGTGGGCCAGAGGCCACCGAAGAGTCCCGATGCCAGACCCGGACCGACCCCGCCTACACCCGGGAGTTCCCCGCCAGAACGGTCCGCCTGGCCCGCCCGCCCGGCCACTCGACGGAGTCGCTGGCCCACGACTTGGGCATGGCCCGCGAGAGCGTCCGGCGCTGGTCGAAGCAGGCGGAGATCGACGCGGGCCACGCCGATGGCCTGAGCAACGACGAGTGGGCCGTGTTCCCGGACGCGCCCTCCAGTGAAGCCGCAGAGGGTGTCAGGTCTGTGACACGGTGCGGGGCGACAGCGCCACTGCCCACATGAGCCAGAGAGCGAACCAGAGGCCGATCACGATCAGTCCAGCTGCGATTGCGACGACGGGCCGTATCGAGATCCGCGTCCCCGACCTCGTCGCGGCGACAGTGCCACCGGCGCCAGCGACGATCGTCACGGCTCCTGCCGCGAGGTACTTGCCATACGCACCGACCTCCGGCGCGTGGAGCCCGAGCAGCGGCGGGATCACGATGTAGGGCGCCACGAGCCCAAAGCCGCATCCTCCGACGGCTCCGACGAACCCCGCTCCGCCGAACCCCGAGACGCCGAGGAATGATCCAGCGATAGCGCCGAGGAGCGCGTCTGTCACCACGGGCAGGATCGAGTCTGTGCCTCCGTATGCGCGGGCGGCATCATCAGCAACGATCACCAGCGGAAGCATGACCCAACCGACTCCTGTCCCCGCCAGTAGGCGAGAGATTGGTCCGGGAAGCGATCCCCTCTCGGGCGGCTTGGCGTTGTCCGCAGTGCGCATGACAGTTCACCCTTTCTGGATGACGGGCCTCGCCTGGGCGATCGGAAGATACAACCTTCCGAGGTCCAATGCGGCAGTGGCCCGCGAGCGAGCCTCGTCGCCTGCCACGCCCACAGGAGTTGCCGGAGAAGCCGGAGCCCCCTGTCTGGCCCGCTTTCGCCGTCGACTGGGGGCTCCGAGAAGTGGCGCCCAATCAACCTGCCTGTATCCGCCTCGCGGCATGGCGACTCGCTCTCCGACGCGGGATTCCATGCGCCACGTGATGGCGCGCGGACGGGTGGTGCCCTAGCACCGCCGGGGAATCAGCCGGGTTGGGACTGGCAGAAAGAAGCTAGCCACCGAGGGTGGCGTGACCGACGTAGTAGTTGGCGATCGTCTGATACTGCGTGGCGTAGTTGCTGTAGCCCTGGAACAGATCCCAGCTCCAGCCGCTGATGATCCCGCGGATTCCTGCTCCGAACGGCGCGGATGAGTTGTACCACAGCGGGCCACCAGAGTCGCCCGGTTGGACAATGTCCTGGCTCGAGTTGTAGAACTCAGCTAGATTGTGGGCGCAGATGCCGGTGTTGATGAAGCAGATCGTCTGGTCGAGTTTCCTAACCGTCCAACCACAACGAAATCCAGTATTCCTTCCGGTTGTGCAGTAGCTGGCTCCGACCGACGGATTGGATGCGTTGATGACAGGGCGCGTAGTGCTGCCAGTGTCGTAGATGAATCCACGATACGTTCGTCCGTTGACGATTTCGAAGTCCCAGTATGGATATGCGGCTGCCTCACGGCGAGCCGTTCCCATGTTCGTCGCGGACCCATCGGCATTGCAGTGGCCAGCCGTCACCATGGCGCGTCCGCCGATGTTGAAGTCGATCGAGAATCCCGATGTACAAAGGTTCTGCCCGTTCAGGAATGCCCCGCCCGAGTAAGGCGCCGTGTCGTTGTCCCAACTGGCCTGGCGGAACCACCCCGGCCTGAACGAGATCCTCCCTGGGAATGCCGACTCGATGGACGCGAACGCTGACTCTGGCGCTTCTGACGCCAACGTAATCTGGCCCGACCTAGGATCGAAGCCGAATCCGTAGCTGAACTGCATGATCGTCGGTCGGACCGCTTCGATGGCGTGCTCGATCCGATCAATCGTTGGTCGATCGATGTCGCGCTCCTCCACGCGTACCGGGATGTCCAACCCCGCCGCGTCGGCCAAAGTGAACGTGGTCGTGGTTGAGGCAGGCACGGTGACGACGTATTGACCGGTAGCATCGTCGAAGAAGACGCCGAGAGCGCCCTTCTGCTGAGCGATCGCGTCGAGTTTCGCGCCGTCCGCTTCTTGAGCTGCTGGTGAGCCGACGCCAGCATCCACGCGGGCTGTCGCAGCCGACGTGGACGGGGCAAACGCGGCCAAAGCGAAAGCGACTGAGATGACGAGGCCGGTCTTGCGTGGCCCACGGTTAGCAAGCACGTCCATACTCCTGGGACGCCTTCACACTGAACCGCCCTGGGTTTCCGCCTGCCGCTCCGACATCGGAAGGCAAGGCTGCCGCGAGCAGGCTCAGCCCGAGAAACAGTCCGGCACCGGCTCGCGCGGTGCGCGTGATCACGTTCGGCGATCGCATCCCAAACCTCCCTCTCACTCGGGACGCGATCGGATGCTGCGATCGCCACGAGCCTGCAGACAAGCGCGAAACCCGGCGTCCGCCTGCCGGGAATCAGGCGGTCGCCTCCAGGAGGGTCGGGCACGACAAAGTCACGACTATCATTGGGCGCGGTGGTGCGTCAGCCCCCGGGGTGTGAGTGGCATGGTCGACTCACCGGACATAGGTCGGATCGCCCCGCACGGACGCGGTCTGGACCTTCTGCTTGGGTTCGGGCTGGGCCTGTGCTTGATCCCGTTCCTGCTTCTCGCGTGGGCGACGGTGGTGGGTCCCCCAGCGAACGACCTCACCGTTGCCCACCCCGGCCCTGATACTTGGGTTGTCGCGTCGGTGCCCATTGGGGGACCGGCATGGAGCACGGGCGTCCGCCCCGGCATGGAAGTGATTGGGGCCGAACCGGCCGGAACGGACCCGTCGGTGGGCTGGGACAGCCTGCTTGTCACGGACGGGCGAATCAGGATCAGTCTCCCCCGCGAGCAGCTCACGCCGTCCGACGGGCCTATGGCCGTCGCGGGGGTCCTGCTGTTGCTGGCCGCACTGGCGGCACTCCGGCTGCCGAACCTGGCTTGGCTCCTTGCGCTGACTTCGGTGTCCGTGTCGACGCTGGGCGTATCGACGCTGTTCGACCCCCCGGCCAGTCTGGGAGTACTCCTGGCCGGCCCGATTGGCGCGGCGATCTTCGCGACTGATCGACGCAGAAGAGTCCACGATCGTCTTGTCGTTCCGGTTGGAGCTGTTGCGGCACTGGTACCAGCGGTCTGGGTGGCTGCGTACCTCGTGCGCCTAGACAACTGGCGCCAGTTGTCGGAACTGTCGGTCCTCGCCACGGCTGTCCTCGCGTGTGTAGGGATCGGTGGGGTCGCGGCGCACGCATGGAACCGGGCGCGCAGGCGTCTGCCCGCCGGCCGCCTCTCAGCGGGCACGATCATGGGGGCGCTCGCGGACGAGCTCGTCCCAGGACGGGCCTTGACTCGGATATCCGCAATCGAGCGAGAGCGTGCAGAGCTGGCTACCGAGCTTCACGCCGACGTGCTGCCTCATCTCTCAACCGCGATCCGGGAAGTGGAGGCCGGAACGCCGCGCGCGGAAGCCGCGCGGCGCCTCCGGACTGTCGCGGCGGAGTTGCGGGACCTGATGCACGAACGCCGCCTGGCTTTGCTCGACGAGTTGGGGTTGACCTCAGCGCTCGAATGGCTGGCCGAGCGGATCGAGGAACGTTCCGAGCTGATCGTGGAGGTCGACGTCGTGGGATCCGACGACAATGCCCCGGCGTCGCGGCCGCCGCACGACGTGGAACTCGCCGCATACCGCATCGCCCAGCAGGCGCTCGACAACGCACTCCTGCATGCGCAGGCGAATACCATTCGCGTGCAGGTCTGCGCCGATGCGTCGCACGTGGCGCTCGAAGTCGCGGACGATGGCATAGGTATCGCCCCGGGCGCCTTGGAGCGGGCATTGCGCGAGGGCCATTTGGGACTCTCCGACATGCGCCACCGGGCAGACGCGATTGGAGCCGAGCTATCAGTGACCTCGTCACCGACCGGAGGCACCCGCGTGGCGTTGCGATGGCCGGCCTGACCCGCGTCGCGATCGTCGACGATCACCCGACCACTGCCACCGGGCTCGCAACGCTGCTTGCAGCCGCACCCGATCTGATCGTTGTCGGCACAGCCGGTTCGCTGGCGGAGGCGACGGAGCTCATGTCCCGCGAACGGCCGGACGTGATGCTTGTCGACATCCAGCTCCGTGGGCAACTGGCGGGGTTCGACGTGGCCCGCAAGGCAGTGGAGGAGGGCGGTCCCGCGGTGATCCTCTTCAGTTCGTTCGACTATCCTGGCTTCTACGCCCGCGCCCTCGACCTCGGCGCGCGTGGCTTTCTGCCCAAGACGGCGTCGCTAGAAGAGATCTTGGCCGCCATCCGGTCCGTGGGCGCCGGTGGGTTGGCATTCACGCCTGCCGCGATCCGCGCAGTGCACCAAGCGCCGCGGCCGCCTTCGGAGGGAGAGCTGCAGGTCATCCGGCTGGTCGCCGCTGGACGCTCAAACGATGAGATCGGGGCACAGCTGGGCCTAACAGAGCAGTCGGTCGAGAGCAGGCTGCGCCGCCTCTTCGGCCGATATGACGTCCTCACGCGCACCGAACTGGCAATGCTCGCGATTCGGCAGGGATGGATTGACCTCGGCGCGTGAGGGAAGCGGTTCCCTCGGCGGCGTCGCGGAAAGCAGCGGCGCGGGCAGCGGCTCGGTTGGTCGGGGGGAACCCGCGCTGCCGTCGCGACGTCTTCCGAGCGAAGGTCGGTGACTGCCGACTGACTGCACGAAGGAGCACTGAAGATGACAGGCCACAGACGCGTCCCGGTCCTCGCGGGGGCGCTCCTGGCGTCGCTCGCCATCGCCGGCTGCGCGGGTGGCGCCAGTCTCGGTCCTTCCGGGCCGGGAGCGGCCCAAGGAGCCGCGCCCCCGAACGTTGCCGAAGGGCCGGTGAGTGGCCAGGGTGCGCCGGTCCCCGCTGCCAGCGCCGCCGCGGCGGACGTCGGGACGTTCTCCTCATCCGGGGACGGGGCGTCGGGTACGCGCGGCGCCGGCGGGGCCGTGGCGGCGCCGGACGAGACGCTGATCGTGAAGACGGGGTCGCTCGTGCTCGACGTGAGCGACCTCGATGCTGCGCTGAGCCGCGCTCAGGCGGCGGTGGCGGCAGCCGGCGGGTACGTCGCCGGGTCGGACCGGTCGGACCAGGGCGCGCAGCGGATCGCCACGGTCACGTACCGCATCCCGGCGGCGGCGTGGGACAGCACCTCGGCCGCGGTGCGGGCGGTCGCGACGAAGGTCGAGAAGGAAGAGACGAACGCCGTCGAGGTGACGGGGCAGGTGATCGATCTGGGCGCGCGTATCACCAACCTACGCGCAACCGAGGCCGCGCTCCAGGCGATCATGGTGAAAGCGACGAAGATCCCCGATGTGCTCGCGGTCCAACAACAGCTGACCGACGTCCGCGGCCAGATCGAGGAGCTCACCGCGCAGCGGCAGCATCTTCAGAACCAGGCCGCCATGGGCACGTTGACGGTCACGTTCCAGGTGTCGGTCGTGGCGGTGATGACCGCCGCCAAGGCGTGGGACCCGGGCACGCAGGTCGACCGCGCGACGGCACAGCTGATCGAGCTGGCACAGGCCGCCGCGTCGGCGGGGATCTGGCTGGCGATCGTCGGGTTGCCGGTCCTCCTGGCGGCCCTGGCCGTGCTGGTGCCGCTCGCGTGGATCGGGCGCCGACTCCATGTCCGCTACCGACCGGGCGGCGGACCGGGCGAGCCGATGTGGGGTGCGGGCTCCGGCAGGCCGACGGCCTGATCGCCCGCTCCGGTTGGCGCGATCTCCGAGCGCGTGCGACGCTCGTGCGGTCGGGCGCGCGGTGCTCGTGTGGCACGCACCGCGCGGTGCGTGCGGCGCGGCGCGCGGTGCGTCATGCTGGTAGGCAAGCGGCATAGCCACGAGCCCGTGCGACACGACGCGGTGGTCGCCCCACGTGCGCCATGTCACTGACGGCGAGCGGACCGCGCGGGAGACCGCGACGGGCCGGTGTGGTCGTCGGGCGCGGCCGCGAGAACGTCATTGGCGAGGGACTGCATGCGCTTCGCACTGATGAGCGAGCCCCAGCAGGGGCTTTCGTACGAGGAACTCCTGGCGCTGGCGCGTACGGCCGAAGCCGCCGGCTTCGAGACCTTCTTCCGATCCGACCACTACACGAGTTTCCCGGGCGAAGCCGGCCTGCCGACCACCGACGCCTGGACCACGCTGGCCGGCCTGGCGCGGGAGACCGACCAGATCGGCCTGGGCGTGCTCGTGTCGCCGGTAACCTTCCGGCCTCCTGGGCAGCTCGTCAAAGTCGTCACGACGGTCGATGAGATGAGCGGCGGGCGGGTCGAGCTCGGGCTGGGTGCCGGGTGGAACGAGCGCGAGCACGCCGAGTATGGGCTCCCGTTCCCTGATCTCCGGACCCGTTTCGACATGCTCGAGGAACAGCTCGAGATCGTTCATGGCCTCTGGACGGAGCCAGCAGGGTGGTCGTTCGAGGGTCGCTTCTGGCAGATCCGCGGCGCGCGACTCGTCCCTCGACCGGTCGCGCGGCCCGGGCGCCGCCATCCGAACCTGATCGTTGGCGGCGAGGGGAAGCCGCGCACCGCGCGACTGGCGGCTCGCTGGGCCGACGAGTTCAACGTCTCGAGTACCGATCCCGCGGGCGTCCGGGCCGGCTGCGAGCGCGTGATGGCGGCCTGCGAGGCGATCGGCCGGGATCCGGGGAGCATGGTGCGCTCGGCGATGGTGGGGGTGCTGGTGGCACCGACGGAGCGCGAGGTGGGGCAACGGGTCGCGTCCCTGCTCCGCATGCTGGGCCGCGACGTCGCCGGGGCCGAGGCATGGCTCGCGGAGCGCCGTCCGCGCTGGATCATCGGCACGCCCGACCAGGCGCTCGAGCAGGTGGCGCGCTACGAGGCCGCCGGAGCGCAACGCATCATGCTCCAGGACCTGCTGCCGCGTGATCTCGAGATGGTGCGGGAGCTCGGCGAGCTGCTCGGCTTGCAGCGGGGTTGACGCCGGCCGTCAACTGCCCGGTCTTCGTGTCGGATCGTCCCCCGAGACCTCGGCGGCAGCCCGGTACGGCGTGAACTCGCGCCGCAGCGCGTCGGGGTTGGTGCCCAGCGCAAGCGCCAGCTGGTAGGTCGTGAGCTGCAGCGGGATCGCCGTGGCGAGGAGCGCGGCGGTCGGCGCCCGCAGGTCGGTCAGCTCGGGCACCACGACTCGGCCCGCCGGTGTCAGCCCCGCCGGGATCTCGTCGTCGGCCGCGGCGGAGAGGATCGCCCCGCAACGGACGCCGACCCGCGACACAGCGGTCAGCAGCTGGCGCGCGCGGGCCACCCGGGTCGCGCGGCCGTCGCGGTCGGAGAGCAGCAGGACGAGCCCGGTGCCCACGTCGAGCGACGGAATGTGGCCATGGAGCATCGTTTCGAGGTCGCGGTATGCAGTGGGGACGTAGGCGGCCTCCTCGATCTTGAGCGTCATCTCGCGACCCGCGATGCGGTCACTGCCCGTGCCGACCACCACCAGGGTGCGGCTAGTCGCGAGTTCACGCCCCAAGGCCCGGGCCGCGTCGCTCGCGGCCAGCCCCGCCTCGAGGGGCGCGCGGATGGCCGCTGGCGCGGTGGGCTGCCCGAGGAGCTGATCGGCCACGAGCGTGGCCGCGACGATCGGTGCGACGTATGCGATGGTGTGGCACCAGGAGCGGTCCACCTCGCCGGTGCAGAGGCAGACGTTGGCGACCGTAGCGGCCGGGCTGTTGGCGCCGGCCGTGATGAGCGCCGTGCGCGCGCCGCCTGCCCGTGCCGCCCGAAGCGCGTCGATCGTCGCGCGGGTACCGCCCTCGTGGCTGATCCCGACCGTGACGCCGGGCCACGGGTCGAGTGCGCCCTCGAAGGCCTGGCGCGCCAGCGGCCCGCTGCCCGGCAGCCCGGCCGTCCGCCAGGCATCGCGCCAGATGGCGGCGGCGGCCAGCGCGGCGTGCTCCGACGTGCCGCAGCCGACGACGGCGGGCGGCCAGCCGGATGCCGTGCCGGTGCGGAGCAGTTCCGCAAGCGCGACGACCGCATCCGACGTGGCCGCTTGCGAGGCGAGACGCTCGGCGAGGCCGGGCTCACGCTCGATCGCCTCGGCCATCAGGTACGGCGGCCCTGAACGGAGCGGCGGCATCGGCGCCGGTCCCCACGGGTAGTCTGGATCGCAGGATGGGCGCGGCTCGAGACCGCTCATGATCACCCTCCGGGCACGCACATGATCACGCACACGATGCGGCTCGGGCAGCACCTGCCGCCGGGGTCCATGACGCTCGTGGTCTGGTGCGCGAGACTTGGAGGCGAGGGCTGGATTCGAACCAGCGAACGGAGGCTTTGCGGACCTCCTCCCTTGGACCACTCGGGCACCTCGCCTTGCCGAACATGCTACGCGCGCCGCTGGCGCGCCGCGACCGGGCCACGTTGGCTACGGTGGGGCGCGGTCGGTGGCACCGGCGTCGCGCCCGCCCCCACCAGTGATCGGGGCCCGCCGAGCGTCCGTCAGCGGATGCGGCCGATGCGCCGGGGTGGCCAGTAGCGGGCCCACGGCCGGCCGATCACGCGCGCCGGCTCGACGGGGCCGAACGTTCGGGAGTCCGTCGAGCGCTCCGGGTCGTCGCCCCGAAGGTCGAGGCGGCCATCCTCGCCGACCGCCGCGACGCGCTTCACCAGCCAGCGCGACGGATCCCGCGGGTCGGCCACCGCGACCAGCTCGGAGGCCCGCGGCGCCCGCGCACGGTACGCTTCGGGGTCGACGAGGAGCCAGTCGCCGGGCCGCAGGAGTGGCCGCATGCTCTCCCCGCTCACCGCGCTCCGCAGCGGCCAGCTGCGGGCAACTTTGACGAGCGGCGGAGCCAAGGCGAGTCCAAGGGCCGCCAGGCCGATCCCGAGCCTGAGCCCCGCCCTGAACTGCAGGGCGGGCAACTGGTCTCCGAGCCGATCAGGCCGAGTGATCCGCGCCATCGGTCCGCGCCATCTCGACGCGGCGAGCGGCGACTCGCGTCGCGCCTGCCGCGCGGACGGCCCCGTGCGGGGCTGGGATCAGGCCTGCGGTCGCCCGCCCTTCGTCTCCCAGAAGATGTCGGCGAACTGCTTGACGAGCGCCTGCAGCTCGGCGGCCGCCTGCGCGTCGACGGTCTGCTTGCACTTGCCCGCCTGCTTCATGATCCGCCAGGTCAGATCGTGCAACTGCGGGTACTTCTCCACGTGCTCGGGCTTGAAGTAGTCGCCCCAGATCACCCGGATCTCGTGCTTGACCGATTCGGCGTACTGCTCCTTGACGGCGACACATCGGGCGAACTGGTTGCGTTGGGTGAGGTCGTCGCCGAGGTTCTGATTGATCAGCTCGACCATGCGAGCGACGGTGCGGGCTCCGTATTCGGCCACCGAAGGGTCGTAGATCCCGCACGGGATGTCGCAGTGGGCGTGAACCGTGTGGCGCGGCGCGATGGCGGCAACGACTCGTTCGCGAATCACGATGGGCTCCTCCAGTTTCCATGGCTGCTGTCACGTCCATCGTGCCACGGAGACGCCGCGGCCGCAGGTGGCGGGCTGGAGCCGTCCACGGGGTGAACGAGCCGGTGCACCGGAGCGAGCGGCCCTGCGCCGGCCGAGCCGGTGGCTGGGAGACCTGGGGCGACGACAGGACAGGTGGTCGCCGGCGGCCACGCGACCGGCAGGTCGGTATGATGCCGCCATGTACGACCGCCGAGCGGGCGATGCGGAGGTGCCGCTCGCCTGCCCGTTCTTGGCCCTGGTCGATGACCGGGATGTGCGCCTGGCGGCCCCCGACCGACGCCATCGTTGCTATGCGGAGCCCGAGCCCGCTCCGCGTGCCATCGCACACCAGCAGCAGTACTGCCTGACCGCCTCCTTCGCCGTCTGCCCGACCTTCCAGGACTGGGCACGGCGCGAAGCCGCCCGCGTGGTCGACGAGGGAGGCACCCGCGTCCCCACCGGCGGCGGCGCGGGTGAGGCTGCGGCCAGGGGCTTCGGGCGAGCGCCGGCGGTGGGCGGGGCGCCGGGGCGCGACTCGGCACGCGATGGGGCCACAGAACGGCTCTCGACAGGCAGGCGGTTCGCCACGTCCTCCGGCAATCCGGCCGAGCCGGGGCTGTGGGGTGACGATCGAGCGTGGGCGGCGCCTCCGCCCTGGGCGCGGGCCGACGCGGCCTCGTCGGGCGCCGACGCGGCCTCGCCGAGCGCCGACGCGGCCCCGCCGAGCGCGGACGTGGCCTCGCCGGGGACCACTACCGCCTCTGCGCCGGCCGATGCCCGCTGGGCCGATCCGCGGATGCCGGACGAGCCACCCCGCCAGGATGGGGAGCCGACGCGGCTGGCCTCCCCTCCCGCCGCGCCGACGACGGCCCCCGCGCTCGCAGGCAGTGCCCCGCAGGAGACCGCGCCGTCTGACCTCGCCGCGGTGCCTGAGCCGCCTCCCTTTCTCGTGCGGCGTCAGGAGGGCCGGTCGCCGGCCGACGAGCGCCGCGCCGCGGTGGCGCGCCTGCGCCCTGACGGCCTCGAACTGCGCCCCGACGGCGTCGAACGGGACCGCCCAAGGCCGGAGCCTCCCGAGCGCGATCGCCGGTGGCCCGAGCCGGGCGACCGGGACTCCCTCGGGCGCGAACCGATGGCCACCGTCGTGCCGCCTGCCCGGCCCAGCCCCGATCTCCGGCCCGACGGTACGCCTCGCCCGGGGCGCGCGACGCGCCCCGGGGCGGCGGTCCGGTCCGTCGTCGATGCGGGCGAGCGATCGGCTGCCGCCGAGCGATCGGGTACCACCGCGCGATCGGGTAGCGACGAACGATGGGGCACCGGAGAGCGGCGCGCGCGACGGTGGCTCGGCAGGGACGAGGCGCCCGCCTCGCTCGGCGGCGGAGCACCGGCCTGGGAGCGGCCTCTTCGCCGCGACGCCTATCCGGATCTGCGCACGCGGGTTGGCCTGCCGCACCTGCCCCGGCTCTGGGTGGGCGTCATCGCCCTGGTCGTCGCGGGCCTCGTGCTCTTCTTTGCCCCAACCGTGCTACCAGGGCTCTTCACCGGACAGCCGGTCGCGACGCCACCGCCAGCGCCGACGCCGACGGTCGTGCCGAGCGTGTCGCTCGCACCAACGCCACCGCCAGCGCCGACGCCGATCGTCTACACGGTGGTACAGGGCGACACGCTCTCGGGTATCGCCGCCCGCTACGGGCTGACGGTCAGCGAGCTGCTGAAGGCGAATCCCCAGATCAAGAACGCGAACATGCTCGCGATTGGTGATCGCATCACGATCCCGGCGAAGGGGGCGAGCGCGGGCGGCGCCGGCGCCGCAGGCAGCGCGGCGCCCTGAACCTCGGCCGAGGGTGGGCCCACCGGGCAACCGACCCACGCGCGACGCGGCCCGCTCCGGGCGAGCGGTCAGCGCGGTGCGAAGTTGATGGCCGTGATCTTGCCCGTCTCGACGCGGAACGTTGCGTCGAGCTCCTGCGATGGCGCGCCGGGCCGGATCACGAGCAGGTTGCACTCGTAGGTGTTGCCGAGGTCGCGACCCTCACCGGGGAGCATCTTCATCCCGCGGTCGGCACGCAGGAACCAGCCCGCCATCTGCTCGCCGCGCAGCACCTTCACGTTGCCGAGCACGTGGATCCGCATCTCGGCCTTTTCGTCGAACAGGCGCACCGCTCCCTCGCGATCTCCCGCGTTGAGCCGCTCGAAGAAGACGTCCATGGTGTCGACGGCGCCCATGGACCGAGTGTACGCCGCGGCCGAGGTCGTCGCGCCCGACGCGCTGCCTAGACCACGTCCACGGACGCCCGCGGCGCGCGGGACTCCGCGCTCGTGTCGGCCGCGCGGATCCGGCGGACGAGCTCTGCGGCCATCTCGTAGCGGCCGAAGCTCGGCATCACGTAGGTCCCGTCGGCGAGCGTACGGAGATCTGCCAGCAGTGCCATGGCGAGCTCCAGCCCCGCCTCGGCGCCGCGTTCACCGGCGGCCCGCATGGCGGCCCGGACGTGGCTTGGGATCGTGATGCCGGGCACCTCGTTGTGGAGGAACTCGGCGTGGCGCGCCGAATGAAGCGGCAGGAGGCCCGCGAGGATCGGCACCGGCAGACGCGGCGTCCCCCAGCGACGCTCGATCCCTTCGACCAGGCGGTCCCACTGCGCGCGATCGTAGATCGGCTGCGTCATCACCAGTTGCGCCCCCGCCGCCAGCTTCTGTTCCAGTCGGCCGAGTTCGCGGTCGAGGTCGCTGGCGGTGGGATCCAGGGCGCAGGCGATCGTGAACCCCGCGCGGGCACCGATCGGGCTGCCGACGGCGTCCTCGCCTCGGTTGAGTCGGGCCAGGATCCCGATCAGACCGATCGAGTCGACGTCCCAGACGCCCGTGCCGGTCGGGTAGTCGCCGATGCGCGGTGGGTCGCCGGTGAGCGCCAACACGTTGCGGATCCCCAGCGCGTGCGCCCCCAGCAGCTCCGACTCCAGCGCCATCAGGTTGCGATCGCGGGTCGTGACGTGCACCAGGCACTCGACGCCGACCTCGCGCTGGATCGCAAACGCGACCGCCATGGCCCCCATGCGGACCCGCGCCATCGCGCTGTCGCTGATGTTGACGAGATCGGCGCCGGCGTCGCGGAGGAGGCGCGCGGCCTCCAGCGTGCGCTCGAGGCGGACGGAACGGGGCGGGTCGATCTCGACGCTGACGACGAAGCGGCCGGCGGCCAGCGCCTGGGCGAGGCCGGTCGGCTCGGGTGTCTCGGCTGTGGGCGCCTCGACACGGCCGGTGCGTGGCACCTCGTGTCCGGCGCCGATCGCACGCCATGCGGGGGCGGCGGACGCCGCAGCGCCGACGGCCGACGCAGGGACCGACGACGCGGCGCGCGAGGCGGACACGGCGATCTCGGGGGGCCGCGCTGCGTCGACGGGAGTGGACGCGGGCGGCACCAGCGGCCCGGGGGCCGCCGCGCGCTCGGCCTGCCTGACCGGCGCCGCGTCCATGGCGGTCCGCATGGCGGCGATGTGCTCCGGCGTGGTCCCGCAGCAGCCGCCCACGATCGACGCGCCCGCCGCCAGGAAGCGCGGCACCATCTCGCCGAGGTACGCCGGATCGGCCGCGTAGACGAACTGCCCTTCGAGACGTTGCGGGAGTCCTGCGTTTGGCATGATCGTGCGCGGCACGCCGGTCGGCGGCGCCATCCCCTCGAGCGCGTCGAGGCAGACCAACGGCCCGGCTCCGCAGTTCACGCCGAGCGCGTCGACACCAGCCGCTGTGAGCGCCAGGGCGGCCGTGTCGGGGGTCGTGCCATCGATCGCGCGCAACTCCTCGCCGAACGTCATCGCGGCCACGACCGGCAGATCGGAGAGCGAGCGCGCCACCGCGACGGCGATCAGCAGCTCCTCGAGCCGGCCGAAGGTCTCCAGGACCAGCAGATCGACGCCCCCCTCTAGCAGACCCTCGATCTGTTCCCGGAAGGCGGTCTCGATGCGCTCTCGCGAGAGGTGCAGGGGGCCGCGCGCGGCCGACGTGAGCGGCCCCACCGATCCTGCCACCAGCACGTCGCGCGCCGTGACGTCGCGCGCTTCGCGTGCCAGCTGGGCGGCGCGGCGGTTGATGCGCGCCACGTCCGACGCCAGGCCGAAGGCCGCCAACCGGACGCGGTTGGCCCCGAACGAGCAGGTCTCGATCGCCTCGGCACCGGCGAGCACGTACTCGCGGTGGATCGCACCCACGAGCTCCGGGCGCGTGAGGACGAGCTGGTCAAGTGACGCCTGCTGGGGAATACCGCGGCTGAAGAGGAGCGTGCCCATGGCGCCGTCGAAGAGGAGCGGCCGGCGTGCGAGCCGTTCCCCGAACGCACGTCGGGGCAGCGAGAGCGGAGCGGGTGGCGCGGGATTCATCTGCCGTAACAGCGTACCCGACCTGGATGCGACGACGCCGCCGGCGGGCTGGTCGGCCGATGCGGGTGAACGGTCAGATGCGCGTTCCGAGGGCGCGCTTCTGCCCGAAGGCCAAGCTCAGCACCAGCGCCACGACGCTGATCACGATCGACGCCAGGAACGCCGCCCAGACGACCTGTGGCGTGAACGCTTCCGTCGGCCATCCGTAGATCGTGAACCCCAGGCGCAACTGGTCGCTGGCGATCGCGAGCAGCAGCACCATCGCGGTGTTGATGAGCAGGCCGACCAGCCCCATGGTGAGTAGGTTGATCGGCAGCGCCAGCAGCCGCACGAGCGGGCGTAGGTAGGTGTTGATCACGCCCAGGATCAACGCCACGAGGAACAGCTTCCACCAGTCCGCCCCGAACTCGAAGCTGATCCCGGGCACGAGCTCCACCGCGGCGAGGAGCGCGACGGCGTTGATGGCGATCTTGATCAGGATGTCCAGCACGAGACGCATTGTACGGGCGCGCGGTCTGGCCGCGGATCCAACGGCCCGCGTCGGCACCTCGAGTCCTCGTACCATGTCGGTGGTGAACCGACCCGCCGAGCCGTATCCGCCCCCGCCGCGCGACCGCTACGAGCCCTTCGAGCCGTATGTCTTCGACTACCGGCCGACGCCCATCACGCCGTTCGAATACGAGCTGCGGGACTTCTTCGACGCGTTCTTTCTCGCCTATCCCGTCCTCGCGACGCAGGTCGGGGACCATCGCTTCGACAACCGCTGGCCCGACCTGTCCGGGACCGGGCGGCTCGCACGGATCGCGCTGCTGCGCCGCTGGCGCGCCCGATTCGCCGCGCTTGCCGACCTCGGGCTGACGCCGGACGAGCGGGTCGACCGGCAGATCCTGCTCGAAACGCTCGACGGCTACCTCTTCGAGGAAGAGGCGCTCCGCGAGGAGACCTGGAACCCGCTCTTCTACGTCGAGCTGATCGGCAACGGGTTCTTCCTGCTGCTGGCCCGCGAGTACGCGCCCTGGCACCATCGCGGGGAGGCCTTCGTGCGTCGGCTCCGGCACTTGCCCGAGGTGGTGGCTGCGGCCCGGGAGAACCTTTTGGGCATGCCCGATCGGCCGGTCTCCCGGCTGCACGCCGAGACGGCGCTGCGCCAGCTCGCGGGGATCCCCGAGCTGATCGACGAGGCGGTGCGGGTGGCGGATGCGAACCGCTACGATGAGGACGCCTTCCGCCTGCCTCCGCGGTTCGCGGACGCCGTGCCGATCGCGCGGAGCGCCCTCGACGACCTGCGCGCGTACCTCGAGCACGACGTGCTGCCGCGGGCACGGGGGGAGGGTCGGCTGGGGCCGGAGCTCTTCGCGCGCAAGCTGCGCCACGTGCTCGCGAGCGACCTGACGCCGGAACAGCTGCGTGAGCGCGCGACCCGCGACGCGGCGAGCGTCCGGGCGGAAATGGCGCGGCTGGCGCGCCAGCTCTGGCCGACGTGGCTGGCTGATGAGCCGCTGCCGGGAGGGGACGGTGCTGACGCCGAGGCAGCGGGGCGCGCCTCCGTTGCCGACGACCTGATCGTCCGGCGTGTGCTCGACGCCATCGCCCGCGAGCACCGCCGGCCCGCGGAACTGCTCGACTACTGCACGCGGGAGGTCGCGCGGATCGAGCGCTTCGTGCGCCGCAACCAGATGATCGGTCTGCCCCGCGAGCCGCTAGAACTGACCTGGACACCCACGTACATGCGCGCCTTCGGCGGCGCCTTCTTGGACCCGCCCGGCCCGCTCGAAAAGGGGCAGAAGAGCCTCTTCTGGATCACCCCGCCCGGCGACGACTGGCCGCCCGACCGCGTGGAGTCGTACCTGCGCGAGAACAACGACCGGATGCTCCGCCTCCTCTGCATCCACGAGGCGATCCCCGGGCATTACCTTCAGTCCTTCTGGTCGAACCGCTGTCCATCGCTCGTCCGCTCGGCCTTCGCGTCGGGAACCTTCATCGAGGGTTGGGCTGTCTACATCACCCAGTCGATGATGGACGTCGGCTACGGGCGCCGCGACCCCGCGCTGCTGCTCACGCACTGGAAGTTCTACCTGCGCTCGATCATCAACGCGCTGCTGGACGTGGGGATCCACGCTGGATCGCTGACCGAGGATGAGGCGCTACGCCTGATGGTCGAGGGCGGGTACCAGGAGGAAGAGGAAGCCCGCGCGAAGTGGCTGCGGGCGCGCCTCACCTCGACTCAGCTCTCGACCTACTACGCGGGCTCGGCGGAGCTCTGGGACCTGGAGATCGAAGCGCGACGGCGCTGGGCGGAGTCGCACGGTGGGCGGCGCGAGGACGTGCCCGACCCGCGCGTCGTGGGCGGGTACGGCGACATCGGGGATTTCGACTACCGGGGACATCTCGAGGCGCTCGTCGCGCACGGGTCGCCGCCGGTCCGATGGTTGCGTCGGATCGTGCTCGGCGAAACCGCGGTGCGGGCGCGCGCCTGACCGCCGGCGACGCGACATGCGAGTGCCGGGCCCGGGGCGAGATCCGTGCGCGTGGGACCGCACCGCCCACCGCGGCGGCGCGCGGATGGGCCACGATCTGTGCCCCTGCCGTGCCTCGGGTGCTGCCACGGCGGTATCCTCGAGGAGCGTGGTCGGCCGTGAACCGATCGGGGAGGTAACAGATGCCGGTCATCACGATCTCGCGGCAGTACGGTGCCGGCGGGTCGAGTGTGGCGCAGCTGCTCGCCGAGCGGCTGCACCTGGAGATCGTCGACCGGTCGCTGATTGCGGAAGTGGCGCGCCGCGCCGCCCTGACGCCTGAGGAGGTCGAGGAGGAGGACGAGCGACCGACCACGCTGCTCGATCGGCTGGCGCTCTCCTTCTCGCCGCTGGCCTCGGGGTTGGGGACGGCGTGGGAGCCGCCGTACCCGGACATCGCGCTCGACCCTCGTCGCGAGGTGCTGGAGTTGACGCAGCAGGTGCTGCGTGAGGCCGCGCGCGCAGGCAACGTGGTGATCGTCGGCCGCGGTGGGGCGCACATCCTGCGAGATGTGCCGGGCGCTCTCCACGTCTTCCTGCACGCCGAGCCGGCGTTCCGAGAACGCGTGGTGATGGAACGCGAAGGGATCGGCGCGGCGACCGCGGCGCGGCGCGTGCGCGAGATGGACGCCAACCGCGCGGCCTACATCAAGCAGGTGTATGGGCGGGACTGGCTCGACGTGCGCTTGTACGACCTGGCGATCGATACCGGTCGGATCGGGGTCGCCGCGGCCGCGGAGCTCGTGGTGGTCGCGCTGGAGCGACGGCAGCGCGACCCGGTCTGACCCGGCGCGGCCGCCGCGCCAGGTCAGAAACGAAGCGACCCGCCATGCCGGCGGGTCACTTCGCGGAGGAGGTGAGGGCTCACGTCCGAGGAGGATCATCGGCGTTCAGCCGGGGTCCTCCAAGGGCCGACCGGCCGTCTGCAGCCTGGCATCCGGCCCGTCTGGGCCTACCCGGCCAGGACCGCGATCGCCTCCCAGCCGGTCGCGCCCGACGGCAGCGGACCCGTGGTCTGCCCGTCCTGGATGGCTCCGGCCCCGTCCGTCGCGCGGACCACCAGCACGTGAGAGCCTGGGGAGAGTGTCACCTCGGCACGCCAGCGGACCCACGTGAGCGGCCCGAGCGGCGCCACCAGGGGCTCGAGCGCGGCGTCGCGCCACGTCGCGCCGCCATCGGCGCTCAGCTCCACGCGCCGGATCCCGCGGTCGCCGGCGTTCGCCACGCCGGTCACCGGCACCGGGCGGTTCGCCGCGACTGTGTCGCCGGCGGCCGGTGCGTCGATGCGCGACATCGTCCGCACGACCGCCTGCTCGTCCCAGCCGCGCTCTTCCCAGTACCCCGGGGCATCGTGGGCGGCGAGCGTCATGTGCCGCACCCACTTCGGCTGCTTCATGCCGAACCGGCCCGCTACCAGTACGCGCGCCGGGAAACCGTGCTCGGGCGGCAGCGGCAGGCCGCCCATCTCGTACGCGATCCACGTCTCGTCGTCGCGCGCCACCGCGAGCGGCAGCGACTCCGTATAGCCGTCCTCCGCCCGCCACAGGACCCACGCCGCGGCGGGCAGCGGCGCGACCAGGTCGAGGAGATCGCGGACGCGGACACCGCGCCAGCGCTGGTTCGAGATCAGATGGTCGCCGGCCACGATGTCGTCGCTGATGCATTCGAGCGTGCGGTAGCCCTCGTGGGCTGGAAGCGCACGGAGTGCCTCGAGCGCCAGCTGGGTGGGCCGCGCAACCAGACCGTCGATCGCGAGCGCCCAGCCGGCGGCGTCAACGGCCGGCGGCGCGAGGTCGATGGCGACCGTGTAGAACCGGTCGACGGGGGTGAGCGCGGGCGTCGGTCCGAACGGATCGGATGCGGACGGTGAAGTGGTGCGGCGGCCCGATGCGCGCGCGATCCCGGCGAGCTGCGCGGCCACCCCGCCGCCGGCGGCGACCAGCGCGGTGACGCCGAGCAGGCCGAGCCCGCGGGCGAGCAACTGGCGGCGGGAGGCTCGCCGCCCCTGCGGCGCGGCGACGACCAGTGCGTCGGCGGTCGAGGCGTCGGCCACCGCCGCAGCGGATCGGTCCAGGGGCACGACCACGGCGCCGTACGCCAGCGCGGCCGTGAGCAGCGGCACCTGTAGCGGCAGCGGGTCGACGGCTGCGGCGTTCCCGACCAGTCCCGCGCCCGCGAGCGGCAGCAGGACTAGTTCGACCGCGGTGGCCGCGATCGCCGCGGTCGTCACGACCGCGGCCGGCCCGCGCAGACGGCGCGTGGCCGAAAGTGTCGCGGGCGCCAGCAGCGCCCCGAGCAGCACGGCACCCGCAGCGACGAGCGTGTAGAGGACGCCCTTGGCCAGCGGGCCCAACAGGCGCAAGCCGACCTCGAAGGCCGCGAGCGGCAGATAGCGCGGCACACCACCGGCAACGATCTCGAGCATGCCCGGCCGGCCCGTGGCGAGGTGGGCGGCGACCAGGACCAGGACGGCCGGCCCCGAGGCGAGCAGGCCGAGCAGGAAGCGCCGGGCGAAGGTCCGGCCCTCGCCAGAGGACGATGGCGTGGCGGAAGCGTGCATCGCGGTGCGGGTATCGTCGCACGCCCGGT
Source organism: Chloroflexota bacterium (assembly GCA_021786385.1). GTDB lineage: Bacteria > Chloroflexota > Limnocylindria > Limnocylindrales > CSP1-4 > JAJYNJ01. Next base: position 19,167 of record JAJYNJ010000035.1, read on the forward strand.
CGAACCGCGCCGCCACACCCCGGCCGCCGGTCGCCAGCGGACCAGCGGCTCCAGTCGCGCGCCTACAGCGGAGCGGGCTGTCCCACTTGCTCGAGCGCGAGTCGGTAGAGCGCTGCGCCGTCCAGGCCGCTCGATGGGGCGCGCAGCACGCTCAGGTCGTCGACCAGCGTGCGCTCCAGCCCGGCGCCCGTGAGTCGATCGCCGATGCGCGCGGCATGCGCGGCGAAGCGGAGCGCCTGGAGCGTCTCCTGGCGCCCCGGGTCGTCCCAGAACCAGGCGTCCGACGCGAACATCGCGAGCCGCGACGACTGTGCGGCGAGGAGCTCCCGCAGCAGTGCCTCCCGGGAGTGCCGTGCGCGGTCTCCCCGCCTAGTCGTCCCCGTGGCCACGGACGTCGCCTCGGTGAGGACCCGCGCCACGTACGCGTCGGCCGCCGCGTACCCCGCTGCCACGTCGACGTAGCCGTCGCGTGCGCTCCACGGGTCGACTCCGAGGGGCCGGAAGAGCGCCTCGGTCAGGGTGTCGAGCGCCGCCGCCAGCCGTTCGAGCGCCACCCGCAGCGGCTGCTTCCAGCGCCCGTCAGCCGCGTCGGCACACTCGCCGCTCCAGCGCAGCACGCCGTGGTGGCAGGACCAGCTGGTCCGCTCGCGAATCGTCATGATCGGGAGCGTCGGCCGCGGCTCTTCCGCGAGGAGGTCGCCGAGCGGTGCCACGTCGAGATGCGGGTCGCCGGCGCCCATCCCGTACCAGCTCGTGAGGCGGGCCAGGAACAGCTCGCGGAAGCGTTGATGGTGGCCATACAGTTCGCCGTCGGTGGCGATCAGCGCGAGTGGCGCCTCGCCCGACGGCAACGTGTGGGCGAGGCGGGGCAGGACGCGCGCGCGGACGAACTCGTCGGCGTTCTCGGTTGCCGCCGGGTCGAAGCTGACCGCGGTCGAGAGGTCCCGGTCGTAGAACGCGACGACCAGCGAGCGCCCGCCGCCGACGTCCACGCGGTACGGGCGGCGCGTGTCCAGGTCACCGTCGGTGCCCGCCTGCCAGGGCGCCAGGATCGTGTAGCGGATACCCTCCGCGACGCAGAGGCGGAGCGTCGGCAGATCGACCGCCGTCTCGGGGAGCCAGATGCCGGCCGGCCGCCGGCCATACCGCAGCTCGAAGTCGCGGATGCCCCAACGGATCTCGGTGCGTCGGTCGCGCATCGACGCGAGCGGGAGGATCGTGTGGTGCCACGGCTGGGCGATCGCGTTCGACCCGTCGTCTTGCGCCGCGATCGCGTCGTGCACGTCGGGACGGTGCTCGCGCAGCCAGACGGCGAGCGTCGGGCCGACGTCCCATCCGATCCGGCGGAAGTTGCCGCGCAGCGCGTTCGGCACGTAGCACTCGTCGGCGACGCGTTCCGTCCAGTCATGGGCGGGTGCGGCGCTCGGATCGGGCGGCACCGCACCGGAGAACGGATCCCGCCGGTCGGGTTGATAGAAGTGACCGTGGATGGCCAACCGGGGGCGCGTCATCCTACGGAGTGTCGCACGCACCGCGGGGCCGACGCAGGGCGCGGCGACTCTGGGCGCGGGGCACGAGCTCGCGGCGGTCCCGCGACCGGAAGGCACCGCGCGGTGGGGCGGTGGCGATGCAGTGGGGGGATCACCGCCCTGCCGCGAGCTCCTCGGCCCGCCGGTCGCGTGTGCTGCTGACGTCGAAGCGGACAGCGACCGCCGCACGTTCCGCGGGGGCGAGCGCCAGCGGCCAACGCAGCAGCAGGCAGCTGCCCTGGTACTGGCGTTCGAAGCCGGCTTCGGAGTTCGAGACGGTCTCGACCGGATACCACGCCACGTCGGCGGGCGGGTTGGTCGACGCATGGATCGCGGCGCCCTCGACGTCGTTCCCGAACGAACACGCGGCAAGGACGCCGGGATGGGCGCTCGAGTCGTGGGGGTAGCGGGTGGCCGATGCGCCCGCGGCGCCCGATGCGCCCGATGCGCCCCCGGCTCCCGCGGCACCCGCCCCAGCCCGCGGCGCCGACCGCACGTCGTACCAGGCCGCCGGATTCCCGCCCCCGCCCGCAAGGTTCACGTTCCATTCGACCACCAGGTCGCCCTGCAGCGGCGCGTCACCGCGGTGCTCCAGCACCACTTCCAGCACGAGCGACGGGTCGCGGCGGCCACCCGCCAGGCGCAGTCTCTTGCGCAGCAGCACCGGCTGGCCCGCCAGCCGCCCGTCGCGCTCCGCCACCAGCTCCGTGTCGGTCAGTCGCGCGACACGGTACGGAGCGTCCGCCAGGTCGGCCAGCTCCTCGAAGTCCTGCCGGCGGAACGCCTCTATGGGGGTCCCCGGCGGCACGACGTGCACGAGGGCCGAGCGGCGCTCGTGGCGGTCGTAAACGAGGAGCCGGCCCAGGCCGGGCTCCTTGGCCGCCACGATCTCGTGGATCGTCTGTGGTGCCGGGGCCGCGGTCCCTTCCGGCGCGTGCGTCGCCAGCTGCGTCTCCCACTCCTGTTGCGCCCCTGCCGCCCGCTCGTGGGCGAGCAGCGTCTCGTGGTATGCCTCGGGCCGCCGCCGTAGCACGGACGCCAAGGCCAGGCGGGTCGCGCGCAGATCCCAGCTGCTGATCGCCGCCCCTTCCGCCAGGTCGACCACGACCACCTGGCCCGCCGCGGCGAGATACGCCTCAGGGATCCCGTCGAGGTCGACGTCGAGCAGGGCAGCTCCTTCGGCCGGTGTCCAGAAGGTCTCGCCTGCGTCGGGGTGCCCGTTCGGGCCGAGCAGCCAGCCAAACCCGGCGGCTCCCGCCATCCCCACCTCGAGCGGGGTCCCGCCGACGGCCCACGGCGCGCCTCCCGCGAGCTGGCCGGGCTGCTCGTCGCGGACCCGGGCCCCGTCGGCGATCTCCTCGGCCGCGATCAGGTGCGCGTGCGTGGCCAGACGCATGTGCACGATGTAGATCCCGCCGAAGAGGCCGTGCCAGTAGCAGTCGTTCGACTGGCCGCGGTACAGATGGTCGAGCGCGGCATCCTTCTCCTCGCCATCCGGCATCGCCGCGACCTTCGCCGAGGCCCGCAGCATCTGCTTGTGCAGGTCGTTGATTTCCCGGTAGCGCGCCAGGAAGTTCCGCCAGAACCCGCCGTGCAGGAACCGTTTCTCCGGCAGGTCATGCTCGAACGCTCGTTTCACCAGCGCTGTGAACAGGTTCGCGTCGCCCGGGGGCAGGGCCCACTCGCCCATCTCGATGTACGACGCCGTCGGCACGTAGACGCGCCCCACCGGCGGCTCCTGCGCGAGCCAGGCCGAGGGCGTCACGGTCGTCAGCCACTCGGCGTTCTCCTCGAGCAGCCCGAAGAAGCGGTCGATCCAGCGGTTCGTGCCCCAGCAGTGCTCGTAGGTCCCCGGCCACGCGCCGAACTTTTCGCCGTCGTCGCCCATCATCCCGAGCCGCCGCCCGTCCTCCGTGGCATGGTCGCGCAGATAGGCGATGACGTCCTCCGGTGCCCCGAACGGGATCCGGTAGCGCAACCCCTGCTCCGTGCCGAAGACGCGCAACAGACGCCCCTGGTCCTCGGTCACGTACGCGCCCCACATCGCATCCTCGGCGATCGCCGCCGCGCGGAAGTGGTTGTCGTCGAGGATCGTCCAGTCGTAGCCGGCGTCGGCCAGGACCGAGGGGAGCTGCGGTTCCCAGACGCGTTCCGCCAGCCATGCGCCACGGGGGCGCCGTCCGAACAGTCGCTCGACCTCGTCCGCCATGCGCACCAGCTGGCCGTGCCGGTCGCGGGCCGGCAGCGAGACGAGCACCGGCTCGTAGTAGCCGCCGCCGAGCACCTCGACCTGATCGCGTGCCACCAACTCACCCAGGCGCCCGAGGAAGTCCGGATGGGTCGCCTGCAGCCATTCGATCAGGGGTCCCGTGTAGTGCAGCGACAGCCGCACGCCGGGGTGCCGCTCGAGGGCCTGCAGCAGCGGCTGGTATGCCTTCTCGAAGACGTCCTCAAAGATCCAGCCGAAGTTGCCGACCGGCTGGTGGTTGTGGATCGCGAGCGCCAGTGCGATGCGGCCGGCCACCGGCCTCCCTCCGTCTCCTCGTCCGATGCGTCGATCGGGGCTCGACGCGCTGTTCAGTCGTGGCTGGGGACGCCCGGCGAACCAACGGCGCTGCCGGTGCCCACCGGTGCGCCCACCGCGGAGCGCGCCGTGCCAGCGGCGCCACCTGTCGTGTCTCGCTGCCGCCTCGTGCCGGAGCCCTCGGCACCCGCAGCGCGGCGTCCGCCGCGCGAGGTTCGCGGGCCGGCTTCGCGCGCCGCCGGAAGGTAGAGCTGCACGATGTATTCCTGGAGCATCCGCGTGGTCGAGAAGCGCCACACCGTGGTGCGGATGGACTCGCGCACGACCTCGAGCCAAGCGGACGGGATCCCGTCGCGACCCCGCTCGTAGTAACGCGGCACGACCTCCTGCTCCAGGATGCGGTAGAGCTCCTGGGCGTCCGCCCAGTCCTGGGCGCCCTCGTCGGGGTTGGTCTCGCGCCCCCCGATCGCCCAGCCATTCGTCCCCGTCCAGCCCTCGTCCCACCAGCCGTCGAGCACCGACACGTTCACGACGCCGTTCACCGCGGCCTTCATGCCGCTCGTCCCCGACGCCTCCAGCGGCCGTCGTGGGTTGTTGAGCCACACGTCGACCCCCTGGATCAGGAAGCGCGCGACCCGCATGTCGTAGTCCTCGATGATGAAGACGCGACCCTTGAGGCGCGGGGAGCGGCTGCGCTCCCAGATCTCCTGGATGACGCGCTGGCCCGGACGGTCGGCGGGATGCGCCTTGCCTGCGAAGACGACCTGCACCGGTCGCTCGGGGTTCCAGAGGAGCCGCGCCAGGCGCTCCTCGTCGGTGAAGAGCAGCGAGGCGCGCTTGTAGGTCGCGAAGCGGCGGGCGAAGCCGATCGTGAGCGCGGCCGGGTCGAGCAGGTGGCTGATCGCCTCGAGCTCCTCGGGCGGCTCGCCGTGGCGGGCGAGCTGGGCGAGGAGGCGGCTGCGGGCGAAGTGTGCGAGCTCCAGCTTCTGGCGCGCATGGGCGGTCCAGAGCTGCCGGTCGGTGATCTGGTCGATCTGATCCCAGAAGCGCCGTGCCCGCACCTCGGCGTCGAGGGCGTCGAGGTCGCCGCCGTGTTCGGCGTAGAGGTTACGGATCGGCCGCCCCACCCAACTCGGCACGTGGATGCCGTTGGTGATGCCGAGGATCGGGCGCTCGAGGATCGGGCCCCAGGTGGCGTTGGCGGTCCGGGCGTGGAGCTGGCTGACCGCGTTCGCCCCGTTCGTGAGGCGCAGGCTGAACGCCGTCATGTCGAACTCGCCCGGGTTGCCGTCCACGCCGCGTCCCAGCTCGAGGACCCGCTCCAGGTCCACACCGTCGGGGCCGGCCAGCGGCGCGGCGATGCGGCGGATCAGGTTCGCGTCGAACCGCTCGTTTCCCGCGGAGACCGGCGTGTGGATCGTGAAGACGGAGTCGCGCCGGACCCTGCCCAGCGCCTCCTCGAACGACACCCCCTGCGCGACGAGCTCCCGTGTCCGTTCCACGAGCATCATCGCGGAGTGCCCCTCGTTGAGGTGCCAGACGACCGGCCGGATGCCGAGCGCGCGCAGCGCGCGGACCCCGCCCACGCCCAGGACCATCTCCTGGCAGAAGCGCATCTCGCGGCCGCGCACATAGAGGATGCTCGTGATCGGCCGGTCCTCGGGCGCGTTGTCGCCGATGTCGGTGTCGAGCAGGAGGAGCGGGACACGGCCGACCTGCGCGAGCCAGACCGCGCACCAGACCGTGCGGCCCGGCAGTTCGACCGGCACCTGCAGCGCGTCGCCCTCGAGCGACGCGACCCGCAGGAGCGGCAGCCGCAGCGGGTCGTAGTCGGGGTACGCATGCTCTTGGTGCCCGTCGGCGTCGATCGTCTGTCGGAAGTAGCCGCGCCGGTAGAAGAGGCCCACGGCGACGAAGGGCAGGGCCATGTCCGACGCCGTCTTGGCGTGGTCCCCGGCGAGGACGCCGAGCCCGCCCGAATAGATCCCCAGCGTCTCGGTGAGGCCGTACTCGGCACAGAAGTACGCGATCGGTCCGTCGAGCGCACGGCCGTGGTGCCGCGTGAACCAGTGGCCCGCGCCGTTGGCCATGTACCGCTCGAAGTCCCGGAGGACTTCCTCGTAGTCCGCCATGAACGCGGGGTTCTCGAGCAGATCGGACCAGGCCTGGTGGCTCATCAGGATCGCGATCGGGTTGCGGTAGCGCGACCAGGCGACGGGGTCGATGCGCGCGAACAGCTGGCGGACTTCGGGGTGCCAGGTCGAGTACAGGTTGTACGCGAGGGCGCGCAGCCCCTCCAACCTCGGCGGCAGTCGAATGGCGGGCGGGGGGAGCGTGGGGATGACGGGGGCTTGCTGCATGGGTGAAGGGATCGTACACGAACGGGGCGCAGTAAACCGATTTACTCGGGGCGATTCGGCCGTCGGGTCCCAGCGAGCGAGCGGCGTGCTGCCGTGCGCGCGGCGTACCATCGCACGTCATGAAGATCGCGATGGTCAGCTCGGAGTGCGAGCCGTTCGCCAAGACGGGTGGTCTGGCGGACGTGGTCGACGCCCTCGCCAGAGCGCTGGGTGAGTTGGGGCACGAGGTCGACGTGTACCTTCCGCGCTACCGCGGCGTGGATCCTCCGGGACCGGCGCAGCGGATGCGGGTGGTGCTGCCTGCCGCCGAGTCGGTCGACCTCCTCAGTGCACGAGCGCGTGGCTACCGCTTGCGCCTGGTCGACCATCCGCGCAGCTTCGACAGGGCCGGGTTCTATGGCGAGGGCGGGACCGACTACCCTGACAACGGCGCCCGGTTCGCGGTCCTGGGACGGGCCGCGCTCGAGGCGATTCGCGCCGAGGGCGGGGGAGTGGCGCTGCTGCACGGGCACGACTGGCAGGCTGGTCCGGCGGTGCTGCTGCGCGACCTGTGCTACGGCACGGATCCCGTGCTGGCGGGCATGGCGACGCTCGTGACGTGCCACAATCTCGCCTACCACGGGTGGGTGCCCCGCGAGCGTGTCGGCTCGCTGGGGCTGCCTGCGACGGTGGGCGCTCCGGACGGCGTCGACCTGCTGCGCGAGGCGGTGGCCCGGGCGGACATCGTCAACACGGTGAGCCCCACGTACGCCAGAGAATCGCGCACGCCGGAGTACGGCGCGGGGCTCGACGACATCCTCCGCGCGCGGGGCGATACCTACCTGGGGATCCTCAACGGGATCGATCCACGGCTCTGGGATCCCGCCACCGACGACGCGCTGCCGCAGCGGTACTCGATCGACGATCCGACGGGCAAGGCGGTCTGCCGCTCCGATCTCGCCGGGCGGCTGGGGCTCGACCTGCGGGCGGAGGACGGCGGCATGCCGCTCTTCGGCATGGTGGGGCGGCTCGATCCGCAGAAGGGATTCGATCTGCTCACCGGGGCCGCCGAGGCGATGCTCGCAGACGGCGCGCGGCTGGTGATCATCGGGACGGGGGACGACCGCCTCGTGCGCGGACTGCGGGAGATCGGCGCCCGCTGGCCGCGGCGGCTTGCGATCCTCGAGCGCTTCGACCGCGACGAAGCGCGCCGGATCTACGCGGGGAGCGACCTGCTGTTGATGCCGTCGCGGTTCGAGCCATGCGGCCAGAGCCAGATGATCGCGCTGCGCTACGGCACGATCCCCCTGGTGCGGCACACCGGCGGCCTGGCCGACACCGTCGTGGACGCCGACGCGGACCCCGCGCGGGGGAACGGGTTCGTCTTTGGACCCGCCGAGCCCGCCGCGCTGGTGGCCGCCGCGCGCCGTGCGATCGCGGCCTACCGCGACACCGCCCGCTGGGGCGCGTTGGTGCGGCGCGCGATGGCGTGCGACTTCTCGTGGAGTGCGTCGGCGCCCCGCTACGTCGAGGCGTACGATCGCGCGCTCACGATCCGGAGGCGTCGCTCGGGCGGCGGGCCGGCTGCCTAGCCCAGGATCCCGCGCAGGACCTGCAGGAACCGCTCTCGGTCCTCGCGGTACGGGCTGTGCCCGAGGCCTGGCAGTTCGTGCACGCGCGATGGGCCGAGCGTGGCGCGCAGAAGTCCGAGCACCGGCGGCGGGATCAGGCCGCCCGCCGCGGGGTCGCCGGCGATCACGTCGACAGGGAGGTCCGCGTGGGCCGCCCGCCAGGCTGCCATCAGGGCGAGAGGGTCCCAGGGGCCGCTGCGGGCGACGGCCTGGGCTGCCAGCGGGGACGTCTCCACCATCGCGTGGGCCGCGGCCTCGACCGTAGCGTCGTCCGCGCCCGACTCGCGCACGAGCGCGCGGGCCTGCTCGAGGTCCAACCCGGGCCGCAGTTCGGCGCCGAACGACGTGGCCATCTCGGCGCCCTGCTCGGGCGTCAGGAACGGGGGATCGAGCAGGACGAGGTGCGCGGCCGGCGCCCCGGCGTCGATCGCCGCGAGCGCCACGCCGGCGCCCCAGGAGTGCCCCAGCACGACCGGCAGCCGGGCTGCCGTGTCGTCTATCGGCGGATCGTTCGCGCGGGCGTCGCGGCGCCGCTCCGCCGGAGGCAGCGCGCGCATCGCCCGCGCCACCACTTCGCCGACGCGCCGCAGCTCGTAGGGCTCGACGCCGACCGCCTCCTGGTCCGGCAGCAGGGCGCCGCGCGCGTCCGTCCACCGTGTCTGGCCGTGCCCGGGCAGATCGAGCGCGTCGACCGTCCAGCCGTCGCGCGCCAGCCTCCGTCCGACGCCGTCCCAGGCGAGGGCGTTGCCCATTACGCCGTGCAGGATCACGAGGCGGCGCTCGGACGAGGCCGCGTCGTCGGGCGGCGACCAGCGCAGGCCGCTGACGCGGATGCCGGGCAAGGCGAGCATCCGGCGAACGGGCGCGTCCGACGGCGCGGAGGGCATGGCGGCGCCGCGCGGCGGATCGGGCTGGGCCCCGGCGAAGCGCGGCCGCATGATGGGCAGTACCGTTAGTGGCGGGCCAGCCGCTCGGCCAGGCTGCGGCCGGTGGGGGCCCTGCCGCGCCGTTCGGCGAGGCGGTCCAGGCGCATCATCGCCAGCTGCACGTAGCGGGCGCCGAGCCAGCGCAGCGGCTCGGGTTCCCAGTCACGCGAGTGGTGGTTCACGAACGGCAGCTCCGTGAGCTCGCTCCGCCGGCCCGTGATGAGGTCCGCCAGCGTCCGCCCCGCCAGGTTCGAGGTAGCCACCCCGTGGCCCGTGTAGCCACGGGCCGAGGCGATCCCGGTCGCGGGGTCGTACGCGAAGGTCGGCATCCAATCGCGCGGCATGCCCAGCGGGCCGCCCCAGGCGTGCGTGAAGCGGATCCCGCGCAGCGTGGGGAACCAGCGCACGAGCATGTGACGGAGCATCGCGTGCGTCGCCTCGTCCCGGTCGAAGCGTGGGTCGATGCGGGACCCGAAGTGGTAGGGCGCGCCGCGGCCGCCGAAGAGGATCCGGCCGTCCTGGGTGCGCGACAGGTAGTCGATGGTGAGCCGGAACGAGGAGACGCACTCGTGCCGATCCCACCCGACGGCGGCCCACTGGGCGGCGGAGAGCGGCTCGGTGAGGACGATCAGCGAGTAGATCGGTAGCAGCTGGCGGTGCAGCTGCCGCAGTTCGGTCAGGTACGCTTCCCCGGCGAGGACGAGCGTCGTTGCCCGCACGTCGCCGCGCGCGGTGTGGAGGATCGGCCGCTCCACCGCACGCCCGGGCCGGCCGGCTCTTCCGCGCGCCGGGGGTGTGTACCCGGTGACGGGCGTCTGCTCGAAGAGGGTGCCGCCGCGTCGCTCCACCGCACGCGCCAATCCGCGCACGAGCCGACCCGGGTGGACCGCGGCGCAATCGGGCGTGTAGAGCGCGCCGACCGCGCCGGCCACCCGCAGGCGTTCGTCGAGGGCGGCGCGATCGAGCACCTGGCCGTGCTCGGCGAATCCGTGCCGTTCGTACTCCGCCGCAGCGGCGCGCAGCGCTGGCATCTCGGCGGGCGCGCGCGCCACGGTCAACGCGCCGCCCTTGCGGTAGGCCGCATCGATCCCCTCGGCGGCTGCCGCGCGCCCTACTTCATCGACGGTGTCGTACATCGCCCGCCGTACGGCTCGGGCCGCCTCCACGCCGTGGCGGGCGGCGAGCAGGTCCACGCTGATGTTGAGTTCCCCCGAGCACCAGGCGCCGTTGCGCCCCGATGCTCCGAAGCCCGCGATCTCGCGTTCGAGAACCGCGATCCGCAGCGTAGGTTCGCGCTTCAGGAGCTCCAGGGCCGTCCAGAGCCCGGTGAAGCCAGCGCCCAGGATCGCCACGTCGACATCAGTCGATCCGTCGAGGGGCGGGCGCGGGGTCAGGTCGTCGCCAGCGTCCTCCAGCCAGAAGCTCACTGCGGTGTGAGCATCTGGTCCTGCGCCCTGGGCTAGCTGTGCGGTCATGCTCCTCCCTCGGACGGTTCTGCTGCAGGCCCCCTGACCGGCGCGCTCGTCCCTCGGACGATCCTGCCGCAGGCCCCGCCCCTGGCGTGTGGCACTCCACGTCCCGGATGGACAGGGCGCGCTCGTCCCTCGGACGATCCTGCCGCAGGCCCCCTGACTGGCGCGCTGCCAGTCCGCCGCGGGGCCGCCGGCGGGGCCCAGGGGGTCCCTGAAGTCTAGTCGGTCGCGCGATGTGCGCCTGCGCCTCTGTGCCGAACCGGATCGCGCGACGCGCACGCGGCGCACGATCCGGGCATTCAGCGCGCCGTGACGGCCCACCAACGCCGAGCAGGGCCGCCAACGCCGAGCAGGGCCGCGCGGCCCTGCGTGCGCCGCCGGTGCGCACGCGGTTGCGCCGCACACACGTGGTTGCGCCGCACACGTGGTTGCGCCGCACACGCGTGGTTGCGCCACGCTCGCCGGACGAGCCTGCGGGCTCGCCGGGAGTCGCCTCTCCGGGCCCCGCAGGAGCGGGACCGCGTCGCGCGGGATCGCCGGCGCGAGAGGGAGTGCGGCGGCCGTACGCAACCGTACGCAAGTCGCCTTGGCGGCGCCGCCCGAGCGTGGCGGGCCCCCCGTACACAGGAGGGGGCACCATTCGACGATCAGTGAACAGCCCGGGCGCCCTGCAGTGATGCCGCCGCCGACGGCCGCCGTGACAACGCCGCGGCTGTCGGCCAGCCCTGGCGCGCGGGCCCGGCGCTGGCTCGCCGCTGGCCCGACGCGGCGGAGCTCCACCGCCCCGCAGCCCCCGACCTCGGTGGGGCGGTGGTTGCAGGAGGCGTGGCTGGAGGGGAACGGGCCGCCTCCCCGGCCCGTCGTTTACTGATCGTGGAAAGGGGCGAGGTACCTGCTCGTCAGGGGCGGCCTCGACGAGCATTCGCCGGCCCGTCGTTCACTGATCGTGGAAAGGGGCGAGGCGGGACGAGCGCAGCGGCTGGCCGGACGGCGAGGCGGGACGAGCAGCGAGGCCGGACGAGCGCAGCGGCTGGCCGGGCGGCGAGGCGGGACGAGCAGCGAGGCCGGACGAGCGCAGCGGCTGGCCGGACGGCGAGGCGGGACGAGCAGCGAGGCCGGATGGGCAGCGGCTGGCCTGACGGCGAGGCGGGATGGACGGCGGTATCGTCGACCCGCGAGCGAGCCGAGGTGCATGCCCCGGTTGGAAGTGCGTGCCCCGATTGACAGCGGGCTCGTGGCGCGGCAGCGTGGACGACGTGAGTGCCGAACCAACCTGGCGTCTTGGCCACCGATCGATCGTGCTGACACGCGGCGACATCACGCGGTTCCCGGCCGACGCCATCGTGAACGCCGCGAACGAACACCTGGGTGGTGGCGGCGGCGTGGATGGGGCGATCCACCGCGCTGGTGGCGCCGCGATCATGGCCGAGCTAGAGTCCCGCTACGGGCCCGACCGGCACTGCCCAACCGGCCGAGCGGTCGTGACCGGGGCGGGCCACCTCCCGGCCCGTTGGGTGATCCATGCCGTCGGCCCTCGGTGGCGCGGCGGTGGCTCAGGTGAGGCCGAGCTCCTGCGCTCCGCTTATCGAGCCGCGCTCGATCTAGCCGAGCGGCTCGGCGCGCACAGCATCGCGTTCCCCGCGATCAGCTGCGGGATCTACGGCTATCCGGTCACGGAAGCGGCTGGCATCGCCGTGGGGACGGTGGCCGAGCACCTCCGCATCGCCAGGGCGTTGACGCGCGCCACCTTCGTGCTCTTCTCCGCGGAGACGTTCGACGCGTTCGCCGCTGCGCTCGAGCGCGCTGCCCAGGCCGACTGATCGCACGGCCGGCAGATCGCACGGCCGGCTGGTCGCACGGCCGGCAGACCGCTCCGGCCCACGCGCGCCGCTCACGCGGTGCGCGTTTCCGGCACCGCTTCCCAGGCTGGGGGCGGTGTGCGCAGGGTTCGTACCGGCGAGAAGACCAGCCAGAGCACGGCGACGAGACCTCCCACGGCCCCCACCGCGATCCCCGCGCGCACCCCGAATACGGTCCCCAACGCACCGCCCACCAGCGAGCCGATCGGGAAGACGCCCCAGACGATGAACCGCATCGAGGCGTTCATGCGGCCCTGTAGCCGATCCGGCGTGATCGACTGGCGCAGACTGACCTGGTTGACGTTGTAGATCGTGCTGCCGGCGGTCCCGAAGAAGAGCGCGCCGAAGAGGAGCGGCAGCGCCGTCGCCGGTTCGGCGAGGGGCACCAGCAGGTTCGCCAACGATCCGATGAAGATCGCGGCCATCAGCGCGTTCCCGAGGCCGATCCTGACGGCCAGACGCCCGGCGAGCAGCGCGCCCGCCATCGCCCCGAGATTGGCCAGCGCGAACGCCAAGCCGATGCGCACCGCGTCGAGGCCCAGCTCACGCGTCGCGAACAGGATCAGCGTGGCGAACGAGATCGCGCTGAACAGGTTCGACGTGGCCGTCG